>NZ_BSST01000001.1:625992-1251984 GCF_030161395.1 Thalassotalea insulae
GATTAAGCCGATTGAGGCCATAACTGGCAAACAAACCCGCCCCCTGCAACCACTTATTTTCACTGGCAGTAAAACCATTACTTTTAGCAACAATAAAGTGTGCTTTAAATATTGGGTTATTAATGATTTCCTGCTCACCATGCTCACCCAGCATCAACGCCAATAACTCTTTCGCTTTTGTCGTGATTTCAGCGGCATTTGCCTTAGCAGAATAAACGGTTTGCGAATAGTGAGTCGCTAAACGTTCAATCGCCGCGACCGGATCCTCTTGTGCAAAACAAGCGGCACGAAATGCGCCAGCACTTGAGCCTAGGATATTGAGCGTTTGAGTCCGACCATGAAAAAACTCGCCAAACAAATAGCGGTCAAGCTGATACAAGATAAACCATTTAGGCCCACCACTGGCACCAAGAAAAGTGGAAAACAGCTCTTGCTTAAAACCTTGTTCTTTAATCGTGTTAAGCGCAGTTTTGCCAGCAAAAATTTCTATCATAGATAGCTAAATCCCTAAGATAATTAGACAAACAAAAGCTAAATGCTGATTTCACCTTTAAGATAAGCCACACACTGACCGATCAGTTCAACCCGTTGTTCCTTAATCTGACAAATCACTTCACCACTACGTTCAGATAATTGCTTGGCATTTAGGTGAGTTTTAGCTAATTTTTTCGCCCAGTAAGGCGCTAGCTGGCAATGCGCCGAACCAGTAACTGGATCTTCATTAACGTCGAGTTTAGGAAAGAAACAGCGAGATACAAAATCATTCTGCTCGCCAGGCGCTGTGATCACTACACCGCGTAAATCTAACTGGCGCCAAGCAAGAAAATCAGGCTGAAAATCAACTACCTGCTGCTCATTTTCCATAACAATGATATAATCAAACCCAGCAACAACCTCGACGACACCTTGAACATCTGGCGCTAATAAATGCGCAGGTGCTTTAATCTCCTCAGGCTGTGTCGCAGGAAAATCCATCAACATCCCCTGCGCTGTTTTAGTCACGGTTAACGGACCACTGCGACTGGAAAAGGTAATTGAATCCTCAGTATGATCGCTATAGTTAAATATCACTTCGGCCGCTGCTAATGTCGCATGACCACATAAATCGACTTCTGCTGCAGGGGTAAACCAACGGAGCTGGTATTGCTCACCGTTTCGCAGGTAAAACGCAGTTTCCGATAAATTATTTTCCTGGGCAATTGCCTGCAACAACTCATCGCTGAGCCAATGAGTTAAAGGTACAACTGCAGCGGGATTGCCCTGAAACCTTTGTTTAGCAAAGGCATCAATTTGATAAATAGGTAAACTTGTTGACATTAATACTCCTTAGCTTTTTGATATAGAGCACAGGCTGCACCGGCAAGATCTTTGATCACTACGTACTTATCCTGGCCCATGGTTTTAATCTCAATGACTAGTTCCCGCAACAGCCTAGCCTAAGGATGACGATAACATGGTAACATCATCGTACTCTCCCATCGATACCGGCTGTGCTTACCAAGCAATCACCTGCTGATAAAAACCTTTAGCCAGCTCTGCATTTGAGACGGATAAATCTAACCAGGCCATTTCTTGCAATTGCTCGCTCATTTTCTGCTCCTTTCATTATTCCGTTAATTCGCTTCTGCCCCGCTTTGGGTTTGCCGGATAGTATTTTTCAGGCAAACAGCTAATATGCTCAAAAAAGCGGGTATCTTTATAAGGCAGCTTCATAAAACCAGAAATTCCCTGTCCAGTAATGGTTGGCAGCAACTGTAATAACTGTTCCAGACACTGACTAAATTCTCGCTCTTTATCGTGATTAAGCAACATTAAATAGCTATGAATTTTCAAATGGGTTGGCAATACTTCAAAAATAATACAGCCGGTATGATGAATAAGGTTTAATTGCGCCAGCACCGCCATTATTTCATCCGGCAAATACAAATACTCATCGGGATCTTTACCATCTTCAAAATAAGAATGCAGCCGAGTAACATCTTCAACATCTGGCACATCACTGACTTCAAACGGAATAAACTGTTCAGCACTAGCAGCAAACGGCTGTTTACTATTTTCCCGCTCAATATGTAAGGTATTTCGGGCATTAAACAGACAACTTTTAAAAACACCGACACGAAAAATTCCTTGCGCCAAGCGGATCATATTATTCACGGCACTCTGAAATGAGGTTTTTAACGCACTGTCAAATAAGGTTAAATTCGAGTCAATATAGACCCCGTCTTTTTCCCAGCGGATCGCTAACCCACCAACCACAGGGAAATTACCTAAGCGGCTGACGGCAGCAATAAAGGCTTTTTCAGTATCCCCCATTCCCATCAGATAGTTTTTATAATACTTTTCTAGTTGTGCATCATCGATATCCGATAAGTCATCTTGATCGCTTTCTTCTCGCAAAAACGATTTACGTGAACCATAAACCACAGTATCGACTTCCTGATCACTGGGTTTACACCAAACCGGGATCAAAGGTTCTATTTTAGGTAAGGTCGGCTGAGCCGCAAGCACAGTATTTTTTAATAAACCAAGGTGAGCAAATAAATAATCACCCGCTTGTTCACGCGTTATTTTGCTGTCACTTAGCATCGCGGTAATAATTTTTGCTAAGGTTTTCGGCAAGCCTAATGAGTTAGGGGTGATCACCTGATGGCCATAACGACAAGACTGGCCGGAAGCCAGCGCATAAATAGTAGCTGCCAGCCCCTGCTCGTCAAATCGGGGAGATGACATCTCCCCGCTAATTTGTTCCGGCCCAATAAAGTAGACATCGCCTAACCTGGCATTAGAATTTTGCAGATCGCTACTCATCAAATCCATAATATTATTCGCCGTAGTTTGGCCATAAATATCTAACTGCGCCGTGACCGCTGAGCCCCAATCTACCAAATAGACCTTGCCGCTTGGCTCATGGTAAATCACATTCGACGGTTTAATATCACCATGGACATAAGGCTTGCCCTTAGCATGCAACGTCACATTACGTAAATAACGTAAAATATCTGCCAGCTGCAAGGTAATGTTCATCACCAGCTCAGGTGGCAAAGGACCATGTAAGTGAGAATAACGCTCTAAATCTATCCCTGGTGCCCGCTGCATATGCACTATCGATTGACGTTTGATCTTATAATATTCAAAAATTTTAGGGATACGACTATGGTTAAGCTGCGCCTGAATTTCCGCTTCATCCGCTAAGCGATCCTGAACATGTTGGGGTAAGTTAATACGGGAAAACTTAAAGACATGATCTTGTCCGTGCTCATCATCACCAGCAAAGACAAAACCAAACGCTCCTTTACCGATCAAGACAATATTTTGATAGCCTAGCAAAGTCAGTTGCTGTTTACATAGTTCAACCCACTGTTTTAATTTAGTGGCATCTTTATGACTGAGCAGATAAATCGACTGTTCTTCTGCAATATAAAAGTGCTGTAATTTTTTCTTACTCGCTAAGTGTTTTTTTGTTTGCTTGGTCATAAAACTGTCATGTACTTCGCTTATGCTAACCCTACTTAATTAATTGCTCGCTATTTGCCGATTTATTAATTTAGTGATCTCTAGATGATATTAGAGCATGCTCTAAACTTTTTTCGCCTTAGCTTTTGCTAAGGCGTTTTTTTAAGCTATCAGTAACCAATAAACAATACAGCCAATCAAGAGCGAAACGCTAAAGCTCAAAATAGCCCCTTCTTTTACCATTTGCGCAATAGTGATCTTACCGGTACCAAACGCAATGGCATTCGGTGCAGTCGCCACCGGCAACATAAAGGCACAGCTAGCGCACATCGCCGCAGGGATCATAAACACCATCGGCTCATACCCCGAGGAAATTGCCGCCACCGCTAATATTGGCATCAATAAAGTCGCAGTCGCGGTGTTACTAGTGATTTCGGTTAAATAAGTGACAAATAAACAGATAGCTAAAATCATCAATATTGCTGGCAGGCTTGCCAATGACGTTAACCAGTTGCCTAAAATATCACTGAGCCCCGATGCGACGAAACCTTTGGCAATGGCGATACCACCTGCAAACAGCAATAGCATCCCCCAAGGAATTTCTTTCGCACTGTCCCAATTCAGTAATCGACTACCTTTACCGTTAGGAATGATAAACATCAAAACCACAGCAAATAACGCCACTGTGCTATCCCCCGCTAACGGCATATCAAGCAGCTCACTCCAGCCACCAAAAGGTTCTTTGCGGGTGATCCACAACAATGCAGTTAAGCCGAACACCCATAAAGTGCGTTTTTCTTCTTCACGCCACTGACCGAGTTCAGGTAAAACAATTTGCTGTTGCAGTTTAATATTACGAGTTAGCCATAACGCCATGATTGGCAATGCGATTATCACCACAGGCACACCAATTTTCATCCAGGATAAAAAACCAAATTCTTTACCTGTATGCTCTTCATAAATCCCCATAAAAATAACATTAGGAGGTGTGCCTATCGGCGTACCAATACCGCCGACACTGGCTGCATAGGCAATACCTAAAATCAGCGCCGTCGCTAACCTGGGATTATCAACATGTGCCAACACGGCTAAGGCAATCGGTAACATGATCAAGGTAGTGGCGGTATTAGAAATCCACATACTTAGAATACCAGCCGCCAACATAAAACCTAATACTAACCGCCGCGCACTACTGACCCCGATAATTCTCACCATGTAAACGGCAAGTCGTTCGTGAGTACCGCTTTTTTCTATTGCTTTGGAGAGCATAAAAGCCCCCATTAATAATAAGATAACGTGACTGCCAAGCGATGATGCGACCGTTTTATGATCGACAACACCAAAAAATGGCAGTAACACGAATGGGACTAACGATGTCGCTGGAATAGGAATAGCTTCAGTCACCCACCAGATCACCGTTAGCAAGGTAATCGCCGCGGCAATCGCAGGTTTATCAGCTAACCCAGCTAAACTTAAGGCTAAATAACTAAGCCAGGCAATAACTGGCGCGGCAATAATAATTAAGGATTTATGCTTCATTTTTATACGCTTTAATTTGATAAGTAACTATGACAACTGTTGGGCAAGACTTGATGATAATTGTTGCCATAACTCACTTTGCTGCATCTGCAACCAGGACATAGTTTGACCTTTGAGCATCTGTGTTATCCGCTCACTACTGCTGTTATCTATAACTAAGTTGGCTGAATCTAATACTTCAATACAAGCCTGACGGTTATTGCACAACAATAACATATCGCAGCCTGCCTGCTGCGCCGCTTCGCTACGTTCAATATAGCCGCCAATGGACGATGCCGCTTCCATCGATAAATCATCACTAAAAATCACACCGTTAAAGTTAAGCTGCTTACGCAGTATCTCTTGTAACCAGATAGTGGAAAAACCGACAGATTTATCATCGACATCAGGATAAATCACATGAGCTGGCATTAAAGCATCCACATGGCCACTGGCAATCATTGCCTGAAATGGCAATAAATCCAGCTCGGTGATAGCAGAAAAATCACGATTATCTATAGGTAAATCAATATGAGAGTCCGCTTTAACACTACCATGACCGGGGAAATGCTTACCCGTTGCTTTCATGCCAACCGAGTGCATGCCATTAATAAACGCTTGCGCTAGCGAGATCACTAATTGAGGATCAGCATGAAAACTGCGTAAACCTATCACTTCACTAATGCCATTAATGTCCAATACCGGGGCGAAACTAATATCTATGTCCACCGCCTGCACTTCAAGTGCCATCAAGGCACCACACTGATACGCTAACTGGCTAGCCTTTTCAATATTATTTTGAGCTGCCGGAAATAACTCTCCCATTGCCGGGATCTGACTAAACCCCTGACGAAAACGTTGTACTCGGCCACCTTCATGGTCAACTGCGATCAGTAACGGCTTATTTGCCGCTTGACGAATACTGCTCACTAACTGAGCTATTTGTGTCGGAGAGTGAAAATTACGTGAAAATAAAATTAATCCCCCAACTAGAGGGTGTTGAAGAATCTCTTTATCTTCTTCGGACAGTGACGTGTCAAGCACGTCCATCATGATAGGACCCATAACTCGCGCATTGTTATATTATTTGGCACTACTGTAACGAATAAACGCCAAATTACAAAGCAAGATTCTCTATATTAGTAATGGAATTACTTTGCTAACGGAGCACCAACACCAGCAGCAACAAAAGGGATCACCTTTTGAATGACATCTTCAATCGCTACGTCCTGAGCAAAATCATTTTGCGCAATATCCATTAATGCATCACTTGAAGACATAGTGAACACCACAGTCCCCATAGTAAAATGCAAACGCCAAAAAATATCTTCTGCGGTTAATTCAGGATAAGCACGCTGCACTGCAGTAACAAAGTTTTCGATAACCCCTGGATATTGAGTGGTTAAAAACCAGCGTAAAAACCCCTGACTGTCGGTATAACCTCGCCCTAATAACTGCAAAAAATTACTGGTGCCGTTTTCTTTAAAAACATTGAGCGATAATAAAGGTTCAACAAAAGCTGAAAAGACCTCAACCAGATCTGGTGGCGTCGTTTGCTGACATATAACAGATAAAGAGGCTTCTAAACGCGGAGAAAGCTCATTCATATAACGAGACATCACCGCTTTGATCAGTTCTTTTTTAGAACCAAAATGGTAATTAACGGCAGCTAAATTAACATCAGCTAAGCTGGTGATCTCACGTAATGAGGTACCATTAAAGCCTTTATCGGCAAATAAATTTTCCGCTGCATCAAGTATTTTATTTTTTGTGCTCATTGCTATACAACCATAGAAAGCCGCTAATTAACACAAACAGTTTAAACAAGCGTTTGAAATAACGCAACTGACCATACGTTAAGAAAAAAACGAAATAGCCTAATAGGCTGATATTAGGTTATAATTCCGCTATTAATTAATAGAATGTCGGCTGTTTAGTCAGCACTGTATGAACAAATTTAATCAAATTTCTTTTGCTCTTTGCTGCTCGCTAACACCATCAGTGTTGGCAGACCAGTTTGATTCCGTTGAACAACTCTACTCATTATCACTACATGAGCTTAGTCAGATCCAGGTAGTTACCGCTGCAACTGGTTATACCCGCAAACTCGATAAAGCCCCTGCTACGGTTACCGTAATTGAAGAAGCTGAGTGGCAAGCCAAAGGCGCATTAACTTTAGCACAAGCATTACAAGGCATTGCAGGTGTCCAAACAGGGCTATTAAATAGCGGTAACGCAGAGTCTTCTATCAGTGTCAGAGGACTACAAGGTAATTATGGTCAACAGGTAAAAGTGCTAATTGATGGCATTGCCTTTAACCGTATCCATAACGGCGCCCGACCAGGACTGGAAATTCCACTATTTGGTTTTACACGTATCGAAGTGCTCAGAAACTCAGGCTCTGTCGTTTATGGTGCCGATGCCTTTGGTGGCATCATCAACCTGGTATCAAAAGAACTCAATGATGATCAGCAAAGTGAGCTTTCAATGGTCGCCGGCGCTTTTGATACCTACCGATTAGGCCTATTTAGCGAACATCAATGGCAGGATATCAAAGTAAACTGGGCATTAAATTATTACCATTACGGCGACGATAATGAGCGCCAAATCCCTTCAGACCTACAATCAACATTTGATCAAATCTTTGCTACCAACGCTAGTCAGGCGCCTGGAGTGATAGATTTAGGGCAAAAAACGATATCTTTTAATGCCAAATTAAACTGGCAGCAGCTAAGTTTGCATTATTTTATCTTAGATGGGGATTTTGGTCCGGGCGTCGGCATCGCCCAAGCACTAGATCCGGATGGACGAAATGATCATCGCAGCCAGCTTATCAGCGCAAGTTATGATTTATCCAAGTTAAATTTTAAACATTTAACACTTAATGCCTGGTATCAAAAAAAACAATCCTATTACCCTTTCACTATTTTTCCCGCAGGCAGCGTATTACCGATTGGCAGTGATGGTAATTTAAATTTTTCCACACCAACAGGCGTCACCTTATTTAGCGAAGGTTTTATCGGCCATCCGGGCAATGAGTCAGAGCTTTTTAACATCAGTTTATCCCAACACCTGACATTAGATGACACGCACAATATTCGTTGGGAACTCGGATATGAAAAGCAAAACCATCACCCTTATGAAGCGAAAAATTTTGGTCCCGGAATTTTAAACGGCACCGAGACTGAAGTAGACGGCACTCTGACCGATGTTACTCATACGCCGCATGTATTTTTACCTTATTCAACCCGTAACTTTCAGTTTTTTTCTGTTCAGGATGCCTGGCAGCTTTTACCTGAACTGACGTTGCATTTAGGGGCACGATACGATGATTATTCCGATGTTGGTGATACCTTAAATCCGAGATTAGGCCTCACTTGGGATATTAACGATTGGCTCGATATTCGCTTGTTTAGCGGTTCTGCATTCAGGGCACCGAGTTTTATTGGTTTGTATTCAAAAAATAATCCCGTTGGTTTAGGCAATAGTAAGCTAGAGCCAGAAGAAATCACCAGTCATGAGCTAAGTTTTGATTTGCAATTGAGCGAGAATCTCCATACCAGTTTAGTATTATTCAATTACCGAGCAGATAAATTAGTCAGCTATATTCCGATGGTCGACGTGGTTGGATTAACGGCAAATAATGTCGGAAAATTAACAGGCCACGGCGGCGAATGGCTGTTACGCTGGCGCCCGACTCCCGGACTGGATATTAATGCGAACTATAGCAGGCTAAGCAGTAAAGATAACAATGATATTGCCTTGCCTGATTATTCCGAAAAAATGGCATCACTGACTGTTAATTATCAGTTTAATCAGCAATTATCGGCCAATATCTTTGCTCAGTATCATGGCAAGCAACAACGTCACTTCAGTGATAATCGCAATGCACTACCAAGCTATTACTGGTTCAGTAGTCGAATTCATTACCAGTTAAACGACTCACCTTTATCCGTTGCCTTAATTGCGAATAATTTAACTAACGAAGAGTCAGCAAAATATCCCAGCAATGGCTCAATTGCTGATGATTTTCCTTATCCGGGTAGACAATGGTTAGTAGAAATGAGTTATCTGTTTTAACTGCTCGCTCACTCATTTCGTTATTTACGTCAGTAAGCTGAAATTATTTAACTTAACTGAGATGAGCGGTTACCTGATTACGACCGTTTTCTTTTGAACGATATAGCGCCGCATCGGCGCACTCGATCCAGGCTTCATGATTTTCGATGCCAGCGTTAATTTCAGCAACTCCTAGACTAATGGTAAACTTAATATCAATATCATTATGTTTCACCACGCCCCCAGCCACTTCTTTACGTAATCGCTCAGCAAAAATCATCGCGTTATCGCAGGTAGTATCAGCAAGAAAAATAGCAAATTCTTCACCACCATAGCGGCCAGAAACATCAGTTTCCCTGACATGGTGTTGGATCAACTGTGCAAGATGGCGGATCACTTCATCTCCAACAAGGTGACCATAACTATCATTGACTTTTTTAAAGTGATCTATATCTATCATCACCAAACAGCTGACATTTTGACTACGGGCCCAACGTTTATATTCTGCCGCCAAACAGCGCTCCCAATGGGAACGATTAAATAATTTAGTTAAACCATCAGTTTGACTTAAAATCGATAATTCCTGATTAGCCTGTTCCAGATTCTTTTTATGAATAGCATTATCGGTGACATCATAGACAATCAAACATAAATGTGTCACTTGACCGGTCGCTGAAATTAGCGGGATAAAGGTGGTATTTTGATACATATAATCTGCGGTACCAGTGATCGGGCGATAATTAAGAAATTTAAACAGATAGGATCGCTGTTCCCAGATAGTAAATGCCTTGTTTTTCAACATAAACACCGATTCTGATTTTCGAATAAACCACTCTCTGGGAATTTCATCAAATAAATCAAAAATCAATTTCCCCTTAACTTCTCTTGGCAACAATCCACTGTGGTTTTCCATAAAACCATTCCAAATCTGGATATGGTATTGACGATCGAGTACGACTAGACCAACATCTATGGTATGGAGCATTTCCATCAGCCAGTGTAATTCATTAATTTGCTCTGTTTCTAATGACATAATTAATCCAGCAAATAAGCAATTTTGTTATTTAACGTCTTCATCGAGTCTTCGGTAAATAGTAGTAATAAATCACATTTAATTGGGTAATTTTCAATACTGTAACTGATCTCTATCGCAAGGGTGCGCTTCCATTTTTTCGAATTAGACGCAATTAATTCTGATATTTTTCTGTGCTGACCGAGCACCACAGGATGTCCCTGACTAAAAGTCATGTCCAACTGTTCAGATACGCCCTTTAAGCAAGCGCCAATAAGTACATTCGCCATATCCATCAATAATTCTAGTTCTGCCCGTTCATCCACCTCAAGCTGATAATTCATTAAATTGGCAATATCATTAAAACTAGAGTCATTTAATATCAGTAATGCTTCTCCAGAGATACCAGCGCCAATAAAGCCCTGACATATCCCGGACGTACTTTCATGCTCTTCAACATCAGATAACGCCATGCTCAGCTCACTGACTTCAATTAAGTTGACATTCGGAATAGGTAGCACGACGAAAACATTTAATAACCGTGCCAGCAAATCCCCTGCCTGCCCCATGGCAACATTGGCTATTTCCTGATAACAATCACGTAAATCAGGCGCTAATAGCTCGGGTACTTCACTCTTGTTTTGGTTAACCTCTTCTGCCGGCGCTATCGGAGCAGTCAGTGGCTCTAAGGCAATTTTTTCTTCGATCGCGGTATTAAACACCGGCATTATCACTTCGTCTTCCGGGGCAAAAATACCGTAAATACGCAATATCTCTGTTAACTTGTCCTTATTTACAGGCTTTTTAATAAAATCGAGCGCCCCCATGCCAGTAACACGCTGATGAGCTTCAGGCTGAATATCGCCAGAGATGACGATCACCATAGTCGGTAAATCTTGTTTAACTATTTCTTCCAGTACTTGATAGCCATCCATTTCCGGCATATTTAAATCAAGTAGTAATACATCGCCTTTGCCCGCCTTTATCAATTCTATCGCTTCAACACCATTAGTAGCGAAACTAATATCAACGTCCCACCCTTCGGGTAATGACTTAGCCACTTGTTTGCGCGCCATATTGGAATCATCACAAATTAATAAGGCTGTTGACATATCTTCTCTTCTATCTCTTTTATGAAATTAACATTAGCGACAATTGAACTTGCCCGTTAATACTTACTTGAGGCAAAGTGCAGCTAATAATGTGATATATAATAAAGTTTTCCTTACCCTAACAATAGATAAAGATCAAAAAAAACACTATTTGTTGGCTATTTTTTTTTGCCAGCGTTAAGCTTTCACCAAAGTCATTTCAACCAAGTTATATCCCATGAATATGAAAAAATTTGTTTTACCGCTCGCATTTAGCTTGATCGCATCGGCAAATGTACTTGCCAACGATACCATCACCGATAAACTTTCAGAGCATGGTGACTTAGTAAAAGCTGGTGATAAGTTTGTCGTTTTACTCGGTGAGCAAGTCGCTGTCGGTGATTCAGCACCAAATTTTAAGGTGGTCGATAACAGTTTTGCTCCCGTTACCCTGCAAGATTTTAGCGATAAAACCATCTTGATTTCGGTGGTTCCAAGCCTAGATACCGGCGTGTGCTCACTACAAACCAAACGCTTCAATGAAGAAGTTGCAAATTTCCCTGAAGATCTCGTGATGCTGACTATCAGTAACGACTTGCCTTTTGCGCAAAAACGTTTTTGTGATGCTGAAAAAGTCGATAAGATTCAAGTGTTATCTGATAGCGTTTGGCGCGACTTCGGAGCTAACTACGGTCTGTTAATCAAAGATATGGGGTTATTAACCCGGGCAATATTTATAATCGATAAGCAGGGAAAAGTTGCTTATAAAGAACTGGTTGCTAATATTTCCAACCATCCTGATTACCAGCAGGCATTAGCAAAATTGAATGAACAATTTAGTAAAAAAGACGCTACTGCAACCACAACAGAAAAATAAACTAATAAAATTAAATTTTTAATTTCAAGCATTTAAATATTTTTATCAATTTTTTTTATTTAAATGCTTGAAAAGAAAAATCGCAGCCCTATCTATTAAACTGTAGTCGCCTGATGGGATTACATTATTAAACCGCCTGTTCTTTATGAAAGGCATATTTGATTGTTTTTACTACGCAACGAGTTAACCGTCGCAGCATCGTCTGGACACTCACACTCAGGTAAAAACAAATTAACAGCATATTGCTAACTAGATAGGATATGAATTATGCGTACAACGACAGATTTTAGCCCACTTTATCGTTCATTTATTGGTTTCGATCACTTAGCAGGATTAATCGACAAAGCTGCTCGTGCAGACAAACAGTCGTCTTACCCTCCTTACAACATTGAATTATTGGCGGAAGACCAATATCGCATTACCATGGCAGTTGCCGGTTTTGCTGAGTCTGAACTTGAAATCGAATCCAAGCAAAGTAATTTAATTATCACTGGTACTAAAACCGCTGCCGATGATAAAGCTAACCGAAAATTTCTCCATCAAGGCATTGCCGAACGAAACTTTGAACGCAAATTTCAATTAGGCGATCATGTTAAAGTTATCGGCGCCTTTATGGAAAATGGTTTACTACATGTTGATTTAGAAAGAGAAATACCAGAAGCATTAAAACCAAGAAAAATTGCGATTAATGGTAAGAGTTTATTAGACGACAAGGAAAAATAACCGCTTACTCAAGATATTTCTCCCTGATGTTTTTTGCCCAGCTAATCGCTGGGCTTTTTATTTACAGAAAGCATGGTAAAGCGCAGCTTCAAGACGAACAGCAGCGCAGCACCAAAAATAATTTACCTTGGTTATTTAACTTTGCTTAGCAAGAAAATCCACTATCACAGGTTCCACTAATTGCGGGTGACTTAACGGGCCCATATGCCCAGCGGCAATCTGGGTTAACTGACACTGAGCTATGGCTTTCGCAATAGCTTCACTCAACTGCTTACTATCTGCAGTAGTATACTGACCCAGCATTAATAACGACGGACAACTGATGTCGGCTAAATCAGCCAAGGTATAGCTTTCAGCAAAAATACCATTAAAGTCTAGATTAACTTTATCCATCCCCTTGGCCATTTGCTGTTGTACGCTAGCGGGCAAGTTGTCGAAGTAACCATTGCCATTCCAATAATTAACAAAATGTTTAGCCGCATCGATATTATTTTCTTGCTTAATACTGTCAGCAAAAAATTTAACTGCATGCTGATGCTGCTGTTCAAGTAGATGAAATGCTACTGGTTCATACAAGGTTAAACTGAACAAGTCATCGCTGTTTTCCTGCGCCATTTTTAGCGCAATGGCACCGCCACAAGAATGCCCGATCAGGTGATAAGGGGCAGAAATATTCTCTTTAGCTAAAATTTGCTTAATACGTATGACTTCAGTAGAAAAATTATATTCTGAACTTTCAGATACTGTAGGCGCTCTGCCATAGCCTAATAAATCAATATTAATACAAGTAAAATTCACAGCCAGCTTTTCAACTAAGCTTTGCCATTGCTTTGAACTACTTAACGAGCTGTGTAATAACACAACTGCTGGCCCTTGCCCTTGAATAGTTACGCCACCCATAAAATTTTCCTAAAAGCCAATTAACGACTAAAGCTTAACAACTCAATCTGACACGCGTCAAAATTAATTTTATTAAATTAACCTCAGTTACTACTTATTTTTGTTGGGCGAATGTGATTAAATTTCAACAACTAAATTCAAACAATAACAAGAAAGATGCTAATGAATATAGATTTAACTAACAAAAATGCCCTAGTTTGTGGCAGTAGTCAGGGGATAGGCAAAGCCTGCGCCATTGAACTGGCCTCACTTGGTGCCAATGTCACTTTATTTTCTCGAAATCAAGTAGCACTGGCTGAAGTATTAACAGCACTCGATACCAGTAAAGGTCAGCAACATCAGCTATTAGTTGCCGACTTTAGCCAGCCGGAACAAGTCAAACAAGTGATTAATAATGCGGTAAGCGAAACCAGTGGCTATGAAATATTGATCAATAATACTGGTGGCCCAGCACCTGGTCCGGCAAATCAGGCTGATAGCCAAAGCTTTATTGATGCTTTTAATTTACACCTGGTTTCCAATCATCATCTGGTTCAAGCATTATTGCCTTATATGAAATCGCAGGGATATGGCCGTATCATTAATGTTATTTCGACATCAGTAAAACAGCCATTGCCTAATCTAGGGGTATCAAATACTATTCGTGGCGCAGTAGCCAGCTGGGCAAAAACCTTGGCAAATGAGTTAGGTGAGTTTGGTATTACCGTCAACAATGTTTTACCTGGCGCAACAGCAACGGCCCGTTTAGATGCCATTATTGCTGGCAAAGCAAAAAAACAAAATATCTCGATTGAGCAGGCAACTGAGAATGAAAAAAATACCATTCCAATGCGACGCTTTGCTCAGCCGGAAGAGTTCGCTGCAGCGGCGGCATTTTTAGCATCACCTGCCGCTGGCTATATCACAGGTATTAACCTGCCGGTTGATGGTGGACGCACTTCATCGTTATAGCAAGTCTTTTAATAATCGAGGTGAAATAATAGTTCGGCGAGATCTGGTTGCCATTGAAATTCAGCTAACCGGATCCTTGCTCCTATCACCACAACTTGTTCATCCTGCAATAATTGTTTTTGCCGCTCAAAAGCATCACTACCAACAGCTAAAGAAATCTTGCCTTGTGAATTAATCACTCGAAACCAAGGTACCATCTGCCCTTGCCAACCTCCGTCAGGGACTTTGCCTAATGCTTTCCCTACAAGCCTAGCACGCCCAGGTAAGCCCGCTAAGTCGGCAATTTGTCCATAAGTAGCTACTTTTCCAGCAGGAATTTTTTGCACCGTTTGCCAGATACGAATATGACTTACAGAATAACTGCAATCGTGCACAGCTACCAAGGCAGTACTTGTCCGTTAGAATGCTTGAAAACACCAGAATCAGCCATCGATAACTGGTTAATTAATCCGGCAATTTTATTTGCCGCTTCATCAGATGAAATATCACCGCCAAAATTAACCATATCAGTCTGTACATACCCTGGATGATAAATACCAACTGCAATATCACGCGCAGCAAGATCTTTTGCTAACGACATTGCCGCCGCATTAAGCGCCGCTTTTGACATTCGATAGCCGTAGCGCCCGCCTGAGCCATTATCAGCAATAGAGCCCATGCGAGAGGTGATCATCGCAACTTTTGCCCCACTGGCTAATTGCGCTAACAAGCTGTCGACCACTCGTAATGGCGCAAGCGCATTAACTTCAAACTGCTCTCGTATAGTCTTAAGATTTAATTGACCTAATTGTTCATCCCGTAAAATACCTGCATTACAAATCAACGTATCAATTGTCGTCTCTTTTAAGGCATCAACCATATGACTTATCCCCGTATCAGTGGCAACATCAACATCAGTGACTATTTTGACACCTAATTGTTCAAGTGCTGGAGATGATTGACGACACAAGGCGATCACCTGTTCTCCTTGCGAAGCAAAGACTTTTGTCAATGCCAGTCCGATACCTCTGTTAGCACCGGTAATTACCACAGTTTTACTCATAATAGTTGTCCAAATTTTGTTAACAAGTGAATTAGTTACAGGTTAAGATATAAGAATAAAGCACCATAATTTCAAGGAGATCTATGAAACTTAGTTTACTCACTACCCAGCTGTCATTCACGACAGAGCGTTTACAAATTAGATTAATGCAGCAAGATGATTTTCCACTGTTTAACCGATTGCAAAGCGATAAAGCGTTAATGCAATATATCGGGCCAATCCTGTCACCAGAGGAGCTTAAAGCAAAATTTAATACCCGCATTCGCCCATGGGATGGCGAGCAAGACCATTGGCTAACCTTAAAGATAATAACGAAAAACACCAATGAATTTATTGGCAGTGTCGGTTTTCGTATCGCGGACATCGAAGCCGAGCGAGCAGAAATCGGTTATTTGCTACTTCAACAATATCAAGGGCATGGTTATATGACAGAAGCCACTCGCGCCTTAGTAGCTTTCCTGTTTAATCAGTTAGAAGTAGCAAAAATAGAAGCTCACTGTTGTGCTGACAATAATGCGAGTTGGAAGGTTATGGAAAAGCTTGGCATGGAGCGGGAAGGTTTTTTTAAATCGCATTCCGTACTAAATCAACAACGCCATGATGATCTGGCCTATGGCTTACTTGCACCTCGACTGGTTGAGCATAGTCAATAATCACACTCGTTAATGAACACTCAATCTCTATTGGTATAAATGCGATTTAATAACTTAGCGGACTGATATTTATTCACTACCTGATTTATTTGACCATTTTGCTGAAACTTTTTGATCACTTTATTAATTCTCGGCACAAGAGATTGATGCTCTTTCCTAAGACGAAATACTACTCCCCCTGTAGTGTGTATAGCAGCAAAAGATAACGCAACGTTGTGGTGCTGAGCCCAATATAGCGCAGCTAACTTTTCCATAATAGCAACGTCATAACGATGCTTTTTTAACCCTAACATAAGCTCACTTTCGGAGCGAAAATCGGCTCGGGTAAATTTGTTGTCATCAACATATGAATAACCAGCAACAGTACCTATCACTCCACCATAAATTTGCTTTAATGTTTGATATTTATTGGCATTTTCAGGCAAGGTAATAAAATACTCCGTGACGTTGATAATAACGTCAGAGCTCACGTAGTTATCACCTATATTTCCATCTTTAAACCAGTTAGGACTGACGATATCAAAATCCAGCTCCCCTGTTTCAAGTGCTCGAACAGCCCTTTTCGGTGGTAAAGAATTCGCATGCAATTCAATTTGTGCTTCCTGCATAATAAGCCTAACTAGCTCAACCAGTATGCCTGGATCAACTTGGTTACCAGAATAACCAAAAGGCACCCAGGCTGAAGTACTACCTATATCGTAAGTTAAGATAACAGGCCTATTAATTTCCTGTGCCTGAATTTGTAACGTTAACAAAAACAAAAGACAACAAAATGCGACGCATCGACGGTGAAATAGTGAAATAGCAAATACCAACATACTGACTACTTTTGCTAATTGAAGATAAAAGTTATTATAAACTATAGACTTACATTTAAGAGAATAAATATCAACGATAGCGTAAACCGCGCTATATTTTCTACTTAGCATATAAAATGATTGCGACATACCGTACATCATCGACTCTGGCATCCTGCCTCGTCCTAGCTCCTGCATCCATGCAGTCGAGTACATACACGAAATTATGCTCCTGCAATTTCGACATACCGTACATCTTGTACATAAAAAAGCCACTAACATAGGTTAGTGGCTTTTAATATTTATTAACAGCTCGTTCAAAGAACTAGCATTTAAGCATGACTAGCCGCCGCATTTTTTACTTTTTTCTTTTTTACCTTCGCCGCACTTACCTTTCATGGCTTTTTTACCTTCGCCGCATTTTCCTTTTTGCTCACCTTTACCTTCGCCACATTTTCCTTTGTGCTTGCCTTCGCCGCATTTACCTTTGTGCTCGCCTTTACCTTCGCCACACTTACCTTTGTGTGCCTTACGATTTTCACCGCATTTTCCTTCGCCGCACTTACCTTTCTTGGCTTTCTTGCCTTCTTTACCTTCACCGCATTTTGCATCTTTATCATCATCGCTCGCAATGCTGACAATGCCTTGTGCTTCAAACGGATTTGATTCAGCTTTCGCTGGTAAACTCGCTAAAGAAGCCAATGTAAATGTCCCCAATAATAATGCCAATGTAGACTTTTTAATTATATTCATCTTGTTTTCCTTTATTTTTAAAACTTAGACACTATATCTTGCCATTGGTATAGCCAACATAATTGCGATATAACATCGATTAAGTACTACTAATTTAACAAGACCTGATATTTAAAAATAAATTTCAGCCAAGTTATTTTTTTCTCAAAATAAAACTCTAGGTTAACTTACACTAAATGTCTAATAATAATAGTTCGGTAATTGCATGAAAAATCACGTTAAACAAGTCATTCTTGCACCAATGGAGGGAGTTGCCGACGTATTAATGCGAGAAATGCTGACGTCATTAAATCACTATGATTTATGCATTACAGAATTTGTTCGGGTGGTAGATACCCTAGTACCGAAGAAAGTGTTCCATAAAATTTGCCCAGAACTGCTCAATAATGGCATGACTAAAAATCAGACACCTGTCCGGGTACAGTTATTGGGGCAAGATCCACAATGGATGGCAGAAAATGCCGTCAGAGCATTGGAATTAGGCTCTCATGGCATAGATCTTAACTTTGGCTGTCCGGCAAAAACCGTCAATAAAAGCAAAGGCGGAGCGGTATTACTAAAGTCGCCGGAAACTATCCATCAAATCGTAACCAATGTCAGAGAATCAATCTCCGCCGAGCAAACACTTTCAGTTAAAATTCGTTTAGGTTTTGACGATACCTCATTGCTAAATGAAGTAGTAAGCGCCATCGTCAGTGCAAAAGCAAACTTTCTCACAATCCATGCGCGTACCAAACGTGACGGTTATAATCCTCCGGCCTATTGGCACCATATAGGTCAAATCAGTGAACATTACCCAATTGAGTTATGTGCCAATGGTGAAATCTGGAGCTATAACGACGCTCAACGCTGTATCAAAGAAGCGAAAACATCAAACCTGATGTTAGGTAGAGGTGCGCTTGCGACACCCAATTTAGCAAATGTTGTTAAAGGCTTAGAAGAAAAAATGTCTTGGCCAATGCTTTGTCAGCAGCTGAAGCGCTACGCACAACTAGAGCTTGACGGCGATAAAAGTTTTTATTTTTCCAGCCGCTTAAAGCAGTGGATACGTTATTTAAAATTACAGTATCCACAAGCCGAAGAGTTATTTAGCGAAATAAAATTACTAAAAGACAAAAAAGATATTTTATCAGCTATCGATAAACTTCATTAATCCTTATCATTTCCCTGATCCTCCTGTTCAGAGCCATCGACTTTTCGCTTTTGTACCACGACAGTTTCAATGGTTTTTTGCACCTGTGGATCAGGTAATAACATTTGAACTAAAACGCCAAATGCCATCGCTAAGCCCCTTCGCTTTTTAGCCAAATGCAGCAACTTTTTTGCGATTAACGCAAGGATAATAAAAACGCACCATGGCAGAAAAGCCAGTAGTACCTGGTGATAATATTCCATTTTGCTTCCTGTAATAATTGTAAAGATTTAATCATTCAAATAGTTAAAAACAATTATTAACAAGCAGCCCTTTGTGAAATATCAGCCGAATAATAGGTTAAATGCCTAAGCCAGAAAAAACGTAACTGACGGGCAAGTAAAGTAAAAGAATAAAGAACAAGCACAACTATCAGGTGAACACCGCTAGCGATTATCTTGAAATAATGCCAAACATAGTCAATAAAAACTGACGAACTCCAGGTATGAGCAACTACCTTATCATTAGCTTCAACATTACCTAAATTTACCAAGGCTGATGCTGCATCAACTTTTGCTAATGCACTAGAGTGAATAACATAGTCGCTGTTAATCACCTTGGCTAACGGCTGAGCAACAGCTGACGTTAAATAAAATATACAGCTAAAAAAGCATAAACATCTAAAGATTAAATTGTGCATTTTTAGCGCCGTTGCATCTGTAGTTATTCGTTAATAAAACAAGTGGGGATTAAACGCGAGTATTTCAACAAAAGGGATAATTAATCACTTTTTGTCATAGTGTTAACAAAGATTTTT
The DNA here is from genome assembly GCF_030161395.1 of Thalassotalea insulae. Lineage (NCBI taxonomy): Bacteria > Pseudomonadati > Pseudomonadota > Gammaproteobacteria > Alteromonadales > Colwelliaceae > Thalassotalea > Thalassotalea insulae. The sequence continues at coordinate 645,771 of NZ_BSST01000001.1, forward strand.
ACCATAAAAACGGTTATGATAACCCTCACTTTAATCAACAATAGAATGCAATACAGTGGAAAACGGATCTGAGTTAAGAGCAAGGTACAATGATATTAATCGTGGGGTGTATTTTATTGGCACGACTCCACCTAAAAGTGATACCCCTTTTGAACAGGTAGAAAATATCGCAGGTAAATTACTTGACCGTGTCAGCGATATCGATTTTGACGGTTTAATTGTCTACGATATTCAGGACGAAGACTCCCGTACCAGCAAGCCGCGTCCTTTTCCGTTTAAATCCACTCATGATCCGCGTCATTACTCCGCGTTATTAAATCAAAAGTCATCACGTCCGGTGATCACCTATAAAAGCGTAGTGCAGTCAGACACCGCAGCATTTGAACAATGGGCCAATGAAGCCTGGAGCGAATACGGCGTAAGAGATCTTGTATTAGTCGGCAGTCCGTCGAAAAATAATCAAATATCACTGCCATTAGCAGACGCCTACCAAGCACTGGTTAATAATCAGCATGATTTTTTTATCGGCGGTGTCACCATCGCTGAACGCCATGCAGCTAAAGGCAACGAACATCAAAGATTAATCGAGAAATATCAGCAAGGCTGTAACTTTTTTATCTCGCAAGCGATTTATGATCCACAGGCAACAATTGATATGTTGACCCGTTATGCCATTGAATGTAAAAAGCAAAACATCAAACCACAGCGCTTTATTTTGACCTTTTCCCCTTGCGGCAGTGAAAAAACTCTGGAATTTATCGAGTGGCTAGGCGTTAGCGTGCCAGAAGCAACCAGTTTACGTATCCTCAATGCTGAACAGCCGCTATACGAATCAATAAGAATTTGCGCTAACAGTTTGCGACAGATACTCGATGCGATATTACCTTATGATTTACCATTAGGGTTAAACATAGAAAGCTTAACCAATCGTAAAGAAGAAATTGATGGTTCCATTTTACTCTATAAACTATTACGCTCAACGATGGATAAGTATCTTGCTCAAAAAGAACTAATGACACTAATTAAATAGGAGCTCAATATGACAGGTACAACTATGGTGGTGTTAATCGTATTAATTTCTGTCGGTTTCGGCGTGTTATACGACATGTATAAAAAACATTTGGAATTTAAAAGCAAAACCATGGAGCAAAACAGTAAAACTACTGAACAAAATATCGCGTTAAAAAAACAGGTGGCAAATTTAGAAGAGCGTGTGCAAGTATTAGAAAAAATAGTCACAGATCAGGGCTATCAGGTGCAACAAGAAATTAATAACTTATAAAAGTACTGTTAAAGGTCGGGCTGTTGTGAAGTTGATCATGAAAACCGAATTTGATGATTTACGATTGAATCCAAATCACCAATATCAAACAGATAGCAATGGCGATAAGCAAGTCGTAAAAATTTATTGCGGTGAATTGCTTATTGCCAAAAAAACCAAACTAAAAAAATCCATTCGCTACTTTGGCGTCAAAAATTATCAGCAATACCTTTCCGAACATTACAATTAACGGTCAGTTAAAATAAAGTATTGATTAATAACAATATTTACCATTAACAATTTATTTTATTTAAAAATATCAAAAATAAATAAACTATTTTCTTTGCTGGCGCTACCTAATTAATAACCCAACTATTTATTAATTATTGTGGAGTCAGTTATGCACACTTTATCACTAAGCAAAATAACACTATCTGCGGTCAGTTCGCTTACTTTTATTGCTTTATTAGCAATTAGCTCGCCAAATGTTCAAGCCGACATCGTTCACCATCACGCAGATAACGATCAGGTCATCATTCATTCGGCAGCTAACAACAAAGATCCGCTTTATATTGTCAATGGTAAAAGCTTCCACTTTAGTGAGCTAAGCCCGGCGCAACAAGCCGAAATAAAAGTCATTCAAGATAAGCTCACCGCGGTTGAACAAGAATTTGACCGATATCAAGATAAGATCGATAAGATTTCAGCTCAACTAGAACAAAAAGCACACGTTATCGAAAAAGAAGTCCGCAAACTAGAACAAGCCAGTATTCCTTATGGCAAAAGCAAGATAAGCTTGCAGGATTTATCCACTATTGCTCAACAATTAACATCGCTTGCTAATCTTGACGACGAGCTTATGCAACAAAAACAAAAAGAAATGGCAGTTTTAGAGCAACAATTAGACGCTGTAGATTGGTCATTAGTTGATGATATTGAGCGCCACGCCAATGCGCTGGAACAAGTATTGATCACCATAGCCAAAGAAATTTAAGTAAACATACGATAAGAGCGCATGGTGCGTTCTTATCGTATGAAAAACTGAGGTTTGTCATTTACGTTCAGCTTAGTGAGCAAAGATTAGCTGTCATTCACTTTTTGTTTTCAGCCTTAAAGCGCTAATCGTGACTGCGATTGACTCTTAGCCAGTATGTCAGATAAAGCAAACCAGCACTGATAATTACCCCAACAACACTGACATTATCGGCAAATAATGTAAAAGGTAACTGCTGAATATTATTGCCATGTAAACTAAATGATACTAGCGCTAGCGAAAAGTAATTCCGTAGTAAGTCAACAACATAATAATGAGATAAATTAAAATAGTTCACTAAAAATGCTTCTAGCAAGAGGATGATCACCACAGGCAATACAGCCCAGAGAAATGGCGCTTTATTGGCGAACATCGACACCAGCATTAACCAGGCATAGACAGGGAGCATCCACAACGCATAGGGTAAAATGCTGATCCAAATACTGAAAATATTGGTCAATATATCACTGTTTACCCAAAGCCCCCATAAAGATAAATCGTAGCTACTGAACAGCACGATACACAGCACGAAAAACGCCAGTAAAAAGATTACTAAGGTAACGGTTGCCGCCAGCGTAAAGATTGCAGGGATCACTAGCGCACCAACCACAAGCTTTACCGCAATAGTTAACGAGTCCGGCACCGGCAGTGAACGCCAAAATAAAATCGACATATCACGTCGTTCATCATATAAACAGGCGATAAAATAATAGAGCTGCACGATTGTTGCAATAACGATAAATGGCATATAAAGCATAAAAGTGCCATGAAAAAAAACAGTGGCAAACTCAGGGTTTTCACTCTGCAAGGCTAAACGCTCAAACCTCATCATCCAATAATTTACACTCGCATCCGAGAGTAAATAATTAATAACGGGAGCTGCTATATCTAAACTGATAATAATAAGCGGCAGCCACAGCAGCATTTTCTTGTATTCCCACAGTTCTTTTTTAATACTGGTCGTTAATAATAAACGATTCATTAGCATGCCTCCTTCGCCATCACGCCGACAAATACATCAGCCAAACTGGGCGTTTTGACTTCACCAAAAGTGTTCAGCTCTGCCACTGATACATTATCAAATAACATCGTGGTTAAGCCCATTAAGCGATTGGCAGATAATGGCTTTAACGCACTCGCCTGTTCAAGGTGTGCCTCATCAACCGTCACTAACTTAAAACGCTCGCGAATACTGTCTGTACTTTCTGCCAGCACGAGCTTACCGTTCTGAATAAAAGCGACATCCGTTAATATATGCTCAATTTCTTCAATTTGATGGGTAGTCACTATGATGCATTTATCTTCGCTATAGAACTCTTGCAACAACTGATTATAAAATTCACGACGCGTTAAGATGTCTAATCCTAAGGTTGGTTCATCGAGCACTAAAACCTTAACGTCGAGTGCTAAAATCAACGCTAAATGCAATTGTGCCACCATGCCTTTAGACAAGGTTTTTACTTTGGCATGAGCTTTTATTTTTGTCTTTGCCAGAAATGAACGTGCTTTTTCAATATCAAATTTAGGGTGAACACCCGCCATATAGCTTAATGCCTGTTTGACAGAAAGCCATTTAGGCAGAACAGCAACATCAGCAATATAAGCGACATCACTCAACATCTGAGCTCGTTGCGCTCTGGGGTTAAAGCCTAAAACATCAATATCTCCTTCAAAATCCGTCAAGCCTAACAATGCTTTTAAACAGGTGGTTTTTCCTGCGCCGTTTGGACCGACTAAACCTAAAATTTGTCCTGGATTCACCTTCAAGTTAACCTCTGAGACGACAGCATTACCACTATAACGCTTAGTTAGTTTTTTTATTGAAATTAACGCAGACATTACCGCTCCTCCACATCTATCGATAGCAACTGTTGAGCAGATAACTTCAACCGGCTAATTTGTTTAAGAATTTGTGGCCATTGCTGGGTTAAAAATAACTCGCGCTCGCGCTCAAGCATGGCATCATGTACTCCCTGTTTAACAAACAATCCCTTACCTCTTTGTTTTTCAACAATTTGCTCTTCCTGTAACATTTGATAGGCCTTTGAAATCGTCAATGGATTCAGTTGATATTGTGCTGCGAGTTTACGCACAGATGGCAGGGCTTCCCCTTCTTTAATATAACCATCTAATATCCTTGAGATAACTAGCTGATATAACTGCAAATAAATCGGTTTATCTGCATCCCATTGTATTGTCATTACCCTTTCCTAAGATGACCCCAACATATTGGTGTTATACACCACCAACACACCAAAAACAAATGTAGCATGCCACTAAAATGTAACAAAGTATACTGAACTAAAAGGCTGAGCAGAATCAGCCATGTAGAATTTATGACAAAAAAGAAAAGCTAGCGCAGCTCTTTCAATAACAAGTTAACTGACCACTTCCACTGAATTAGGTACCTGATGCCATAACTGAGCCGATAACTCACTGATAGCTTGCTGCCGACCACTAAGCAGCCAATTGACAATTTCCTTAGCAACATCCGGGTATCGACAAATAGTTTGCGATGATAAGTTCACCAGCCAATTGTCAATCGATGAAAAGCTTAACTCTTGCATCACCTTACCATAGCCTAATTGCGCGAGCGCCAGTGCATTAGACTGCTGCTCCATTTGTCCCTGAATAGGTTTTGTTAAAATGGGAATGCCTAAATGAATACATTCGCTATTAAGTTCAAAGCCGCTATTGCAAATCACCGCTTTTGCCTGCACTAGATCTTGCTTGAACCCTTGATAACAAGTTTTCTTCTGCTCAACATTAGCCAACGTTTTAGCGCTTAGTTCAGCGCTATACTGAATAAAATTTTGCTGAGGAAATTGCTGTAACAGCTGAACGACCTGCGCTTGATCTTCAAACGGCAGATAAACTACGATCGGTCCTTGTTCGCTTTGCCGCTTTAAATTGACATCGATAATTGGCGGCAACACATTATTGTCATAATGACTCCAATGCAAACCTAACGATTGCTCTGCCGGAGCAAAATGCTGCAAAATTTTAGCCGCTATCACACTTTTCCCTGCAACCGGGGTATTGGCACCAAAGGCATATTGATGGCCAATAGCAAGCAAAGCTTTATTCGCCCTTTTTGCCGCCCAGGCGGTGATCGGTTCAAAATCTGTGATCACTAAATCATAAGGTTCAACATCCAGTGCTGCAACATCCCGGAAAAACTTAAACATGTTATTGACAAATAGCGACCCAGTATAGTCAATTTTACCTTGATTGGTTTTAAAGGTCAGTCCGGGAAAGTGCAGATAATCGCCAAAAATGTCCATATCAAACAATTGTGATTTTTCCCGACCAGAGAGCAAATAAGTCACCTCAACATCATGCTGTGTTAGATATTTTGCCATCACCCGAGAGCGCGAAATATGACCATTACCTGTGCCCTGAACACCATATAAAATTTTCATACTACCACCATCAAATAAGCTACCAGGCTACCTAAGGTAGCACCGGCTATTATGTCAGTCGGGAAATGAACCCCTAAAATAACGCGTGAAATTGCCACCGCTATCGCCCAAAGATAAAGCCCGCAAGCAGCAAGTCCTATAGTTGCTACCGCCAGTCCAGCCAATAAAAATGCCGCCATCGTATGACCTGAAGGAAAACTAAATTTATCTGAGGCATGAATAATACTGGTAAATGCAGGTACAACGTCTGGTGGACGGCGCCGTTTTAAAATATTTTTCAAGACAAAATAAAGTGGTCGTTCTAGTGCATAGGCGGTTATGGCAAGCTGAAAAAATGCGGCCCCTTGAATAGGGTTGACCAGTAAATAGAGTAGCGGAAACAGTACTTGTAGATAGCCATCACCGGTTCGAGAGATAGCGCGAATAAATGCGATGAATTGCGGATAAAAACGTGATTTCTGACACCACATTAGCAACCGCAAATCAGCTTGATAAATACTTTCAAACATCGTCATAGTGACCAAATTAGCCGCTATTTATGACAATAAAGTGACAACTTTTTAGTATTTAAATGACAATAAGACGCTAAGTTGAAATAGCGATCAGCTAAGATTTAAAGATTTAACTTCATCGATAGTCTGCTTGACCAGCATTTCTTTGGTTTTACCATGCGCTACAGCTTTTCGACTTTTTGGATCTACCTTAACAAATACAATATCGTCAGCAAAACAAATGGTTTTCTTCGTTACTTTATTGCGCACTAAACAAGAGACAGTAATTGATGTTCGCCCTACTTCTTTAGTTTCCAGGCCAAACTCAACGACATCCCCTTGCATTGCCGGCGCTTCAAAACTTATTTCACCTATATGCTTAGTCACCAGGCAATTGCTCTCTAACTGACAAATCGCGTAAATCGCTGCTTCTTCATCAATCCACTGTAATGCTCGGCCACCAAATAATGAATAAGCGTAATTTAAATCATTTGGCATCACCAAACGTCGAGATAAAAATCTCATAATTCCTCTCTTAGATACGATATAACTTAATAAGTACTAACACTCGCCTTACCAATGAGTATAGCGAGCATTCAAAATAGTGACTGAAAATAGGTGCTTAACTGTAAAGCTTACCATTATGCTTGATCCAACCAACCGGATGTTCGCCGTGCGGATCATGATGGGTCCAGTGGACCATGCCTCCTTGACTGTTCCATTGGTATTGGCCAAGAAATTCCACCTTATCACCCACTTTTAAGCCATAGACCTTCGGCGCAATACTGATATTATGCACGACCAGTACAGTTTTATTATTTTTCAATTTCACGGTGAACTTTTGGTGCTTCGCACCTTTGATGTCATCCGGAAATACTTTTATCACTCTCCCTGTCGCTTTCATCTCTTAGCCTGACAACTAACGATATTGCTGTGTTTTAAATTGCAACGATTTTTTCACCATCGGCCATTCATGCTCAATAATAGAAAAAACCACTGTATCGCGATATTCGCCATTCGAATGAATACGATGATTGCGTAACACCCCGTCCTGTTTAGCACCTAAACGAGCAATTGCCGCCCGCGATGCCAGATTATGCCAGTGAGTACGAAACTCGACCGCAATCACTTTCAGTCGTTCGAAAGCGTGAGTAAGTAATAATAACTTAGCTTCAGTATTAACCGCTGTGCGCTGATAACTTTTACTATACCAGGTGTAACCAATTTCTATTCGTCGATGATCACTATCAGCGTTACATAAACGTGTCGTGCCGATCACTTTACCACTGACATTTTCCATAACCACATAGGGCAATGCGGTGCCAGCTGACAACTGAGTCATAGCTTTATCTAAATAATTATTGATGGTGACGTCATTAGGCACACTGGTAAACCAAAGGTTATATAATTCGCCATCATTGGCGGCATAGACCAGCTCTTGCGCATGCGTTTGAGATAAAGGAATTAGGGTGACGGTATCACCGTTAAGTGCATAATAATGATCAGTTAGCAGACTCATCTGATGCCTCAGGGAAAAGAACTAAGTCACACTATATTACTGATTTTCACAGATAAATAAATCGAATAATAACGCTAAGCTCGTCCGCGTATAAAACAGCAGAATAAGAATAACAGAAAGAGACTGTCAGACTATTCAGGAAAACTAATACCCTGCTCTGCCAACTGCTGATAAACATGGTTTAACGCTTTGCTGTTTTCGATCAGCGAGTCTTGCCACTTATCCCGCTTTTCAATACCTAAATCAGTAATCACAAAATAGTGAGCGGTGTCCACTTGTGCCATATCAAGACAGGCTTTAGTGCATTGTAACTGGCAACCGTCAATGGCAATAATCTTTCTACCAGACGTGGCAATCGCTTTAACAGGCTCAACGTCACTGACTACGCCAGAAACACAAGACATTTCAGCAATACCATCACTGTCTAAATTCAACGAGATATCATGAGCAATACGGGCTACATTTGAGCAACCAGAGCAAGCATATACAACGGGCTTTTCAGTCATAATCCATTTCTAACAATTAACATTGCTAATAATTTTAACCCTAGTGTTAATTGCTGTATTGATTTAGATCAAAACTGGTTAAGAGTCCTTATATTTTATGTGGGTACTAGCGCTCCGAAATTAACTATTCTTATATATCTGTTCAGGCTTAAGCTTTAATACTTTTCGGGTAGAAGACTTTTCTGCGGGCTTGGCGTTCGGATTCACATAGTGAGTTTTTTTACTTTGTCCCGTACTGACTGACTTTTTATCCGCATAATGAGGCTTGTTTTTCCCGTTGTTTTGCGACTTAACGACAGGTGAAGCAACACGGTATTTGTCTTGTAGCCCTTGTAGAAAATTTCTTAAAAACTGCCATTTACAGTGACGATAATTTTTATGATCCGGTTTCCTAAAAAACGCCGTTAACTCCGCTTTGCCAACATTAAAGCCAGCTGTTGCCAATAAACTGATAATGTCATCATTTTGCAGCTTCAACGCAATTTTCAATTTCAGCAATATCAGGTTCTTCGTTAGCTCTTTCTCATTAACTGGCTGCTCGCCGTCTTTTTTGCCACGCTTTTCAATAATAAAACCATTGAGAAAGCTCGCTAATTCAACATCCGTTAAAGGCACTATCGTCGGATCGTCGTCTTTAGCTAACCAATGTTTCACTTGCTCCGTGGTGACGTTACATGCTGCGAGCTTAAAAATATTCACCACCTTGTTATCATTTAAATTAAAGGTATAGCGTAAACGGCGTAACACATCATTATTCGTCACTTAGTGCTCCAAAACTTTCGGGAAAAAATATCATTACTAACTAAGTGGCAATTATACGCGTTTATTTTACTATGCGCTTGTGATTTAACGCTTCCCTCACTCATTACTGACACTTAAAGTGAAATAATTAAAAATTTCCCAGCAAATTGCCCTTTTGCAATTTCACTCGTGATATCATTAAGCACAAACTTTTAACACGTCCTAATAAAAACAACAGACAGTAAAACTATATTTCATGAGTAAACAACACTTTCTACTTTCCCCTGTTTTAACAAAAAGTACTGGAAAAACAACCGATAAAAAATCCTGGTTAAATCTGCCCGGCTCCAGTGCGACACTCGCTATTTATCAGGCAGCTCAACAGGCAGAACGTCCGATATTACTGATCACTCATGATACCCCATCGGCATTGCGGCTTGAGCAAGAATTACTGAGTTTACAACAAGATTCAACGCTCTCTGTTTGTCTGTTTCCTGACTGGGAAACCTTACCCTACGATACCTTTTCGCCGCATCAGGACATTATCTCGCAGCGTTTGGCAACCTTATACCAGTTATCACGGATGCAACGAGGTATTGTCATTGTACCGGTAACGACCTTGATCCAACGGTTGCCACCAAAGCAATATTTAGATAGCAACAGTCTGTTAATTAACAAAGGCGATAAAAAAGATCTCCACCAATTGCGTCAGGAGCTCGAAGCCAGTGGTTATCGTTGTGTTGATCAAGTGATGGAACACGGTGAGTTTTCCGCCCGAGGAGCCATTCTTGATCTGTTTCCTATGGGCAGCAACACACCATTTCGACTAGACTTCTTTGATGATGAAATTGAAGAAATTCGCTTATTCGATCCAGATAACCAGAGATCTCGAGATAAAGTCGAAACGATAGAATTACTACCAGCACATGAATTTCCTAGCGATCAAGACGGCATTAATCTGTTTCGTCGCCAATATCGCGAATTATTTACCGGCACCATAGATAAAGAGTCCATTTATCATCAAGTCAGTAACGGTATTATGCCAGCGGGCATCGAATATTATTTACCGCTATTTTTTGAGCAAACCAGTCATTTATGTCATTACCTAGCACAAAACACCTTAGTGATAGTTTCAGGTAATATCGACAAAGCAATTGAGCAATACTGGGTTGACGTAGAATACCGTTATGAAGACCGACGTTACGACCCGACTCGGCCTTTACTAACGCCTAGCATCCTGTTTTTAAACACCGATGAACTTTACTCTGCAATAAAGCCGTTTGAACGTATAACCATTAACACTCATGCGATAAGCGATGAAAGTCTAACTGACAATAAAAGCAGTAAAGGACTCATCAGTTATGATGTAACCCCATTACCAGACTTAACCGTTAATCATCAGTTAAAACAGCCGTTTGAGCTATTAAATCAATTTATTAGTGATCCAAAAACACCAGCAAAAATTCTCTTTGTTGCCGAAAGTCAGGGCCGCAGAGAAAGCGTGTTAGAGCTGCTTAAACGCAACCAAATAACACCGCCGTTATTTCCTACTATTGAGGATTTTATTGATTCAGGCGAAGCAATTGGGATCACAGTTAATGCCTTAAGTCAGGGCTTTGTCTTTCAACATAAAGGTCAATCACTTAAGCACTGTATCGCATTAGTCACCGAAGCGGAACTATTAGGCGATCGCGTTCGTCAGGCACGACGTCGTAAAAAACAGCAAGATATACAAGCTGACGCGATATTTAAAAACCTAGCTGAGTTGTCAATTGGTCAGCCTGTGGTGCATATCGAGCATGGTATTGGTCGTTACCTTGGATTACAAACGCTGGAAACCGGCGGTATTAGCACCGAATTTTTAACCTTAAGTTATGCCAACGATGCCAAGCTTTATGTGCCGGTAGCGTCACTACATTTGATCAGCCGCTACTCAGGTACTAATGCTGAACATGCGCCATTACATAAATTAGGTAATGATGCCTGGAGTAAAGCAAAGAAAAAAGCGGCAGAAAAAGTCAAAGATGTCGCAGCAGAGCTTTTGGATATTTATGCCAAACGCGCCAGTAACACTGGCTATCAGTTTAATCGTAACAAAGACGATTATCGCGCTTTTGCCGACAGTTTTGGTTTTGAAGAAACCTTAGATCAAGAACAAGCGATCAATGCAGTGATCAGCGATATGCTGTCAAATAAAACCATGGACCGACTCGTCTGTGGTGATGTCGGCTTTGGTAAAACCGAAGTGGCCATGCGTGCCGCATTTGTCGCAGTCAACGATGGCAAACAAGTAGCAATGTTGGTCCCTACCACCTTACTGGCACAACAACATTATGAAAACTTTAAAGACAGGTTCGCTAACTGGCCGGTTAACATTGAAGTATTGTCGCGCTTTAAAACCACTAAACAACAAAATGAAGTGATTGCGAAAGTAGAGTCAGGTCATGTCGATATTTTGATAGGCACCCATAAACTTTTACAAAATAGCATTAACTATCATGAACTTGGTTTACTAATCGTTGATGAAGAACATAGATTCGGCGTTAAGCAAAAAGAAAAAATTAAACAGTTACGCGCCAATGTTGATATTTTAACGCTCACCGCAACTCCGATCCCGAGAACGCTAAATATGGCGATGGGCGGGATGCGCGACTTATCCATTATCGCCACCCCTCCTGCTAAACGCTTAGCGGTAAAAACCTTTGTCAGACAAAGAGACAACGCTTTGATCCGTGAGTCAATTTTGCGGGAAATTCTCCGTGGTGGTCAGGTTTATTTCTTACATAATAATGTCGATACCATTGAAAAAACGGCCGCCGATATTGAGGAGCTACTACCGGAAGCAAAAGTTATTACTGCCCACGGCCAGATGCGAGAACGGGATCTGGAGCGTGTAATGAGTGATTTTTATCACCAGCGCTATAACGTGCTGGTCTGTACCACCATTATCGAAACCGGTATCGATATTCCGAGCGCTAATACCATCATTATGGACCGGGCCGATCATTTGGGCTTAGCACAACTGCATCAATTACGGGGCCGTGTCGGTCGCTCCCATCATCAGGCATATGCCTATTTATTAACGCCGCACGAAAAACGCATGACCAAAGACGCCAAAAAACGTTTAGAGGCTATCGCATCGTTAGAAGACTTAGGCGCAGGCTTTACCCTAGCAACACATGACCTCGAAATTCGCGGCGCTGGTGAATTGTTAGGTGAAGAGCAAAGTGGCTCAATGAGTCAGGTCGGTTTTAGCCTTTATATGGAAATGCTCGATCAAGCGGTCGCGGCATTAAAAGAAGGTAAACAGCCATCATTAGATCAAGTATTGTCTAAGCAAACAGAAATTGATCTGCGGGTACCGGCGTTATTGCCTGACGATTATATATTCGATGTCAGCCTACGCCTGAGTATTTATAAACGTATCGCCAGCTGCGACAGTAAAACAGAGTTAGATGATATTCAGGTAGAACTCATTGACCGTTTTGGCTTACTGCCTCAACCTGCGAAAAACCTGATCCATATCGCTAAATTAAAATTAAAAGCACAAAAAATCGGTATCGCCCGCATTGAAGCAGGCCCTAATGGCGGTTCGATTGAATTTAGTGATGATACGAAAGTAGATCCGGTATTTATTATCAGCCTGATCCAACAACAACCAAGTGTCTTTAAAATGGATGGCGCCAATAAATTAAAGTTCAATCGAGCCACCGAAGATGCAAAATCACGCTTTACTATGGTCACTTCTATTATCAATGACTTAAGTAAAAAACTTAATTAACAGAACTATCAATAACAGGTATGATGATATTTTCATTATCAATCTTCGCCAACACGCAAGGTTAAAAAATCAATGAATATAAAACAAGCTGCTGTTTTGCTATTAAGCCTGACGTTTTCTGTCGGCACCTTTGCAGCGAGTAAATGGAGCGGTGAATGGTTTGAAATAGAGATCATTTTAATAAGTCAATTGCACGATAAAAGCAAACAAGCTGAAGTGTTCTCTGAATACAGCCCATTACCTCAATATCATCAGTCTCTGGATTTATTAACGCCGTATCTATTGCCCGATATTAAGGCACTCAAGCAGCAATTGCCTGATTGTGACTCCCCTAAATATCCGTCAAGTTTGCTGGAGCAAGCTAGCCATTTACCTGAGTTACATCCGCTGTTAACGTTAGCAGAAATTCACCAGCTACCGCTACAGCAAGAAACTCTCAAGCAAGAACAAGCTTCTGTTGATAGCCAAGCCCAAAGGCAGCAAGAAAATCAGGCAGTACAGCCAAACTTAACAACAGCACAAAATGAAGATGATTTTTTTGATCGGGTCAGACCTGCATATGAAAAAGCAGACACTGCTAGGGCTGAGAATAACAAACAAAGTGATAGTTTAACTGCGCCAGCTAATAATGAAACAAGTGCTGCACCAGCTGGCATTACTAAGCAACAAAAAGCATTCGTTGCTGAAGCTGAGTTAGCCTTTAGCACAATGCCGTTTAACTACAACAAGTTAACAGAGCAAACACCAGATACCTTGTGCAAAATTAGCGAAGCAGAATTTAACCAGTTAAACCCTGATACTAATCTCTATAGCTATAACGGCTTTCTCGTCAACAAAATGCCGCTAACTGTGGATGGCACCGAAGATTTATATAGTGAACAGCCCTATCTGGTGGCGAAACAGTCATTACAGCTTAACGATATTGTTAAACAACTGCGTCGCAGTAAAAACTTTCGTCCATTACTGCATATGGCATGGCGCCAGCCGGTATTTGATTTACCTGATGCCACACCAGTAAAGCTCTTTGCCGGCGATAACTTTAACGCCCATTATGCTAAAGAGCAGGCAAAGTTCCTTGAGCAGCAACGGCTAGATGCAGAACAAGAAGCTCAGCTCAGTGCCATTTTTGCTAACCAGGATTCTGCAGCAATCAACACAGCCCTGTCGCGTAAACAGCTGCTTGAGCAAGCAAAGCAGCAACAATTGCAAACCATATTTAACCAAATCTCTGACATTAACGACAGCGAAAGCGTACTAGCGCAACTCGATCAACCTGCCTTATCATTTAGCGAACGGCTAGCAGAGCAATCAGTGTTAACTGAAGGGCCAAAATTACCCATTCAACCTTGGTATTTAACTGGCTTTATCAATGTCTTTTTAAAAGGGGTTTATCTTAATGTCGCTGCTGATTTTAATATTTTAAATTTAACCTTAGCACAACAAAGCAGTTTAGCGCTGCGCCCTAATACAGAAGTTGAAACCAAGGCCATTCGCTTTCAACAGCAACGACGGATGATCAGCCAAGAAGTGCATTATTTTGATCATCCCTATATGGGATTAATAGTGCAAATTCGTCGTCATGACCGACCTGAGCCGCCAGAGCAAATTGAGGCTGAAGACCAAATAGCAAGATAAATAGCTATCAGATAATCGAGGATATTATGGAAAAAGACATAGAAATTCAGGCAGCGGTATTTCGCCGCCTATTACGCCATTTAGACAGCCGCAAAGACGTACAAAATATTGAGCTCATGAACCTAGCGGGGTTCTGCCGTAATTGTTTTGCTAAATGGACAGTTGCCGAAGCAGAAAAGTTAGGAGTAGATATCGACATTGAACAGGCACGCGAGCAAGTCTACGGTATGCCTTACGAGCAATGGAAAGAACAATACCAACAGCCGGCAACTGAGGAACAGTTAGCAACATTTAACGAACTAAATAAAAAGTAAAATCACTAGCCTAGTATTAATATCAACCATCGGGTCGGTTCAGGCCGACCGCTATGTCAGCTAAACTAGTTTTATATTTTGATTTCAATCGCTTTTGATTGTTGTCTGCGATCTTTTTCAGCACGCGATTCTAACCAGCGGCCACGGCATTTATTATTATGACGACGATCTTTACCCGAACGGCGATCGACTTGGTCCCAGTTAGTGTTCTGCTCAGCATGAGAACTTTTTACAGCCAACTCCTGATCATTTTGTGAATACTGACTGGCATTTTTTCGATAATGTCTGCTTCTTTGTTTTTTATCTTTCGCTGTATTTTCAGACTTTACCAAATAAGATGGTGGTAATAACTCAGCTAACACGTCCATAAATTAACCTATATTTTAAATACTCTTTTTAACTGTTACTGAATAAAATATCGGCAATAATTAACAGAACTTTAATAATATTTGAACGTTTTTGACAACTATCACTCTGAGTTCATCGCTATTTGTTAACTAAAACAAGCGATTTCTTGCTCAGTTAAGTAGCGCCACTCGCCAACGGCTAAGTTCGCAAGTTTAACTTGACCTATCTGCTCACGATGCAATCCCACGACTTTATTGCCTACCGCAGCAAACATACGCTTTACCTGATGGTAGCGACCTTCTGTAATGGTCAACAATATCTCTTGCTCGGCAATAACTTGCAACTTTGCAGGCTTCGTGAGTGATTTTTCCCCTTGTAACTGAACACCCACGGCAAATTTTTCTGCGGTATCAGCTTTTAATATGTCTCTTAGCCATACCCGGTAGACTTTCTCGCATTCTTTTTTCGGTGAAATAACATTGTGTGACCAGCGACCATCATCGGTGATCAACACTAGGCCAGTGGTATCGGCATCTAACCGTCCTGCAATATGTAAATCAAAGGCTTTATCAACATCAATATAATGTAAGACTGACGGGTATATTTCATCAACATTAGAACAAATGGTATCCGCAGGTTTATGCAACATGATATAGCGAGAGCTGCGTGGCGTTAACACCTGATCGTCAATCGTAATAGTGTTATTTTCATGTACCTGAGTGGCACCATTTTTAACGACTTCACCATTAACTTTTACTTCCCCGGTTTTTAATAACTTTTTCGCTTCAGTACGGGTCAGTTCAGTGCTTTTACATATAAATTTATCCAGCCGCATAGGTAGCTCTTAGTTAGCTCTTCACATCAAATAATCGCGCCATTATCCAACACCTAAGATATTTCGCAAGCTAAGAATTGCGCTAACATACTAGCAGTGATAGGGTTGAATTTTGCGCGAATTTAGGAGCTGGTGTTATGGATTTATTGTCAGGGTTATTAATGTTGACCTCTATTCACCTATTAGCGGCCGCTGCCCCGGGGCCTGACTTCGTGTTAGTATCACAGCAAACCTTATCCAATGGTAAAAAAGCCGGGCTACTGTGCAGTTTAGGCATAGCACTTGGCTTAGCAATTCACATCATTTATTCCGCATTAGGCTTAGCGGCGGTCATTGCCAACTCGGCGTCTTTACTATGGCTGATAAAACTACTTGGCGGCGGTTATCTTATTTATCTCGGTTATCAAGGGCTTAAATCTAAAGCGACACAAGGCAGTGAGCTTAAGGTATTGCCAGCAAATAAGCGCTCTAATATGAAAACTATTGGCCTTGGTTTTTTATGCAATGCTCTAAACCCGAAAGCGCCAATTTATTTTGTTGCCTTGTTTACCCTTGTTATTTCACCGGATCTTCCATTACAGCACCTGGTTATATACGGTATTTGGATGATGATTTTACAATTTACCTGGTTCGCTACAGTGGTATTTCTATTATCTCGCCCAAAAATCAATCGAAGTTTTCAAAAAATGGGCCATTGGCTTGATCGTGTGTTGGGAGTGGCAATGATTGCTCTTGGCATCAAGGTATTAAGTTCAAAGCTCTGACGAATACTAACGCACGATGGCAAAACAATACCAAAGTTTCGCAGAATTTTATCCGTTTTATTTAAGCCAGCATCAAAATCGAATATGCCGACGTCTGCACTTTACTGGCTCATTACTGGTGCTGGTGATAATTGCTTTTTACCTGATACAGGCACAATATAAACTACTATTACTACTGCCATTGATAGGTTATGGCTTTGCCTGGGTTGGCCACTTTTTCTTTGAAAAGAACCAGCCTGCCACCTTCACCTATCCAATTTACAGCTTAATCGGTGACTGGGTGATGTTTAAAGACATTCTCCTCGGTAAGGTCAAGCTCTGATCATTATCTCCTTCTGTAACGCTTAAAATATCAAACGACACTATTGCTTCAATCGGCGATGTTAAAAATCAAATATTTTTAACACCCTGTAGAATTATGGAGACATCAATGTCATTAAATGAAAAAGCTACCTAGGCATCGCTACTGGTTTCCATCTACATTCTCAGCAATTACCTACTTGGCTTAAATCAAACCGCATTAACGGAGCCCATGAGCATTGGCTTATTTATTGAAGCTATGCTCTGGAGTATTTTGCTAAATAATATATTCAAATTGTGCTTTGTATTTTATATGTCAAAGAAACCAGTAAAGGTGGAGACGAATGAGATAAACTTTTTGGCTATAAAAGTGACCGTTTTGGCTACTTTATACTGTCACTAACGGTGATCGGCGTTTTGGGTCAGGTATATCTTTCTTCAGTAATGGACGAGCAATTGGCAACACATTTTGCCTTCAGTGAATTAGCACCACAATATAATATTTGCAACACCTTGCTTATTGGTTTTCTGCTGTCAGAAATTTGTAAATACGGCGCACAGTTAGTCTATTATCGCAAAGAGCACTATGATGGCCGAAGTATTTAGCACTTCTCTAGCGGAAGTTTTTCAATATCAGGAACCGCAATAATTTCAAGTAAAGTAGATGACATTAACGTAGCCTTGGCAGCGAGCAGTTAGCCGCTACCACAGTACTTGATCTATTTCGTTTAATAATAATTGTGTTAAATCATTAACATCTGAATAGCGCTCTGATTTTACGGCTATTTCCAAATCGAGCGCCCTTCTAGACAACATACTAAAGCCAAACATTTGTGCCGCACCGGCGATACGATGCACCAGCTCTTTCAGTAAATCATAATTATCAGCATTAAGATGAGCAACAATATCTTGCTGTTCTAATGCCAGATTAGATTTAAATTGCTGCACCAGATCAGACATATCCACTTGTTCAAGCGATTGATTAGCATCTTCTACCGAGACATCACAATGAAGATACTGAGCAATAGTATTAATAAAAGCTTTACGCTCAATCGGTTTTTTCAAATGAGCGGTAAAGCCTAATTCAATATAATGAGCCACTTCATGTGACATCGCATTCGCGGTAAGGGCTATAATTGGAACGCTACAGCCCTGCTGTCTTAAAATAGTAAAGGCTTCAATGCCATCCATTTCCGGCATTTGAATATCTAGTAAAATAAGCTGAGGTTTATGATCAGCGTATAAATCTATCACTTCTTGACCGTTACAGGCACCAATCACGTCTAAGCCTAGCGTTTTTAAAAAACGTGCGATCAAACGACGATTATCATCATGATCATCGGCTAATAGCACAGTACCATTGAAATAAGTTTGCTCAGCGGGTCGTTCAACTTTTGATAACACGGTTTGCGCTTTGGCTACTTGCCCTTGCTCCAGCGAATGCTCAAATGGAATGATCAGTGAAAAGGTACTGCCTTGATTAAGCTGACTGTCTATTTCAATACGGCCATTCATTAAACGCGCTAATTGTTCAGACAGGCATAGACCAAGCCCGGAGCCACCAAAGCGCCGACTAATACTACTATCCCCTTGAGTAAAACTTTCAAAAACTTGCTGGATTTGGGTATAACTTAAACCGATACCTGTGTCAGTCACTTTAAATATCAGTTCATTTTTCTGCACAGAGACGTTGATATTTACACTACCGCGCGGCGTAAATTTAATCGCATTCGAACATAGGTTTATCAGTACCTGTTTTACTCTGAGGCCATCAATTTCGACGATAAAAGGCGAGCTCAAATGATGGGTGATCTTAAATTCAAGTCCTTTACTATACGCCTGTTCAGTAAACATATTAGCCAATTCAGTCAGGATCTGATGCAAATCCTCCATCTGTAACTCGAGCTCAAGTTTATTAGCTTCAATCTTACTTAAGTCTAAAATATTATTAATTAGCTCAAGCAGATACAAACTATTCCCGTGAATAATCTCTACTTCTTTCTCAAGGTATTGCTGATCGACATCACCACTGATAATGGCCTCGGCCTGACCAATAATAGCGGTGAGTGGCGTACGTATTTCATGGCTCATATTTGCCAAAAACTGACTTTTTATGCTGTTCGCCTGTTTAAGCTGCTCAGTAAGCTTTTCTAATTCTATCGTTCTTTGTTTTACCTGTACCGCCAGTTCAGACTTTAATCGTCGATCAACCTGTCTGCGGTAATTCAAAAACAAAATTAACAGCACTAGTATTACCGCCCCTATCGCTAGGTTTTGCTTTTGATTCGCCTGCGCGATTTCTAGCTGCTTGAGCTTTTTGCTTTGCTGCAATTGAGCAACTTGTTGCTTTAATTCTGCAGATTCAAATTTTGCTAAATATTCATTGAGTTGATCATTAGAGAGTTTATGGTTAAGCGCAATAAATTCCTGATAGCTTTTTAACGCTGCGACTCTGTTTCCTGTTGCACTATAAACCATAGGAAGCAAGGATAAATTAGCCCTTAATTGTTGTTGGTAATCTAAAGCTTGTGCGATTTCACTGGAACGGTGTAATAACGCTAATGGTTTTTCCGTTTGCCCCTGAACAAACAATGCCTGTGCTAAACTCTGTAAACTACCTGCGGTAATAGCATTAAACTTATATTGTTCACTGATGTTAAGTGCCAATTGCGCATAATGCTGCGCTTCATCAACTTGATGAAGCTCATTATAAACTTCCGCCAAATTGTGATAGCTCGACGCTAAATGATAGTTATCTTGCGTTTGTCGATAATAGTTCAACGCCAGTAACAAGTGCTCTATCGCCCGAGGAAAATCACCGCTATGCTTATAAGTCACACCAAGATCAGAACGCACGCTCGCTAAGCCTTCCTGATCATTAAAAAGCTTACGTTTAGCCTGTACCTGATTAAACATTTCAATCGCCAGATCATAGCGCCTAAGCCGCAAATACAGACCGGCAATATTATAACGGATGTCCACCAAATCAACGTCAGTACCATGTTGCTTGTATATAACTTCTGCTAACTGGTAACTGTCTAAGGCTTTTAACGTTTGTCCCATCGCCGCATAAACTAGACCGATATTATTGTATAAATTCGCCTGTTCAACCTTTTTTTCTAACGGCTGATAGCGCTGTAATGCTTGTTGGTAAGAAGTTAATGCTTTGGGAAAATTTCCCTGATAATAATGAAAAATCCCTTGCATCTTATAGGCTACAGCCGCCACGTCAGGCCAAGATTTTTCCTCGGCAATCATCAATACTGAGGATACAGTATCAAGCGCCTGGTCAAAGTTTCGTTGCCGAAAATATAACTTGGCCTGAATATTAAGAATTTCCACCTTTTCGGCGAGCGAATAGGAACCACTGCGCAGCAAACCATCGACGGCCTGCAATGCCTGCTGAGTATCTTGTAATTGTTGTATTTCAGCCAGTTTGTCCTTAACTACATTGTCAAATGCGCAACTACTGAAACTTATCCCAGTAACGAGCACAAATGACACAGCTAATACTAAAAGGCGACCACCACCTAGCATTAACACTCCATTTTTTATTAGCGCTATATTATGGCTCTTTTATAACATTTTTATTGATTAAATCATATATCGCCTCAGTAGGTTAGCGCGATGAAAAGTACTAAGTGTTGATTTTCATCCACAGTGGACATATTACTCGGTATAATCCTGACAATTTTGTCATTTGCTATACCCTAAATTAATCATGTATCAATCAATCAAAGAAAACCTCTATCGTTTAAAAGAGAATAAGCTGTTTGAGCTCTCTGTAGTCACAGTGATCATCATTTCGGCGCTAGAAATTGGCGCAAAAACTTTTGAGTTATCAGATCAAGCCTATTCGTTCACCTCGATACTCGATGCATTTATCACCTTATTTTTTCTAGTCGAGATCTGTATTCGCTTTATTGCCGATAACAATAAACGTCACTTTTTTAAAAAAGGCTGGAATGTCTTTGATACCTTAGTGGTGTTGGTCAGCCTCATTCCAATTGATAACAGCGAAATGGCGCTATTAGCACGGCTGGTCAGGGTTTTTCGCGTGCTCCGTATGGTTTCAGTTGTACCTGAGCTTAGAGTACTGATCAATTCTCTGCTTAAAGCCATGCCTCAGCTTGGCTATGTTATTTTACTAATGTTTATCATCTTTTATATCTATGCCGCTATCGGCAGCTTCGTTTTTAAAGATATCAATCCAAAACTATGGGGAGACATTGCGATTTCCATGCTGACACTATTTCGCATTATGACCTTTGAAGACTGGACTGATATTCAATATGAAACGATGGAAGTCTATCCATGGAGCTGGGTGTTCTATCTGACGTTTATCTTTTTTACCGCGTTTGCCTTCTTAAATATGGTGATAGGGATAGTGGTTAATGTCATGGAAGAGGAACACGCTAGCATGAGAAAGTCGAAAGAGCCTTCGCTAACAGAATTACAACAAGAGCTGGCAGAAATAAAGGCACTGATCAAACAGCAATCCAGCCAACAATAATTTAATATAAATGCCCTAGTGTCGTTGTTACACTAGGGCTTTTGCTAAAAAGCGAGTCAGCAATTAGCAAACGGCTTTGCCGTGGATCACTTCGAACAATTCACTAAATGAAGTTTTAATATTGATATCAATCGGCAAATGAAGCTTACGAGCAATATCACTGGTTGATATCACCCCACGGATATGATGATGCTGACGATCCACCACCAGACAATGACGTAAGCCGTAACTTTTAAGTGTCGTCACCACATCATTGACACTGGAACGTTGTAATTCAGAATAATCAAAAGCATGTAACGCCTGTTTAGCTAACATCATATCCGTCACCAAAATATCCTCACGGTTAACCCCCTTTGACATTTCTGCTAACAATGACTGTTCTGATAACTCATTCGTACTGATAATACCTAAAAAATCATTATCATGTGACACCACAATTTTCATTTGCACGTGACTTTTTCTCATCATAGTTAACGCGTCTTGCGCTAATGTGTCACCGTCAATCACTAACGGCTGATGAGCCTTAAAATCAGTAAAAATCTTATCCGCTGGTGAAGCAAGTGTGGTTTGTTCAAAGTATTCGGGAGAGACCACTTGATCAATCTGCTCTAAATTAAATAAGTGTAAATTTTTCATAACCACCTCAAAACTAAAATAAAATTGGAAAACCCTGAGCGACAATAACGCTAAGGTCGATAGCAAAAGTTTTTAGTTAACAGGCTATTAAGAGTGTCAAATCATTCTATTAACCGAAATCCGGCTTAACAGGAGATCAACCACCAGCACTCACACAAAAAGAAGAAAAGATGATAGCTGTTAACTAAAAACAGCAATGTTAGGTGGAGCGCGAGGATTAATTAATTGATAGGGTGAGCTTAAGGCAATAAAAGATGGTTTATTTATCAGACCAAGAGAGCAAGTCAATAATGATACAGAGTGATTGGCATAACTTACAGCAACCGGCAAATCAAAATCAGTATCTAGCTCTTGCGGCGTATCTAGAATGAGTTGCTTAACCGTATTTAGGTCGTCATTTTCAACAAAATCATAACTCTGCTCCAATAGAGAACAGATAGAAAAAAATAATGAGACAACAAAAAATACTCTGAACACTGCACAACTTAAATTTAGCAGACTCTATTAATAGAGATGGTGTATAAAGCGAATAGTTTCAAGTATTTTTTATTAATTGCTGAAAAGAGCTAGTTTTGACTAACTCTTTTCAGTCATTGTTTAGCCATTGATTAAAAAATGCAGAGATATACTGGCAACATAACCCAAAATTATCGCCCAGCTCCACTTTAAATGGCCTAGAAAGGAGTACTTACCTTTCGTTTGTCCCATTAACGCAACCCCGGCAGCAGAGCCGACTGACAATAAACTACCACCGACGCCTGCGGTCATAGTTACCAGTAACCACTGCTGCAAGTCCATCGCAGGATTCATCTTAAGCACGGCAAATACGACGGGGATATTATCGACAATTGCTGACAGCACACCAACAAAAATGTTGGCATAGGTCGGGCTCCAATGACTATATAGAACCTCAGAAACTAAACTTAAGTAGCCCATAAAGCCCAAACCACCAACGCACATCACCACGCCATAGAAAAACAGCAAGGTATCCCATTCCGCGCGAGCAATTTTATCAAAGATATCAAATGGCACTATGTTACCCAAACGCTTCAATGCTTTTTCATCTTTACGCAATTGCGCCTGAGTACGTTTTTTATCGAGCGAGCGAGGTAAACTTTTTCGTAAATAAAAGCCTAAAAATTTCAGGTAGCCAAGTCCCATCATCATGCCAAGTACTGGCGGCATGTTGACAACGCTATGACAAATTACCGCTGTTGCTATCGTCAATACAAACAAGAAAACAATACGCTTTGCACCACGCTTAAGGGTAAATTCATTATCGATGATCGGCGTCGATTGTTCATTAGAGATAAATAAACTCATAATCAAGGCTGGAACAAAAAAGTTAACAAACGATGGGACAAACAGCACAAAAAATTGCTGAAATTTTACTAACCCCGCCTGCCATATCATCAATGTGGTGATATCACCAAACGGGCTAAATACCCCACCAGCATTTGACGCGACGACAATGTTAATACAGGCAATATTGATAAACTTGATATCCTTAGGCGCCACTTTTAACACAATCGCACACATTAACATTGCGGTAGTCAGATTGTTGGCAAATGATGAAATCGCAAACGCCAGTAACCCGGTAAGCCAGAACAAGCTACGTAAACTTAAGCCCTTCGCTATCATCCAGATACGTAGGCCATCAAAGACACCTCGCTCTTCCAACGCATTGATGTACGTCATGGCAACTAGCAAAAATAGTAACAACTGGGCATATTCCAACAGGTTATGATTAAACGCATGCTCAGCTTGTGCCGGTATACCATGCTGGGTATAAACCCAGCCAATGATAAACCAGATAACACCTGCAGCGACCAATACAGGTTTAGATTTGCGAAGATGGATAAATTCTTCACCTATCACTAACAAATAAGCAATAGAAAACAATGTGATGGCAACAAAGCCTGCGACTGAGCTAGTTAAATCAATATGACCAGCAGAAGATGCCCAAACTGGGCACGAAATAAAAATGAGCAAAAATGCGCTAATGAACTTGTTCAAGACGGTATCTCTAATATGAAAATAAGAGCAAAAAATAGGGCGCTATTTTACGTCCTATTTAAGATAAAAAGAACAAACAATCAGCTCATTTATTGATTTTGATTATAATTTTCCCTTATAGATAAATACGATAGTGAAATATCACCACAATATTCGCTTTTAGGCCATGTCACCTACAAACGGATTACTTTGTCGCTCTTCGCCAAAGGTACTCATAGGACCATGACCCGGAATAAAGCGAACATCATTACCAAGTGGGAATAAGTTTTCCCGAATCGATTTTATTAATGTTGCGTGATCGCCACGCGGAAAGTCAGTACGGCCGATAGAACCACGAAATAACACATCTCCAACTTGTGCTAATTTCGATTGTCGATGGAAAAATACCACATGACCTGGCGTGTGCCCCGGACAGAAATACACTTCTAATTCAATATTACCGAATGTAACAGTATCTCCTTGTACTAACCAGCGGTCCGTAGTGAAATGTTCGGCATGGGCAAAGCCAAAGCGCTGTTTTTGTTCAGGAATAAGGTCTATCCAGAATTGATCTTCTTTATGGGGTCCTTCAATCGGCACCTGATAATGAGATGATAATGCTTTTGTCGCACCAGCATGATCTATATGTGCATGGGTGAGTAACACTTTTTCTAACGTCACTCCCTGCTGCTCAATGGCATTAATAATCAGTTCGATATCGCCACCTGGATCAACTACCGCAGCTTTCATGGTTTCGTCACACCAGAATAAAGTACAATTTTGTTGGAATGGTGTTACCGGAATAATTTGAAACTGCAGCATAATCTACCTTTATTACTTAATGAAAGAATTTGTCTTATGGCAGTCAATCGTATTGCTACTCTTTAGCCATGTCTGCAAAATTTTACATTCTTCTCTGTTCGATAAAAAGTCAAATTAACGAAAACGCTAAAATCACTTCACTATCGAACAGTAACTCGGTAAGCTCGAGCACAAATAAAAAATATAAATAATTGTTTTATGACTCAAACCAGAGATTCTTTTCACTCCCGTATTGGCTTTGTCTTAGCGGCCGCTGGCTCAGCCATAGGATTAGGTAATATTTGGGGATTCCCAACTAACGCGGCAAATAACGGTGGTGGCGCGTTTTTATTTGTCTACTTAGTTGTGACCTTATTACTGGCACTTCCTGCATTATACGCCGAGGTTTACATAGGGAACCAAGCACAAAAAAACCCGGTATCAGCACTTGGCGATGCATGCAAAAATTTCTCAGAACGATTAGGACGTTATGGCGGCGTTATTGGCTTATGTGGTGCGATAATGATGTTGAGTTTCTATACCATAGTTGCCGGTTGGATGCTGTCACATGCTTTGTCTGCGATTAGCCAATTAATCGGCTTAACCGATTTATCAACTTGGCTAGCAACATCAAGTACCGAAAGAAATTTGATTTTCACCCCTATTTTCATCCTATTAGGAGCCGCGATTATTCATCAAGGGGTCAATAAAGGCATTGAAAAATGGTCCACCCGCTTAATGCCCATCTTACTACTGATGTTGTTTGGTCTGATCATTTATATTTTACAACAACCAGGAGCCATAGAAGGCCTGAAAGTGTATTTGATCCCAGATTTCACTCAGATAACGAATCCAGAGTTAGTCATTTCAGCCATGGGACAAGCATTTTTCTCATTGTCTATAGGGGTTGGCGGTATGATGGTGTATGGCTCTTACATGCAAAAAGATAAGGATCTTGGCAAACTAGTGCTATCGATCACCGCATTAGATACCGGCATCGCCTTCTTAGCAGGGCTATTAATTATACCAGCACTATTTGTTGCACAGCATGCCGGACAGCAGGTATTTCAAGACAATCAATTAGTTGGTGAAGGACAATTAATTTTTCATATTTTACCTGAGTTATTTGCTTCAATGGGTTCGATTGGGTTAGTCGTTGCCACAGGCTTTTTCTTACTGTTATCAATTGCTGCGTTAACTTCAACTATTTCTTCAACGGAAGTACCTGTCGCCTATTTAGTGGAAGATAAAAACGTCTCTAGGCGCAAAGCTACTTGGTTAGTATCCGCAGTAGTATTATTCTTTTCTATGCTCTTAATTGCCTTTTTCGACGTGCTTTTTGGCGCCTTTATCCGAGTACTTACCACTATTTTACAGCCACTTAGCTGCTTATTTTACTTTATTGTTGTCGGTTGGTTATGGCACCGAGGTAATAAACTACGTGATAAGTCATTACAACACGGCAGAAAATATTTGGTGATGTGGGGCAACTATTTACGCTTTGTTTGCCCGGTATTGTTAACCGTGGTCTTTGTTAACGTAGCCATTTTAAACTAGCTAATAGCATTTATTCATTTAGGCTCAGGTAAAATCATTTGCCTGAGCTTTTATCTTTAAGCTTAAGTCATGCTAACCAGCACTTTCCTTACTTTGTATCACTTGTGCAACATGCTCTGCCCAAACTTTATAAGCTTGCTGCCCCGGATGAAAACCATCAGCTGCAATAAAGCGTTTATCTATAATTACGGGGGTTTGCACGAACGTGCACCCGATTTCTGTTAATGCCACCGCCCGCATTATCTGGTTAAACTGACGCGCCCTAAGCCCTAACCACCAGCGTAGCGGTTGTGGCAATGCCGGAAATAAATGCATCGGCGGCACACTGGAATAATAAATATGCTTTGCTGAAAACTTAGTTCGCAGCAGCTCAGCGATTACAGTTAAATTTTTCGTCCAAAGACGAGCACTTACCAGCTTGGTCACATCATTAACCCCGATAGAAATAACTACAACATCAACAGGGATTGCCGGCACCTTAGCTAGTTTACTCAATAATTGCGCCGATGAATCACCGGAATTAGCCAATAATTGCCAGGAAACGGAGCAACTACTCACTAATGCATCAAGCAGACGCCCACAAAGTGCATCTTGCTGGTGGTCAACACCAACTCCAGCAGCAGCTGAGTCTCCCACAATCAACAAAGAAAGTTTATCGCCATTACCTGACTCTCCCCCTCTTTCTCCTTGAGGCTCAGGCAATAGCGGTGTTTTCTTCCGAACAATTTTACCCTGAACATACAAAACAGGGCCAAGTAAGATTAGTGCGATGTGATAAAGCATACTTCCCCTCACTTCACCTATAAAAATATAAATGACTGGTCCTGAAATTAAATATGCACGCCAATCACAAGTCATTGGTGCAAATACTTCATTGATAACTTGTGTCTTTTTATGCTTTTCATCTAGCTGGTAATGCTTACTTGTATTTGCTATATCACGCCAAACTTTATGCACTATTCCCGACTTAATTAATCCATTCAACATATAAATGATGAGCAGTAATAGCAAAATTAAAGGCTATATAAGCATTAGACCAATCTTTTTCCAGTTGTTTGTATTCCCACTTAAGTTTACAAAGTAAGTCTTAACACGAATTTAATAATAACCGAGGTGTTTTCTTTATATTGCTTCCTGCCAATTAATAAACTCCTATCTAATGTTTACTCTTTATAAGAATTATTAAAATATTAATCACTAACATTATTACGGCTTTTTTCTTCCACGACACAAAACTAAATCAGCCTGCTTAACCGTTTGTTCAAAGCTTTCTTTTACGCCATGAGTACATGAGTAGCAGCACCGATTGAAATAGTTCCCTGACGGTTTTCAATTCATTCCGACAGTACTTTTTATCAGCCACATTAGTTTCCCCATGCCTCTGATATTGTTACTTGACAAACTGTATATGCAGAAAGCTGTTGATGAGCGACACCACGTACTCTAAATGTAGTGTTTGAATCTGGTTTTAACACGATATCATCGTCTGATACGGCAAAAGAGTCGATTAGTTGATTGTTGTCATCAAAAAATTCAACTTGGTATTGAATGCCTTTAAATTGGTAACCACTGACATTCTTTACCTCGCCTAAACAGGCAACATATTGAGTATCACCTTCGAGCTTAATCGAAATACTGTCTACCTTAGCCACTAAATTGTCGGCCGCTTGGTCTTTTAAATCACGTAAATAAAAATTTTCGTAAAAAATAAAGCCAAATATTCCAAGAATAAGAAAACTAAGTAAGGTAATTAAAATAGGGTTATTTTCTAAATTTGAAAATTTGGCCTGTAATGAACGACATTGCGGGCATTTTTTGGCACGCTCATCAATTTCACAAAAGCACATAATGCAGTTTTTAACATTTTTCATAACTTTCCTTCGTTGTTAAACCGTGTATTTAAAAGCCGACATCATCACATCTCATGTGGATTAATCACTGACGTTATTCCGTCCTTTTTTCTTAGCACGATACAGGGCTAAATCCGCTTGTTTGACTGTTTGTTCAAAGCTTTCTTTAACACTGCGGGTCGATACCCCGATTGAAATAGTCACACTGACGGTCTTCAATTCGTTCGATGTCTTACCCTGCCTTGCTTTTTTAGTTTTACGCAGTGGCTGACGTATGACAATTTTATAATCAGCTATATCCTGTCGTAAACGTTCAAGCTCTGCTATCACGTCTTGCGCAGTTTTACGTGGAAATATCGCGGTAAATTCTTCACCGCCATAGCGAAACACCCGACCGCCAGCGCGAATTGTTGCTAATTTCGACGCTACCAGCTTTAATACCTGATCGCCAATATCATGACCATAAGTATCATTAAATTTCTTAAAGTGATCGATATCTATCATGGCAACGCAATATTTTCGCCCTAAGGATAACGCATATTGATTGAGCGCTCTGCGCGATGGCAAACTAGTCAACTCATCGCGATACGCGAGATAATAAGAATCAATCACTACCACCAGAATATATTGGATAGCGATTAAGCTCAGCAACACTGACAACGGCATAGTGAGTTGCTGCTGATAAAATAAATTCGTAATAACTAAGCTAGTTAATACCGATGATGCAAACAGTGCTGGCTTACGTAAACTCTGATATAAAATAAATAACGCCACCGCATAAAGTGGCAATAACACCACCATAGCGCCGATATCAAAAGCAATAAACGGTTGCTGCTGATTATATTGTACCAGCCAATCTACGGCGTATAGCCAGCCTTTAGCCAAGCCCAGACATAACGTTAAACCGATTAAACGCATAACACCGTGGATCGATAATAATCCGCGATCTTTAATTAAAATGAGATAGGCCAAAGCAAATATTACCGCAACAAACAACCATTGTTGATTTGCATTAAGCCAGCTGTTACCAGCTATTACTCCTTGTTTAACCAGATAGAATAGACTGAGCGCTATTAGTAATAAGGTTATACGAGTACGACTAAATTGGGCAGAAAATAAAATGCCTACCGCTAAAATGCCATAAAGTACTTGTTCGATTAGTGCGAGTTTAACTTGCCATTTATTTTGTAAATAAAACGCGAATGCAAAAGTAAGCGAAACCGCTAAACCGGTCCATAAGGTGGTTTTTAACCCTTCTAATTTTTGTAGCAAATGATACCCCTCATTTATTTGCTATATGGCTTAAAACCTTACTATCTTAGCTATCGATAAAGTGTTTTACCATCTATAATTGAGCCTGAACTGGTAATAAGAATGAGTAATAAATATTAGTGATCTCACCCAGCTTGGTTGTAACAATGTTCCTTTTGTTCAGGCAAACAAAATAAAATTAACCAATATTGTTGCACTGATAACCACAGTGATCTCTGGGATTTATACCCTCAATTATTTGTTAGTTCTACAGCATACTACCGTAGCCATGATTAATCTTGGCTTTACCCTTTTATATCTGGTGCCGTTATATCTTAATGCTAAACACCAGGCCAAACTCGCTAAAACGTGGCTTTTTATACTGTTAATGGTGCATATCGCTATTTGTACTAATTTGTATGTCAGTAATCTATCCGGCTTCCACCTTTATTATTTTCTCGTCCCAACCGGCGCGTTTTTGTTATTCAACCTTGAAGATAAAACAGAAAAAATCGCCCTAAGCGTGCTCGCTAGCCTGCTGTACTTATATTGCGAAAATACCCCTAATAACACACCGCTGCTGCAATTAAGTGAACAGATGAACCATTTAATTTATCAATCTGTTGTTTTAGTGAATATGATAGAAGTAGTCATAGTGCTGACCTTATTTGTCAAACAAATCGAAAACAATGAACAGCAACTAAGAACACAGGCGACCACTGATGCTCTGACAGGGATCGCAAATCGCCGTTATTTTTTTCAACAAACCGAACAAGCTCTGGCTCAGGCTAAATTACAGCAACGCTCATTTTCTGTGCTGATCATAGATTTTGATTTATTTAAACAAATTAATGACAACTACGGGCACTTTTCCGGCGATGCTTGTTTAAAACAAGTTTGCTCGCTGATCAAAGACTATATCCGCCAGCAAGATTTATTTGCTCGTTTGGGTGGAGAAGAATTTGTCTTATCCCTAGTTGATACCAATAATTTAGAGGCAATTCTATTAGCTGAAAAACTTTGCCAACTGATCGCAAACTATCCAATATTAATTGATGAAGATACTCAAATTAATTGTACTGTCAGCATCGGAGTTGCTAGCTTAACTAAGGACAACGATAATTTAGATACCCTGCTTAACCAGGCTGATAAAGCGCTATACCAGGCAAAAGACCAAGGCAGAAACCGGGTACTAAGTGCTAATGCCAATTAAAGAGTGCTATGGCATTACTTAGTAACACTCAAACTTGCATTTTCTATTTCTTCAACCTCGGCTTTATGTAATTCCACCTGCTCTATTTTACTGAAACGGGTAGCAATTTTATCTGCCGACGTATGAATTTGCTTAACATCACCAGCCGCTTGGTCGATATGTTTTGCCAGATTATTAAAGCGAGTACGAAAGCGGCCAAAATCAGCAGATAACTCAGCTAAATGCGCTTGAATAATATGGACTTGTTCACGGGTTGCTTCATCTTTAATCACTGCGCGTGCCGTTGTCAAAATAGCCATCAAGGTTGTCGGTGATGTTAGCCACACTCTTTGCTTATTGGCAAACTCCACTAACTCAGGGTAATGACCATGTATTTCAGCAAATATCGCTTCTGCTGGTAAAAACATAATCGCACCATCTGCGGTTTCTTTCTCGATTAAGTATTTTTCACTGATATCTTTAATATGTTTTTTAATATCTGCCTTAAATTGACGCTCGGCCGCTTTACGTTCGAGTTCCACCACATTGATATCCGTCATTTTACGATAACTTTCTAAAGGAAATTTAGCATCTATCACCACGGTACCAGTTGGCTCAGGTAAAAACAGCACACAGTCGGCGATTTTTCCGTTTGATAAGGTATGTTGCAACGAAAAATGCTGCTCAGGTAAGACGTTGCGGATCAGTGAATTTAACTGTACTTCGCCAAATGCACCACGCGAACGCTTATCTGCCAAGACCTCCTGCAAGCTGACGACATTGGTTGATAACTCTGTGATCTTCTTTTGCGCATCATCAATTAACGCTAAACGTTTTAAAATATCATTAAAGGTTTTAGTAGTTTTATCAAAGCCATCCGCTAAACGCTTTTCAACCTGCTCACTGATTTCTTTGAGTTTATTGTCAGTGGCAGCTGTTAGCTCTTTCATTTTCTCGGCAATTTGTTCACTCGACGCTTGCAAGGATTTTCGCTGTTCATCACGATTCATCGCACTGGCTTTATTTAAATGCTCAACCAACTGATCAACCGCTTTTGATTGAGTCTGATTAAACTGCTGCTGGTGTTGATGTTGCACCGTTAACTGCTTTTCCGCCAATTCACTTTGCTGACGTAGTAACTTTATTTTACTGTCGGCTAACTGCTGATCGATACCATGCTTTAACTCATTAGCAGCGAGCGAACTTTGCTGATGATTTTGCGTAATACTGTGTTGTAGCTGCTGATGCTCTTTACTTAACAGCGCCTGCATCAGTTCAAGTTTATTGATTAACTGAAGCGCGTGATTATCACCAGCATTAGTGTTGTTATTGATTCGCTTTAACTGAAAAAACAAGATACCAAAACCAATAGATAGCAAAATAGTGAGCAGCATAGTTATGCACAGCACTAACTCTAATGGAGATAAATCAAAAGAAACAAGCAGGGATTCAATCAAAGATTTCAAGGAGACACTCCAACAAACACTGTATTTATTACCAGTTATTAGAGCATATTTTTTTAATCAGGTTAATGTTTTTATCTTAATAATGATCCAGTTAGCCAGCACTTAGTTTTCTGCCGCATCATCCATTTGTACTCGATCACCGATTTTGTTCAATATTTCAACTTCACCATTGCAAACCGCAATAATAGACTTGCCCACTTTATACTCTTCAGGAATAACCACCCGGCCATTTTCATTTTGCCGACAACATTTCACTTCATGCATCAATTCTAAGGAAATATCATTATAGTAAATGATGGTCACTGTTCTTAGCTTAGTCTCCATATTACCACACCCTTTTATTATTGATCAGCGCAACCTGTTGCGCGCTCCTTTAGGCAAGTCGAACTTTTAAATGGAATAAAATTTATACCGCAAGGTTCAACATGACCTAATTAAAGTGTAGTCATGAATCGCTAATTATGAGAAAAACAAATGATTAATTTCTAATCAGCAAGCAATAAAAAAACGCCTCATTAAGGCGTTTTTTCATCGTAATCAATAACTAGTACAGAAAAATTATTTTGATAATTGACTGTCTAATTCTTCGATTTTAGCCTGCCAAATTGCAGGACCTGTGACATGAGCTGATTCACCAGAGCTGTCAACCGCTACCGTGACTGGCATATCTTCCACTTCAAACTCGTAAATTGCTTCCATACCAAGCTCTTCAAATGCAACAACTCGAGATTTTTTTATAGCCTTAGACACTAGATAAGCAGCACCACCAACGGCCATTAAATAAACGGACTGATGGTTTTTAATACTTTCAACCGTTGCCGGACCACGTTCGGCTTTACCAATAGTGCCCAGTAAACCGGTATCCGATAACATCATTTCAGTAAATTTATCCATACGAGTCGCCGTTGTTGGGCCAGCAGGACCAACCGCTTCATCGTTAATCGCATCCACCGGACCTACGTAATAAATAAACTTATTAGTAAAATCAACGCCCTCAGGTAAGCCCTGGCCTGACGCCAACAACTCCTGGATTTTCTTATGAGCGGCATCACGACCCGTTAAAATTTTACCCGACAACAATACCGTTTCACCGGTTTTCCACTCGGCAATATCTGCCTTAGTTAAACCGTCAACATTAACCCGACGAACATTCTCACCCACTTCCCAGGTAATTTCTGGCCACTCTTCTAACTTAGGTGGTGTTAAATCTGCCGGACCTGAGCCATCTAAATGAAAGTGCACATGACGGGTAGCGGCACAATTAGGGATCATCACCACAGGCTTAGATGCAGCGTGAGTTGGCGCAGAATTAATTTTCACATCAACAACTGTGGTTAAGCCACCTAAACCTTGGGCACCTATACCTAATTTATTGACACGCTCATAAATTTCTAAGCGTAACTCTTCTTCCGCATTTTGTGGGCCGCGATCTAATAATTCCTGAATATCAACAGGATCCATTAAACTTTCTTTGGCCAATACCGCGGCTTTTTCAGCAGTACCGCCTACACCGATACCCAACATACCTGGAGGACACCAGCCCGCTCCCATCGTTGGTAGGGTTTTCACTACCCAATCAGCAATCGAATCACTAGGATTAAGCATCACCATCTTGGTTTTGTTTTCACTACCGCCACCTTTTGCGGCAATCATCACTTCCACTTCATTGCCGGCAACCATATCAAGGTGAACAACAGCCGGGGTATTGTCTTTAGTGTTTTTACGTGCGCCTGTTGGGTCTTCAACAATAGATGCACGTAACGGGTTATCCGGATTCATATAAGCGCGACGAGTACCTTCATCCACCATTTGCTGTACTGTCATATCGGTTTTGTCCCATTTCACGTCCATTCCCACTTTAACGAAACAAGTGACAATGCCGGTATCCTGACAAATAGGACGTTTACCATGCGCCGACATCCGAGAGTTAATCAAAATTTGTGCGATAGCATCTTTCGCTGCCTGACTTTCTTCCTTGTGATACGCTTTTTCCAGCGCCTGAATAAAGTCCAGTGGATGATAGTAAGAAATATATTGCAATGCATCTGCAATACTGTCGATTAAGTCTTGCTGTTTAATGATAGCCATGATTGCCCTTCACTTTTTTAGTTGTAGCTAATAACATTTACCACCGTTTACGCGAAAATGTTGAAAGTTATATTTTTGCCGATATGATACCCTGCTTAACAACGGCTCGCCACTATAAAGCTAACTCCGTACAACGATTAGGTAACAAACTTGCTGCAACATTCTAACGTAATAATTAAGGCTGCTCCCTTAAACTTTAGTCAAACTATTTCTCCAAGTAAGTTGTTTGCTCACTTGGCTGCTCAGCCCTGGTCTATGTGGCTAGACTCTTGTCAAAGTCAACATATCGACAGCCGTTATGACATTATCGTGTGGCAGCCTAGAATCACCCTAACCACGCAAGGGGAAACCACAGAAATACATTATTATGACGAGCATAAAAAACTGGTTAACACCCTAACAAGTAACCAAGATCCTCTAGCTTTATTGCAACAAACCCAGGCACAAAGTTTTGCTGATATAGAAATCGCTGACACTGAGCTGCCTTTTAACACTGGCGCTGTTGGATATTTTAGTTATGATTTAGGCAGACGATTTGAGCAACTGCCTGTTAATGCTAAACGTGATATAGATATGCCGGAAATGGCAATGGCGATTTATCATCACGCGCTTATTTTTGATAACCACCATCAGCGATATTTTCTGGTTTGCCCTGAACATCAGCGCACAGCAATAGAAGACATTCTTATTAAAACACTGACACAGAAAGTAATGAGTGACGCGCAGTTTCAATTAACTTCACCTTGGCAAGCTAACTTAACCAAAGCCAGCTACCAGAAAAAGTTTGAACAAATTCAGGCGTATTTACGCTCAGGTGATTGTTATCAAATCAATTTAACCCAGCGTTTTAGCAGTCATTATAAAGGAGATGAGTATCAGGCATACTTAACACTAAGAGAGAAAAATCAGGCGCCGTTCTCTGCCTTTATTCACTTACCTGAGCAAGCAATTTTAAGTATATCTCCAGAGCGCTTTCTATCGTTATCGAAAAATACGGTCCAAAGTAAGCCAATTAAAGGCACTATGGTCAGAAGTTCAGATCCGGCTCAGGATCGGGAAAATGCCAATATTCTCAGTCATTCAAGCAAAGATAAAGCTGAGAATCTGATGATCGTTGACTTATTACGTAACGATATCAGTAAAGTATGTTTACCTGGCTCAGTAAAAGTCCCGAAATTATTTGATATTGAAAGTTTTCCCGCAGTCCATCATTTAGTCAGTACGGTTGAAGGAAAGTTAGCTGATAATTTTACTGCTTGTGATTTGCTGCGAGGCGCTTTTCCCGGTGGTTCGATCACAGGAGCTCCCAAAATAAGAGCAATGGAAATTATTGATGAGCTTGAACCTCATCGTCGCAGCATTTATTGTGGTTCTATCGGTTACCTTTCCGCCTGTGGCAATATGGATACCAGTATTACCATACGCACTCTGGTATGTGAAAATCAACGCATTCACTGCTGGGCTGGCGGCGGTATAGTCGCAGATTCAAATGTTGATGCGGAATATCAAGAGAGTCTGGATAAGGTCAATAAGATTTTACCCATACTGGCAGAGCTTAATGAGTCGAGATAAATGACAAAAGATGAGTTTTTACATAAATTTCAGCTAAGTCCTTTGTTAGTCAATGACCAGCAAAAGCTATTACTCGCTCAACCCAAACATTTACGACAATCCGCGGTACTAATAGTATTAATCGAGCAAGACGGGTTGTTACAAGTATTACTGACCAAAAGAGCCAATCACCTCAAACATCACAGCGGGCAAATTTGCTTTCCCGGCGGTAAGGTCGAGCAAAGCGATAACAGCTTTATTGATACCGCGCTAAGAGAAGCACAAGAAGAAATAGGCTTAAGCCCAGATAAAGTGTCGGTTATTGGTCAACTCCATCCTTATCAAACCATTAGCGGTTTTAGTATCACACCTGTGGTAGCAATATTAGAGCAAGCGGTTGATTATCAAATAGATAACAATGAAGTGGCGGAAGTCTTTCAGGTACCATTACGGCATTTTCTCAATGCTAACGGTCACTTTAGTATTGATGTTCAACATCAAAGTGGCAATCATCAAGTGCACTTTATGCCTTACCAGCATTACAACATCTGGGGCGCAACTGCCGCTATCCTCAAAGACTTAATCCAGCTAATTACCCCATAACACCACATTCACAGCATTTTACATCTATAATATGCAAGAAAACTGTTTATCACTGTGATAACTTTCAGTTATCATTACCGAAGATAATTTTACAATTTGCATATAATGCAATAATTAATTCAGGTTTTATCCATGATCAGTGTATTTGATATGTTCTCCATTGGAATTGGCCCTTCCAGTTCTCATACGGTTGGCCCAATGAAAGCAGCCAAACTTTTTGTTGATCATTTAATTGAGCAACAATTACTGCCACAGATAGATTGTGTAAAAACAGAATTATTTGGCTCATTAGGCCAAACGGGTATTGGCCATGGTACCGGTAAAGCAGTGATCTTAGGTTTATCCGGTGAAACACCAGAAAAAATTGCGGTAGAAAGCATAGATAAAATATTAAACCAGGTAAATTCCAGCGAACAAATCGAGCTGACACCAGGTCATATCATCAACTTTCCAAAAAAAGACGCCATCATATATCATCGCAGAAAAACACTGCCTGCTCATGCCAACGCCATGACTTTATTTGCCTACCATAAAGGTGAAGTGATATTTGAAGAAACCTATTATTCCATTGGCGGCGGATTTATCGTTCAAGATTGTGACTTTGAAAAAGAAAAAAACAAAGCG
This sequence comes from Thalassotalea insulae, assembly GCF_030161395.1. Taxonomy (NCBI): domain Bacteria; kingdom Pseudomonadati; phylum Pseudomonadota; class Gammaproteobacteria; order Alteromonadales; family Colwelliaceae; genus Thalassotalea; species Thalassotalea insulae. Next base: position 682,848 of record NZ_BSST01000001.1, read on the forward strand.
TTGTCATTACACGCTAATATTGATCGTCCGCATAAGTTTACTTCCGCGGATGAATTAATCGGTCTGGCAACCGAAAAAGGTTTAAGCATCAGCACCATCATGATGGACAATGAAAAATGCTTAAACGATGAAGCAATAATTAACCAAGGGCTAGTAGAAATTTGGCAGGCCATGCATGCAAGTGTTAAGCGCGGTATGCGAACCGAAGGCATTCTTCCCGGAGGTTTAAAGGTTAACCGAAGAGCACCAGCGCTTTATCGCTCTTTATCAGTAGAAAATAATAATGATCCATTAAGCGCCATGGACTGGGTCAATCTTTTTGCCTTATCTGTTAACGAAGAAAATGCCGCAGGTAGCCGGGTTGTCACCGCCCCAACAAACGGTGCAGCCGGCATCATTCCAGCGGTGCTTTGTTATTACGATAAGTTTATCAAACCAGTGGAAGACGAAGACTGTATTCGCTACCTGTTAACCGCCGCTGCGATTGGCATACTCTATAAAACCAATGCAACTATTTCAGGCGCAGAAGGTGGTTGTCAGGCGGAAGTAGGCGTCGCTTGTTCGATGGCAGCAGGAGCATTAACGGAAATAATGGGCGGTTCACCTAAGCAAGTAGAAAATGCCGCAGAAATTGGTATGGAACATAACTTAGGTCTCACTTGTGATCCGGTTGGTGGTCTAGTACAAGTGCCTTGCATCGAGCGTAACGCCATGGGAGCGGTAAAGGCCATTAATGCTTCTCGATTAGCGCTAAGAGGTAGCGGCACTAACAAGGTATCACTGGATAAAGTGATTAAAACCATGTGGGAAACCGGCAATGATATGAAAACTAAATATAAAGAAACTTCCCGTGGTGGTTTAGCCGTTAATATTATCGAGTGTTAATCTAGATACGTTAGCTAATTAAAAAAGCCGTTACTGCTAGCAGTAACGGCTTTTTTACAGATTTACCACTGAGTTATTTGATCGGTAACTCAATATCAGCAAACATTTCTTCGACTTCCGCATTATTTTTCAATAACACCGCACGAGTGACTAGATCACGATTTAAATGTGGGGCAAAGCGTTCAATAAAGTCAAACATATAACCCCGTAAAAACGTACCACGTCTAAAACCAATCTTAGTAGTACTGGCCCTAAATAAATGACTGGCATCAATAGTGACTAAATCACTGTCTAGTTTAGGATCCATCGCCATAGTTGCAATCACGCCAATCCCTACCCCCATACGAACGTAAGTTTTAATAACATCTGCATCTGTGGCAGTAAAGGCAATTTTAGGTTCAACCCCAGCCTTATTAAATGCATCATCTAATTCTGAGCGACCAGTAAAACCAAAAACATATGTCACTAATGAATATTTCGCAATGTCCTCAATGGTAATATTAGTTTTATTCGCCAAAGGATGATCAGATCTGACAATAATACTGCGATTCCAGTGATAGCATGGCAACATGATCAAATCATTGTATAAATGAAAAGATTCCGTTGCGATAGCAAAGTCTGCATCCCCTTTAGTTGCCGCATCGCTAATTTGTGCCGGTGTTCCCTGATACATATGCAAAGACACTTTCGAATACTTTTTCATAAAGCCCTGAATGACATCAGGCAAGGCATAACGAGCCTGAGTATGAGTCGTAGCAATTCGCAGCTTGCCCTCATCAGGCTGAGTATGCTCACGAGCCACCGCTTTAATCGCTTCGACTTTAGAGAGAATTTCAGTGGCTATATTGATCACTTCTTTACCCGCGGAGGTAACATGAGTGAGGTGCTTACCACTACGACCAAAAATTTGAATCCCTAATTCATCTTCTAGCATACGTACCTGTTTGCTAATACCCGGTTGGGAAGTAAATAAGCTTTCTGCCGTAGCAGAAACATTCAAATTATTGTTTTGTACTTCGACAATGTAACGTAGTTGTTGCAGCTTCATAATGATTCGTCAGTGTGGCTTATGCAAAAAATATATACTTAAATAAAGATTTATTCCATAGAAATTTATAGCTTTTGAAAGAGAATTTTCAGAAAAACGCTTACAAAACAAAAAATGTAGGAAATTTACAACATAAAACCATATTTAAGCGTAAATATCAAACAATCTGATTAAAATCTAATTAATTTTCACCAAATAAAACATTTGATGTAAAAGCAGTAGTTAACTCTATGCTAAGCAGCACATTTTTTGTAGACTGATAGACAGAAATTAATTGCGTCTTTGGTATGAGTATTAGTATGGGTATAATAATAGGCTTAGTAGTAGCTTTGATAGTTGTTGTTGTTGTTGTCAATGCCATTCAACAGCATAAAGAAAAACAAGAGCAAGAAAGACGTGCAAAAGCTGCCAAGCAAAAAGCTATTATCGATGAAACTGAAGAACTTATTTTAAACCTGACTCATCTGCCATCAAACCCTAAAGTTGTTGAAATTCTTAACCGCCGAAGTTTGAGTGCATGTAAAGCAATGAGTCAAATTATGCCTGAAGTTAAAGGTATTAAAAATCGTATTCAGGAAATGGAAGCAAGATTATCAGCGTCGGAAGACTTAGCAGCTTCAGCCACAGGTAGCGATGAAAAATTCATTTTACCGGATAATGAACAGCAACTGGTGGTTATTTTACAAACCATCAAAAAGCTAAGACTCATGCTAAAATCAGAGCAAGCAAAAGGCGCCTTAGATGCACAAACGTTTATGCATGAAGATCAAAAGTTCGATGTTATGCAACTGCGTATTAGTGTAGAAAGTTTATTTAAAAGAGGCATGCAGGCATACAATAAAGAAATGCTGGGTTCTGCGCGACAATATTTTGAAAAAGCATTACAAACCTTAGTTGAACACCCCTTACAAACCGAGTACACCACTCGTAAGCAAGAAGAAGTTGAAAATCAATTAGAAGAAATCACGACTGCGCTGAAAAGCTCCAATGCCAAAGACGCCGCGAAAAAAGCAAAAGCGGAAGAGGATGACTTGGATTTACTATTTCAACCGAAAAAGAAATGGTAATAAAGTCACGTTATCAAAAAAAGCCCAAGCAATGCTTGGGCTTTTTTATTGTCAATTGACTATTCAGCTGTTAAATCGATCATAGAATTCAACGATAAAAATATAATGATTAGGGATAGCCTATGCTAAAAAATCACCATCACTTCATTATAGCCAACGGTTAGAACTATCGTTTGAATTTTACCACGGGTTGTTAGGCATCGTTAAGCGCTCTGTGGATCTGCTTATCCAACCGATTAGTTCATTTAAAAGCAACATCTTATAATAAATTAGAGTTATTTTAATAACAAACAAGACAGAGGTAGATGAAATGGAATTTAAACGTAAGACTATATTATTAATAACAGGATGACTGCTAACAGCCTGCACCACAAGCAGCCCACCAGTCAACAGCAATTTAGCAGTTGCCCATTTACTCACTAATATCAATCTAGTGATTGATGATTATCAAGAAAAAGCCAAAGGGCATTGTGATAAAGCATGCCAAACAGAAGTTCAGCAAATCAAAGATTTTATTAACAACAGAATAAAAAAATAGCCCTTAAGATTTTAGGCTTAAAGCATTATTCATAGGCTAACCACAGTCTGGTTAGCCTAATCAATTTTCTAATTAATCTCTTTGATACAACGCTTCAATAGTGCTAGTGGCAAGTGCATTGGCATTAAGCATATAGCCAGTAAGAGCCGCCGACGCATCTACTGGCAGTTCCAACTGCTCTACTTTTAACGCATAAACCGTAAAGCGATAATGATGTACACCATGACCTTGCGGTGGACAAGCCCCGCCAAAGGCATTGCTGCCATAATCATTGCGCATTTGCATACTGCCTTTTGGTGCCAAGGTATTATCCCCTTTGCCTGCACCTGCGGCAAGTTCGGTGACATCAACTGGAATATTAATAATTTGCCAGTGCCACCAGCCACTGCCCGTTGGCGCATCAGGATCATATGCCGTAACAGCAAAGCTTTTCGTCCCCTCAGGTGCGCCGCTCCATTTCAACTGAGGCGATAAATCATCCCCGGTGCAACCAAAGCCATTAAATTCCTGCGCTTTGGCCATAAATTTCCCTTGAGCAATATCCTGACTACTGAGTTGAAAAGAATCAGCCAATGCTGAGCCTGCCAATGATAATGAAATAAGAGAAGCGAGTGACAATTGCTTGAGCATAAAAATTCCTTATTAATTTAACTGAGAATAATAACTATGATAACGAATTAACGGCTAAGTGATAGCCCTTAATCTGTCATTATTTCGCCCTAAACCGCCAGTTTAGTTTTTTCAATGCCAATGGTGTTAGGCCAAAACGCGTTTTAAAACGACTGGCAAACCGTGATTGTGACTGATAACCGCATTGTTCAGCAATATAACTAACAGCATGTTCAGTTGTTTGCAGTAAATGCAAACCATGCCCTAACCGCACTTGATCTTTAATATCTTGCACTGAACTTGCTTCTGCCGCTAACTTTCGTCGTAAACTTGATTCACTCATTGCCAGTTGCTGACAAATATCTGTTATCGATAGCTCTTTCGCAGCAGATTGATTAAATAAAGGATAAAGTGTCTGCCCTACTTTATGCGTGCCAGCCATCGTTAGAATATCCTGATAGCCTAAATAGCAAAGCAATTGAAGTAATTTGTTTCGCCGTAATGACCATAATGTCTGCGGCGCATACAATGACCATTCAACAAATGGTTGTAAACGCAGGCTTAATTCAGCGCTTACCGTACCTAAACAAAAATGCTTACTACGCGCTTTTGGTCGCACGAACTCAGCAAAGTCCTGTGACTCAAACTCAATCAGTAACGTTAGGAATTCAACTGATTTGCTGGTTTACCTATTTGCGGATAGCCAATGCAAATAAGCGCGGCAATCAGCAGCACGCTATATTCAATACCATTACTCCCAGAACCAACAACAAACCAGCCGTGCTGCCAATGCACCAGCACTAACCCCGTGAAATATATCCCAATATACATATTGCATAAATAAGGTAATTTTTTACCCCAAGCTAATATTGGCGAACCAAGCACCTCAACTAACGTCACTCCCCATGCCAGCGCGAGGCCAAAAGGAAAGCCCCGACCGGTTAGCCATTGACCAAAAGGTTCATAGCCGCCGCTAAGCAATCGATGCCAACCATGACTGGCAATAATGATCGCGACAATGAAGCGTAAGATGATAAAAGCGTATCCCTGATTAGACTTTTCCGACCACATATTAAACCCTTAATCATTTTTGTAGTTATTAGAATAATAATAAAATCAAAACGCTAGCATGCCGTATTTAACCTTACCAGGCAAACCACACAGCAAAAAGAAGCTATTGCACGCCAATGCGTCACCTCAGTTATTATCACGTTATTAGGCAGCAGCTTTATTTACGCTAACCATAACTCCAATTAAGCTGTATTATTCATATACCAACCGTAGATAGAAAAATAAAATGCTATAGACCTAAACCAAACTTACTGACACACATGTTGCAATGCTTTGTTCGATTTAAGCGCATCTGTCACCAGCGAGGTTATCATCGCGCTAAGGTCAACGGGACATTCGTGGTGATTTATTGATTGTTGTAACGCCAAACTTTTTAAGCTTTGCTGAGTCAGCAATAAAGAGGCCTTTACATCTTTATATGAATATTGTTTGTCTGAGGTAAAATATATATTGTTAACTGTAATACACTGCTTATTATGCACATCGGTTATTTTTCTTTCACAACTGCATTTTGCACAACTGTTCACCAAGCCACAGTTTTTCGAAGTAAATCCGATCACTTTCGCTCTTGCACGCGAAAGCTGTTGACGAAAATTGTCTTTCGATATTTGTAATATTTCACTCGCTTCAATGTGCTCCATTTCATATATATCGCCAAGAATATAAGCCATCCGATGATCGGGCTTTAAACACAGTAACATTGCCATGGTACAAGATATACGCAATTCATTTAGCAACGTCTGATAACTGGGATCATCCTGTAATAACGTTGGTTCATGTAATCCGTTTTCCAAATCCTCTTTAAATCTATCAAAAGTTAACCCGAGCTCTTTACTTAACAGCTTCTTTTCTGAAATAAGGTAGTTAGCGGCCACGCTATACACCCAAGTAGTGAACTGACTTTTAAATCGAAATGACGATAAATTGGTAATTATCTTAATTAATATTTCTTGTGTCGCATCTTTAGCATCTTCCGGGTTGACTAACATTCTCAAAGCTAACGAGTAAACGTTATTTTGAATGGCTTCAGTTATCCGCTCTAATGCCTTTTTATCGCCACGTGTTGCTTGAGCGACTAATTTTTCAATTTCCATACGAGTCCTTAACGTCGCACCATAACAATCAGTGCGACATAATCCAAAAATTCAGGAATTTAATTATTTTCCATTAATGATTGACCGTGTGGGTTATCGATGAGCAACAACCACTTGCCATTTTCTTGCTTACGAAGTACTGCGACCGATAAACCACTCTGTTCAAAAGTAGTGCCGTCAGGTGCTTGACCAACCATTCTCCAGGGAGCCAGATGCAACGCTACATTATTCGCAATATATACTTCATGACCATTAGGATATTCAAATTGGGGATTTACCTGAAATGCACCTTCAAACATTTCACGAAGTACCGCAGCATCGGAAATTTTTTCCCCGGCTTCAAACATAACAGATGCTCCATCTTCATAATTCGATAGCACACCGTCTATGTTTTTATTATTAAACGCCGAAGTCATTGTCATAATAGTTGTTAAAACTTCTGTATTGTCATTATTCATTAACTTTTCCTCTTCGCTCGCTGTTACTAACGTACTTAGTAAACTGGATGTAAGAAGAATGAATGCACCATACTTTTGCATCGCTTTTCTTCCTTATACTATATGTAAGGTACGTCAGGTTATTCCAACGTACATTACATTAGACATAAGGGATAAAGGATGTGTGACAACAATTATTCAATTTTAATTAAAAAATAACTTATGTTGTTTACCAGCTATTCTAAGATAACGGTTACGGTTAAGCGTTGATTATCTCTTAATACGCCAACGGATACAGTATCGCCAACGCTATAACTATCTAACACCGTATAAAGTGACTTAACATGAGTGATTTTTTCATTATTGATTGACTGAATGACATCTCCAATCGTAATGCCATACCGTGACACTTTCGCGCCGCGCAGCGATGCTTTGTCGGCAGATGAGTGAGGGTTCACATCTAATATCACCACACCTTCAATCCCCAACTGTTGGGTAATTTGTGTATTGATGTCACTATCGACTGAAATGCCTAGTGATGGACGAATATATTTACCTTGTGCAATCAGCTGAGGAACCACTCGATTAACGGTATCAACGGGTACCGCAAAGCCGATGCCGGCATAAGCCCCCGAAGGGCTATAAATAGCGGTATTAATGCCAATTAAACGTCCTGCACTATCTAACAGTGGTCCACCTGAATTCCCCGGATTAATAGCAGCATCCGTTTGAATAAGATTATTAATACTCAGATCTGAGTCGGCAGATAATGACCGATTAAGCGCCGAGACAATACCGCTAGTTAAGGTATGGTCCAGGCCAAACGGGTTGCCGATAGCAAACACAGACTGCCCTACTTGCAAGTCATCGCTGGTGCCAATTGCCACAGCCGGTGGTAGATCAAATGCAACATTTATTTTTAATACGGCCAAATCGTGAGTAGGGCTCACTCCGACTAAACTCGCCTGATACGTTCTCCCATCATTTAATCGAATATTGGCCTCAGATGCTCCTTCAATCACATGATAGTTTGTCACTACATGACCAAACTCATCCCAAATAAAACCTGACCCGCTACCTTTGGGTACCTTACGTACATCTCGGGTCCAAAAGCTGCGAACAATTTTATTGGTTGAGATAAAAACGACGGATGGGCTAGCATGATTGAAAATATCAATTGTCGCTTTCTCTGTGGCTGCTAAATCTCCTCTTGCTGAAACAATTCTCGGCTTAGCCGATTGATAAATGAAATATTTTTCTGCAACTGGAAGTAAAATACTGATCAGGTATAAGCCAACAATTAACCAGATCAACAGCCTGAGTAGCTTTAACAAATTTAACCTATTGTCCATACGGATACCTCAATTAACTAGCTCCAGTTACTTTACTCAACGAGTAATTTAACGCACAAGCCACTTTAATAAATAACTATTTGTTTTCAACAATATGTAATTGCGTTTATTGAGTGTATTTATGGCAGCTCTAACGCGATTCAAGGCTGTTGAGGTAAAATATTCTACGCGTACAACTATCGAGCATCATCCCTTTACTGGTGATAGTCAATCAATAAAAATAGCCCTGTTTCTACGTTTGACTTATTGACTCCGATGTTTTGCTTTAGTTAACACCTTTTTTAGAAAACGTGGATTAAACTGCTTATTTCCCGGAGTCAGCATATTCACACCGTATTGTAGATTTCGTGCCAAACGAGATTTGATAACAGTATCATGCTCTGCTTGTACGATAGCCTGTTGTTTACTTCCCCTCTCACTGGCTTGACTTTGTTTTACAGTAACAAAGGCCGAAATACAGATCCCGACAATAACCGTCAGTAATACGATAAATACTTTAATAAATGCTTTATTGGCTGAAATCATCATATATCCTCATTTAAGCAATATAAAACAAGTTCAATTAGTTATAACCTATTAAGTGATCAGATTAAGCGGGGCTAAAATAAGCCCCACCTATCTTAATTTTCGCTTACTCTGACACTTTTTCTTCTGAGTTCTCCTCTTGAATACCTACTTTAGAAATAAACTTGTCTAACGATAAATTAGCTAACTTGTCAAACTTCCGCTTAGATAAAGTGAACCATTGATTAATGTCTTCTCGCTTAACAAAGTAACTATCCTCATTTGATGCAAAGGAATAAATATATTCCTGCCCTTGATCATCATGAACAATCAGCTTATCCACTGGCTTAGGTGTATTATTCGCAAGCCCTGACACCGACAAACTGGTTAGTTGATTGACTAATTCCTGAATATTTTCGCTATCCAGTGTCTGCTGTTCACCCAGAGTTGATGGTGGTACCAACTGCCATTTTTCATCACGCTTAGCTAAACTAATCGCTGCATGACTAATTTGACTGATACCATCAACCGACAGTAAAGTCTTATCTAACCAGTCATCAATTTCAGTGCTTAACTGATAAGCACTAAACTCGATTGAAAACACTTCATCTTGTTCACTATTTCGCACATAAAGCTGTTTAAAACTCGGCGATTTTCCTAACAGTAGTGCTTGGCGTTCACCGCTACTGTCGGTATATATGATGTGCTTTTCAAAGCTATCATTCGCCACTTTGAAGCGTTCATGACTGCTTTGAGTATTCGTCACCGGCCAAGTCACCTGGCTGCGGATAAGCTTATCCGTTACCGCAGCGACTTTACTCTCTGCTAAGGGTAATTTTGGATAACCTTCTAGCCGCCAACGGTCATTACGTTTAATCAAGGTTAGTTCAGTGTTTTCCGCTATGATTTGTACTTTATTCAATTCATCTTGTTTCATGCTAACAAGGGCTTGAGATACGTTAGTGTTTTCCATGGCACTATCGGCAGAAAACAATAGGCCCGTGACCACCAGCTGTAATAAAAACAAAGCCGATAATAGGGTGATATGCTTATTCATCTTATTCCTCCTATTGCGCTAACCAAGCTAAATATTGACGTTGTTTACGTTTTCTACGCTGACGATCCCACAGCGCAATTACAGCTAACATAGCAAACGCTAAAATATAATTGCCGTATTCCCAAATCAGTTGTTCATTATGCTCCATCGGTGGCAAAGTACGATTGAAATTGCCGCGAGAACGTATACTCATTAGCGCACGATCTTCTAATGACCAATCTACGGTATTCACTAACAGCTGCAGACTATTTAAGTAGTCGGTTTGCGAGACGCCACCGGTTAGTTGCAATACTTGATCTTGTACAAAATCATTTGAGCTAAACAAAATAATACGAGCACTATCAGGCGCATGCTTAATGACACTGCTGACATCCAATTGAGTCGACTCTGATGTCTCAGCGCTATCACTTTCGTTATCAGTAACAGTTTTTGTGCCTGTGGCTTGCTCAGTTTTAGCCGCTAACAACGGGGATTCTTTATCAGCAAAATACGAGGAGAACTGCCCTTGTGCTATCACCCCCATCAGTTGCTTCCCAGTATCACCTTGCGCGTTATAGCTAGTTTCACCTAGCTGATTCACCGTCGGCATAATATCTAACGACGTCGATGTCCAGGCGCCGGCCGAACTTGAAATCAACGGCGTATAACTGACGTTCGCTTTATTATCATCAAGAGTAATAGGTGACGACCACGCCATGGTTAACTGGGGTAATTCAGAGGTGATTAAATTGTCTTTATTCAACCCTTGCCGAACATCTGCAAAATACGGATAGTCTAACATCCGCATTTCTTGCAGTTGAAAACCACCAACATTACGCGTCACTGGAATAGGAAAAGCTGCATTGCTCGCATCCATCACTAAACTATTTTCTATCGTCAAACCATGATGTGACAACCAATTTGAGAGTCCACTGTCAACCGGCGACATCGACAAGCTTCTGCCAGTGAAATTAACACTATAAGGTGAAGTCGCGGCAATGACCGTGCCCCCTTTCATCAAAAACTGATCAACGGCAAACAGCTGTTTTTCATCAAGCGACTTTGGTGCCATTAACATCAGGATGTCTGCTTGACCGGAAACTGAGCCGTCAGATAAATCTTCTTTTAACACGTTAAGCTCTGCACCTAGCATACGCTCTAACTGGCTGAAACTGGCACTTGCTGCGCCATACCCGTAAGGTGCCGCCGATGGCGTCACTAAGGCTACATTTTTAGTAAAGCCGGTGGCAAAACGTTTAATTGCCGCATCCAAATTACGTTCAAAGCTGGCTTGACTAAAATCATCCAGAGGGATCTGGACAACTTGTTCCCCCCCTGTAAGAGTGAGGTAAAAATAGAAAGCTTGATCTGAAAAGACGCTGGTTGCCATTGGCTGAAAACCATAGTCATCTGCAATTTGCTGTGCCACTTTTCCGCCATTTTCTTCCGGCTCAACAAAATTTATCGCTAATTTATTGCCTGATTTTTCCTGTACTTTATCAAGCTGCTCAGTGATTGTTTGTTTAAATATGACCAATTGCTCAGGCAGTTTATCGTTTGCAGAAATATAACCGGTAAATGTTAATCCCTGTTTGACGGTATCAAACAAATTTCCGGCACTTTGATAGTTCTGTAAAACATTTTTAATTGCCCGGGTAATATCATGCTCAGGATTACGCAATAGCACTTCCACATCCGACTCTGCCCGCGCATTAACTTCAATTAAATCTCTAAAACCAAGCACTTCATGTTCATCGCCATACTGCACTAAGACATTAAAATATGAGCTGACAATAGACGCTTGATAACGATCGGCAACTTGAAATGGCATCGGCTTAATACCAAATGCCGTATTGGCTTCTTGCTCAAGTTCCGGTTGCTGCTGAGGATCTACAAATTCAACTCTCACCCTGCCATCTGCAATGACTTGATATTCTTCGAGTAAATCTTTTATTTGTGGCACTAATGGCGCCAGCAGTGGGTGTGTTTTTTCACTAAAGTAACCACGGATCAACAATGGTTCTTGCAACTGGGTCAAATAGTGCTTGGTCGCTTGAGAAATGGAATATTGCTTACCTGCTGTAGTATCCCAACGCAGTTGTGGTAACTGGCTTAACCATAAATTAGCGCTCAGCAAATTAACCACAAGTAAAGCCGTTAGCAACTGCCAGTGTATATGATGCGCTGTTTTATCATGGCTAACCCAACGCTCCTGCTCCAAATAGTACGTATTAAGTGCTAAAAACACTAGCGTCAGTGACAGGTAATAATACAAGTCGCGAATATCAATCACCCCCCGTGTAATATCGTTAAAACGCGACCCCGTACCTAATTGCCTTAAAAACTCCGCACCTTGGTGACCGAAAAAGTCAGTAATTGCCGCAGTGCCGATAAAATAAAATAAGCCGCTGATCACACAGGCAGTAATTAAGCTTACAATTTGGTTGTCACTTCTGGCAGAAACCGCAAGCCCGATAGCAAGATAAGCGCTTCCAAGTAACATCACTGCGAGATAACCAGAGATCACTGGACCCCAATCCAGTTCACCGAGCAAGCTGACAGTAATAGGCAACGGAATAGTAATAAGCAGTGCAAGACCTAAAAGCACCAGACAACTTAAGAACTTACCAACAACAAAATGCCATAGTGGTACGGCTAAGGTGTGGACGTATTCAATGGTGCCACTGCGTCGTTCTTCACTCCATAACCGCATGGTTAATGTTGAACATAAGAAAATAAGTAGCACCGGCATCCATTCAAACATAGGCCGAACATCGGTAATATTGCGCGAAAAGAATGCTTCTCCCCAGAAAAAGATAAACAGCGTTACCGCAACAAACGCACCAATAAACAAATAAGCAATAGGCGATGAAAAAAACAAGGCCAGTTCTTTTTGCGCAATGCGAAAACAATTAAATTTAGCAGATTGCTCAGGCAGCATTAGACACCCCCTTCCCCTGTTCATGCGATGAATTTTCTATACTTGAGTATTGTTCGTTATTGATTTGATTAAATACCGTTTCTAAATCACGTTTTTTCCGGTACAAGGCAAATAGATTAGCATCAGAGTTCACTATGGCTTTACTTAGTTCAGTGCAAATTGTCCGTGAAAATTCCGGCTTAGAGATTTCAACCATCAGTTGGTGTTCACTGATTCGCTCGAGCGCTTTGACACCAGAGATTTGCTTAATAATTGCCAAGTCCTGACAATCAGTTTCCACAATAAGCTGCTGACTGTGTTGCAGCGCATCCAATTTTTCGTCAAGCACTAGTTGTCCGGCTTTAAGAATAAGAGCCCGGTCACACAATGCATTGACTTCCTGCATGATATGAGTTGACAAAATGACCGTAGCATCTTGAGCTATTTCTTTAATTAACTGTCGCATATGCTGAGTTTGTTCAGGATCTAAGCCATTGGTTGGCTCATCAAGTATCAGCAATTTAGGGTTTGCTAAAATCGCTTGGGCCACGCCAACTCGCTGTTTATAACCACGAGAAAGTGTTTGTATCGGTGCTAATAACTTGCTTGATAAATCCGTTGCTTTAATGACACGTTTAATTTCAGCCACTTTTTTATCCGCTTTTAAGCCCTTTAAGTCAGCGGCATAATCTAAGTACTCTGCAACCGTCATTTCAGGGTAAACCGGCAGATTTTCAGGTAAATAACCTAAGTGTTGTTGTAATAATTTAGGATTATCATTAAGTGAAATACCATCTAATGACACCTCCCCTTTATCAGCTTCTAAATAGCCACTGATAATCTTCATTATCGTCGTTTTACCCGCGCCATTGTGGCCGAGCAAACCGATGATTTCACCTTTTTTAATTGAGAAACTCACATTATTAACGGCAATAAAATTACCATAACTGCGAGTTAATTGACTCACGTTCAGCATGATAGTCTCCGAAAGTTACTGGAAAATTGTCGTTTTAGTTGTTAGTGCTAACTGATCAGCTATTTCTACCGTACGGATGACGGTTGAATGGGTCGAAAAATACATTGTTAAAGTCTCCATATTTACTGGGAACATTCCCAAAAACAAAGTACATAACGAGTCAATTTTTTTGATATGGGCAAAAATTAAAAGTTCAAGTTTCAACAACTAAAAATTTTTAACTGATTATTTTCAGCTAGTTATTCGTTAAAAATCACTACGATAAGTCTGCTATTTAAACAGAGGGTGTACAATGACACCCTCTACATTTTTACGCAGCTTTAGTTTCTTTCTGCTGAGCCTTATGCTCAATAGCACTAGTCTTTTGATTAATGGCTATTGACTTAGGCTTCATCGCCTCTGGAATTTCTTTTACCAGCTCAATAGTTAACAAGCCATTAGCAAGAGCGGCGTTAGTGACTTCAACGTAATCGGCCAAGTTGAATTTGCGCTCAAAAGTGCGAGTGGCAATTCCGTGGTACAAATAATTACGCTCGTCTTTTGCGTTCTTTTCGCCTCGTACCGTGAGTACGCCTTTCTCTACTTGTATATCGAGTTGCTCTTGAGCAAAGCCAGCGACAGCCAACGTAATGGCATAGTGGTTTTCTTCAATAGCTTCGATATTATATGGTGGGTAACCGCTGGCGGTTGTTTCTGATGCTAACGCACTGTCTAATAAAGACGCTAAACCATCAAAGCCAATACTGCTGCGGTATAGTGGGGTTAAATCAACTGAGTTCATCATATATCCTCCAATAGAAGCAACATAAAATAAAAACAATTAAGTGTGGCTAAGCTTCCAATTTAGACAACCTAACCACATAGATCTATTTAGGGTTTGAACGGTGAAAATCAATATTTTTATTTATAGTATTTTCAAATATAAATACAGGTTCTAATTCACAAATAAAATATTGAGTTCAGCATAGCTAAAAATTATTCAGCGTAGCCCAGGCGTTTAATTGACGCCACAGTCTTTAGTAATGTCTACACTATAACCTTGGCATAGCTGGCACGATCGATATCAGCAACCTCTACGGAAATAGAGCAGTTAGTCATAGTTAATGTTTTTAATTGTCCTAAAACTAATTGAGTTAATGCTGATTTTTGTTCACTATTGCGCCCTGACAGTATATTTAACGTAACGTGTATAAAACTAAGGTTTAGCTTACCCGTTTGATAATTAGCATAGGGTAAAGCTCTTACCTTGATATCACTGCCTTCAGGGTCAAATAAATTGGAAGCTAACGCTCCTTTATAGACCAAAGGAACTAACGTTTCTCCATCAATATTGGCTGAATGCTCGATTACACAATGTGGCATTAAAATCTCCTTGTATAGGTGCGCTACAAACTATTAAGTGCGTTAAAGCTTGATTAGAGCGCATGATTGAGCGGGCCAGAGTTAGTTTTCGTTTGCATATAAATAAGCAGGTAATGCACATGACAAACCTACCGTACAACTTAATACAAAGAAAACTAAAGGCTTAGGAGCTGATGAGCTTTTCGCACGCTGAAAAATAAAACACCAAAAAACAACTGTTGCTAATAACACATCCGCGGTAAAGCCACTCGCCGCCTTATTCGCAAATATTTGTGTGATAAATAAGGAAAAATTCAGCCCTTCTACTTGCATAAATTGAATATAAAAAAGATAAGGGATCACAGCCCCAATAATAGCTAACAGTAAGTAAATATTTTTCATTAAAACTCCATCTATAAATACAATAAACAACACTAACAGTGACAGGTTTAAGGTAATGCCTGTGTATTCACGAAACTCAATCAATTGGCGCGGCCCGAAAACCCGATTGATTACGATAACTACCTGTTTGCTTGCCTGATAAAATTATGTCCGAGAATAAACATAACTCCGGTTAAAAACCAAATAGCACCAGCAATTGTGCTAAATATGCTGACTAATTCCGGATAAATAAAAGACGATGGGATAGTTGCTAATCCTCGGACGATGCAAAGCGTTGAAATCACATAAACAGCTAAAGAGAGTAATGGTAAACGCCTAATAACCCTTGCACTTGAGAGTGAGTAAAGTCCAACAATAATAAATAGCAAAGATATAAAAGCTGTACTCAAAGGCGCTAATAAGGTGCCATTTTCTGCTGACTGTACAATTTCTGGCGGTGCCATCTGAGCAGCATAACACTGCGGCCCAAGAAAAATGCAGGACATATGGGCAATGGCGGTACCTACCGCGATTAATGCAACGAGCATAAGTAACCATAATCCAATCTTTTTATTCATAAAAAAACACATCGCTCTATTACTGTTAACAAGGATTAAATCACACCAATTAACCCAAGAGTGCCAATTGGCAACAATAAACTCCACTGTGGTAAATTAATGAACGAACGATAGCCAAAAAAGAACCAGCCAACAAGAATAAACACCAGAGAGAATGTAACAAATATTAACGAAATACCGGCAACGACTTGATATAATCCCTGCTGATCAACCCAACCGACATAGACTAAGAATGTTGCCAAAATACAAAGAATTACAGATACCATATGCCAAGATGCCAATAAAGTCGCCTTTTGAACATCGGGTAAATTAGTTCTTAGAAATGGTCGAACGGGGTCAATTTGCCCAGCCAATATATGTATTAAAGCCGTACACAGCCCAATAATACCCGCACTTAGAACCCATAAATTCATCAGTATCTTTCCCTATTTACCTAATACTTTTATTCTCTGCATGACATCAACTAGATATTTGGATAACTCAACATTAGCCCTTTCACTAACCCAACCGGAAAAGTTGAGTAACACCCGGTAAACGGACAACGTATAAAAACTATCTCTATATTGCTACATTAATTAGCAGTATTTTTTAGCCAATGACCAATTAAACAGGTTATAGATTCAACTGAATCTACTTGCTGAATGATAAGGTCACAATCTTCTCTGATCTGATGAGTTGACTCAATATAAATTTCTCGAAAATGATCTTCATACATGGATAAATATTGAGCAATAGCATTTAACGAATCACTGTTGGGATGATTGATATTTCTCATAATTACCCGGGATAAACAGATCTCCATTGGCATATCGAGTAAAATTACGTAATCGATTAACGAAGAAATTGAATCTCTGCTTCTACCAAATGGCTCTTCAATAAAAACATAATCGCTATTACTGTCAGAAATCAATTGATGAAGTGCATCTATAAGTTTAGGCGTTTTTATATTTGATGCGTCCGCCCCATTATGATGCCAGCGTTTCATATCCTTAGGGTAAGTGTTTTCATCGGTATGATCATCAAACAATAAAAAAGGACAAGAAAACTTTTTCGACAACGATCTAATTACCGAGGTTTTTCCGCTCCCCGAAACACCACTTATTGCGACTACTTTTGCTTTATTCATATAGTTTTAAAGGCCAATATCAGTGTCATCTCACGTCTTAATCCGTAACTCACAACAACTTGCTGAAATCGAGCAAGCTATTAGCAGCTGATTTAACTCATTGTTATATTAAAATTTATGCAATACTATCATCATTCCAATAAACTTTATTTGATACCGGTCGTTTAAGTAAATAGCTCCTGTGATCTTCATATCTTTCATTTGATCAAAAGGATGAAGATCGGCTATTCACATAAACTAATCACTATTACTCATGTGGATGTTCATCGAACTGTTTTGCGTTGTCGGCTATTTTCAACCAACTCGGTTTCTCCGCAACAAATTCGTGAAATGCATTTTCAATTTCAATTTCACTATCTATGCAGTTTGCATTTATTGGAAAAGACTCCATTTCAGAAAGAACCTCTCCAAGAGCCGTACCACAGACAGAACAAAAACAGCGATCGTACTTATAAGGTGGTTCAGCTTTGTAGGTCACTATTTTCTCGCGGCCAGTGGTAATTTTAAAATTGTTAGATTTTACAAACATCAAAGCACTTGCTCCAACTTTTCGACAACGACTGCAATGGCACATCCCCATCATGCTAGGCTTTTCGGTCAGTTCAAATTGAACGGTTTCGCAACAACAACTTCCTTTAATCATGTAACACCTTTAAATCATAAACAGTGAGTTTTTCAAAGAGTAACACAATAAACTGTATATAAAAACAGTATAAATATAAAAGTGCTAATAATAGGTTACAAAGAGATTGCTAAAATGTTGAGAACGGGAAAACCGTAAACTAATCTATTTTTTCATTGCATAATACCCTTACTCTGCGCTGTACAGATCTTACTTCCCACTCTGCATTCTCTTCCGCTCGGCCGTGTAAGCCCACCAATTCTTTGGCTCGTCACCTTGGATAAAAGATGTAACGGAAATAAAAACATCAATCACACATGGGTCGTGTCTGGTACTGGTTATCGCGCAGAGCCTCTCATACATATCATACGGATCTTGCCCGACAAGATCGTCCGGTTTCTCGATACCAAGCAACTTAAGGTCTGCGGCACTTGCCTTACCTATATTTGGCAGGTCTGTAAGCTTACTAACTGCTTCACGTACAACTTTATTCGGATTCATAATTTATCTAGCGCTCCGCTCATCACTGACTTACCCAATTCACCACTTTACTAGAGCGCCGCTTTTGCGATAGCTTCCTTGTACCTTCGCCTTTAATTGCTCCAGAAGCAGCCAATCCGAGTAAATGCCTAAACTTAGGGCACTCCATATGACTGGGAGCAGAACAAACAGCTGCATGCCGAAGTCCATCTCGCATTGCTATCTGCTTTTGAATAATGATATCCAGTTCATCTGCCTTACTCAGCAGTAATTCTCTGTCAATATTGGGTTGCCCTTTTGCACCTAACATTTGGGCAATTTCATCCAGCGAAAACCCTGCCACACGACCTAAGGCAATCAAGGCCAATCGCTCCAATATATTAGCGCTAAAAACCCGACGTAACCCTTGCCTGCCAACAGAGTTAATTAATCCTTTCTCTTCATAGAACCGCAATGTCGAGGCGGGTACACCAGAACGTTTTGCTACTTCGGAGATATCCATAATTTTTGCTTGACCTCAAGTCGACTTTAAGTTGTACGCTATCACCCGTTTCAAATCGATACAAGTCACGGAGTGTGTAATGAACATTTTATTATCCATAGTATTAATAGGTATAGGAGCCACAGTCGTCATGGACTTATGGGGTATTGTCCGCAAGCGACTATTCGGTAGTACGGCCCCCAATTACAAAATGGTGGGACGCTGGATAGCCTACATGGCTTACGGGAAGTTTCGCCATAACGCTATTGCCACATCCCCAGCCATGTGTGGAGAACACCTTATAGGATGGACGTTTCACTATCTGGTAGGCATAGCTTTCGCTGCATTATTGATCAGCATATGGGGGGTTCCGTGGCTCTATAATCCAACGCTTGGCCCTGCACTTACCGTTGGCATTGCTACCATTGCAGCACCATTTTTGTTAATGCAGCCAGGGATGGGGGCAGGACTAGCTGCCGCCCGAACAGCAAAACCAACTTCAGCTCGATTGCAAAGCCTAGTAACTCACACAGTTTTTGGGCTCGGTTTATATTTATCTGGCTCGGTAGTACAACTTTTCTACTCAGTTTGAAATTCAAGCTAATAAATCGTAAACGGGAAAATAAAAGGCGCAATGCCACTCGTTTTCCCAACCATATGTAGCGCGCTACGCTTGACCGTCATGGCCTGTAGCGCGCTCGCTTAAACTCTCTCATCTCACAAGAAATTTATAGCAATTAAAATAACTGATTATTTCAATTGCTATTATTTCTGGCCCACTTAAAGAAACAATGCACTGCTAATCAAAAACTGTGAGACAATGGCGTTGCACTTTATACTACATGGCTCATTATGAAACTTTTAGTTCGTAACCTTTCACGCTCAACAACAGAGCAAGAAATTCGTATTTTATTTTCTACTCATGGCACTGTCACTGATTGTAATTTAGTTTTAGACCAAGAGACAGCTAAATCAAAAGGCTTTGCTTTTGTAGAAATGCCTGATGAAAATGAAGCTCAATCAGCGCTTTCTGCTTTGCATGAAACAAGAGTTGCCAAAAATAGAATTCGAGTGAAAATTGCTCAAAAATAGCTCAAGCTCAGAAACTAAGCAGCATACCGTAAGAGTGCTGCTTATTTCTGGCTCTGTTTTCTTGTACGGTAACTTTGGATCAGTATAGTGCCCAATGCTAATACTCAACGATATAGCGCATAAATTTTTCGCTAAAATTAGCCGAAAAAAGTAATAACTAACGACTTTTTATTGACGTTAATTTACTTGTTATGTTTCTTATTTATTAACACCACACATCATAGCGTTTTTAAAAGTGTACAGTCACGCCGACAAAAGTCCCCTTAAACTCAAGATCGGTATATAAATCATTTAACTTTTCAAATTCCATTTTCTCGGCTCGATAGCCTAAGGTCAAATAGAAATCCATCATTCTGTTATCGACTAATTCGTAACTTAAGCCAACTTGATAATCAGAATGTGTTTGGTCATCTTTTAATGAAAAATCACCTTGGATAAATAAACTTAAGCCGCTTAATGGCAAGCTAATATTAGAGGCAACATACAACATAGGCTCTACCTCGTTTGTCTTTATTTTATCGGTAGTAACAGTCTCTGTTGTTTCTGTAACATTATGATAATCATGATCATCGTGATCTTCTCCATCCCAAATACGATCCCGACTTGTAGTCACAATATTTGCGTCCTCCGTTACAATAACTGCACCACCAAAATCTCTAGCAGTTAATCCCAAGTCGAATGAAAAGGAGCCGTTATCAAATAATTCGTAATATAAGGTGTAATCAACGTAACTTACGTTAAAATTGGTATCAATATCAATATCAGCATGAACATCAACATGCGCGGTTTCGTTATCGGCATTATATTCTTGCGTTAAATGAGTTGTACCTGATGTAGTGTCAAGCGTAGCACTTGAAATGCGTACATTAGGAAGAATAGCAATCGGGTGTTCAACGGCAATAAAATAGCTATTTTGCTGCCCTTTTTTTAAAGTAAAGTCACCTATTGTATTTTGTTCAGCCAAAAGACCACTTGCTTCACTTTGCCAAATTTGGCCACCGAGGTATAAACCAATCGTATCTGCTGGTACGTTAGTAGTAAAAAGTACAGCAAAAGTTGCTGCAAAAGCCTTTTTTTTCATCTAGTGACTTTCCTTGTTTACAAATAGCCGTGTTTCATGCGGGTTACGCTAAATAGTTTTAACCATATGCAAAGTTTCAGACTTAAAACCAAGTTTTTTATAAAAACTGTTAGCCTTTGAATTATTTGCAAATACTTCAAGGTGTAACAAGCGACAGTCCAAATTTTTAGCCCACTGTTCAGCAGACTCCATTAACAGCTTACCTACACCTAAACCTTGTGATTTAGGTGATACAGCTAACAGAGGAACTGTTCCGCAAATTTCACCCGAAATACCATCTTTGTGTGTACGAACGTGAATGAACCCTAGAGGAGAATTTTCAATTTCAGCTATCAACGTTGTACTTGGCGTTGAGGTGTTAGCAAGCATTTCTGAAATATAATTGTCCTGCATTTCTTGAACCGCATCTTCAGTATGCCAATCTAGTTTTGCTACCTCAGCTAGATAAGGTGAAAGCTCAAAAATAAACGCGCGATCATTCTCGTTTGATTCTCTTATTACTACGTTATTTTTCATATTAAATTTTAGGTTTCACCTCTCAAGCCTGAATAACTTATTACGCCTCGTTAACAGGCAAATAATTGTGGACTAAAATAACGAACGCAGCGAGGAAAACCAACTTGCAAAAGTCCCGCACCGCAATGGCTTGTTATATATCAATACTAAAAATCTATTTCGATATTAATATCTTTGGGTTTATAAATTGGGGAATCTACACCTTCAATACATAACCCATCAAAATTTTTAAGCTCCAATATTCTATAAATTTTTGGTAATACCTTCAATTCTTTAGATTTAACAGAATAAACCATTAATTTCTGACTGTTCGATCTTGTCCATTCAGGAAAAGCTAAATGCATTGAATCATTTGACCAAATAATTGAGGGATTACATCGTGTAGAAATAATTTTTCCGTCAATTGAAAGAACTCCTGATGTGGGTGCTCCCATTGCTATTTCAAAGGCATTTTAAACAGATGCTAAATGTTTTTCGTTAGGACTTTGAACTTCAACTTCACTCGTCCATGGGCTAATACTCAACTTGAATTCTTCCTTGGCATATAACGCCGCGTTAAACGGCTTAATAAAAGCTTGCTAAAATTGGCGACTAAGGAGCACAGCAAGCTTTTATGTGCCCGACTTTTTAGACGCTTTGTTATAATATTGATGGAGCAGAGAATCGAAATTCTAATATTACGTAAACAGGCGTTTTTTTATGGTTAAAATCAGTGTTGACGTAATGTTTTTCCTGTACCGCACGCAATGCAAATTTATCCCAACCACCTTTTGACTCAATTATAACTGGATTAGAAACTTCGCCATTAGAGCCAATTAAAATTTTAACGTTAACAAACCCTGATTCTTGTGGAGGCACCCAATTATTGTTGAATGAAATACTACTTTTTTTAGGTACCCAATATTTGTGCAGTTCATGCATTTTTACATTTATTGCGATTTCACTAAGTAATTCCTTATTGTTAGAACTGCAGCCGACAGTAATTAAAGATATAAATAACAAAAAGCTTAACCGTTGCATCTGGATACCCTTTAAAAATATAACGCCGCCATAAGGGGCTGATAATAGCTTGACAAAATTGTGTAGCGAAGCGGAACTGAGCCAAGCTGTTAGCAGTCCCGTATTGAGTGGCTTATATGGCTGTTTTTTTAACCTTACTCAGACTCTCGATATATCTAGCGCCAGAGATGAGTAACACCGCGAATGTAGGATTGCTAGACTTGATTCCGGTATCCTTGTTTTACTTTTCACTTAACACGTCTTTAACATAATGAACCAGATAATCTTTTTGAAAGTCGTAAGAGTTTAGGTGGCGTAGCAAACTATGTATCGATTCATCAGCAGCAATGTCCTCAGGTTTCATATTTCGTTTTGATAGCAAAAAAACCTGATTGACAAACTCCTCATATACCCCAATTAAATTTTCAAGATCGACTTTATTCCCATATTGTTTTGCGGACCAGTTTCCAGGAAATATTTTAGTTTCGTCATCAACATCTCTAAGGATGCTTTTCAGTGCATCAAGATGAGCCAGTGGGCCATTTTTACCCGAATAGACAATCCAATCAAAACCTACTGCATCACCTGCAAATATAATGTTGCTTTTCTTCAGCTTGAGCATCATGTGATCATCGGTGTGGGCCTTTGTGGGAGTTGCTTCGATCACTTCATATTTTAGATCGAAAATACGCTTCGAAGCGACTAAAATCCTGTTTGCAAAAGCATCGGGGATCAAGTTTTCTCTTGCTACAAAAGTCGCGCCATTTTCTACAAAAAGCCTGCTGCCATTGTACTGATAGTAGTCGCCGTCCAAGGCAAAGACGTATTCGATTTTTTTCTCTGTAATGCCTTGCACTAATGACTGCACATGTCTTGAGTAATCTTTCATCATCGATGTAATTAATGCAACATCATGCTCCCCTATTACAAAGGCAAAGTTAATATTTGAATGCCCATAATCCTGGCTGACCACGTAAACATTGTCGTTTAACCGTTTTAGATCAAACAGATTTAAATCAATTTCATCTGCTATTGCTAAATTCAATGAAATAACAACTAAAAATGCGACTCGAATAATCTTAACCAGAACCATACATCCCTCTTTATGCAATGCAAAACATAACCCCTTAGTACAGAGTTACCTTTTTTGATTTTCACTTACGTTGCAAGTTGATCTACTCAGAAAAGCTAACGCTTAAAACAGCGGCTAAGCAACGTTTGCTACACTGCGCGAAGCGCGAGCAAGCGTTGTGTGTCCGCCAGATTTTACTTATTAGCAGTTTACAAATGGATGAACGCGGTTTACCACTTTAACCACATATAAACTGCTGATTAATTTAATGACTTTACCTTACTTTAAAAATAACGCCAAGAACAGCGATGCTTTAGATGAAGGTGAAAAACAGCATTGAAATGGTGGATGACTTAAACTGAAAAGCCATTTTATCTGTTTAAAAGCAATTCCTGTTTTTTACTCCAAAAGATAAAGACTACTAACGCCCCATTCAGAGGCTGATAATAGCTTGATAAAATTGTGTAGCGAAGCGGAACTGAGCCAGCTGTAAATTGTCTGATTGAGTGGCTTGTAAACGTCAGTTTTAAACTCTTTCTAACATAGACATCGTATTAAGTAGGCAATGTGCAAAAATTAGCGGCCATAAGTTTCTGCCAAATGCTACATAACCAATCCCCATAGCAAGACCAATTAAAGCAACAGTTATTGAACGTTCAGATATATCGTAAGAGTGTCTAAAACCAAAGATCAGAGCCTGAGCCAAAACAGCAACGGCTGTTGCAAACCAAGTACTAGATAAAGTTTTTTCGATCCAATTGATAAGAAACCCTCGGTCTAGCACTTCCTCCAATGTGGATTGCAGCCATATAAATGGAATTATCGTAAAAAATAGCGTCCAGTTACCAGAAAGCTCCCCAAATTTAGAGACGGCTTTTTCACCTGACATATCGGGGGCAACTTGCAGGCCTAATTGATCTTTTAACGTTTGAAAAATAAAGATCGAGATAATTGTGAATGCAAAAATAAAAACAGTAGCTAACAAAGATTTCTTATAGTTTTTTGGCTTAAATAAGCCTATTTCTTTCCAAGTAGTTTTCCTAAGTCGCATTAAAATCGTTGCTGTAAGTAATGTGGAAAATGACCAAAATAGGCCATTGGTAATAAAGTTGAATTGTGAAAAGTATACTTCCCTTATTAAAAACATTATCGAAATATAAATAATCAAGTCTAAAAGAAAAGCCAAAGGACGTGACTTATGCAGATTCTCTTCTGTTGTTATAGTCTTCACACTTAAATTCATCTGCATACTCCTTTAGACAGTTAACGCTTTGCTAAGCGGAAAATAAAGGTTGGCTATAATAGCGAAGCGATGGTCAACTGTTATTTTTCCGTTTAAGAAACTGGTTAGTTTGTATTACGATACAGAACTACGATTAAAGGCTGAGCGAAGTAGTCCGATGCCTGCAATAGAAAATAAGAATGAAGTTGCACCATTTATCCATCGACTTGCGCGTTGATACCAGTTCATAACACCGCAATATGAGAAGCAAATTGAATACATAGCATTTGTAGCAAACCCGACGACCATACAAATTACCAAACCAGCAATAAGAGAAAGAGTTCCATCATTTGCCTCCAAGCCAACAGAAAGTGCAGCCATCCAAGCGATTACCGTTTTAGGGTTAGAAATATTCATAATAACACCACGAAAAAACCAACTTTTACCTGAAACCTTATCATCAATCATTTCAATACTAACTGAGTTAGGTTTCATAGTTTCTTTACCGGAAAGATAGGCCAGTCTTAATAGATATATTCCACCGAAAATCTTAAGTGCCATTAGTAAATAAACAGAGCTTTGAAGAATAGTCCCCATGCCACTTGCAGCAATAATCCCCCAAAACACTAAACCAGTAGAAAGCCCAGCACCATAAATTAAACTAGTTCTTCTACCTTTACTCATTGCTATGGTCGCATTAGAAATATTTGCTGGTCCAGGTGAAACGGCTATGACAAAAAATGCAAGGCCAATACTTAATAAAGAAAATAGGTCTATCACTTATTTATTCCTCTTTAGCAGATGTTAAAATTCACTAAAAACTAACGACTGAGATGGACTCCCCTTGACTCTGGCATATTTGCCAAACTTAAGGTGCGAAACTTAAAAAAAGGAGCCCATCATGAATAACATTAAAACACTTGGTATCGATTTAGCCAAAAATTTGTTTAGCCTTGTTGGCATGAATAAGCATGGGAAAGTAGTAATGCGTAAGAGACTGTCTCGTAAAAATAACTTCCCTATATTACTCAGCTTAATCCCTGCCTTATAGCTATGGGGGCTTGTAGTGGCGCACACTTATGGGCGCGTGAATTTAAGTCCATAGGACACCAAGTTGCTATTATTGCCGCCAAGTTCATTGAACCTTTTCGCACTGGCGGTAAAAAAGATAATAACGATGCCGAGGCGATTTGTGAAGCAGCAATGCACGACTGATTTGGACACTGATGATTAAACAGGAAGATTACAAAGTCGTGACTTAAAACAAGACAATGACGCTATGCAGTAGTGGTCAACTAATATTAGCCACTTAACTTGAGTTCCCGTTTTAAAGATCAGTGAATAAGCGCAACACATACTCAAGGCTGCTGTCTGAAAACAAAGGAAGATCCTTTGAACTCTTCAGGGCTGCACGATTGTAGCTCACCAGAAACTGCGCAGGGTTACCGATGTCAGCGAGCAACGCTTCTCGACCTAGCGTCCTGTCAATTGTTTCAGCCATAAAAAAACCTAAAGGATGACCTGCCATCACGGCAGTTTCGCGGATTCGTTCATCGATGGTATCGCAGTCTTGCTGGCATTCCTGAAGGTCACGTATTAGAACATCTAACTCCGCAATGCGTGCTGGGGCGTTGGTTACCTCGTCACGAAAAAACTTGGCAAATTTTGAGTGAGCTAGATATCCATCATTGAAGAATGTATGCCGTTTATCGATTTGATCACCAATGCCTTCAGATTGCAGTTGATGCAACACCCATACAAGTGATTCATTTGTGGCAGACATGGCATTTCGTGTGGTCGACACGGTTACTGTGTGGCGCAATATATGATGTGTTTCGTGGGCTAACCAATAGACGAGATTATCGCCCGCTTCAAGTGCAAAAAGGGGATCCATCACGATCGAGCTGCTATACCCTCGGGCATCTTTCTGGAAGGCGGCAAAGGCGACGGAAAACCGGGGCCATCTTTCGCCTGCCGGATGTGAAAAATAGCCACACGCAAGTTCAGTGGCGTGCTGCGACAGTGTACCTTGTTCCTGCTTGAGCTGAAGCAAGAGGTTCGTGACTTCCCTACGCTTCAAGTCCAGTTCGATAAAGTGCTCAACAAGACGCAACGCAGCTTTGCCCTGTTCCCTCCATTGCTTTTGTTGGGTCTGTTTAGAAGGCAAAAATGCGGTGCGTATAGCTTCCAGTAGGACATCCTTTGGGATCTCCTCTTTAATCAAGCTCTCATACCCGGGACCAGATGCAAGTGAATTCCATTGTTCTGGCAAAGGGTCCGAACCAGACTTTAACTGGTCAATGATCTTCCAAAGCTTATCCATGTCCCCAAATTCAAAAGCAAGGGCGCTAGCAAGTTGTTCTTTCGTCAGTGCGTTACAGTCAGTGGGCTTTGCATCACCAGACGCAGTTGAGGATGCAGCAGTGGCAGAAAAAACCGTTAGAGTAATGATTGCGCATAGGCAACGTTTTCTTATGAAGAAGTTCATGTTAACTCCCAAAATTATGATGACGGGGAATGATGCATGCATCCCGGCCAATAATTAACGCCAACACAAAAGAGCCTACAAATACCAATGTAATATTGATGTTTATATTCCTATTTATCCTTAGTTTTCGAATTCGGCTCAAAATTCCACTTAAAATTAACGCCCTGTTAATGAGCAAAATAAAGCTGGCTAAATTACTGTCCACCAAAGTGGTGCAAGATCAAAGCGAACAAAGCCAGCTTTACTTTGTCCGCTTTAACAGCTTGTTAGTTTACTTTATTCCGCTGTGGTTGGATCGATAACACTTTTAACTTCATTTACTGCTGTAATAGGAAATTCTCCCTTTTCAGCGTGCTTTCGAATCATATTTTCATCCGGAGCGATGTAAACACAATATATTTTATTATCAGTAATGTAACTTTCGACCCATTGGATTTTAGGTCCTAACTCTTCTAATACATCACAGGACTTCTGGGATATACCTTGTAAATCATTACTAGATAGTTTTCCCGCTCCATCGAGTTCTCGTTCAATCACATATTTAGGCATTTTAACTCTCCAATTTATTCGGGAGTTAAAAGTATAGTCGAGCTAGCAACAACTAAGTAAAATAACGCCTCACGATGTCCTATTTTTATAGACTTTTTTGGGTAATAACCTTTTTTAATACGAAGAAGATAATTAATAAGTACACAATAGTCGCAACATGCTTAGCAACAACCTTAAATGGTGCTTGAGCTTCATATGCAAGTAACCCATCAGTAATTGGCATAACAACTGCAAATAATGCCCCCCACATTAAAACAATATAATTTCGAGTATATAAAAGATAACCAAAAATTAAGGTAATGAAGATTGTACGCGAACCATATATTTTCACCCAATCAGCATCCATACCCGAAAAAAGTTCAGTGCCTCTGACGAAAGAAAACATAGCTGGGTCAATGAAAGCAAAAGTACCATAGAAACCCTGTAACAAAACTATGAGTGCAACTAATACAAACCCTACTTTTTCCAATTTAGTACTTTTATTTGTCATAATACCCATATTCACCTGAATTATAGAAAAGCCTAACGCCGCGTTAAGCGGCACATAATTGTTTGCTAAAATGTGAAGCGTAGCGGAACCGAGCAAACTGTTAGCAGCCCCGCTTTAAATTTTTGTTATATTTTGTTTTTAATAAATTTAAAGTGAAACCAAATATAGTAAATTGATGCTAGTGTACCTATTGGTACAACTATCAAGTTAACAACAGCTACCCAGATGGTATATGGATATGCCTCTTCTTTGTTTCTATTTAGGCAGTATCCTGAGAATAATAGCGTAATTGAGAATGGAACTAAAATAGCATTCCACATAACATTTTCTAGGTAGCCTAAGCAAAAATTATATATAAGCATTGCACTCACAAAGAGTAGCATGCAACCACCTAAGATAAAAAATAATGTACTAAGTATTTTGCGATGCTTATCCAAATGCCACCAGAGAAAAATAACGCCTCAATAAGAGGCAACAAATAGTTGGTTAAAATTGGCGACGCAGGAGTAAAAACCAACGGTATTTTTTGTCCGGCTTTCGTGCCTTGTTAGGCATTTAAAGTCTATAGGTAACTAAACTTCTTTTTTCATGACGCCAGCAAATTCCAATCCACCTTCGAGCTCACGGAAATCGACATTAACAAGTTCCCACCCCTTAGTTCCAAGAGAGTTTAGGTAGGCTTCTACATCTTCACGTTTTCTTCCTTTGAATAGCCCCGCCGATTCGACATCTCGAGTATCAATAATTTTATATTCGTACTTTTTCATTCGTTCTCCATAACCTCATTGAATGATGTATGCCTAACCGCTTATGAGAAGGAATCCTTCTCATAAGTTACGGTAGAGAATAAATTTCTTTTTTGTTTTAACTCGCCCAAAGTACCAGTTCTTATCAAGCATATCAATTAGATACTAAAGCTCATTCTCGTTTTTAACGGAGAAAGGAGAATGGTTCTCGCTTTTTTGATAAAAACGAGAACACACCAAAGCTGTATATTCATATAGCACTTAAACAAAATTAAGTATCCGGCGCCTGTTCTCGTGCTGTCATACCATAATCACGCATCACATTTGCCACGCGGATACGATAATCCTCAAACAGTTGTTCCCTTCCTTGCTGCTGTGCTGCACGATGAATCATTTGCTGACGCCAGCCTTTCACCGATGCTTCATCTTGCCAGAAAGATAACGACAAGTATCGATTGGCACTAGCGACACTTTGAAAACGTTCTATCGAAATAAAGCCCGGCATCTTCAGCAAAATATCTTTTAACTCCGCGGCACGCTCAAAATACTGTGCCTTATTTTCTTGGTTTTTGATTTCTACTTCAAAAATTACGGCAATCATTTATACTCCTTAGCTGCTTGCTGATAAGTTGATGGCACTACTTGCAAAAAGGTCCGTTTTTCCGAGCGAATAAACTTAGCACTTTGGGCAAAATTAAAGTTTTGCTTACCATAACTATCGGCAGTTAATCGTGCACGATACGCTTCATAATCAGCAAGCGTATTAAAACTGATCAAACCATATGCGGTGTCATTGGTACCCTCATAAGGCAAAAAGTAGCCGACTAACTCACCACCACATCTAGGAATAATCTCTCCCCAGTTTTTCGCATATTGCTGAAACTCTTCCACTTTAAATGGGTCGATTTGATATTCAATAAAACATGTGATCTTCATTACTATTGTCTCCTATGGTTTTTTAAGGCAGTCTAATGCTTTTAATTAACCATGCTTCGATAGCGATCGAACTATAGAGATTTTATTTTTGGAACCAGATATTGCTTTTATCGCCCGCCTGATTGGTGATCACGCCCGCGCCCGAATGTTAACTGCGTTAATGGGGGGAAAAGCACTTACAGCAACAGAGTTAGCATTAGAAGCTGAGATCACGTCCCAAACTGCCAGCAGTCACTTAGCCAAACTGGTAGCAGGAGACATACTGCGGATGCGCAAGCAAGGCCGTCACAAATATTTTCAGCTCTCAGGTCAGCATATTGCACAATTACTGGAGCAACTGCTAACGATAAGCGCTAATTTTCCAACTTCAACAATCTCGACAGGCCCAAGCGATCAACGCCTGAGAAAAGCAAGGATCTGTTATGATCATCTTGCAGGCGAGGCTGGTGTTGCCTTATATGATGCCTTAAGTGACAACGGATATATTATTGCGCAAGCAAGTGACACCTTATTAACAGCGCAAGGACAAACCTTTTTCACAAATCTGGGGGCAGACTTTAATGCACTTAATAAAAACAAACGCCCGCTTTGTAAGGCTTGTCTGGATTGGAGTGAACGCCGTGACCATCTCGCCGGCAGCCTGGGACAATGGATAATTAATGATATATTGGCAAGAAAGTGGGCAGAGAAAGACTTAGATTCAAGAGCGATAACTTTTAGCAAACAAGGTATGGTGTTTTTTATTAAACACTATCAACTCTCTAGCAGGTTATTAAGCGCTTAGTCGTTTACCATTGTCATTGAACCGTCTCCCCGTAACTAACTTAAGCGCGCTACGGGTGACAGTTTTTGTATTGCTGGTTATTAAAACGCCTTCGCGTTAATTATTTCTTTAATACGCCCAAATAGAACTGCATTAAACCACTGGTTGAACTGTCATGCTGCATATTAACGCTGCCCTGCTCTAGCTCTTTCTGAATATTATTCGCTAGACCTTTACCCAATTCAACGCCCCATTGATCGAACGAACAGATCTGTAAAATAATGCCCTGAACAAAAATTTTGTGCTCATAAAGTGCAATTAAACAGCCTAAAGAATACGGCGAAATACGCTCCATTAAAATGGTATTAGTAGGACGATTACCTTTGTGCACTTTATGTGGAGCAACTTTATCGATATAGGCTTCATTTCGTCCACTGGCGCGTAAATCAGCCCGCACCTGCTGCTCATTCACACCAGACATCAACGCTTCAGTTTGCGCAAAAAAGTTCGCCATTAACGTTTCATGATGACCTTGTACTGGAGTGACACTTTCCACCGAGCCAATAAAGTCAGCCGGGACTATATTATTACTTTGATGCAAATACTGATAAAACGCGTGCTGACCATTAATGCCAAGCTCGCCCCAAATTGACGGTACAGTCGAATAATCAATACTGTCACCATCCCAGGTTACCGATTTACCATTACTTTCCATTTCAGCCTGTTGCATATAAGCACTCAACATATGCAGTGATTGATCATAAGGTAGTATCGCCTGCGACTGCGCGCCTAAAAAGGTACAGTTCCACACACTTAACAGTGCCATGATCACCGGTGCATTTTGCTCTAGCGGTTGTTGGCAAAAATGCGTATCTATGGCATGCGCTCCTTCCAGTAATTCAATAAACTTATCAAAGCCTAGATCCAGCGCAATTGGTAAACCAATCGCCGACCACAGTGAAAATCGCCCGCCAACCCAATCCCACATATCAAAAATATTTTCTTCACGAATACCAAAACTCATGGCATTCGCTTTATTAGCCGTTACCGCGACAAAATGCTTAGCAATGGCTTTATCATCAAAAGAAGCAGACGTCAGCCATTTCATTGCCGTACGAGCGTTAGTCATAGTTTCTGTGGTAGTAAAGGTTTTACTGGACACAATAAACAGCACCTTTTCAGGATTAAGCGGCCTGAGTACATTCGCAATTTGGGTGCCGTCGACGTTCGAGACATAGTGAACATTAATACTGTCATCACTGTATTGTTTTAATGCTTCTGTGACCATTTGCGGACCTAGATTAGAGCCACCGACGCCAATATTAACGACATCGGTAATGCGTTTACCTGAATAGCCACGCCAATGGCCTTGACGCACAGTGTCACTAAATTGTTTCATTTTAGCTAACGCAGACTCCACACATTCAGTAACATTTTCACCGTCGAGCAATAAAGGGGTTTTCGCCCGATTACGCAACGCAGTATGTAATACCGCGCGCTCTTCCGTACGGTTGATACGTTCACCGCTGAACATTTTTTCCCGCCAAGACTCAACGTCACACTCACGGGCAAGCGCCATCAGCTTGTCCATGGTGTCTTTCGTTACCAAATTCTTAGAGTAATCAAGCAACAT
The DNA here is from genome assembly GCF_030161395.1 of Thalassotalea insulae. Lineage (NCBI taxonomy): Bacteria > Pseudomonadati > Pseudomonadota > Gammaproteobacteria > Alteromonadales > Colwelliaceae > Thalassotalea > Thalassotalea insulae. The sequence goes on from NZ_BSST01000001.1 coordinate 714,981, forward strand.
ACTGGGTAATTGAAGAGAATATTTGTTAAAGCGCTCGCTATCTTGAGCAAATAGCTCATTCATATGTTGACTCTTCATGTCTTCAGCATGGCTGACCAGTTTTTTCCAGCTATTAAGTGATGTTCTAGATGTCATGATTTCCCTTAAAAATAACTATTTATTTCACCTGGTATTAATGAGCAATAATTTCATCGGCAAAGATAAAACATTCTTGCCCAGCGCGTATATGCCAACTTGGCAATTTTGCTAGATTTTTCGCTTGCACTCGAATATAACGCGCAGCTTGGCGATTAAATGTGACAGAAAAACGTTTTTGCTGATAATCAGGCATATTTTCTTGTGATTGATATGACAGTTCACCAACACCACTGAAGCGCTCGCCATCACTCGATAAAGCAAAGCGTACCTGACTTGGCAATAAAATAGAATGCAAAACACTTTGCAAAAATTCAATTTCAATCGATGAAATTTGTTGTTGCGCGCCAAGATCGATTACCACATCTAAATCTTTCTCACGATAGCCTTGCCATAGCGTTTGATAATCGGCTCCGCCGATAATACCGTCAACTAACGCATTATCACCGCCAGCACTATAACTTTCATCATATTGGCTTAATATTTTTATCGGCTTATTAACCGCCAAATGATCAACAGTTTCAATCTCACCGTAACGTTTTGCCTGTTTAAACCGTTCAAAATTATCACGTGCTTGCTGATTATGCCGTGCAATCAATGGCTCATCAGTCGGCTTTGCCGTGACTGGCGTAAGATACATAGCATGACCGCCACTGCCGGCAAGTGCAACGCTTAACTTATCACCTTTTTTTACTCTATATGACTGAATGTTAATAGCAGTTGGATTTGCTTGATAACTGGTATTATTTGCATCGGCAAATATCCGCGCGAGATAAGTCGTCTCAGGAGCCAAAAAATCCAGCGAGAAAGTTAGTAAGCGCGGCTGCTCATCGGTCATACTGCCAATAAACCACTGCTGTTCAGCACGCCGGGCAGTGATAATGTAATCACCAATCTCACCCGTTAAGACTCTAGTTTCATCCCAGGTGGTTGGCACTTTTTCGATAAATTCAAACGCCGGTTGCTGGTGATAATTTTCGATCATATCCGCCGCCATCTGCAATGGACTATAAAGCACGACATACATTGCTAACTGCCGAGCCAACGTTGAATGAATGCGGTATTGCTGCTGCGGATCAAATAAAATATTAAAAATCCCCGGCGTATAATCCAATGGCCCAGCTAATAACCGGGTAAAAGGTAAAGTCACTGTATGTTCTGGTGGATTACCAGCGCTCCAGCCATTCCATTCCATACCGCGCGCGCCTTCACGGGTCATCATGTTCGGGTAGGTGCGGCGCAGTCCGGTTGGCTTAATCGGTTCATGGGCATTGACCATAATTTGATGCTTCGCTGCCATTTCCAACACCTTACGGTAATGACTGACCATTTGCTGTCCATGATGATACATGCCTTCGGGCACCATATGGCCGGCATAGCCAGTTTTTATCGCGTGGACACCGGCCTCTTGGTAAAGCTTAAAAGCTTTATCCATCTGTTTTTCATACATCGGGATATTACCGCCGGTTTCATGATGGCCAATTAACGCAACGCCGCGCTGCTTGCCATAATCCACAATTTCTTTTAGATCAAAATCTCTATAGGCCTTGGTAAAATCCTGAACATTCAAAGCGCTGTGCCAGCTTTCCCAGCCTTGATTCCAGCCTTCAACCAGTACGCCGCCAATATTGTGCTGGGCGGCAAAATCCATATAGGCCTTGGTATTTTCCGTAGTAGCGCCGTGTTTAGGCCCTGCCTGCCAAGTATACTTTCGCATATGCATGCCCCACCAGATCCCTAAGTATTTCATCGGTTTGATCCAGGAGGTATCCGCAACCACACTCGGTTCATTAAGGTTAACGATCAGATCGGATTCAATTAGCTTCGCAACATTATCCGCCACCTGTATCGTACGCCACGGGCTGTTAAACGGCGTTTGACCTTTGACTTTAATACCGTCCGGCCAAGGAACTAAATCACTCACTAAACGATAAGGATGCCCCTTACTTTTTACTAACGTCATACCGGCATAATTAGTCAGTGCCGCTTCATGAATACTAAAATATTGACCCGTTGCACTTTTAAAAGTGATAGGTGTATTGACCGCCTGCACTTTTGTTAACGGCGTTTGCTGATACAGCGCTTCGTAACTATCATAATCCGCCGGCGTCCACCAACTTTGTAGATCTTCAGTAAAGGTAAATTCCGTTTGTTCTGAAGTCATAGCAAAAGCTGTGATGTTAGGCTGCAAAGGCAATTGATAACGAAATGCGACACCATCATTATAAACGCGAAACACTATCTCTAACTGACGCGATAATTTCGTAGTTTCGATTAACTTAACCGTTAATTCCCGATAATGATTTACCGCCTGTTTTGACTGTCCCCACAATTTTTTCCAGCTTTCATTAACCTCACGCTCAGCCGCAGAAACTAAGACAAAATTTTCAGTTAACGCAGGTTGTTGAGAAAATTCAAAGCCAAGTTTCGACGGCGCAATAATTTCATTCTTATGGCTAAAAACCCGATACTTGGCGACACCGTTATCGATTAGAAACTCAAGTTGTAAATGATTATCCGGCGAGCGAATAAGTTTGCTTTCTCCACCATAGCCAATCGCCATATTGCAAAGCATTAGCATCAGCAAGGTCAGTAACACAGGAAGTTTTAACATGCGTATGTTTTTTAAAATAATGAGAATTGAACGAGTCAGCGATTTGCCGACTCAAGATAAAATACTTTTAGCATCAATAAGTTCAGTGCCAGATTTAGCCGTTACAGCATAATTAAAGCCCGGTTGAATACAATAAGAGCCATACTCACCTGATTTACTTAATGCCAAAAAGCCAACCTGAAACTTTTGGTAGTCACCAAGTTTATCGGCGATACGTTCAACCGCCGCCATACAAGCCTCAGTAGGACTCATGCCTTGACGCATCATCTCAACCACTAAATGACAACCAACGGTTTTGATCATTAACTCGCCCATGCCAGTAGCTGTTGCCGCCCCCACTTCATTATCAACATACAGCCCAGCGCCAATAATCGGTGAATCCCCCACTCGCCCTGCCATTTTATAGGCAGCACCGCTGGTCGTGCAGGCACCTGATAAATCGCCATTATTATCTAATGCCAACATGCCGATGGTATCGTGATTTTCAATATTGATCACCGGCTGATATTTTGATTGTTTGAGCCATTCTCGCCAGTCAGCTTCCGCCTGCTGAGTAAGCAAGTTTTCTTCCTTAAAGCCTTGCGCTTTGGCAAATTGCAACGCGCCCTCTCCCACTAACATCACATGTGGGGTTTTCTCCATCACCAAACGAGCAACAGAAATAGGATGTTTGATATGTTGCAGGCAGGCGACTGAACCGGCGTTTTGCTGTTCATCCATAATACAGGCATCTAAGGTAACGTTACCTTCCCGGTCAGGATATCCGCCCAAGCCAACCGTACGAACATTCGGATCAGCTTCCGGTACGCGCACACCTTGCTCTACCGCATCTATCGCTTTACCGCCATGTTGTAACACTTGCCAGGCCGCCTGATTGGCCGCTACCCCATGCTCCCAAGTTGAGATCACTATCGGTTTAGTAGCGTGTGATGGCACGGCCTTTTTTTCCTTTGCGATTACTCGAGACAATATTCCGGCGCCAAGCGTTGACGCTCCAGCCAAAGAGTACTTTAAAAATGCGCGTTTACTGGTCATGATCCCGCCTTATGATAATGATGTGCTAATTAACTGATGTTGCTGTTTGGCAAAACAAATAGCGCCGTATTCTGCACTGTGAATTGGTGCTGATAATTGCGTCACTATGTCGCTATCTAAATAATGCACTAACTGCTGTGCAACGCCGCCAATGAGCGAAATACGCGGCGGGTTGGTTTGTGCCAGCTGTTTGATAATCCGGGTTAAAAATTCGCTGCTATCAGCAATAATGTGACGAGCAACAGTATCTCCCTGCTCTGCCGCTCGAAAGACTAACGGCGCTAAAGTGCCATATTCTCTTGCTTTCGCATCGGCCAGTTTGTCTGCTAACAGATAACCTCGAGCTTCAAGCTGCTCAAATAACAATTCACTGAGCAAGGTTTGTGGTGCTAAATGATCATGAGCCAGTAATGCTGCCTGAACCGCCTGATAACCGAGCCAGGAACCACTACAATGATCCGCTTGCAAAAAGCCATAACCACCAATTGCTGTTTTTTGCCCGTTCACCATAGACAAGGCACTAAAACCGGTACCGACAATCACCACCGCACCATCTTTACCATCATGAGCGCCAAGAGTGGCAGCATGGAGATCATCGGTATAATAAATCGCATGAAACGGATGCTGCCACTGCTCCATCATTGTCCGATAACGAGGTAAATGCAGCCCAGCGAGCCCTGCACCAACCACAAGTCGCTTAAGATGCTGTTCTGATAAACCCGCCTGACATAACGCCATATTGATTGCATTAGTCATTGACTGGATCACCGTCGACAGGCCATGAGACGGATTGGCGGTGCCGCCTAACCCCTGACCTAATAATTCCCCGGATGGACCGACAATGCGAACCCGGCAATTAGTGCCTCCACCGTCAATACCTACATATAAAATATCACTGTGTGTTGTATTCATTGTGTTTGCCATTAAACCTGTCGTTATCACTGCTGAAATAAAAAGCTTAATGAACCACCTGCCATAACTTCATCATATGTCAGATAATGACGTTTTAAGCTTTGCCCGTTAAGCTTAATCGCATCGACAAAATTATCGCCTGTGTTACCTTGCTCACCAATAACAAATTCTTTATTGTCCGCCAGCTTGATCGTAACCTGCTCAAATAATGGTGTGCCAAAAACAAAACGTCCATCAGCTGGGTTAACCGGATAAAAGCCCAGTGCACTTAACACATACCATGACGACATTTGTCCAACATCATCATTACCAGCTAAACCATCGGGTTCAGCGCGATACATACGTTCCCTGATCTCTTTGATCCGCGCTTCACCTTTCCATTTTTGCTGAGTAAATGCATATAAATACGGAATATGATGACAAGGTTCATTGCCATGAGCATATTGACCGATAAGCCCAGAAATATCGGGAGAAACATCGCCTTCCATCTCAGAACTGACGGTAAATAGTTGATCAAGTTTATTGATAAACGCCTGCTCACCACCAAACAAAGCCTTTAAACCGATAACGTCATGCGGGACAAACCAAGTATATTGCCAAGCATTTGCTTCGGTATAATCGGTGGTGCGATGATCAACATGCGTCGGGCTAAAGTTTTTCACCCATCGCCCATGTTGATCTTTACCGCGCATAAATCCAACATTGGCATCAAACAACTGGTTATAAGCCTGTGCTCGCTTGCTAAAATACTGATAATCTTTCTCTTTATCCAGAGACTTAGCTAATTGCGCAATCGCCCAATCGTCATAGGCATACTCCAGCGTTTTTGACACCGCTTCAACTTCGAGCTCTGACGGGATATAGCCGTATTTACGGAACAAATCGATACCAAAACGATTTTGCATTGCCGAGGTTTTACTCGCTTCTAACAGTTTTTCGCCACTGACAGTTGTCAATCCTTTTAAGTAGGCGTCAACCAGCACTGGCACCGCATGGTAGCCGATCATGACATCGGTTTCGTTCGACATCAGATCCCAGGTCGGCAACACGCCGGCTTCATCGTAAAATGCGACCATGGATTTGACTAAATCATCGACGAGTTCTGGGTTAGTAATAGTTAATAGCGGATGCAAAGCACGAAAGGTATCCCACAATGAAAACAGGGTATATCGATTATAGCCATCTGCTTTATGAGTTTTACCATCAGCGCCATAATATTCACCGTTGGCGTCACTAAAGAGATGGGGCGCAATAAAGGCATGATAAAGCGCAGTATAGAACTTAGTTTTTGAAAGCTTATCGCTATCTTTAACCTCAATTTTATTGAGTTGATTACGCCATAAATTTTCAGCCGCCAACTTTGTTTTTTCAAAATCAAATTCCGGCGCTTCCAACGCTATATTTTTGCCGGCACCGTCGATACTCGCATAAGAAATGCCGACTTTTACCGTGATACTGTTCCCTGCTGATTGCGGAAAACTCAATACTGCTTCCGTTTTCTCAGCCTGCACTGTGTCTCCACTAACCGTAGTTTTATCTTGATATAACTGATAGTTAAACGGTTGACTGAATTCCATAGTGAAATATACCGGTTGGAACTTGGCCCAGCCGGACGATTTACGATAGCCAACAAGTTTAGTATCACTTTCTACCTTAAAATAAGTGTCCACCGCTTTGTCATAGTTTTGTGCATAGCCCAAGTCCACTAACAATTGCGGCGTTCCTTTGTTGCCAAAGGTGTATCGATGCACGCCAACGCGCGCACTGGCGGTAAGTTCAGCTTTAATATCAGGTTCACTAAGATACACCGAATAATAACCCGCTGACGCTTGCTCATCTTCTTTTTGATAAGTAGCGTAAAGGTGCTTCATTTCGTTGTCTGTATTTTGCGGATAGCTTGAGACAAACGGCATCACCAGAATATCCAGTAAATCACCAACGCCAGTGCCAGATAAATGGGTATGACTAAATCCCAATAAAGTACTGTCGGAATAATGATAACCTGAGGTCCAGTCCCATCGTTCTTTCGTTAAGTTATCCGGGCTTAACTGCACCATACCAAAGGGGACAGTAGCGCCAGGAAAAGTATGACCGTGGCCACCAGTGCCAATAAACGGATCAACATAGGAAAGTACATCTTGCTTCGCCACATTTTCGGTTTGTAGTTGCGATGTGTTTTCTGTAGCTACTTGCTCTTTATTACAGGCGAATAACAATACGAATACTGCGCCTAAACATGCCATCGATTTTTTCATCATAGTTACTTAATTCTTATAATTCATTACTTAATATTTAGTCATTTTAACAACAACTTTCTCGCGTATTGACGCTCTCTAAAAGCGGTTAATCCTCTAATTTGTCGTACCAATTTTTCTTTAAAATAAAAGAAGTCACTAACATCACCACCAAGGCTATTGCCATAGAAAAATGCTCTTTGATCACTAGGTAAATAGGCAATACCACCAAAGATATTTGCCAGGTCATGCCAACCACAATGTTAAACAGATCACGATAAAAATGACGGTTACCTTTAAAGTCAGGATTTTTCGCCACTACCTTGTCATGAATAGGCTGCCAAAAGCCCCAAGGCCGGACATTTTGATAAAATGCCATGAGCACTTCATCATCTTCCGGCGGTGTCATAAAGGTACCAACAATCGAACCCATCAATCCAGCGAGCAATAAAAACGGAAATGCATATAAAGGTTGTAGCTGCGGAAACAATAAAGGTAGTGCTAATGACGCAGCAAGCCCTGAGATCATGCCCCAAAAATAACCATAAGCATTAAAACGCCACCAATGCCATTTCAGTAAATTCGCCGCAGCATAGCCACCGAACAGCGCCCCAAAAATCCATTGCATAATGTCGTTAATGCTAGTGATTAAAAAACCGACACCAACACCAACAACCACTAACAAAGTCGATACCAGATAACTCATCAGTACATATTCGCGCTCGCTGCCATCAGGCTTGAAGTAGCGTTTATAGACATCGTTAACCAAATACGCAGGAGCCGCGTTAACCGATGCAGCATAAGTTGACATAAAGGCCGCCAGTAAACCGGCAATTAGTAAGCCGCTTAAGCCAACCGGGATAAAATGACTAATGGCATAAGGCAAAATTTGTTCAAAATCAAAGATCTTATTGCTAGATTGGAGCTCAGGCCCGATATAAACCAGCGCCAGTACAGTTAAGCCCGCCACCATCATATAACGAGGAAAAAACATCACTAACGAGACAATTCCACTCATTTTTGCCGCGTCTTTTGCTGATTTTGCCGCTAAAATACGCTGCATATCGTAATTAGGTACAGGCCCCGCCAAGCTCGATAAAACGCCTTTAAACAGCATCATCATAAAAAAGAAACCAAACAGGCTAAAGCCATCATCCTGAATTTTCTGATTAACCGAATCTATTACTCCACTCCAGTTTAAATCAAGCTGCCAGCCAAAAAACAAGTCTTTCCATCCCTCAGGAGTCGCCTCGGCTAACGCCTCTGCACTCACCATATCCATCGCAATTACACCAACGGCTATTGCTGCTATGGTCATAATAATAAACTGCAATATTTCGGTAAAAACCACGCTATACATGCCACCTTTGACCACATATAAAGTCGTGACAGCAAAAATAATTAATGCGTAAGTGTCAGGTGATAACTGCCAGGGGAAAAAGATCACCGCAAATTTTCCTATGCCTTTAAATGCATATGAGATAAAGCCAATAGCACTAACAACTGCAAAAATCACCACCGCAAGATGACAAAGCTCAGCGCCCCGGCCGGTGCCAAATCGCGTTTTTAACCATTCAGCGCCTGTCATAACATTAGAACGACGTAACCAGGCAGATAAATAGACCATCAAAAACACTTGATTGAAAATCGGCCAAATCCAAGGCAACCACGCACTTTTTAAGCCATAAACAAAGCACATAGACACCAGCCACATGGTACCTGCGATATCAAACATCCCCGAAGCATTCGACACGCCTAACGCCCACCAAGGGATTTTGTTGCCTCCTAAAAAGTAGGCATCTAAGTTAGAGGCTGCTTTTTTTGAGATATAAAAACCAATCCCGACCGTGATCAGTAAATACAGCGCAATAATAAGCAGATCAATGGGATGTAACGACATAAAGAACCTTATAATTATTGTTATTGATAGCTCTGTGCAATCGACATTAGCTTAATCTTTTCTGGCAATAAAGAAACTTCTGCTTCACTTAACTCACCAACAGCGAGACTAACTTGCTTTTCACGCCCTGGTAATAAATCAAAGAAGTTATCCGACCAATTTCCGCTATAGCCCTCAAGCGAAACATAAACCTGACGCGCTAAGCTATTCGCACGAACAGTTAGCTGTAACTCTCCCTGATGATAACGACAGTGACAGTGAAATTCCGGCAATTTCAACGCCAAGTCTTTGGTACAAGCAAAATAGTGAAATGCTTCACTTATCGGTTGGTTAAATGTATCAACCAAACTAAGCTCAGCAACAAAGACAAGGTTAGTTATATCCTGACCGGCGACTAAAGCCGCAACAGACTGTGAGTTCACTTGGCTAACCGCTAATTGAGGCACAACTACCTGCTCACTGCGGGAATATAAAACCTCTCCGTCCAAGGTTAATACTCGCTCCGTCAACTGACATTTTGTTGCCGTTAACGCGTCGGACACAATATTCGTCAATAACTGCCCGTCTTGCTGATCAATAAATACCGTGATTGGCGCAAAGCTACGTTTCGCTTGATAATGCAAGGCTTTCCAGCGGCCGTAATAATCAATGCCTGACCAGGAAGCCACCGGCCAGCAATCATTAAATTGCCAGTACAGACTTCCCATACAAAATGGCATAGCAGAGCGGTGTGCCTCAAACGCAACTTTCATTCCCAATCCCTGTTGCACCTGGCTTAAATATAGAAAATATTCAAAGTCTTTTGGCTCACGATACTCTTGTTGCATATATTGCTTGATTAAGCTGTTACCACGAGGATGCTTTTGATGGGTTTTCATCACCTTGGAGTCTAACTGCCAGTCTTGTTCACTGCTGTAATTTTTGACCGAGGCGAGCAAGGGAAACGACTGAAAACCAAATTCACTCATAAAACGAGGCACACGGTTTTTAAACTCGCTAAAAGGTTCTTCGCCATGCCAGACGCCCCAGTAATGATTATCTCCCCGGTTGTCATCGGCTTTGTTTTCCCAAAAACCTATCGGTGATGATGAAAAATAAAAACGTTGCTCATCCAGATCAGCCACCAACTCAGGCAAAACAGATTTAAACAACAAGTCATAGTCTTGTTTTAAGCGTTGATATAGTTCATCAGAGTAATTAAAGGTTTCTGGCCATTGCCAAAATTCGATGCCCATTTCCGTTTCATTATTACCGCACCATAGCGCTAAGCAAGCATGATTTCGTAAGCGTTTCATATTGTAAGTGACTTCCTGTTTAACATTTTCGATGAAGTCACTGTCGCCCGGATATAAACTGCAGGCAAACATAAAGTCCTGCCAGATCAAAATGCCGTGCTGATCCGCTAAGCGATAAAATTCATCATTTTCATAGATGCCGCCGCCCCAAACTCGGAGCATATTCATATTTGCTGCAACGGCGTCTGTGAAAATTTGCTGATATTTTTGCTCATTAACTCGCGGCAAAAAACTATCAGACGGAATATAGTTCGCCCCTTTCATAAAGGTGGGTACGCCGTTAACCTTAAGATAAAACGACTCACCATGTTGATCTGGTTGATTCACCACTTCTATGGTTCTAACACCGATATCCAATAACTGGCTATCAATAACCTGTCCATTATCAGCAAGCTCAACTTCAAACTGATATAAAAATGGCTCGCCGAGGCCATTTGGCCACCACAGCTTAGGATGCTCTATGTTAAGCGACAGTTGAAAGGTTTGTTGCTCTGCACTAACTAGTGAAATTTGCGCAGTGATACCATCAATATTCAAACAACTGACGGTAAGCTGCCCGCTAAATGCCTGATAATTTTGTAAACTAATATCAAAGCTCAGCTTAGCAACTTCTTCAGATACTTGTATTTGCTTAACATTAACGTTTTCTATCCGTGCTTTCTCTATGCCCTGTAATTTTATCTTGCGCCAGATGCCAGAAGTCACAAAGCGCGGGCCCCAGTCCCAGCCATAATGATACGGTGCTTTACGGGTGAAAACGCTTAGCCGTTCCTGTGATTTATCGTTCTCTGCCGGATAGGTAAAACCATTACGGTTAAACGTCGGCATCACTTCATTAATGGGTGAGCGAAATTCTAGCCTTAGTTCATTTTCACCAGGCTCTAACCATTGCTTACACCCGATTCGATAACCGACAAACATATTATCATTACGATGAATCAAGTGATTATTAAGATAAACCTGACAATAAGTATCAAGGCCATCGATCACCAACTCAACTTCATCTAAAGCCAGTAAGGCCTGTGTAACATTAAACTGCTTACGGTAATGCCAGTCCTGATGTTCAATCCATTGTAACTGCGCTTCCTGATCGCGATAAAAAGGATCGCTAATAACACCGTTTTTCAGTAAATCGGTAAAATTACACCCTGGCACATTTGCAGGTAACCAATTTTCATCACCAGCTTGTCGAAACTGCCACGATCCATTGAGGCATAACGTATTCGACATTTTTGAAACTTCATTATTTGGCATAGATAAATTACTTCACTGTTATATTTTTGCTCGTTCATCGCCAGCAACTGCAATCGATTACAAAACAAACGAATCGTGCAATAGCTAACCTTGCTTGAACTAACTGTTTTGACTAACGTCCGCGTTGACTAACGCACGGACTCTTAATGATTCAACACGTTCATTGATTAATACACTCGAATAGGCATGCAATGACAGCTTTGCCTTATCACTTGCTAAGTGCGCTAAAATATCACCGGCGTTTTCTGGCGCTACCCCGCCGGCAATGACTATTTCCATATGCTGCTGTGCTAAGTTCACCAGAGACTGCAACCGACTCATACCAGCTAATGCCCCCAATTGACTGCCCCAAGCCGTACCACTGGTTAACACGCGATCAACACCAAGGGTAATCAATTGCAACAATGCAGTTTTTTGCTCCGCTAGCGCATCAAACGCGCGGTGGATCCCTACTTGCAACGTTAAGCTTTTCGCTACTTCCACTAAATGTTTTATCGCGCTGATATTGAGTTCGCGGCCATTTTCACTTAGCACACCAAAAACCACCCCGTCGGCACCAGCCTGAGCCGCTTGGTTAATCTGTTTTGTCATTAAGCTGATTTCCTGCGCGTTATAGCAAAAATCACCTGCCCGCGGCCGGATCATCACCATCAGACCTGTGCATTGTCCCATGGCTTTTCGCGCTGTCATTATCGCGTCAATACTCGGTGTTAAGCCTTGTTGCGCCATCTCACTACAAAGTTCAATCCGTTGTCCGCCACCACGGATAACATTAGTAACATTGTGAAACAGCCGCTCCTGGTTATCACTGGCTAAGCAAATCTCAACAATATTCATTAGTCAATTGCCATCTCGCCAAGATTAGCTGAAAACTCACCACTGTTATGACCGTGAATAAGCAACCCAACTTTTTCAATGACCTTGCCCTGATAAGCAGACAAATCAATGTTAGTGGTATGCCAGTTATTATCTTCGCTGCTTAGCGGAAATTTGATCTTGCCGTGTTCTGATATTTCCAACCACAGCCAAAGTGCCGGGGTAGCAACATTATGTTTGAAACTTACGGATAACTGATGTTCATGTCTAAGGGTAAAAGCAGTTTGATACAAAGGAATTGAGGCATATTCAACATTAGAGTTAGCACGCAATGCGAGTGAATTACCGCCAGAAAATGCCTGAGTAAAATCATAAAACACTGATACCGCATCACTGCCATCAATGGCAAATTGCCAGGTGGGCAAGATATCTTGCTGACTGACATCATGCCACTCTCCTTGGGTTTTCACGCCAGCTGAGGCCTTAAATAAGCCATGTCCGGTATTAAAACTGGTGGCAAATGGCAAACTCGTTAATGGCGATTTCGCTGGCACATACTGACCAATTCCCGGCCATTGGTCATCGAGATCTTGCTGCGCCAAATTACCATCTAAGCCAGCAAACAATTGAGTTTCTGCACGATAAAAACGGCGATAATCCTGCTTATTGGTTTTAAAGTTACTCAATGCTGGAGTATTTGAGTTACCCGAAAAATTATAGTTAACTGCACTGGCAAATAACGCGATGGAGCTTAGCCCTTTTTCTCCATTTTCAGGAAATAAGGCGGTTAGCCAGTCACTACGTTCAAATATCCGTTGAGCATTGCGAGCCGGCGATAAATCAGCGCCGAAGTATAACTGATAAGGGGAGCGATTAAGCGCTTTTGCCTGCTGGTGAGAATCATTCACCATCTGCTGATCCCACCAGTAATTAATAAACATCGCATCACTCATACGGCGATGTTTTTCCTGAAAGAATGGGCTGTTTTTAGCATTCAGTTCATTTTGCCAGCGCACTGAGCCATTGAGTAACATTGAATCATACCAGTGAATTTCCATGCCGTTTGGTGCTTTTTGGGTTAAATATTCCATAAAATGCTGCATTTTTTTTCCAAGCATTGCAGCATTTTGATATTCAAACTGCTCCGTTAATACCTCACCTTTAGCATTTTTTACCCGAGTTAAATCAGTTTCAGGGTTAATTAACCAGCCATCAAAACCATAATATTGTGCGATAGCGACCAGTTTATCCGCGATAATGAAATTGCCCTCGGCATCTTGTTGTAATAACCGCTCAACCGTCGCCACGTCACCGCCATATTGTGCGACTGATAAATAAACCGTGCCGATAACTTTAACGCCATTACGATGAGCCGTTTCCACCCAAGGCCTTGCCGGCAAACTTACGGTTTCATTAGCCGTACCAGCAAACCAGTTCAACACATCGATGTGAGACCAATGGGTGAAGTTATAAAGATTAAACTTTTGCTGTTCGCCGATATAATTTGCCAAGTTATTCATGCCATCAGGTGCGATCAGCACTTTCACCTTGCTATCAAGCTTAGATTCACTAAGGCTTAGCTGAGCAACAAAGCGCGGTTGCAAACTCACATGGGAAACATTGTTGCTATCTGCCCATTTAGACTCTGGCGTCCAAGTCTCAACCTGCGCCATGGTTAACGAAAATGGCGGACGATTCTGATTAATCTCGGCCCGGCCCACTTTTGAGAGCACTAACCAAACCAAAATAATGCAGTAAATCTGTGGTAACTTCATCGGTAACTATTATTCTCTTATCAATTTTATTCGTTTGTCTTCTGAGCACTGCCAAACAACAAACGAATACCATGAAAAAAGTAAGAAATAGTGTGCATGCAGCGTAGGATTGGTGTGTAAGGGAGACAATCTAAATACACACACACTATTTCTTAACAAACTAACATTTCATTATAAATCTGGGCCTATCAGCTCAATTTCAGCAATTTGCATCAAGGTATCATCACCTTTATTTTTGGTGATATTGATACGATAGCTGGTAAACGCAAAACCATTGCCCATTTCAAATAATTTACGCTCAAAGCGATTATCCCAAGACTCACCTACCCAAGAACTTAATGTCGTCCAGGTAGCGCCGCCATCGTTTGACCCTTGAATATTAAAGTTTTCCGGATCGCGGTTATCAGCATCATTGGCACTGGTGATAGCGATACTGCTGACAATTTTCGCTGCTGGTAAGTCAACTTGTACCCAAGCTGGATTTTCTTCTGTCGGTGCACCGGCCCAGTCGTTGTGATCTAACCATTTGGTATTAACGTCATCATCAAACACCTTCTCTTCCGATTCCGCGTCACCGATACGATTACGGGCAGTAATAGCCACTCCCGGCACGCTTGAATGGTCAATCGATGAATATTGCGGGCCGATTAGTTCAATTTCAGCCACCTGCATTAAGGTATCATCGCCTTTATTCTTCGTGATGTTAACCCGATAATAATTGAACGCGAGATCGTTGCTAAAGCTAAACTCTTTACGTTCAAAACGCGCATCAAAGCTTTCACCTAACCAGCTGGCTAATGGCATCCAGGTTTCACCATCATGTGATGCTTCAATATTGAAGTTTTCCGGATCGCGATTATCAGCATCATTAGCGCTGGTTAAGGCTAACTTATTGACTGTAGCCGCTTGTGGTAGCTGTACTTGTACCCAAGAAGGGTCTTCTTCCGTTGGCGCACCCGCCCAATCGTTGTGATCTAACCATTTAGTATTTATATCACCGTCAAAGGCTTTAGTTTCTGCTTCACCGTCACCAATACGGTTACGGGCCGTCACGGTAACACCAGCGACCATTCCATGGTTAATATCAGGCAATTTAGGACCAATCAGTTCAATTTCACCGACCTGCATTAAGGTATCATCGCCTTTATTTTTGGTGATATTCAAACGATAAGAGCTATAAGCCAAGCTATTGCCAAAGTTAAACAACTTGCGTTCAAAACGCTCGTCGAATGACTCGCCTAACCAGCTCGCTAATGACGTCCAGGTTTGACCACCATCGTTTGAACCTTGAAGGTTAAAATTCTCTGGATCGCGATTATCAGCATCATTGGCACTGGTTAATCCTAAGACGTTCACTGCCACCGCTTCTGCAAAATCAACCTGTACCCAAGATGGATCTTCTTCTGTCGGCGCACCCGCCCAGTCGTTGTGATCGAGCCATTTGGTTTCGGCGTTATTATCAAACGCCATCATTTCAGATTCTGCATCACCGATACGGTTACGCGCAGTCACTGTGATCCCCGCAGCATCAGTATGATCAGCACTCGCATAGATAGGACCAACAAAGGCAATTTCCGCCAGCTGCATTAAGGTATCATCACCTTTGTTTTTCGTAATGTTTAATCGGTAATAGCTATATTCCAAACCGTTAGAGAAACGAAACTCTTTACGCTCAAAACGCTCGTCGAATGACTCGCCGATAAACTCGGCTAACTTAACCCAATGCTCACCATCATTAGAGGCAACAATATTAAAGTTTTCCGGATCCCTGTTGTCAGCATCATTGGCACTGGTAATAAACAAGCTACTGACGGCATGCGGTTCAGCAAACTGCACTTGAAGCCATGACGGGTTTTCTTCACTTGGTGCTCCGCCCCAATCATTATGATCCAGCCACTTAGTATTGACATCACCATCAAACGCCATCATTTCAGATTCACCATCACTAATACGATTACGCGCAGTAATAATGGCACCTGCCATGTTCTCACTGGTGGTCACTTCCTGCATCGGGCCTGAAGAGCTTTGTTCATCAAACAAGGCTAATTCGATATCCATTATATCGTCAGCGGTTAATCCAAAACCTTGTACTATTGGACTAGCGTTTAATGCATTATATAAAGGTTGGCGTAACGCCACTAAGGCATCCGGATTTCCAGCTAATGCTGCCTCAAGATTAGCATAGGCCGCAAATAGTGAAGCATTCTGATTATAGCCTTCTGCAAAGCTTGAAAATGCCCCATTGATGAATGATAAGAATGCCGTATTATCTGACACATAAACATCATGACATTGCTCTTCATAGGTTGCATTACCATCATCATCTAATACCGGTTCATCGTTTTCATCGACAATTGCCACGTCCTCACAGACATTATCAGTAATAAAATTATTAAAATCTTCTGCACTGACTAATTGTTCATTGAACACGTTAATATTATTAGCATTAATACCTAATGCTTTCAGTACAATTGCTGAATATTCTGCCTGCGCCAATTCCAACAATTGCAAAGTCGAAACATTACGACCTTCAGCAATATCACGCTCAATAAGTTTTGTCGCAAAAGTGGTTAAGACATTCGCGTGATAATTAGCGGCAGCTTCACCGTTAGCTCTGCTGGCATAAGGTACAGATAAGTAAGCTAAAGTACTTAATTTAGTGCCGGCTATTGCCGCTCCAGAAATCGTACCGCCAGTGGCAGTATTACCACAATTGTCAGAGTCACAGACCATCATCGAATCGTTATCGGCAGTGATAGTCACTTTCACTATGCTGCTAATACCAAAACCAGGTTCGCCTTGAACTTCAAGATAATTCTCGCCATGGGCATCGGTCTGTGCATCACCACCAATGATAGTTAACTGTGAACCGTTTAATGCGGTGACGCTAACGTCGGCATAAGACAAAGTACCTTTTATTGCATTACCTGTAATACCCGCACTGGTAGTTTTAATCGTCACCGGAATACTTTCAGCCTTTGGATCATTGCTACCGCCACATCCACTAAGCATTCCTAGCATTAGTGCAGTAGAGATCGCGACTAATGAGAATTTCGCGTTTTTCATTGTTATTCCTCTTCTAAATTCGTGTTTATTGCTCTAGTTAAGGGCGTTTTTTTATCAACTGTTATTGCGCCCTATTGAGACTAAAAGCTATAAGAAATACCGGCATAAATACGACGGCCCGAATATGAATTACTGCGATACCTAGCTGTGGTATCGTCACCAACGTGAGTAAAGCTCTCTGATTCAGTCAAATTAATCACAGATGCAGTGGCCACTAAATCGTCGGTAATATTGTATGAAGCGTTAATATCTATCTGATCATAACGATCAGCATAAACATTCATGCCATTAGCTATACCCAGTAAGGTATCGCCTCGCAGGTTATAAGATGCACGCACGCTAAAGTCTTCATTTTCAAAATAACCGGAAAAGTTAAATTGAAAATCAGCGCTACCAATTAAACCTGATTCACCGATTTTATTACCGGCGACATCAACATCCGCTTTATTGGTATTGTTGTGGGTATAGTTACTATAGAAACCGAAACCGTTTTCAAACGCGTGTTGGATAAAAACTTCCACACCACGAGATGTCGCATCTGAGCCGTTACCAGAAGTACTGTAGTTTTCAAGTGGCACATTATCACCACCAGCAGTGACGGTTTGTCCAGCAATCTCAAAAGTGCGACTAGGGATGTCACGTGTAGTATCGATAGTTAATGGGACAACAAAGTTATCAACGTCTTTATTGAAAAACGCAATACCAACCGCTGAGCCTTCACCATAGTAATACTCAAAACTGATATCTGTTTGCAATGCTTCAAATGGTTTTAAGTTTTTATTACCACCAGATCCTGACCAACCAGGAATAGTATTAAATTCAGCACGATCAGATGCGAATTCATTGGAAATCCAAGTTAAACGCTCCTGACTACCTAAAGAGCTGTAATCTGGTCGAGAAATAACTTTGGCAATCGCACCACGGATCACTAGCTTATCAGAGGCTTCATAAGCAATATTAAAACTAGGAAGTACCAGCGTATCACTATTATTTTGCGAGACTAAAATATATTCTTCTTCAGAATAATCATCACCACTTAGCTGATTGCCATCAGCATCCCAATAATCTTTAAAGAAAGTAAATAAGTCAGTCGAAGCCCCGGTAGTATCGGTTTTCACCACACGCACTCCAAGGTTGCCACGATAGCGATCTGACTGGAAATCACCTTGCAAATAAGCCGAGGTTATTTTCTCTTCAATATCATAAATAAAATTAGGCTCACGACGCGTATATTTAACAAAATTATCGCTTAAATAACTGGCATACCTATCCCAATTAATCGATGGCATAATGTTGATATTAAAGCCACCTGGAATATTCCCCATAGGGTTAAAATTCATAATTGCGGCAGCATCCGGCATGCCATCATTCCACTGATAACTATCCGCCCGAGTAATACCGTTAGCGCTAGCTTCACCAGCGGCAATATCAAAATCAGGAGACAAATAGAAAGTATTACGGGTTTCCCGATGCAAGGTAGCATTCCGATATTTAGCACCGGCGCGAATGGTGTGGAAAATCCCCAATTCAACATCGAAATCGAGATCGAGTTGAGCATAATCTTCTTCAAGCGAGCTGCGAACAAAACTTGAATTAGATGAACCTGGATCGACACCGCCGCCAATTCCCGCTTGCAGATTAGTCAAAATATTCGGATCCATATACATGGTCATTTTGTTATCTTTAATTGCCCAGCCCGAATATTGCGCGGCATTCTCGATCTCTGCTTCACCGGTATCTTTATTCGATGCATAATAAGCAGCTTCATAGCGCTCTTTTGGTCCACCTTCAGCTTCGGTATGACCGGCAACAAATTTTAACTGAAAATAATCCCCTGTGTAGAGCCCTGAAAAATCAAAAGTATCCGACGTAGACTCTTCACGATTATAAACACCACGCACCCAAGGGAAATGCATCATTTCCTCAGTACCCGTCGCACCGACGCTGTAATCTAAGCCGGTAATAATTGTTTCTGAATCATCAAGGCTGACATTTGTGACAGTGCCATTAGTCAAACTCCACTCAGGCATATCAATTGCTGATAAGGTCGAATCAAGTCCTAACTTAAACCCAAAATAGTTAAAGGCTAGCTCTAGATTATCTGTTGGTCGCCACTGAGTGGTAAACTGAAAACCTTCACGATCACGGGTTTCTTCAAACACGCCAACCCGGGTAAATTGTGGTACCCAAACGCCTTCATACTGACGACCTCTGGCATCTACCACTGAGGCATTAGTTAAAGTATTTTCAACCAACTGCCCATTTACATCTGCTGATGTACTGGACGGTCCTGTCCAACGCCAGGTATTGGCACTACCGGAAAGACTACGGTTAGTACGTTCTTGCTTGGTATAGCCGGCTAACACCCCAAAGGTTTCTGCATCATTTTTCCAGGAATAAACCCCGGTAAATTGCGGCTCATGGTCATCAGTCACATCAGCATAAGTAGACTCAATAGCAAAAGTACCGGAATTCGCATCCATATCAAATGGCTTACGGGTATGTAACAAAACGGTACCACCGACACCACCTTCATCTAATCGAGCCTCAGGTGATTTAAATACTTCGACTTTCTGAATCATCGCCGAAGGCAACAATGCATAATCAAATGATCGTGATGGCTCCCCCGGCGATGACGCAATAAAATTACCGTTAAGTTGCGTGAAAGTTAAGTCTGATGACAAGCCGCGTATGCTGACGGTTGACCCTTCCCCCCCACTACGCTGAATCACCACCCCAGGTACCCGCTGCAAAGAATCTGCAACGTTCTTATCTGGGAATTTACCTATATCTTCTGCGGTGATCGCATCGACCATCGCATTAGATAGACGCTTAATTGATAAATTGCGTGCGGAACTTGCAAGAATACCGCTCACCTCAATTACTTCGATTGCTTCTTTTTCATCAGCTTTCTTTTTATCAACTTCTACTTCTTCTGCATGCGCTAGCCCCATCGAGCACAAAACGGCAGTGCAAATGACAGATTTTCTAAAGGATGCAGAGAAAGGGATATGGACTGGTTTTCCAGTTTTACTCGCCTTCATGTAATGTTCTCCCAGATACTTTGTTTTCGTTTTAACATTATTATTTTTACCGGAGTATTGTTTGCTCTAAATTGCCCTGGTGTAATGACTTACCAATATTATTCATCACTGCAGACACTATTAAACAAAACACTGTAATCGATTGCAACAAACCATAATAAAAAAAGCTATCCATAACTGTCATAAATAGCCTTATTCCACTATATATTCACTTAAAATACACAACTGCAATCGATTACAGTGACTTTGATACTAGTGACTATTTATTCGGCTGTCAATAGCTAATCAGGTTATTTATTACGCTTTTTTTGTTTACCAAAGATAAAGCTAGATAGAAAGAATATGCGATATTATAGGAAAATACAGAAAAAATAACCAATATAACCAGATAGTTAGACAAACCTACGCTCACTAACCATCTCAGGCATTTAAAAATGAGAAAAGCCTTAAAGGCTAGGTTAGATGTTACTAACGAGTAGCCACCTGACCACTACTCGCTCTTTCTAACAAGCGAAACGGCAGTATTTCTCTGTCTCTAAGTAAGGTTTTATTTTTAATTTGCTGCAATACCACCTCAACCGCTGTACGGCCCATTTCATAAGCTGGTTGATCTATGGTGGTTAATGGCGGATCGATATAGCCAGAAACTTTAATGTTATCAAAGCCAACCACAGAAATATCATCCGGCACCCTTAGCCCGTGCTTTTTAATTTCATGGATCGCACCGATGGCAATATCATCGTTAAAACAGAAAATTGCTGTTGGACGATTAGGGTTGGCTAACAGTTCGCGCGCGCCAGTTTCCCCCGCTTCAATACTATATTCACCACCAACGACTAGGCTGTCATCAAGCTCAATGGCTTCTTCTGTTAACACACTTTTAATACCGCCAAGTCGGTCGCGATAGATTTGACTTTCCTTTTGGCCACAAATAACGCCAAAGTTCTGATGACCATAGCTGACTAAATGATTGGCGAGCGCCCGACAAGCAGAGTAGTTATCCAACTCAACTACGGGGTATTTTTTATCAGCAACAATACGCTCACAAACACTGACCATAGCGACGTTTTCGGCTAAACGTTCGTCGTTTTTAGAAAAAGGAAAAGAATGATCTAAGTGAATCAAGCCATCGGCACGGTTCGATAATACCATGCCGGCATACTCATGTTCTCGAGCAGGATCCCCCTGAGTATCTCCTAACAATACTGAGTAACCACTTTCTTGTGCTGCTTGCTCAATGCCCTGAATAATCTTTAAGAAAAATGGGTTTGATAAATTAGGAACTAAGACAACTAGTGAGTTTGACCGTCCAGTTTTAACGCTTGATGCAAGCACGTTCGGTCGGTAGCCAGCTTCGGCAATTGCTTTAAAAATACGTTCACGGGTTTTAACATTCACCATGTCAGGGTTTTTAAGTGCCCTTGAAACTGTTGCCGTAGAAACACCGGCAAGTTGGCAGACTTTCTTAATTGTTGACATTGTCCAATACTGTCCCAAAAAAATTAATAACCAAATTTTAGAATTAAAATGTAACCGATAACATATCCATCAAATTATCAACATATAATCTGACATATACTCGTGATAAATTCTATGCCTATGTTTAATAAATTATCAGCAATATAAAAGAATTAGCACTAAGCATATAAGAAATTCATCATTTAGATAGCAAAATGGCTATTGAATAAAACAGATCCTTAGTATAACCTGTAAAAACTGCAATCGATTACATACAAGTAATTAGTGTAACATTACAGCGATTAAGCAACAATAAAATTGTTAGTAACACGATATATATCAACGGGTGAACACTTTATAATGAAAAAGTTTACGTACTTAATTCCAATATTTTCTCTGGCGCTTGGCGCATGTCATCATATTAATGAGTCAGAGCGACGGCCATTTAGCAGCCAAAACATCAATATTGTCGGCGATGATTTAGTGCAATATGTTAATCCATTAATGGGCACTGATTCCAAGTTCAGTTTATCTAACGGTAACACTTACCCCGCCATAGCGACACCTTGGGGCATGAATTTCTGGACACCGATGACGGCAAAAATGGGAGATGGCTGGACCTATAAATACCCAGACAATACCATACGGGGTATAAAACAAACTCACCAACCTAGTCCCTGGCTAAACGATTACGCCGCATTCTCACTTATGGCAGTCACGGGAGAACTCAAGTATCAGGAAGATGAGCGTGCTTCCTGGTTTTCCCATAAAGCAGAACAAGCTAAACCTCATCATTATCAAGTTTATTTAGCCGATTATGATGTTACCGCAGAAGTTACTCCCACCACGCGGGCGGCGCATTTCAAATTTACTTTTCCAAAAAGCGAACAAGCTTTTATAACCTTAGATGCTTTTAATAAAGGCTCTATGGTTAAAATTATTCCTGAGCAGCGAAAGATCATTGGCTATGCCCGCAATAACCATGGCGGCGTTCCTGATAATTTTCATAACTACTTTGTCGCCGAGTTTGATAAGGACTTTGAGCTTACTCATACCTGGGGCGACGAATGGACATTGGTAAAAAACTCAACGGAAAATCAGGGCGATCATGTTGGTGCAATTATTGGCTTTAAAACCAATAAAGATGAAACCGTTCATGTCAAAGTTGCTTCTTCCTTTATTAGTCTAGAACAAGCGCAGCTCAACCTTGACCGAGAAATTGGCAGCGATAATTTTACCACGACCTTAAACAAAGCACATCAGGCTTGGCAAAGTGAATTGGCGCGCCTGCGTATTGAAGACAGTAATATTGATGAAGTACGTACTTTCTATTCAACCTTATATCGGGTGCTGTTATTCCCTCGTAAGTTTTATGAATATGACCAGAGTAACCAAATCGTCCATTACAGCCCTTATAACGGTGAAGTTTTACCCGGTTATATGTTTACTGATAACGGCTTTTGGGACACTTTTCGCGCGGTATTTCCATTTTTCACCTTAATGTATCCATCAATGGACGCTCAAATCATGCAAGGGCTCGCCAATACCTATAAAGAATCCGGCTGGTTACCGGAATGGGCCAGCCCAGGTCACCGAGGAGTGATGATAGGGTCAAATTCGGCAGTCAATATTGCTGATGCCTATATTAAAGGGATTCGTGATTTTGATATCGACACCTTATATCAGGCAATTATTAAAAATGCCACTGTCGAACAGGGTCGACCGGTCAGCTCTGTTGGCCGTGAAGGCGTCAATTATTATAACCAACTCGGTTATGTACCTTACGATGTCGGCATACATGAGAATGCCGCCAGAACGCTTGAATACGCTTTTGCTGATTTTAATATCGCGCAGCTGGCACAGGCCTTAGGAAAAGAGGACGATGCTAAACACTATCGTGAAAAAGCGTTTAATTACCAACACTTATTTGATCCACAAAGCAAATGGATGCGTGGTAAAAATCAAGATGGCAGCTTTCAAAGCCCTTTCAACCCGTTAAAGTGGGGAGATGCATTCACCGAAGGCAACAGTCTGCATTATACCTGGTCGGTATTTCAGGACATTGCCGGATTAAAACAGCTAATGGGAGGCGATCAGGGCTTTATCGATAAGTTAGACCAAGTATTCGCGATGCCGCCAATATTTGATGACTCTTATTACGGTTTTACCATACATGAAATAAGAGAAATGCAAATTGTCAATATGGGCAATTATGCTCACGGCAATCAACCCATCCAGCATATGTTGTATTTATATAACTATGCTAATCAGCCATGGAAGACTCAAACCAAGGTCAGAGAAGTGATGGATAAGCTTTACGCAGCAACACCTGACGGTTATGCCGGCGATGAAGATAACGGTCAAACCTCCGCCTGGTACGTGTTTAGTTCACTTGGTTTTTACCCGGTAACTCCCGGTACCACTCAATATGTCATTGGTAGCCCGCTGTTCGATAAAGTCACCATGACCTTAGAAAATGGCAAACAATTCGTCATCAAAGCGAGTAATAACTGTGCAACAAACCACTTTATCCAGTCAAGCAAACTCAATGGTAGAAGTTTTAATAACACCTGGCTCGATCATCACGCTATCCAAGCAGGCGGTACACTAGATTTTACCATGTCAGCAACGCCGAATAAGCAGTGGGCGACTAGTAGCGATGCAGTGCCCTACTCACTATCAAGTACAAATAACCAATAACTTATAACTATTAAGGCAAGACTATGGCAGGCAATATTCCGACAGCGGAAAACCTTAAAATATCACAAGCAACAAATACTAAGTTCGCTTTTATCGCAATGACAACCTTGTTCTTTATTTGGGGTTTCATCACGGCACTGAACGATATTCTGATCCCGCATTTAAAAGCGGCATTTGAACTCAACTATACCGAAGCCATGTTAGTGCAATTTTGCTTTTTTGGTGCCTATTTTATTATCTCTCCATTTGCTGGGAAACTGATCGAAAAAGTAGGTTATCAAAAAGGCATTATCATAGGTTTATCAACCATAGCGGCAGGCTGCCTCTTATTTTATCCGGCAGCAGAGGTAGAAATTTATCTAGTGTTCTTACTAGGGTTATTTGTCCTTGCCAGTGGTATCACAATTTTACAGGTATCCGCTAACCCTTATGTGGCGGTATTAGGTGATGAACAAACCGCCGCCAGCCGTTTAAACCTGGCACAAGCGATTAATTCATTAGGACATACTTTAGGGCCGATATTTGGCGCAGCATTAATTTTTGGCGCAGCTGCAACAGCAATAGAAGCTAGCGCCGTGCAGCTGCCATATTTGATTTTAGCAAGTGTCATGATAATTGCTGCGGTTGTATTCTATAAAATAAAGCTGCCAGTGATCACTAGCGTGGAAAATCCAGAAGCGGCAGAGAAAACCCATGACTCAATTTTTAAACATCCACCACTCGTATTTGGCACCTTAGCAATATTTCTATACGTGGGTGCGGAAGTGTCTATCGGGAGCTTCTTAGTAAACTTTTTTGCAGAAAGTCATATCGGTGGCCTTAGTGAGCATGAAGCGAGCAAAATGGTGTCTTATTACTGGGGTGCAGCCATGATAGGCCGCTTTATCGGCGCAGCGTTAATGCGAGTGATTAAGCCGGCACTGTTACTAGCAAGTAACGCCGTGATCGCTATTTTATTGATCAGCTTAACTATTAACAGTGATGGACCGGTTGCCATGTGGTCAATTTTAACTGTCGGTTTATTTAATTCGATTATGTTTCCGACTATTTTTACCTTAGCAATAAAAGGCTTAGGACCTCTTACTGGTCGAGGCTCAGGATTATTATGCCAGGCAATTGTCGGCGGTGCTGTGATCCCGATGTTTCAAGGAATGGCGGCAGATGCCAGCTCAGTGCAGGCAAGCTTTATGGTACCGGCATTAGCCTATTTATATATCGCCTGGTATGCCCTTAAAGGCGCGAATAACGAAAATAAGCAAAAAGTGGCAGAGGTGAACGTATGAAACCGGTGTTATGTTTCGGTGAAGCATTAATTGATTTTTTAAATACCGATAAACAGCAAGACGGGCCACTCACCCTGAATAATTACCGGCAATATCCTGGCGGTGCACCAGCCAATGCAGCCGTTGCGGTCGCTAAACTAGGTGGTAAAGCCTACTTTGCCGGTCAGGTAGGTGCTGACAGTTTCGGCAATTTTCTCGAACAAGCATTACTAGCCTATCAGGTAGATACCCGTTTTTTAGCAAAACATTCAAGTGCGAAAACCGCGTTGGCCTTTGTCACCCTTGATCAACAAGGTGACAGAAGTTTTGCCTTTTATCGCGATAAGTCAGCCGATGTACTATTTTCAACAGAACAAATCAGTGATCACTGGTTTAATGAGCAACCGATATTTCATTTTTGTAGCAACACCTTAACTGATGATGACATTTGCATTACCACTAAAACGGCAATTAAGAAGGCTAAAGCACAACAGTGTATAGTCAGTTTTGATGTCAACCTGCGTCATAACTTATGGCCTAAAGGCGCCGCCGATATCACGCGGGTTAATGAACTGGTGTCGATTTCAGATATCATTAAGTTTTCTAAAGAAGAGTTAGATTACCTCGCACAAGGAA
The DNA here is from genome assembly GCF_030161395.1 of Thalassotalea insulae. Taxonomy (NCBI): domain Bacteria; kingdom Pseudomonadati; phylum Pseudomonadota; class Gammaproteobacteria; order Alteromonadales; family Colwelliaceae; genus Thalassotalea; species Thalassotalea insulae. The sequence goes on from NZ_BSST01000001.1 coordinate 741,117, forward strand.
AAACAGATAGCTACCTGCAATCTTGTCTCGATCATGGCGTCTCCGTGATCCTAGTAACCGATGGCGAATATCCTATCGATATTTATACCGCCGATGTTCAGCAAAGAATTACCGCACCAAGCGTCGACGTTGTCGACACCACAGCGGGTGGCGATGCCTTTAGTGGTGCCCTGCTGTTTGCAATGAGTCAATTAGCTCAACCTCAATTGGCATTAACTTCAATGACAGTACTAGCCAAGCTGGTGCAGTTTGCCTCTTATTGTGGAGCCTATGCCGTAACCTTGCCGGGAGCATTTCCTGCATTACCGAAATTTGTCGATGTACAGAACCATTGGCCAACAGAGCTTTATCAACGCTAGTTTTTGGAGAACCTGATGCAAATATCAAACAATATCGCCCCTAAAGAGCATGCCCCGTTTTATAGCCGTGAATTTTTACTTGAGCATGGCCAATCAATACTTAATTTTTATCATAACCGGGTCATTGATAGCAGTGGCGGCTATTATCAAAATTTTCTCGATGATGGTCAGCACTTTGATGCCGAATTTCGCCAGTTAGTCAGCAGTACCCGCATTATCGTCAACTATGCCTTAGCCAGCATGGTTTATCAAAATGAAGACTATCGAGCGATGGCAAAACATGGCCTTGATTATGTTGAGCAAGTGCACTGGCAACAAAACAATTACGCCTGGACGCTAACCAACCATCAGCCATCAGATATGACTCAGCAGGCTTATGGTTATGCCTTTGTTTTATTAGCCTATGCGGCGGCGAAAAAGGCCGGACTGATCCAGTCAAATAAAGCATTACTCCACACCTATCAGCTATTAGAGCAACGTTTCTGGCAAGATAAATATGGTTTATACGCCGATGAAATAAGCGCAGACGGTACATTGAGTGACTATCGTGGACAAAATGCCAATATGCATTTATGTGAAGCGATGATTGCTGCCTATGAAGCAACAAGTGAACAATTATTTTTAAATCGCGCCATGGAAATTGCACAAAATATTGCCGTGCGCCAAGCAGATTTGACCGATGGCTTAATTTGGGAGCATTACACCACAGAGTTTTTCCCTGACTGGGAATATAATAAAGACGATCCAAAAAACCTTTATCGCCCCTGGGGCTTTCAACCAGGACATCAAACAGAATGGACTAAATTACTGTTAATGTTAAATCGATATCAACCACAGCCTTGGTTAGTCGAACGTGCTAAATCATTGTTTGATCGCGCTTATCAAACCGCATGGGACGAAAAATATGGTGGCTTAATCTATGGTTTTGACCCACAAGGTCAATGCTGTGACGATGATAAATACTTCTGGGTGCAGGCAGAAAGTTTCGCTGCGGCTGCTATGCTATATCAGGTCACGGATGAGCCACAATACTTAACAAAATATAATGAACTGTGGCACTACTGTTGGCAACATATGGTAGACCATCAATATGGCGCTTGGTTTCGTGTGTTAAAACGCAATAACAGCAAATATAGTGAGCAAAAAAGTGCTGCTGGCGCTAAATGTGATTACCATACCTTAGGCGCCTGTTTTGAAGTGCTACGCGTACTAGGTGATAGCCAGCTAAACCTTAAACATCAATAACTGTTAGTAATATCGATGAAATACCTGCAGAAAAAACTACTGAGCAAAGGCATAACAACATTATTGCTCACCATCACAGGATTAATGCCATTGCTAGCGACTTGCCAGCAACATAAGACTATGTCAAAAAGCACGCCTTCTTTGCTCTCTTATGTTGATCCTTTTATCGGTACTGCCGGTAAAGGGAAAACCTACCCTGGTGCGACACTACCTTACGGTATGGTGCAGTTAAGTCCAGATAATGGTCGCAATGGCTGGGATTGGATCTCCGGCTATTTTTATCCAGATAACGTAATTGCAGGTTTTAGTCATACCCACCTGTCAGGCACAGGGGCTGGTGATTTATATGATATTTCTTTTATGCCATTAGCCGGACCAACAAAGCAGAAAGTGCTGGATCAGGTAAATCCGCTGCCGGTTATTTATTCGAGCTTTTCCCATGATAACGAACAGGCTACCCCAGGCTATTATCAGGTTTTTTTAACCGACTACCAGATCAATGTCGAGCTAACCGCGGGCTTAAGAACGGGGGTGCAAAGATATACTTTTGCCAAGCACACACAAACCGGCCAGGTCAAATTGGACCTTAATTATGCCCGTAACTGGGATAAAACCATCGCGACCGAGTTAATAATCATCAATGACCACACTATCGCAGGTTATCGTAAATCAACCGGCTGGGCTAAAGATCAACGAGTCTATTTTTACAGCGTATTTTCTCAACCCTTTACCATGCATACTGTCAGCCACGCTGACAACCAAAACACTAGCAGCAATAACAGCGACAAACATTATCAAACAAGCGGTCAACAAGGACTAAGCGCACTATTTGACTTTAACCTTAAGCAACAAAAACAAGTGCTGGTAAAAACCGCTATTAGCTCAGTGAGCATCGAAAATGCCAAGCAAAACTTGTTAACCGATGGCCTACAAAGCAGTTTTACTGACTATCGCCAGCGAGCAGAAAAGCAATGGAAGCAAGCATTAGCTAAGGTAAAAGTGACTGCCGAGCATGACAATATGGTGCAATTTTACACGGCACTCTATCATTCTTATTTAGCACCTCGAGTATTTTCAGACAGTAATGGCCAATATAAAGGTCCGGATGGCAAGATTCATCAAGCAACTCGATCACCTCGCTACTCCTTTTTCTCATTATGGGATACTTTTCGTGCGCTACACCCATGGAAAACCATAACCGATACCGAGCATAGTAAAGCCATGATGATGTCACTGATTGCTCATTATCATGAATACGGTCTGTTACCTGTGTGGAATTTTCAGGGCAACGAAACCAATATGATGATGGGCTATCATGCGGTGCCCGTACTGGTAGATGCCTACCTTAAGAGAATTATTTCCGAGCAGGATATCAACAGTGAACAATTGTTTAACGCACTGAAAAAAAGTGCAATGCAAAATGACTTTGGTATCGATTCATATAAAGCACTTGGTTATGTTCCATTTGAACACGGCAACTGGAACGTCTCACTAACGCTAGAATATGCCTTTGATGACTGGAGTATTGCGCAAATGGCACAAGCATTAGGTAAAATCCAAGACGCGAAATACTTTACTCAGCGCGGGCAAAACTATCGTCAGCACTTTGACCCAGCTACCGGCTTTATGCGCGCTAAAAGCCAAGCTGGTGTTTTTAAGAGCGGCTTTGATCCGCTTGCCTATCACCCTGAAGACTACTGTGAGGCCAATGCCTGGCAATATAACTTTTTTGTTCCTCATGATATTAAAGGATTGATCCAGTTACATGGCGGAAGAAATAAATTTGCCAACAAGCTAGATCAAATGTTTAGCACCAAGCAGCAATTAAACGATAAAGGTGAGTTACCAGAATGGATTTCAGGCTATATCGGACAATATGTCCACGGTAATGAGCCGGCACACCATGTCCCCTATTTGTATCAATACACTGGACAAGGTCATAAAACCCAGCAGCGAGTACGCCAAATTATGGCAGAGCTTTATAACACAGCGCCAAATGGTCTTGCAGGTAACGAAGATGCAGGACAAATGTCAGCATGGTATATGTTCAGTGCATTAGGATTTTACCCAGTAAATCCTGTTGCTGGTGAATATGTACTTGGCAGCCCAGAAGTTGCGCACGCACAAATCAAACTACCTGACAACAAAACATTCACCATTATTGCTAACAACCAGTCAGCTGATAATATCTATGTCAAATCAGTAACCTTAAACGGTCAACCTTATTCTGCTATTACCATAAGCCATCAAGATATTATGGCCGGTGGCACACTTATTTTTAATATGACCTCGGAAGTTCACTAATTATGCGTTTTTTATTTATAGTGCCACTATTATGCTCGTTGTCACTAGCGGCAGAGCATGTCACTCAATATGTTAATCCTTTTATTGGTACTTCTAATTTTGGAGCGACTCACCCCGGCGCTCAATATCCTCATGGCATGGCGTCAGTAGCGCCATTTAATGTTGCATTTCGCGCAGGACAAGAAAACAAATTTGAAAAAGACCAAGCGTGGAATTCGCGCGTTTATATTCATGAAAATAAGTTTTTAACTGGTTTTAGTCATGTCAATTTAAGTGGCGTTGGTTGCCCTGACCTCGGCAGTATTTTACTAATGCCAACCACAGGGGCATTAGAGTTTGACGCAAAAAAATATGGCTCCACTTATCATAACGAGCAAGCATCACCTGGATACTATCGTACTACGTTAGATAAATATCAGGTTGATGTCGAACTCAGTAGTACATTACGTACTGGCATCAGCCGATATACTTTTCCTAAAGGACAATCACACATTCTACTCAACCTAGGACTCGGCCTAACCAATGAAACTGGCGGTATGCTAAAAGTCGTTTCAAACAGTGAAGTGGAAGGCTTTAAGATGCTCGGCACCTTTTGCTATCACTCAGAAGATGTTCGCCCAGTATATTTTGTTGCCAAGTTAAGCAAAGCAGCAAAAACCGCTGGTGCCTGGAAAAAAATGCCTAAATACCAAGGCGTAGAAGCAGAATGGATCGGTTATGACGATAACTATAAACCATATAAAGATTATCGTCAGGAGGTTGCTGGTGATGATATTGGTGCCTACTTCCAGTTTGATACCAATGAACAAGAAACTATTACCGTCAAATTAGGGATTTCTTACGTCAGTATAAAAAATGCTCGACAAAACCTTAATGCCGAACAACCAGGTTTCGCCTTTGAGCAAACGAAAGATAAGGCACAGCAACAATGGCAAAAGCTATTAAGCCGAGTTCAAGTGAAAGGTCAGCCAACAAAGAAAACTATTTTTTATAGCGCGCTCTACCATAGCCTGATCCACCCTAATATTATTCAGGACATTAATGGCGATTATCCGCTGATGGGGCAACCCGGTATTGGCAACACTCAAGGAAAAAAACGCTATAGTGTTTACTCGCTCTGGGACACCAATAGGAACTTGCATCCACTACTGAGCCTACTTTATCCCGAAATACAATCAGAAATGGTTAACTCCATGGTGGCAATGGCCAAAGAAAGTGGCTGGTTACCAAAATGGGAATTATTAGGGATGGAAACACAAGTCATGGTTGGTGATCCCGCAACAGTTGTTATCGCCGATAGTTACCTCAGAGGCATACAAGACTTTGACGTTATTGCCGCATATGATTACGCAAAAAAAGCGGCATTAACGCTAGACAACAATCCGTTACGACCAGAAAACAAGCAATACACCCAACTCGGCTATGTTCCTGTAGATGATGAAGGCAAATGGGATGGCAGCGTTTCAACCAGTTTAGAGTACTACATTGCTGACTGGAATTTGGCACAATTGGCTAAAGCACTTGACCGCCCACAAGATCATCAGAGGTTTCTGCAACGAGCTAAAAATTATCAAAAACTCTTTGATAGTAAAACAGGCATGCTCAGACCTAAATATGCCAATGGTCAATGGTTTAGCCCTTATGATCCACAGCTGGGTCGTAACTTTGAACCAGCGCCTGGTTATATTGAAGGCAATGCCTGGAATTACCGCTTTTATGTGCCTCATGATATACCCGGTTTGATCAACTCGCTTGGAGGCGATCAAAACTTTATCAAACAGTTAACACAAACCTTTACCACAGATAACTTTGATATGGCGAATGAGCCGGATATTACCTATCCATTCCTATTTAACTATGTCAAAGGAGAGGAATGGCGCAGTCAGCAAAAAATTAATCAGTTGATCAGTACACATTATCACAACAGTCCTGAAGGAATTCCAGGCAACGATGATGCCGGCACTCTTTCTGCTTGGCTCGTATTTAGTATGATGGGGCTTTACCCGGTATCTCCCGGCGATATGAATTATGCTCTGGTAACGCCTTCATTTGATGAGATCAGTATCCAACTTAATCAAGCATACTATGCTGGACGAACGTTAACCCTCAAAACGCAGCAGCCACCTCAACAGGCGCCCTATATTGATAAAATGCATCTTAATAAGAGAGAACTGAGCGATTATTTCATTAATCACCAGCAGCTTGTCAGCGGCGGTGAGCTGATATTTACGCTAACGAGCAAAGTAAAAAAATAACAATAAAAAAGCTCAAGAAATAACTTGAGCTTTTTTATCTATTAGACAGTACAATCTAAAACGGCATTTTCATTCCTGGTGGCATTTGCATCCCACCGGTTAATGCCCCCATTTTTTCCTTATTGACTTCTTCAACACGTCGAACCGCATCATTGAAAGCGGCTGCGACTAAGTCTTCCACCATTTCTTTATCATCTTCCATCAAGCTTTCATCGATTTCGACGCGGCGCACACTATGGCTACCTGTCATGGTTACTTTAACCATGCCTGCACCAGATTCACCAGTGACTTCCATATTAGCGATTTCTTCTTGCGCTTTCGCCATTTTTGCTTGCATTTGCTGGGCTTGTTTCATTAAGTTGCCCATGCCACCTTTCATCATAATAAATACTCCAAAATGTTGTTGCCGCCAAAGATAGAGCCTAATGCGCTAAATTTCAAGTAACAGTTAGCGTGCAACGATAGTTTTCTCATCTAATTCCGCCTGAAATTGCTGTTGTAAAGCAATGACAAACTCATCATTTAATAGTAATTCTTTCGCATAATCATAACGCTTATCATTGATATGACTTTGAATTTGCGCAGGATCAGCGACGGTTTGCTCGACCACTTTAATTTCCACCTGCATCGGCCGGGCAAAATATTGTGAAACAAACTGTTGTAACTGCTGGTGTGCCGCATCTGACTTTAAATGCTTTGTTGATTGATTCAATAATAACACTAATGAATCAGACTCGGGATCTCCTTCAATGGTTGCATTCAGCGCCAATTGCCTTAAACGACCATTTAACGCCATCGCATCTATCATGTTGGCCCATTTATCCACTTGATTCGCTTTTTTGATCACACTTGGATCAATAATCTCAGGCGTAAACTGATCTGGTACCAATTCGATATCCGGCACATCTTGCGCTGGCTTTTTCACTAACGGTGTTTGTTGCTTATCTTGACGCGCTTCGGCGTCTTTAGGCTTTTTTCCGCTTTGCTCCAAGGCTTTTTTTCGACTACGCAACATATTGCGATTCGCTAAAATCGCCTCAATCCCTGTAGGATTTTTCGTTGCTGCGATATCCGAGTTCTGCATTGAGTTATCAGCTGACGAAGTGGCACCAGGCTCAGCAATTGCATGTTGCTCATTTGCATGTTGTGAACAGAACTCTGCTTGCTGATGTTCATGCTCAACCGTTGACTGCTGTACTACTTCAACTTCAGGCTCATCACTTGCCATATCAGCCATTTGCTGTTCAGGCTGATTTAACACCGGCGGTTGCTGTGTTGGCGCTTGGGCGCTCTGCTGCTGAGCTTGCTCTTCTATTGCGAGCATTTCTTGTGTCAGCTCATTCGATAGTTCAGCTTGCTGTTGTTCCGTATCAATCACTGGAGTATTTGACGGTACCTGAGTAACACTAGTGGTTTGTTCTTCTGATTGAATTACATCTACCGAAGACAGCTCACTTTCATCTTGAATCGCCACAGGTGCCTGACTTTCTACACTCGCACTATTAGCGGTACTTTCATCAAGCGCTTTTTCACCCGATGTGTCCTGATGAGAGATATCAGTATCAGGCAGTTCAATATCATCAAAAGAGACTGGAGTTTGACTTTCAAGTTGTACTGTCTCATCGATTAAAGGTCGAGTCTGAGGCTTAAAGGCAAGTAAACGCAATAACACCATATCAAATGCTGCTTGTTCATCTGCCGCATAAGGTAAATCCTTTCGACCATTGACGGCTATTTGATAATATAGCTGCACATCTTCTGGTGACATCGACTGGCAAAACTTCTCCAGTAATTGATTATGCTCAGGTGATAAATCGAAATGGCTACCTACTACTTGTGCCATCGCAACTTGATGAAGTAATTGAATTAACTCAGCGAGTAAACGCCCATAATTAGGAGCGTATGAAGCTATTTCCAAGGATAACGCCATCAACCCTTTTGCATCTTGCTTAAGTAGCAAGATTAAAATCTTATAGATCCAATGATGATCAACACCACCTAGCATCTGCTGAACATTAGCAGCGATAATATGACCTTGTCCCTGAGCAATCGCTTGATCTGTTAAACTAAGCGAGTCACGCATACTGCCCCGCGCAGCTTTTGCCAATAAGCTAATTGCCAACTCGTCAAACTCAACTTGCTCTGCGGCCAAAATGGTTTTAAGTTGCTGTGATATTTGCACCACCGAAAGCGCTTTAAGATGAAATTGCAAACAACGAGATAAAACAGTTACCGGCAACTTTTGAGGGTCTGTAGTGGCAAGAATAAATTTAACATGCTCAGGCGGTTCTTCCAGCGTTTTCAGCAAGGCGTTAAAACTACTGCGCGAGAGCATATGCACTTCATCGATAAGATAAACTTTGTATCGACCTCTGCTCGGTGCATATTGTACGTTATCAAGAATTTCTCGAGTGTCATCAACCTTAGTGCGAGAAGCAGCATCAATTTCCAATAAATCGACAAAGCGCCCCTGGTCAATATCAAGGCATGCCTGACACTCGCCACAGGGCTCCGCCGTGATCCCTTGTTCACAATTTAAACTTTTAGCAAAAATTCGCGCTATCGTAGTTTTACCGACACCGCGGGTACCGGTAAATAAATAGGCATGGTGCAACCTTTGTTGCACAATGGCGTTAGTTAAAACGGTAACAACATGTTCTTGCCCCATCAACTGCTGAAAATTTTTCGGCCGCCATTTTCTTGCTAAAACTTGATAACTCATTGCGAAATGTTACTCACCATCATATTGTAGTAATGCCGTTACCTCTAACCCTAAATCAGCTAACTTATTTTCTCCACCTAAATCAGGCAAAGAAATAATAAATGCTGCATCAGTAGTTTCTGCACCTAATTTACGGATCAATTTAGTGGTTGCCTCAATTGTACCGCCAGTTGCCAATAAATCATCGATAATTAACACCTTGTCATCGGAAGTTAAGGCATCTGTGTGGATTTCAAGTGTATCGGTGCCGTATTCTAATTGGTAATCCTGTGCATGGGTAGCACGTGGCAATTTGCCAGGTTTTCTTACCGGAACAAAGCCTAACCCCATTTTTAAAGCTAATGGCGCACCAAATAAAAAGCCTCTGGCTTCAGTACCCACAATTTTAGTAAAGCCTTTATCGCTAAATTTATCTGCCAATAGCTGAATAGTTAAATGAAAGGCTTCTGCATCATCCAAAATTCCGGTGACGTCTCGAAACAAGATCCCAGCTTTTGGGTAATCTACGATAGTATGAACAGCGTTTTTTAATAAGGTAATTTGACTTGTTTCCATGTTTAACAATGTAATTCTAAAACGATTGCTAAAGAATAATAGAAAACGGGCAAAGATTATAGTGACTGACAGAGAGTATTTGCAGGAAGTAGGGAATTTATTGCTTGATAGAACAAATCTTGGTCTATCGGTTTCGATAATACCGCATCAAATAGCGGATATTCTTCAAGCGCTTCAACTTCGGATAAGTCTTGCGTTGAAATAAATAAAACCGGTGTACCGCTAGTTAATGATTTCGATTTAAGATTCTTAACAAGCTGTACACCATTCATCACAGGCATTAAATGATCAACAATAAATAAATCAAATGAAGCTGTTTGTGCTTTTGTAAACGCATCCAAGCCATTTGTCGCCGTTTGTACTGTCGCGCCAATAGACGTTAACAGCTGAGTAAGTAACTTAACGACAGATTCTTTATCATCTACAACCAATACATGCATCTAATATTCTTCTTATTATTAATAATTAACTTAAAACAGTTAACCAGCCCATTAACATTGGCAATAATGGCGCGGCAATTAGCGCAGTTAACGCAGCAAATAAATGACGCTTTGATGAGCTATCTTTAAAATCTTCATGATGTGACATCTTTAACTTTCCAATAAACTACAAAATGAACGGCGCGAATTCTAGCCCATTTGCTTAGTTATAGATAGTATTTTTTGATCCAGATCAATATAAGGCCATAGATAGCGTTAAAATGCAGGCATAAAAAAACCAGTCAAAAGACTGGTTTTTAATACAATAACTACGCAATTAAATCGACTTACCTTTACGTTTGGCAGTGTCTTTAATATAGCTAACCCATCCCTTCGCGCTTTTGCGAGTTTTTGGATCTTTCATTGCATTTTGAATTGCCGCATAAGCTTGTTTGTAGTTACCTAAGTAAAAATGAGCTTCTGCAATACTCATGTAGGTTCTACCTTTGTTTTTTACACCAAGCTCTAATGCTTTTTCCAAAGCAACAACGGCTTTTTTAAACTGCTCATCCTGCGCTAATAAGCTTCCTTGTTTACTATAGTGCTTAGCTTCATTGGTCATTTTAGCCAATTCACCATAGTATTTCGCCGCTTTGTCAATATGTTGAGCCGCATGCCAGGCGTTAGCTAACCTTCCGATGTTTTGATCATCACGTTTCACTAAGCCTGAGGCGATGTGCTTCTCAAGTAACGTAGCCGCTTTATAAGGGATATTATTTTGCGCATATAAACTTGCTAACGTTTTAATCTCTGACTCTTTCTCAAGGTAACCTTGCTTATAAGCCAAATCTAACGTTGCCATGCCTTTTTTGTAATCTTCAATCAATAAATAAAAATTACCTAACTGTTTCCAAAATGCTTTTTCATCAGGAAAAAGTTGCACAGCTGTTTCAAGTACGCCAACCGCATTCTTATATTGTTTTCTTTCATAATACGAAGTCAATTTAAGAATGTATGGGTTTTTATTGTGCTTATCACCATAAGCTGCAATGGCTTTATCAGCAGGTTCAATCATCTTATTCAGACGCTTAAGTTCATAATTCGCATTGGCGATTTTCACCCAAGTATCACCATCAGATTTCCCGGTAAAGTCCATCCATGCTTGATAATTAACTAAAGCTTCTTCATATTGCTTTTCTTGCATTTGAAGATCGGCTAATAGCTTAATTGCCTCACCGTGGTCGACTTCATTTAAGACATCCGGTGCAATTGCTTTCTTTAAAAACTCAATAGCTTTAACTTCATTACCGTCAGTGGCATACATTACCGCAATAAAGCGATCAACATAAGCACGGTCATAAGTTTTAGACGCGTCAATATCAAGTAATAAAGCTAATGCACCAGGAATATCATCCGCTGAATACAACTCAAATGCCTTACCTACTTTTTTACCGACTGAAGGGCCAACTAACTGAGTTTTACGCTTTGGCTTTTCCGAATTAGCTTGTTCCGCCGCATCTGCAACGTTAGCGACAGGAAGCTGGACCAAAGTCAATGAAGCTAATAAAGCAACAGATGTTAACATCTTATTCATTTTGTCTACCCTCCCATCTTAAAGTCTAATTGAACCGTTAAACCAGGTCGACGCATAGGCTTACCATCAACAACTTTCGGTTTATATTTCCATTTACGTAATGCACGTTTGGCTTCTTTATCAAAGACCCGTTTCGGATCTGATTCAATCACCTCTACGTCTTCAACTCCACCAACTTCATTGATAGTAAAAGACAGTTTTACCCAACCTTCTTTACCATCACGAGCCGCTTGTATTGGATATTTAGGTTCAATACGCACGATTGGTGTTGCATCACCGTCTCGACCGAAGCCCGCACCTGGTGCAGAAATACCGGCATTAGCACCTGATAACTGTACACCTGGCATATTAAACGTTAATCCACCAGTATCAGTGTTAGTCTCTGGCTCTGGAGCCTGAGGCTTAGGTGGCGTTTTGGGCGGCGGTGGCGGCGGTGGCGGCACACGTCGTCTCTGCTCGGCGGCTGATTTAGGCGGCGTAGTGTTTACTTCAACCACAATATTTTCTAATTTTTCTTCTTCTCTTCGATCTCCACTGGAGATAAGAAAAGCCATAAAAGAAAATAAGGCAAAAGTAACAGCTGCGCCTAATAGTATTGATACTAATAAGCGAACCATATAACTACCCCTTAGCTGCAGCGATAGAAATTCGGTCGATGCCCGCTTCTTTAATTGCATCCATTACTTTGACAACCACACCGTGCTTAGCGTCTTTGTCCGCTTGAACAATAACTACTTCACTTGGTTGTTCAGCAAGTAACTTCTCAATGTTTGCCGCAACACGCTCAATATCAACACGACGCTTATCTAACCAAATTTCACCGGTATCTTTCACCGCAATGAAGATGTTAGCTGATTTTTGCTTAGACTGGTTCGCCGCTTTAGGTTTGTTAACTTCAATACCTGCTTCTTTAACAAAAGAAGTAGTTACAATAAAGAATATTAGCATGATAAATACGATGTCTAGCATCGGCGTCATATCAATTGCCGCTTCTTCGTCTTCACGAATACGTTTACGTGCCATTCTAATCTCTCTCTAGTGATGAGGTAAACTGTCAACCAGTTTAGCCTTTGCTAGTTTAACTTTCGCGTCTAATCTTGTACTAAAAAATACACCTGATAATGCCGCAACCATACCCGCCATTGTCGGAATTGTTGCCATTGATATACCTGATGCCATTAGACGTGGATTACCTGTACCTTGCTGGGCCATAGTTTCAAACACTGAAATCATACCCGTTACCGTACCAAGCAAGCCAATTAGTGGACACATAGCCACTAAGGTTTTAATCGTAATCATGTTACGTTCTAGTAATTCTGTCGTTTCGGAGATCCATGTATCTCTGATTCGATGTGCATACCATGAAGTTGTATCGCTACGTGCATCCCATTTTGCGATAATTTCATCGCGAATTGTAGGGTAAGTGGCTGCAAGGAACCAATAGCGTTCTACCATCATAATCCACATCAATAAGAGAGCAAAGGCGACAAAGTATAGTACGTTACCGCCAGTTGCAATAAAACTCCTGACAGAATCGATAAGCTCTATCAGGAATAACATTATTTAGACTCCTTCTCTGCAATAGCAGCAATTAAACCAGCACTTTGCTCGTCTAATTTATGAAGTACAGATTTACTACGACCAGCCACAATGCTGTGTACTAAAATTAATGGTAAGGCAGCGATTAGACCTAATGCCGTGGTAACAAGTGCTAATGAAATGTTACCTGCCATGATTTTAGGGTCACCAGTACCGAATAATGTAATAGTTTGGAAGGTCATAATCATACCGATAACCGTACCTAATAGACCCATTAATGGGGCGATAGCGGCAAACATCTTGATTAAGTTAATACCACGGTCAACAGTTGGTGTTTCACGTAAAATTGCTTCATCAAGTTTCAATTCTAAAGTTTCAGCATCGGCTTCTTTATTGTCTTGGTAAACTTTCAACAAACGACCTAATGGGTTGTTTTCATTTGGTTGAGATAAGTTTTTCTCTTGTGCTTTCATTTTTGCACTAACAGCACCCAGTACGATAATACGCTCAAGTGCGATTAACATACCTAACACTAACAGAATTGTAATACCATACCCAACTTCTTTACCTTCATGATAGAATTCCATCAAGGTTTTCTTACGTGTTTCTAACGTTAAAATAGCGCCACGAGAAGGGTCAAGGTATACCGGCGCAAAACCTGAAGTTTCACCAAAGAAGTCAGATGCAGTTCCGGCAATATAACCTGCAGGTTGTTTTGCTAATGGCTGAATTTGACCCATTTCGTCGTTGTAGTTCAAATAACCGTTTTCAGATACTAAGTTAAAAGTACCGATACGCGTCACTGATTCAGTTGATTTAGTACCGTCTAAGTTAGTCACTTCTGCAGTAAACTGAGAAATTTCACCTGATTGGGTCATTTCTGTTTGCAAAGCAAACCATAACTCTTCAAGTTGTTCTAATTCAGGAATCGCTTTTGCGTTAGCAATAGCATCTAATGCTTCACCACGACCTGGATATTGAGCACTTACGATTGAAGTGGCAATTTGACCGTATGCATCTGCGGCAGCCGCGCGACTCACACCAAACATCTCACCTAACGTACCTTTAGCATTATCTAACTCAACTTCTTTTTGCGCTAAGGTAATTTCATTTTGTGCATACTCTTTAGTTAAGCGCTTATTACGCTCTTGCTCAGCTTTTAATTGAGCTTTCGCTTTATTTAATAACGCTTGCTTGTCAGCACGCGCAGAAGTGAATTCTGCTTCACGCTTTTTATCAATTTTAGCTTCAGAAAGACGATCTGCCTTTACTTGCTTTAATAAGTCATTTAAATCATTAGCATTTGCTGAAGCAGCAATTCCTGCTGTCATTGAAGCAGCAAGCAATACATAATTAATTACTTTTTTCATTATTGGGCTCCCGCAGCAAAAACTGGTAGTTTAGTTAAATCTAAAGGCAATTGTTTACGCGCCATACGAATACCGTCAGTGATAGGTTTCGTATATTCATCACCTAACTCTTCCCACGCACGTGTTTGGTTATTCCAAACCCAAGAATGTTTATAATCAAGCGATTGAGCAACAAATGAAACACGGCCCATGTGTAAGAAATCAGCCGTTAATTTTTGGCCATCAACTTCAATTTCACCTTGGTAAGCAGCGAAAATAGTACCGTAGTTTGCTTCAATTTCATAAGCTTCTAATACTAAGCGAAATTGCTCTGAAACAGATACGTTTGAGTTACCCATTACATCGCGTAAACCTTGAATACGCTCACGACGCGCTTCAACGTTTACAGGCACATCTAACTCAACAAATTTTTCTAAGGTATCAATCATCTTGTACATTAACGGTACAACACCTTGCTTGGTTTTATCGATACCAGCAATTTGTTTTTCAAGTGACTTGATGTTGGCATTTTGATCATCAACCATACGCTGAACGTGATCATTATACTCACCTAAGATCTCAGCTTCATCGACAGTATTACGATACTCAGCTAATAAGTTGAGTGTTTGCTCATAAATATTATCGATTTTGCTTTGAGATTTTTGTGAAGCTTTAAATGTTTTAGCTTCTGCTTTTTGTAGATCAGTTAGAGCATCTGCAGCAGCGAAGTTGCTTGCTGTTAGTGCTAATGAGCCAATAATCGTCGATGCGATAAGGCTTTTTTTGCTTAATTTGGACATAGTTCCCAACCATTGCTATTGAATTTTGATAACAAAAATATTGTTAACGCAAATTTAATAATCTGCCATTTTTAAGTTTTAATTTCTCTAGAATAAAACCATGCAATATTCACAGACGACATTGTTTATGTCAACTGTACACAGTAAAAAGACAGTTAATTTAAATAAAAATTAATAAATTATCTAATAATGTAACATTTAAACAACAAGAATATATCTTGTGATTAAACCCATTGTTAGTAACACCCCTTTTATACCTACTGAATATTTGCTGCCTATGTTTTACTAATTCATTCGTAGTAAGTCAAATTTAATTACACTAACTCAAGCAGTGAAGTCGTCAAAAACCTCTCGTTATCAGACAACCAACCAAACCTGAATAAATATTCACTACTAATTAATTACCAATTATTACAAAGTGTTAGTTTGTATACTTACCCAAGAGTAAAAACTTTTATCTGTAACAAATAACGAATATTAAATAAAAATAAGGCAAATTTTTTATTCGCGCCAACTTAAACTGTAACAATATATGCACGTAAATTCAGATTAAAAAAACAACACCCCCGCCAAAAAAGAATTTGTTAGTTTTGTTGCCAGCGCTTTATGCTAAACTCCGCTCTCGTTTTTTGTAGCATCGGTTTCCTTTATTGCATGGATATAGTACTTGATATTAATTTATGGATAACGCTCTGCGGCGTAGGTTTTCTCGCCGGACTGATCGATGCTATAGCAGGTGGCGGCGGCATGCTAACTGTCCCGACACTACTTACAGCTGGGCTACCACCTCATATAGCTCTGGGCACCAATAAATTAGCGGCAACTTTTGGCTCACTAACCGCTTCTGTCACCTTTTATAAGAAAAAGCTTTTTAATGTCGTTTTTTGGCGCACCAGCCTAATATTTACGGCGATAGGCGCAACATTAGGCACCTTAACAGTACAATTTTTATCGGTAGATTTTTTAGAGAAATATTTACCCGTACTGATCATATCTACCGCTATCTATACATTAGCGGCGAAAAACACGATGCATCATAGCAAAGCACTGCCGTTAGCAAGTAAAACAACCACTCGAAAACAAGCAATACAAGGAGCCACTCTTGGTTTTTATGATGGAGTCGCAGGCCCTGGAACCGGGGCATTTTGGACTGCATCATCAAGTGCCTTGTATAAAATCAATTTACTCTATAGTTGTGGGGTTGCCCGGTGTAACAATTTCATCAGTAACTTTTGCAGTTTGCTGACCTTTATTTATTTAGGATATGTTAACTTATTATTAGGATTAACAATGGGCGTATTTATTATGGCAGGTGCCTGGGTCGGCTCACACTGGGCAATAAAGTTAGGTAATCAATTTATTCGTCCGGTATTTATTACTATCGTCATTCTTATGTCATGTAACCTGGCCTTTCAAGCCTGGTATCAATAGCTATGATTAGTATATGAACAAGCAAACATTACTCAGGCTAAAAGAGATAGTCAATGCTCTCTCAGTACAAGCGCTTGAAATTGATCAACACAATAAACAAAATAAAGCATTTAGCTTTCGTAAAGATAGTAATGTATTTTCAGAGGCTCTATTTAGCACTCATAGTGAATTTTTAACCCCTTATGTCAATGAAACCCTAAGCAAAATAAACGAGCTTGAAATACTGCTACAGCAAAATAAACGACAATTTGGCTTACAACGACTACAACACTTAGAACAACAAGTGTCGGCATTAATTAATGCGATAAAAGCAAATTCCACGCTAAATAAATCATCAGAGCAACAATTACAAGCCAGCAAAGAACGAAGATACAAACAAGCTGCGCAGCGAATGATGGCATCTAGTCAGGCATTACACCAAAAACTTGCAGAAACCTTTGAATTTGAACGCAGGTTACAAGTGATGCTAAATGACAAAGAAAGAGAACTTGGTAGTTCTACCGAGCAACATAGACAAGCAATTACCCAACAAATTTTAGTGTTGCATCAACGACTCGGGCGTTGTCGCCAGGCAATATCAAAACTAGAACGCCAAATAGAAATGAGTGAAAAACGCTAACTCACTATTTTTCTGAAAAAATTTCGATTTTCCAGCTGAAAAATATTCGCTTTTTTTATCATCTAGCGGTACGCTTAAACAAAACAATTATGTGAGGTTGAATATGAAAATTTCCGATGATATTCATAATTATTACGAGAAGCTAGTTGTTCAACATTTTGCTGCGCTAAAGTTAGAAGAAACCTATGATGCTGATTTTATGGCAGATTTGACTTGTGTAGTATTAAATCAACTGCCGACACGTTATATTCGCCATGAGGTAGATATGGCATTTTACTTACCGGCTTCAGAGCGATTTGAGATGGAAAGTAAAGTAAAAGTTGCCGTCAGCAAAGCACTAGAATTTATGAAGCAGCACCATGACTAAAGGACACTGGTATCGATAAACAAGTGTTCTAATAGATTAGCCACTTGTTTATCATTTTCTCTAAATTGAATACCTACATTTACCCTGCCTTTCTCATTACGACTATTACACACCTTAGCAGGGATCCGCATTTCACCAATGGCATAATGAGTAACACAAACAAACACTTCTCGTTGTTTTACATTAACTAACTGGCTTTCTGCTTTAAAAGTAAAGCCACAACCTTTTAATGATAAATCCGCAATAATGCCATTGATCTCGACATTACTTTGATTTGGCTGATTAAGAGAAATTGCTGCCGGCAAATGTGTAGTAATTCGTTGATGCGCCCTAAGCTGTCTATTCTCAATACGTTCAGGGTAGGTCAGAATAATAAACTTTTCCGGACTTTGGGTGATATTACGAATGGTCGCGCGAAAAGCAAAACAGCAGCCTTTATCCCCTTCTAGTAAATAACGAACAATAGCAACATTCCCTTCAACCAACACATCACTATAATCCGTTGCTTTTAGTACATTTGGGTACTTTAAGATAATGTATTTACCTATCTCATAGCCAACGAGCGATATTTTTAACCTCACTTGCACCGGATGATTAATTTGCAAATCAACAATTTTACCAGGTAATAATTCAAAAACATCGCCTAAGCTATCTTCTTTTTGCAACGTTGTTATTGCTAAATTGGCCATTGAACGTCCTTATTTTTATAATCGTTTTTAATATAAACAAGGTAGAAAATAATCACAATACTTTTCAATAACTAAGAACACACTTCATTTTTTAATATGTCATTCTAGCAATAACACTTTTTAATAAATAACGTAAAACGTCTCACAAACCGTAACCTTATAACGATAAAAAAAACCCTGCCGAAACAGGGTTTATAATATGATTAAGTTATTTTAAGCAATCACTGACATAGCCCTTGGCTTGACGAACTATTATGTACCAATGTCCCTGTTAAGGTATCTACACAAAAATTAACATCTACTGCTCCTCCAACAGATGTAGAAGTTAAAATACTCACTTCTCCATTACTGTCTGTTACTCCTGAAGTGACTTCATTCCAGGTACCAGAAAAAATCCCGGAAACTGTTGCTCCACTAACAGGCGTACCTAAATTATCCACAACAGTAACAGTTGCCTTGCCAAACTTTTGTCCTTTACCTGCACTCTGTGTTGTCGTAATAATATTGGCAACAGACATAGCGTTAGAAGTTTCGCCATTTGTTTCTGTTCCATACACAGCAAAATTATCAAGATAATAAGTATCACCGCTTAAAGCATTAGGATCGATAAGTAAAACAACACTATTAACATCATTATCACCAGTTCCACCGTCGATACGATCTTCTAAAGTAAACTTAAGTCGTTGCCAGGAATTTTGCACGGTAGTATGGGCGATATACTTCGAATGACGTCCTGTAGGATAATTGCTAGCAGTAGCTGTATTAGTATTTTCGAGCTGGATTAATATTTCAGTACCGATCGGTGCCGCAGTATAAAGATCAATATAGAATGCCTTATCACCCGAAATAAATGGAGCCACGTCTGTTAATACATTCGTATCTGCGGCAATGACATCCCACTGAGACGCTAAATCTCTTACATAACTTGCGACAGTTGGTGAGCTATTAATTGTATCCGGTGCAGGATTAACGGCAGATTGATTAAAATTTCCTGTCCAAGTCGAATAACTTACATTTTGGCTCATTTCGAAATCATCCAAAACTGTTTCTTCTGCTAGTTCTGGTGATACATGAACATCCATAACCAAATTCTCAGTACCACAACTATTAGTAACAGTAACAGATACTTGACCTTCGGTATTCCCCCAATTGACCGTTAACGAATTGCTATTTGATGTTTCACCTGTTGGCGAGCTCCAAACATATGAACCGCCGGTGCCCGCCTCATCGATGACGGTATAGGTATGGCTGGTATTAGGTTCGACAATATGACTGCCTGTTAATGAAGGTTGCCCAAAGTCATATACTCGCACATAATCAACTTCCATTGTTTGTGGCAACATACTATCGTCAACTACACCACCAATACTGCCGCCAACAGCAAGATTAAGTAAAAAATGATACTGGTTATTTTCAAATGTCCAATAAGAAGGGTCACTTAAGTCTGATGGCGTTTTCACAGAATATAAAATATCGTCCACATACCAACGCATTTCGTTAGGTTCCCACTCCACCGCATATTCGTGAAAATCAGCAGACCAACTATCTGGTTGCTTTAAAATGCGACCACTGGTCCATTCATTATCTGGCCAAGGCTGTCCATAGTGAAGTGTACCAAAAGCAAACATATCTGCTTGCCCCGTAGCTTCCATAATATCTATTTCACCACTAATCGGCCAAATATCAATTGGATCTGTGGGTAGCATCCAAAATGCCGGCCACATTCCTGTACCATTAGGTAATTTAATACGAGCTTCAAAACGACCATGAGTCCACTGCCCACCATTAGGCATATTGGCAGTACGGATGCGTCCAGAAGTATAACTCTTTGATTTATCCCGTTGCTTTTTTGCTGTAATAGTTAAAACGCCATTACTTACCGTATTATTTTCAACTTTGTAAGATTGTAGTTCATTGTTTCCCCAACCACACAAACCGATGTCACAACCATCCCCAGTCATCACTTCCCATTTAGTACTATCCAAAGATGTACCATCAAATTCATCTGACCATACAGGTACCGGATTTTGACATGTTGATGCGAAAACGGCACTGGAAAACATTGTTATTCCGGCTGAAAGTGCTAGCGAAAATTTATTATTTATTTTTAATTGCATTTTATACCTCATTTACTTATTTCAGAGGTTTGTCCCTTTCCTCTCCCCAAAACAGAAAGCGCTTCCAAATATTTATATTTTATTTGACAAAAATTAACTAAATCTAATTTGATTTGATAACTCTAGAAATTGGAAGCGCTACCAGTTTGAGTATTTTATTGATGAGAAATCAATCAATAACTTATAACTTTGTGCTATGAGATATATTGATAAATATTATTTCTGCCGCTAGTGTCACTATAAAAAATAGCTAGTGTTAGACAGAATGAGAGAGCTAAAATAGCCAAATAGATGATTAAAAGAAAAATGATCATTTAGCTTAAGCGACAAAAATTATTAACAAAAAAGTTGAAGTATTATATGAAAAGAATCGTGATTGGGTGGCAACCCAATCAGCCACACTCCGGCACATGAGTCGTCTGCTGCGGTTGCTTCCTTCCGGACCTGGCCGAGTTCACAGAGTATCATTGCGAAGGGACCAAAAGGGTCACCATAGAATTGCTAATCGAACTAGCGGCGTGATTATCGCTAATCGAGATAAGCGATGCAAGTAGTTACTGATTAAATTAAACTAAGTGCGGATTTTTTGCGCAAACACCTTGATACATAGCCTTAATTTGCACTAATGAACCGTCTATATCATCACTAACATACTGAGCTGACATGATCGTTACTTCTTTTTTATTAAAGTCTAAGCTAACTGGAACTACAGCGACATCAGCTTGTTTAGCAATATGTAAAAAGCCTTTTTTCCACTCAGAAGTTTTACTGCGCGTACCTTCAGGTGCTAAACCAAGGATCATTTTTTCTCGTGCAGCAAACAAATTAACCATTTGTCCGACAATACCGTGAGGATGCGATCGATCAATGCCCACGCCACCAAGTTTTTCCAAAAGCCACTTAAATGGACCAACGAAAATACTGTCCTTACCTAGAAATGTTACGCGGATATTAAGTGCCAGCATCACCAGTATGGCAATAATAAAATCCCAGTTAGAAGTATGTGGTGCAACGATTAAGATAAATTTCTTTTGCTTAGGAAACTGACCAGTAACGCGCCAGTTTAGCCATGCCAATATTTTTTTCGCAAACCAGCAGCTAACAACAAAATGATTTTTAGCTACTTGCTCTGGCACTTTTGGTAGTATCAACTAATCACGTTCTCTTGATATTTTCTCGTTAATTTCAAGTAACACAGACTTGATCACCAGCAGGTTTTCTTTTCCTAACCTCAACATCAACTTATCAGCATCGTCCAGATTTTCTATCTCAGCATCTTTAAATTGATACATCACACTCGGGCGCACAAGCTCTAAACGTTCTTTCGGAATTTCCATATCTAACACTTTACTAATAGCGTCTTGCAAAATATCAGTAAAGTCTTCTTCAGGATAACCAAGTTCACGGTAGGCTTCATCCACTAAAGGCTTTAACTCATAATACCAGCTAACAAGTGTGTCACTGTCGACAGAACGTAACAAATCGACGTATAAACTAAAGCGCCTTGATGAAGTATCATCCCATTTGATCACAACCTCACCGTTCTCATTAATCTCGCGCGCATTGAATCCAGCATTTGGTTTAATTAAGGGGCTATGCTCATAAGCAATAATTCCTTGAGCAAAGTTATCAGTAAACACGACAAAGCGGCGGATCATATCGTCGTCAATCACTAACTTAAGTAATTCTTTGCGCCAGGTAATCGAGGGTAATTTCTCCGTCAGCCAAGCATCACTTTCATCTAAGGTTGGCAACAAAGGTTCAGGCTCAGTTTCAATAACAGGCTGTTCGACAACTTCTGGCTCAGGTTCAAGCGCTATCGGTTCTGGTTCCGGCTCAGGTTCTGGAGCTACTTCAGGCTGAATTTCAACCACAGGTAGTTGCTCAGGTTTTTCCGGTTTTGGCTGATCTTGCATAACAAAATAACCAACAATCACCGCCAAAACGATAACAATAATGCCACCTATCAGCCATCCAGGTGTCGAATTCGTTTGTGTATTTTCCATACCGACCTTAATACTAGCTTTCGCTATCATTAACTATTGAGAAATATCGAACAACTATTGCAACTTTTTTTCCTCTCAGTTGCAAGCACGTTTTAATTATTTGATACATTTAATTGTTATTAATTAGCTCTAGCAAGCAACTATGTCAGATCTAATGGCTAGCTATTGAGCATCCGCTTGATTTTCAGGTAAGGCTTTAATAAATGCCGGTAATTGATTACAGCGCTCAACTATCGCCCGGATAAGAGGATAAGGAGACATATCTAGATTAAATCGATTAGCGTTATACACCTGCGGTACTAGGCAAATATCAGCCATTGTCACTTGATCACCAAAACAATATTGCCCACTGGTTTGTGCTAATTTTTGCTCGATAGCAGCGAAGCCGTTAGCCATCCAGTGATGACTCCAACTCAATTTATCGGCGTCAGAAATATTGAGCTGCTGCGTTAGGTATTGCTGCACTCGTAAATTATTAACCGGATGAATTTCACACGCCACATCCAGCGCTAATGCTTGAACAACCGCTTTATCTTCAATATTTTGTGGATAAAGGGCGACATCGGGATATTTAGCATCTAGATAATCAATAATTGAAATAGACTGATTAAGCGTAAGCTCTCCATCTACGAGTGTTGGCACTAAATGGGTTGGATTTAACGCGACATAATCCTCACTATGCTGCTCTCCGCCATTTTTGACTAAATGTACCGGAATGGATTCAAATTCAATACCTTTTAAATGCAATGCGATGCGCACGCGATAAGCCGCAGAAGAACGCCAGTAACCATATAATTTCATAAAATTTTCCACTTTATTAAATGCAGTCAAATGGTAAGCCATCAACCATTTAACACCAAGCACAGAAAACGCTTAAGCACGCATAAAAATGTTATTGATTGTTTACAATCAGCCTCACCACTATCACAACACTAAATTTTTACCGTTTTCTTATTAATATTATATTCACGCAATTTGTTAGCAATGGCAGTATGGCTTAAGCCTAATTTTTTCGCTAATTGGCGAGTACTTGGGTAAGCCGGGTATAACTTACGCAGCAAATCAGCTTCAAAGCCCTTAACAGCAGCATCTAACGTGCCTTCAAATTCCTGCTCCAGATAGCCATGTTCTCTAGTATAAGCTGGCAATTGCAGGTGATTAGTTTCAATAACATGACCTTCCATTAACGAAACCGCTCTGATCAAGACATTTTCCAGTTGTCTGACATTACCCGGCCAAGGGTAATGCTCGATAAAGTCT
Source organism: Thalassotalea insulae (assembly GCF_030161395.1). Taxonomy (NCBI): domain Bacteria; kingdom Pseudomonadati; phylum Pseudomonadota; class Gammaproteobacteria; order Alteromonadales; family Colwelliaceae; genus Thalassotalea; species Thalassotalea insulae. The sequence continues at coordinate 764,747 of NZ_BSST01000001.1, forward strand.
CGACAATCATCTGACATACTAACATTCGTTTTACCAATACGCTGGCCAAACTTAGCAATAAAAAACTCTGCAAGCGGAATAATATCTGAGCGTCGCTCTCGTAACGAAGGTATATTAAGACCTAAGACATTTAATCGGTAATAAAGATCTTCCCTAAACTCCCCTTGTGAAACCATCGTCAGTAAATCATGGTTCGTAGAACCAATGATTCTGACATTCACTGTCATTTCTTTCTCATCATCCACCCGGCGAAAGCTACCGTTTTGGATCACACGTAACAATTTGGTCTGCAATTTTGGCGACATTTCACCAACTTCGTCCAAAAATATAGTACCGCCATCAGCCAACTCAAACAGGCCTTTTTTACTATGCTCACTGCTGGGTGACCCTGTACCAAACAATTCTGTTTCTGCCGCCTCATCTGGTAATGAAGCACAGTTTAAGGTCATAAAAGGATTGTCTGCGCGATCACTGGCAGCATGGCATGCATGAGCAATCAGCTCTTTACCGGTTCCGGTTTCTCCGACAATCAGCATAGATGAATCTAACAGCGCCATACGTTTCGCTTCGCGGATCACTTTACGCATCGCGCCACTGCTTGCCTGAATACCAGCAAAATTATTTTCATTCGCTTGTTTAAATGCGCTTATCTGTTGACCTAAACGCGCTTCAGATTTTAAGATCAACACCGCGCCCGCTAAAATGGACTCCCCTGCCGCATCGCTAACATGAATCGGCATAATATCGGCCACATAGTCGTCCTCAACAAATTTTAAACGTCGTGTTTGCGCCAGTACTTCGCCACTATCTAACCAACGATTAAAATTAAAACCTTTTAGCCAGTTACTAACATGTTCACCAATGATCTCATTTTCATCACAACCTATGATGCTGGCAGTGACATTATTTACAATACGAATATGCCCTTTCGCGTCGATTGAGACAAAGGGATCAGGAAAAGTTCGGATCAACGTAGAAAGTTCGTTCTTTTCCCGCTCTGATGGCATATAAGGCGTAGTTTTAACATCTAGCACACCATCAATTAACCTCAGTTGCGGCATAAAGCTTTGCAACTCAGAAAAATCCAGATCTGGAATATTAATAAAAATTTTCCCAGGTTGTTTTAATTCTATGCCCCGCAAATCAATTTGTCGTTCAACAAAAATACTTAAGACATCTTGGGCAATACCGACACGGTCATGACAACCAATTTCCAAACGCATTTAGGTAAACCTTCTCAATTAAAAACCAACAAGCTATTGTAAACTAAATTTTACAATAAAAAAAACCCCCTAATGGTAGGAGGTTTTATCAGATAAATGTAAGTAAATATTACAACAATCGTTTAACTAGTCGCTTAATAGCTGATCTGTCTTGGCCGCACAAATAAAATCATTTTTATGCAAACCTTTAATCGCATGGCTCCACCAAGTGACTGTTACTTTGCCCCACTCTAATAAAATAGCCGGATGATGGAATTCTTGCTCTGCCAGCTCTGAGACTTTATTGGCAAATGCCCACGCTAATTTATAGTTTTTGAATTTATATACCCGTTCCAGCATCATAATGCCATCACGCACTTCTGGTACCCAATCTGGGATTTGTGACATTAATTCATGTAATTCTTCTTCACTCACTTTCGGTGCATCAACGTGACATGCTTCGCATTGCTGCGTAGATAATTGCGAACTCATAATGATTCCTTAACTTGCTATTTTTGATTCTTTTGGTGGAAATTTCGCTTCAAACAAACCTAGTGATTTTGCCTGCTCAACCATTTCCATGATTTCTTCTATTTCATATTCCCGAATAGTATCAAGATCACTAACTTTCGTTAACATATAATAAATTGGCTGCATAATATCGATACGATACGGAGTCCGTAAAACGTCTATCACATTCTCTTTTGTTAACGGCTTACGCTCTACCGATTGATCATGTAACGCATATTGGGTTTCACTCGGTGAAGAAATAATACCACCACCATAAACTCGCAAACCTTCAGCAGTATCTAACAAGCCAAATTCAACAGTAAACCAGTATAAACGGGCTAAAAAAACACGCTGCTCTTTAGTGGCATTTAACCCCATTTTACCATATGCCTCAGTATAATTAGCAAATGAAGAATTAGTCAGTAATGGACAATGACCGAAGATTTCATGAAAAATATCAGGTTCCTGAAGATAATCAAACTCTTCCCTTGAGCGAATAAAGGTAGCAACTGGGAATTTTTTCTCCGACAGCAACCTAAAAAACTCTCCAAATCCTATTAGCGCTGGCACTGGCTCACATTGCCAGCCTGTAGTGCTGCGTAATACTTCACTAACTTCTTCCAATTGTGGGATACGATCTGTCGGTAAATTAAGTTTTTCAAGCCCTGCAATATATTCATCACACGCAGTGCCTTCGATACAAGAAAGCTGACGGGTGATCAGCTCATGCCAAATTTGGTTTTCTTCTGTTGACCAGTCAATAATGCCATTTTCATCAGGCACTCTTGAAACGTAGTTTGTTGCCTTCGCCATTGTTGTAAACCTTTTCAAATAGTTGAACAAAGCTACACTGCACTCTATTTTGAGTATAGTTGATATGAGTGCGGTTATCGTAATTTGCTCAGATAAATTGTAGCTAAGCTACCCCAGTTGTTCTCATCATAAGCGAAGCATTGGCTTGTGACACCAAATTATATTTGGACAAAAAACAAACAATGCTTTTTTTTGTATCATAAAATTTACATGATGATTTACAACAAAAACAAAAAACTTTAAGTTTTAGTTAGTTATAATTCTAAAGAACATTCATAGCACTTAAAAATCTTGATGATTTTATTGATTTTTATTCGCCAGCTGCTTGATCTGACCAATAATTCGCTTTCTAACATCTTTTAATTTAGGAGAGTTATCTTCAAACGGAATAGGACGGCATAATCTCATCGTCTTTAACCCTAAACGCGCCGTTAACATGCCGGCACCTAGACCTTGTGCTAAACGAGCAGATAATTTACCTAACAGATCTGCGCCAATTAAATCGGTTCCCACATCAGCGATGAGTTCCGTTGCCCCTGCATACATCATATTAACGAATACTTGTTTGATAAGCTTGATCCGTGACCAGTAACTTAACCTTAGACCATATAAGTGAGCGATTTCATCGACCATTTTTAAATTACGCCAAAACATCAATAACATATCCAAAATAGCTATCGGACTTAACGCAACTAAAACTACGGATTCAGTTGAAAATTTACTGACTTTCTCTAACGCTTTTTGATCGACTTTGGCTAACACTTGACGAGAATAAAGTTGTATCACTTCTTTATTGGTAAGCTCTTGCTGTACTGAATCTGCCCATTGGTGTTCTTGTTCCGATAGCAAATCAACTGGCAATTGCTCAGTGATCTGCTGACAAAGTTTTTGCGCGCTGCCCTGTTCCGTTGCAGCTAGGTTTTCATCCACTTGCTGTTTAAGCTTCTCCCGGCGTTTTAACTGTCTCAGCCCCTGAAGTTCACGTAACAGGCTGCCACCGGCAACCAAAAATACAACAAGTAGTAACGCCCCGTATAAACTGGCAACAATAGGCTCTTGAGCAAAACCTAATAGAAAAAATTCAACTGTTTCAATTATGACCAACAAACCAACTAATGAAAATAATATTCGCCGCAACCAGCGAGGCTTGGCTGCTTTTTTGATTGGCTCAATCTCCGCAATATCGACTTCAGTTAACTCATCATTTTCAATAAATACTTGCTCATCTAACACCACAGGGGTGTCATTACTGTTTACTTTTGGCGTTTCTTCAAACAAGATTTGTTGTTGAGGTTTGTCTTGTAGCTCACTCATTTAATTTTATCTCCCAACAAAAATTCTAAGACCTGATCCATACGTAAGTGTGGTAACGCCTGGTGTATTGATACAGTTTCTAATGGTGCAAATGCAATGTAATTAAATGACTTATCTTGCCAGTAACTGTGATTAGGAATCAACTGCGGCACCGCGCCAGGAAATAATGTCACCACTTTATTATCCGCTAAAGTGCGCCCTTGTATTACAGGAATATCCCGCCCCTGGTGTTTCCCTTTCCCAGCTTTTGTCGCTTTAACAGACGCAATTGCCAAGGTTGCCATATTGATTTCATCAAAGGTTAATTGATGCTTAGTTTGATGCACTAATTGATTGAGTAAAGCCGTTAAATGCTGATGTTGTTCAGGTGTTACATGATCAGCTTTAGTTGCCGCAAAGAGTAATTTATCAATTTTAGGCGAAAATAGACGAGTTAATAAATCGGATTTACCATAATCAAAGCTTGCCATAATTAAATTTAACGCTTGCTGTAAATCATTGAAACTATCGGGACCAGCGTTTAATGGCGTTAAGCAATCAGCTAATATAATTTGTCGGTCAAAATTAACAAAGTGCTGTTTATAAAAGCGCTTAACCACATGTTCTTTATATTCAATATAGCGCGCTCTCAACATGCCAATCAGGGTATCATCTCCAGCATTTTGATAGGCATCTATATCAATGGATGCAAAATGAGTAAATGGAAAGAATTGTAAAATAGGCGCGCCTGCAAGCTCACCTGGCAATATAAAACGCCCCGGCTGAATAACAGATAAACCAAGCTGATGGCGAAAATACATCAATAACTCTGTGTATTGTGCTGATAACTTAGCTAACTTTTCTTCATCAACTTTTTCAAACGGGTCCAATTGCGCTACCTTGGCAATAAATTCCTGCGCCTTGTCTTTTCGAGCAGGCGTCATTAACAATTGAGCCGTTGCTTCACTCCACTGTTCATAGGTCTGATTGAGTAAAGGAAGATCAAGCAGCCATTCACCCGGGTAATCGGTAATGTCCACATATAAGGTTGCCGTATCCGTGGCATATTTCAGCAATGAATCCTGAGGTTGATAACGTATTGCTAGCCTAAGTTCACTGATCCCTTGCGTTGGCTCTGGCCATTCAGGTAATTCTTGAGTAAAAGCCTGCATCGCTTTTTCATAATCAAAACGCGCGATATGCAGATGCTTTTGCGGTACACGTTTCGCTGCGATGAATCGTCCTTGGTGAATAGGATTAAAAAAGTCTAACTGCGATTGACTGTTTTCATTAACCAGTTGATTAACCAATGAGGTAATAAACGCCGTTTTACCACTTCGACTCAAACCAGTTACCGCCAGGTTGATATGCTGATCTAAGGTACGATTAACCAAATCATTGGCCTTTTGTTTAAACCGTTCCATAGTTTCTTTATTGATCAACGCCATAAAATAATAGTGCTCATTAGCCAATTAAACATTAAAACAACAACCGTCATCTTAACGATTATTTATTAAATTTTACAGAGTTTTAGCAAATTACATTCACCAAAAAAGCGACCTAAGTCGCTTTCTTTTCTTTCGAATATTTTACTAATTACAACCTGTTAATTTCTCTAGATACGGTAAACTCTGGTGAAGTGACATAACGCTCAATTTGACGTAATTCACACTCTAACGTTTTAAACTTACGTCTGATATCGTGAAACGCCTGCTTAGGTGGTTCACCTGCTTGCCAGATCCGAGATTTTACTTTAATCGATTCATTAGTAATATCGAATTTTTCAGCATGTCGCGATTTCGATACCTTACGTTTACAGTTAGCACTGTTGCTTTCTACCGAGCCCGGTTTTTTATCTAAGATAAACCAAGCTGCAATATAAATAACAATAAACCATCCCATACCAAGTAACACACCAGAGACTACAAGTATTCTGACTAACCAAGTCTCCCAACCAAAATAATCGGCTAAGCCAGCACAGACTCCTGCGATTTTACCCTGGCTTGGATTACGATATAATTCGCCTCGGCCTTTATCTATCATACCTTGTCCCTCCAATCAGGGGTTTCGGCATCCAAAATAGCTTCTAGCGTTTTAATTCTATCAGCCATTTTATCTGCCAACTCAGATAATTCAGATAATTGAATGTATTCTTCTTCTGTTAAACCCTGGCTAATTTGTCGCTTGCTACGATAATGGAGAATCAACCAAATCGGTGCTACAACTAACATAAATATGATGACGGGGGCTACAATAATCTCTTCCACGCTACTTCTCCTTACCTAATAACAAACGCAACTCAAATACAGATATATTACCATCAATGCTTACTTAGACTTTTTATCTGATTTCATTTTAGCTTTCAATTGCGCTAATTCATCGTCAATATTTTCATCAGCTTCTAATTCCGCAATTTCATCTGCTAATGACTTACTTCCCATATCATAAGCTTCAACTTGCGATTCAATATCATCAATTTTACGTTCGTAACTGTCAAAGCGGCTTAAAGCATCATTCACACGCTCGCTATCAATATTGCGTTTGACTTTTAATCGAGAAGTAGCCGTTTTTTCCCGCATAATAATCGCTTTTTGTCGCGCTTTAGCATCAGCTAACTTTTCTTGTAACTGTGAAATCTCATCCTGTAATTTCGCAATATGCTGCTCAACATGACTCAATTCATCTTCTAATGATTCGGCACTTTCAACACATTTTTTCTTTTCAATTAATGCGGCACGAGCTAAGTCATCTCTACCTTTACTTAATGCAAGTTCTGCTTTTTCCTGCCATTGTTCAGCATCTTTTTCAAAACGTTGCGCCTGACGAGAAAGTTCCTTTTTATCCGCTAATGTTTTCGCCGATGAAGAACGCACTTCAACTAGCGTGTCTTCCATTTCCTGAATAATCAAACGTACCATTTTAGCCGGGTCTTCGGCTTTATCTAGTAAGTTGTTGATATTAGAATTAATAATATCGGTAAACCGTGAAAAAATACCCATAACTACTTCCTCATTAACATTAATTTTTTCAATCTAACAAACAAGTATTCATGTTTCACGCCAATTTGAAAAAAAACGTTAATCGCTTGTTTTAACTAATTTTATTGAAATATCAAAAAACACTTTCATCCTGTCTGTTAATAAAATACACTATTTGTTAGCCAAAAAAACCAATAATTAGGTCAAGCAATGTCACGCTTTAGCCAACAAGATAATCTTATTGGACAGTCCAATAGTTTTTTAGAAGTACTAGAACAAATTTCACAAATCGCGCCATTAAGCAAACCGGTGTTGATTATTGGTGAGCGAGGAACTGGTAAAGAGCTAGTTGCAGCACGTTTGCATTACTTATCCAAGCGCTGGGATCAAAATTACTTAAAACTAAATTGTGCCGCCTTAAATGAAAATCTGTTGGAAAGTGAATTATTTGGTTATGAAAGTGGTGCTTTTACCGGTGCAAATAAACGTCATGAAGGTCGATTCGAGCGTGCAGATAAAGGTACCTTATTTTTAGATGAAGTAGCCAATACCACAGGCTTGATCCAGGAAAAATTACTCAGAGTTGTAGAGTACGGTGAGTTTGAACGGGTCGGTGGCTCACGCACCATAAAAACAAATGCCCGATTAATCGCTGCAACCAATGAAGATCTACCTTCTATGGCTGATGCCGGCGAATTTAGAGCAGATTTACTCGATAGATTGGCATTTGACGTGATCACACTGCCGCCATTAAGGGAAAGAATCGAAGATATTTTGCTACTGGCAGAACACTTCGCCATCAATATGGCGCGCGAATTAGAATTCGAACTCTTTAGTGGTTTTACCGAAAAAGCAAAAAAATCCATGCTGGACTATCACTGGCCAGGTAATATCCGTGAACTTAAAAACGTAGTAGAGCGCAGTGTTTATCGCTGTAACAATCCTCATTTACCAGTGCATGATCTAGTGATTGATCCATTCGAATCCCCTTATCGTCCATCACAACGAGTTAAGACCCAAGACAGAGTTATTCAGCAACCTGTCGTGCCAGCGAAGCAGTCGGAAGCAACTTCAGAAGAGGTTGACGTACCAGCACTTAATGTTAAACAGTCACTAGAGTTTCCATTATCTTTAAAGTCGTTGTCACAAAACTACGAAATAGATTTGATCAAATCAGCACTAGAAAATTGTCAGTATAATCAAAAGAAAACCGCCGATGCCTTAGAATTGACCTATCATCAGTTAAGGGGATATTTAAAAAAATATAACTTACTTGAAACCAATGTTGGTGAAGAATAAGGAAGCTAACGTGACCAAGTTCACACCTTATCAGCCTTTATATCTACTGTGCACTTTACTGCTATTCACATTGTTTGGCTGTGATTTAAGCAATGAAGTATCGTTAAGTGAAAACAGCGTAATTTATTGTAGCGAAGGCTCTCCGGAAGTGTTCAATCCTCAGCTGGTAACATCCGGAGTTACTATCGATGCGACATCAAAGCAATTATATAATCAACTAATAACCTTTAGTGCATCAGACAACACTATTGCTCCGTCACTTGCTAAGTCTTGGCATGTCACTCGTGACAATAAGCGCATCACTTTTTACTTACGAAAAGATGTACATTTTCACCAGACCAATTATTTTACCCCGACCCGGCCCCTCAATGCCGACGATGTGCTGTTTAGTTTTAATCGTATTTTAGATAGTAATAACCCGTTTCATCAAATCTCAGGTGGTAAATATCCTTTTTTTCAAAGTGTTGACTTTAGTGAGTTAATCGATTCAATCGAAAAAATTAATGATTATACCGTACGCTTTAACCTTAAGCGGGCTGACAGCTCATTTTTAGCAAACTTAGCTACCGACTTCGCCATTATTTTATCCAAAGAATATGCCGAACAATTAATGAAATTAAACCTGCCTGACTTAATAGATAATCTGCCGATAGGAACCGGCCCATTTAAGTTAAAAGAATATCGTACCGGCTCATTTATCCGCTTTAGTCCGCATAGCCAGTACTGGAATGGTGCCCCCCAGATAAACCAGTTATTGTTTGATATAACACCTAGTAATACCGGTCGGCTAACAAAATTACTTGCCGGAGAATGTGATGTAATTGCCTACCCTATTGCGCAGGAAAAAATCAGAAACAATCCTCAGTTGTCGCTTGATCAGGTTACCGCATTTAATATTGGTTATTTAGGCTTTAATACTACTAAGTTTCCATTTGACAATAAACTGGTCAGAAAAGCCGTTGCCCATGCGATTAATAAACAAGCAATTTTAGATACCGTTTATTTTGGTGATGCCGAAGGTGTTGCTGCCAGCACTATAATTCCGCCATCCTCATGGGCTTATGACGACAAAATCCCGGTAATAGAGTACTCAGTATCAAAAGCGAAAATATTGTTAGAGCAAGCGGGATTAAGCGATGGCTTTACTATCGATTTATGGGCGATGCCGGTACAACGCGCCTACAACCCAGATGCTGTGACTATGGCCAAACTGATCCAGGCTGACTTAAAAAAAATCGGTATAACCGTCAATATTATCAGCTTTAACTGGCAGGAGTTTTTACGCCGACTGGCATTGGGTCAGCATCAATCCGTATTACTCGGTTGGAGTGCCGATCATCCGGATCCCGATAACTTTTTTACCCCACTGTTGAGTTGCCGTTCTGCAGAAACCGGTAACAACAGAACTTTTTGGTGTAATCAGGCATTTGATCACTTGCTCCAACAAGCCTTGGCAACGACTGATGTTACAGAGCGTAAAGCCTTTTATCATCAAGCACTGCAAATTATTCATAAAGAACTACCGCTATTTCCGATTGCCCACTCTAAACGTTTTCAGGCGCGCTCCAATAATATTCACGGCAAACTACTTAATTCATTTGGTGGTATTGATTTTAGCGGGGTAAGCAAAAATTAATATGCTTATTTTTACCTTAAGACGACTCAACCTGTTTTTATTCACCTTAGTGTTATTAACCGTTTTGTCTTTCAGTTTGAGTTTTCTATCCCCAGGCGATCAGATCACCAATATTTCAGGTCAAATCAACGCCACTCCCGAGCATATTGAACTGGTTGCATTACAGTACAGCAAACATGAATCAATACTTATTCAGTACTGGGTTTATATTAAACACTTGGTAAATGGTGACTGGGGCGTTTCTATGCACAGCCAAATGCCAATCGCAGAAGAAATTCTTAACCACCTGCCCGCCACGATGGAACTTAGCTTAGTAGCATTATTGATTGCGATGTTAATTGGTATTCCAATTGGTTTTATCGCGGCTGCACATCACAGAAAAGTAGCTGATAACATCATATTATCCTTTGCCATGATAGGTTACTCCATTCCTATCTTTTGGCTAGGACTACTGGCGATATTGATATTCTCTATTCAGCTGGCCTGGCTACCTTCCGCCGGACAAATCAGCCTAGTCTATGAAATAGAACAAGTGACCGGCTTTCAATTTATCGATATTTTACTGAGCGACAATCCTTATAAGTGGCAAGCATTTCAAAATGCCAGTGCTCATATCATTTTACCGGCTACTGTTATCGCGATAGCTCCCGCGACCATATTTATCCGACTTGCCCGTACAGCGATGCTTAACGTGTTAGATACTCATTATATCAAGGCTGCGATGGCAAAAGGTTTAACACGCCAACAAATCATTATGCGCCATGCCATTCGCAACTCATTAGTTGATGTTATCAGAGATGTTGGTTTGCAATTTGCCAATCTAGTGACTTTGGCAATGGTGACAGAAGTGATATTTAGCTGGCCTGGTATCGGCAGATGGTTAATAGAAAGCATTTATCAACGAGATTATACCGCGATTCAAGGAGGCTTACTGGCGCTATCGAGTTTTATTTTTATCGTCCATATTCTGACTGACTTTATTTATGCTTCACTTAATCCATTAGCACGAGAGGCCAAATATGGCTCGTAGTAAGATTTATCAGGAAGAAGAATTTCCTACACCACTGGTGCAGCTATGGCAGAACTTTCGCCAGTCTCCAGCGGTGATGATAGCCTTTGGCTGTTTTATTTTCTTATCCGCCATGGCGGTTTTTTCACCGATAGTTTCTCCCTACTCTCCTGTTACCAATCACTTAGATACCTTATTGCTACCTCCGTCGTGGCACGATGATGGAGATATTAGCTTTTTACTTGGCACCGACAATTTAGGGCGGGATATGCTCTCGCGATTAATGCACGGCGCTTCGTTAACTTTTGGATTAAGCTTTATCGTTGTTATTATTTCGCTTGTTATCGGGGTGATTATCGGTTCATTTTCCGCATTAACTAAAGGGATAAAATCGAGCTTTCTCAATCATTTCCTCGATGTTATTTTATCTATCCCGTCATTGTTGCTGGCCATTATAATCGTCGCGCTACTTGGCCCTGGCTTAAATAACACTTTATGGGCTATCGTCATGGTACTGATCCCACAATTTATTCATATCACTCGTAATGCCGTTAAAGAAGAGTTTAGAAAAGATTATGTTTTAGCCTCACGTCTAGATGGTGCAAATTCATTTCGTATCCTTTATTACTCGATATTTCCTAACATTATTGAAAAACTGATCAGTCAGGCAACTCTGGCTCAATCTGCCGCTATTCTAGACATTGCTACCCTAGGCTTTTTAGGTCTGGGCGCCCCAATCCCCTTACCAGAATGGGGCGCTATGCTCGCAAACGGTATCGATCTGTTCTATATCGCCCCCTGGACCGTTTATCTGCCAGGACTTGCTATTTTATTTTCAGTGGTAGCGACAAATTTAGTCGGCGAAGGTATGCGCCATGCGATTAAACAACGTAAGGAGAGCTAATGAATCTGCTTGATGTTCGCAATCTGTCGATCAAATTAGTTACAGGCAGCACTCCTATTTTAGCCGTTGACAGAGTCAGTTTAACCATGAAAGAAGGAGAAGTACGTGGCCTGGTAGGGGAATCAGGCTCAGGAAAATCATTATTAGCACAGGCGATTATGGGCGTACTTGATGATAAATGGCAGGTAAAGGCTGACCGCTTTCACTGGCGCGGCAATGACCTAATGCGCTTATCGCCGGAAGAACGAAAAATGGTGATAGCCAAGGATGTTGCCATGATATTTCAGGAGCCAATGGCCTGTTTAGATCCAACAAAAACAATCGGTGAACAGTTAGCTGAAGCGGTTGATGAAGAACAACTCAGCGGTTTTTTCTGGCAAAAAAATAAGCAGCGACAATTAGCAGCCACTAAGTTACTTCATAAAGTCGGCATTAAACAACATGAAAAATGCACCAGGAGTTACCCTCACCAATTAACTGACGCCCTGTGTCAACGGGTCATGATAGCAATGGCTTTAGCAAGAAGACCCTTACTACTCATTGCTGACGAACCAACAGCAGCGATGGAAAGTACCAATCAGGGGCAAATTTTTCGCTTGCTTGCTAGTTTGAATCAACTTAAAAACATGTCGATACTTTTGATCAGCCACGATTTAGAAACGGTTACCCATTGGACCAATACTATTACCGTAATGTACAGCGGTCAGTCTGTCGAAGCAGGAACTACAGAGCAGATCTTTAACCAGCCCTATCATCCTTATACTCGCGCTTTAGTCGATAGCAGTCCAAAGGCTAACATGCATATTCCGGTGAAATCACGGTTAATGACCTTACCGGGCAGCATCCCGATCTTACAGCACCTGCCGATAGGTTGCAGACTTGGCCCTCGGTGCCCGAAAGCACAACGAGCTTGTGTTAAGGCACCTAAAGTGAAGAATTATCACGGTCATCAAGTCAGTTGTCATTATTCGTTAAAGGATGATTATTAGTATGACCTGCCTATTAGAAGTTAGTAATTTAAGTAAAAACTACCAGATCGCTAAGTTTCCTTTTAAGCGTCAAACCGTGGCGGCATTGGAGCCAATGTCATTTGAAATTCCAGCCCACAAAACGCTGGCAATTATTGGTGAAACCGGTTCAGGTAAATCAACATTAGCAAAACTGTTAGTTGGTGCAGAAAAACCGACTACCGGAAAAATTAAACTCAATGGTCAGATGCTCTATCACGGTAACTTTAAACAACGTTGCCAGCATATCCGGATGATATTTCAAGACTCGGGCACCACTCTAAATCCCAGTCTTACTATTCACCAGTTACTGGATGAACCTTTACTATTAAATACCGATCTTGATGAAGAACAGCGGGCAGCACTGATCCGTGAAACTTTGCAAAAAGTTGGCTTATTGGCAGAACATATGAACTTCTACCCTCATATGTTTTCAGGAGGGCAAAAACAACGGATATCCCTTGCCCGGGCAATTATTTTAAAACCCCAAGTGATTATCCTGGATGAAGCTCTGGCGGCACTAGATCCGTCGCTACGTTCACAAATGATCAACTTGCTACTCGATCTGCAGCAACAAATGGGCCTGGCCTTTGTGCTGATCTCCCATAATTTAGGCATAGTCAGACATTTTAGTGACTACATGATGGTGTTGTGTAAAGGACAAGTCGTTGAAATGGGCAATACCCTAGATGTACTGAAAAAGCCGAAACATAAATATACAAAAAAGCTTATTATGAGTCAGCATTTCCAATTATTAAATAGATAGCCTTATTTAAATGCGAGGCATCAGACAATAAAAAAGGCTGCTCATGCAGCCTTTTCAATACCAGTTCAATTAATTATATTATAACTGACTTGTACTAGTGATATTCTCACGTTTACTGATCTCAGCCTGCTCACGTAGTGCTTCAACATAACTTTGATAAGCCGCTTGTGCCAATTGCTGACTATACTGCTGTTCAAAGCTTGCCGGTGCTTGCTCATCACCTTGCGAAACCGCAGTTACTTCAATTAATGCAATATCACCATTATTTAATTTCACGGTTGTTGCAACAACTGCATCAGCGACCGGATGAGGTAATTTAAATGCTTCACGAACAATACTGGCATCAAGGTCACTGCCATAACGAGCAACGGCTGCTTTCTCTTCAAAGCTGGCATTATTTGCTGTTAATTGCGCACTAATATCATCACCTGCTTTATGTGTAGCTAAAAGTTCATCCGCCAATAACTGTGCTTTTTCTGCAGATTTTTGCTGTACTAAAATCGTTTTGATTTGCTCAGATACTTGCTCAAGTGGTTTAGTATTAGCGGCCTGATATTCATTTAAACGAACAACAAGCACTAATGAATCACTGACTTCAATAATATCTGAGTTTAAGCGCTCATTTAGCACTAAATCTGAAAATGCAGCGTCAATTACTTTAGCGTTATCAAAAGGTGCCGCATTGCCAAAACGAGACAACCAGGCTGAAGTTTTAACTTCAACACCAACCGCATTTGCTGCATCTTCTAGGCTATCAGGAAATTCAAAACTTAATTGCGCCGCTTGTTGCTGTAGCTCAAAAAACTTATCTTGTGCTTTCTGTGTGCTCACTGCAATTGCGATCTCTTCTTTGACATCAGCAAGAGTTTTCACTTGCTCAGCTTTAAACTCAGTCAGTTTAATTAAGTGGAAACCTGATTCAGACTCAACAATATCAGTAACGGCATTAACATCAGTTAACGCTGTAACAGCTTGATCAAATGCTTCACCATTGATACCAGCTTCAAACCATTCCAGATCACCACCATTTTCACCACTGAAGGTATCATCAGATAAAGCGTTAGCTAATTCGCCAAAATCTTCACCATTGTTAAGACGGGTTTGAATATCGGCAATTTTAGTTTTTGCTGTTGCTTTATCATCACCAAACTCAATCAATATATGGGCAATACGGCGTTGTTCAGGTTGACGATAATTGACTATATTTTGTTGGTAGTAACTTTCAAGATCACTATCGTTGACTTCAATATCTTTGGCTAAGTCATTAACATCAAGTGCGATATAATTAACTTTAACCTTTTCCTGATTTTCAAAACGCCCAGGATTTGCTAAATAATAATCGTTAATTTCAGCTTCAGTAACTTCAACACCTTGCTCAAACTGCTTAGCTGAAATAGTAGCAAAGCGAATATCACGTTTCTGATTTTGTAATGTCGTTAATAATGACGTTTGATAAGGTAAAGCAAACTCACTACTGACCAAAGCTTGTGTCAATTGACGACGTGTCATTTCAACACGTAAGTAATCACGAAAGTCAGACGACTGATAAAAGCCCTCCTGATTGATACGTGCCAAATAACGGTTATTATCAAACTGGCCTTCAACCTGAAACGCTGGCATTTCACGAATAGTTTGTTTAATACGTTCATCAGAAATTCGTATTGCCATATCACGAGATGCTTGATCGACTAATAACTGATTAACGAGATTTTCAACTACACTATCACGCATCTGCGCCATATAGTTTGCATCATTTGATAAAGTTTCAAACATCTCACCAAATTGCTGCGCCATACGAGCACGCTGCGTCTGATAAGCTTTCTCAAATTCAGCCTGCGAAATTTTCTCACCGTTAACTTCAGCCACTGATGTGTCAACACTGTTGGTATAACTACCGATACCTGCAACAGCAAAAGTTAAAATAATAAAACCAAGAATAATTTTAGCGACTAATCCTTGAGAATTTTCTCTAATATTTTCTAACATCTTTTTCTCTTTACACTCAGTGTATTTTTTAAATATTGATACCGACTGGTAACGCTACGCGCGATTCTATCAGATGCACCCTCTCCCTTGAAGCCACAGATGATAATAATCGTAAAACTTTTTGCCTCAATAAAACAAAAGACCATCCTAAGATGATCTTGACAAGATTTTTAGGCAAATTATCACGCTAAGGTAAAAATCGTGACAAAGCCAAATCATAGGATAACTGATACGACTTGGCGTTGGAGCATAAATGAAACACTAAAAGAAAGCAACATTAGCACAGCCGAGCTGCAATAAATTTAAGCAGCCAATCAAGGCCTTGCCACTCAATTTTTTCAGACTTGACAACTAATACTGCTATCAACTTTAGGGCGGGAATCGCTGTTAGTCGGAGTTAAATGATAACAAGAGGCAACATCCGATAAACTGTTCACTGTGACCTGTAAATCCTTAATTTGTCCATCACAAATCGAATAAATCCAGCCGTGAATTTCCAGAGACTGTCCGCGCTGCCATGCATGTTGTACGACTTTAGTTCTTGCGAGATGGCTAACTTGTTCAATAACATTAAGTTCACATAAACGATTCACTTTTTGCTGCCGAAACCTTAAGGCGTCTATTTCTTGCTGATGTTTAACGTAAATGTCTTTAATTTGTCCAAGCCAGTTATCAACCAGCCCATGTTCTTCATTCCCCATCGCCGCTTGCACACCGCCACAACCATAATGACCACATACGATAACGTGTTTAACCTTGAGTATTTCTACGGCGTACTGCAACACAGATAAACAGTTAAAATCTGTCGCCTGTACCGAATTAGCAATATTGCGATGAACAAATAATTCTCCAGGTGCCAAACCAACAATTTCATTCGCCGGTACACGAGAATCGGAACAGCCAATCCACAAATATTCTGGATATTGCTGAGCTGCAAGTCGATGAAAAAAATCACCGTCTTGTTCAACACAGGTCTTAGACCAGTTGATATTGTTTGCCAGTAACTGAGTAATTTCTGTCATATTTCTAATATGCTGTACTATTGGATCAACGGTGAATTTTCATAGTCAAAGTTAAAGCCTTTAATATCTGCGGCTTTGATTAACTGCTGCATATATTGAGCAATGGTTTTACGTTTAACCTTTTCGTTTAAATACTCAGATACCTTGTCTTTTACATAATCAAAAGGCAGCTCAGCGCCATCTATTTTTCGTTCTATCAAAACAATATGAAAGCCATATCGCGTTTCAATAGGATAATCAATTAATCCAGCTTGGGCTTTAAAAATATGACGTTCAAACTCTGCAACCGTTTGACCTTGTGAAACTTGTCCAAGGTTTCCAGACATCGCTTTTGATGGGCATGCCGAATGGGCTGTGACCATATCATTAAAACACGCTGGTTCCTCCTGAATACGGTTAATCATCTCCTCAGCAACATCTTTTAAACGAATACGTTCAGTGACATCATCCGGTGCCGCGGCTAATAAAATATGACGTAATTCAACCAGCGGAGAGGTGGTAAACTTCCCTTTATTTTGTTGATAAAAACGCTGACATTCTGCTGTCGATGCCGACGGAGTGATGCGCTCATGCGCTATCAGTTGATTAATCAACTGATATTCAGATGCCGTATCTAACGACATAGGGTCGTAATCAATTGCCAGCTCATCTGCCTTTTGTTTAATTAACTCACCAATAATTAAATACTCCGCCGCTTTTACCATACTCTGACGCTTAGTATCTGCAGGGTGATATTGCATTTCACCTAGCACCTGGCTTTCAGTAATTTCAATGCCATTAACTAAAATTTCCGGCACTTCAGCAGGAATATTCTTCGCACGCTCGGCGGCTTGTAAGTCTTGTTGTGCTTCGGTAAATTCACCATAGTTAACGGCCGGGTTACTGATCTCATCAGCTTGTGAATGTTGACAAGATGAATGGTTTTGTTCTTGGGCTATAGGTGCGGCATTGATAATTTCCATCACACTTCCTTAAACGTTAGCTGAAAAATAGATTAAGCCAGATAAAATGACTCTGGCTTAATCGGCTGGCTGATACCGCTATTTTGCGCGTACTATCTGATAATTACGACCAAAGTATTTCACCGGTACGCTCCAGATATGAACTAAACGACTGAATGGGAACAAGACAAACAATGTCATACCCAACAAAATGTGCAGCTTATAAATCAAACCAACACTGCTGAGTGACATCGCCGCTTCAGTCAGATCAAAGGTCACGATATTCTGTGCCCAGCTCATCATTTTCAGCATTTCACTGCCGTCTAAATGACTGAAAGAGAATAAAATACTGATCAAACCAAGCGCTAATTGAATAAAGATAAGAACCAAGATCAAAATATCCATAGTGGTACTGGTTGCCCGGACACGCGGATTATTTAACCGGCGATTCAATAAGATCAAAATGCCATATAAACAAATTAAGCCAAAGAAGCCACCGGCGCCCATCGCGATCAACTGTTTAGTTGCTGCTGTTACACCAAGCGCGTGCCATACTTGTGACGGCGTCAGCAAACCAACAAAGTGACCGGCTAGCACTGCCATAATACCAATATGAAATGCCATCGAGCCTTTTTTAATGCCTTTACCTTCCAGCATCTGGCTTGAACCGGTTTTCCAAGTGTATTGCTCACGGTCATAACGAAGCATAGAACCGACAATAAAAATAGTTAATGCAATATAAGGATAAAGTCCAAATAACAGCGTATTTAAGTAATCCATGATTAATTACCTCCTGATACAGTTACCGCTGACACGTTTTCTTTCGCCACTGTGTCGGCAACAATTGCATCAATAAATTGAATAGGAACATCTTGATCGCGGCGTTGGGCTGGAGATGGTTTATTAACAGCAGTGCCACAGGCATCACTATTGGCATCAGGACCAAATTTCACCATTTCTTCTTCCCAAACCTTATCGATGGCTTCTTTAGTGTCATCACGTTTTTCACCTTTAACCTGCTCAGCAAGATCGGCATAATCGATATCAGCCTGAGCAAGGTTAACCAGTGCGCTAAACAAAGCGGCATATTCGCTGTCACGTTTTTCCAGACGCACTTTCAGCAGTGCAAGAATATGCGCAACATCTTGTAACCAACCGCGAGCATTAGCTGCACCTTGAGTAGAAACAAACTCTAAAAACAGCGGAATATAATCCGGTAATTCACGAAGGCCGATATCCAGACCCGCGGCCTTATATTGTGCAATCAGATCTATCATCGCCTGACCACGATCACGGCTTTCACCGTGAATGTGTTCAAAAAGCAATAATGACAGCGTACGGCCACGTTCAAACATCGCATCATAGTCCGACTGCCAATCTAGTAAATCCATCGAAAAACGCTGCTCAACAAAGTTGAGCAATCCCGCTTTGTCGTCTGCAGTCAGGTGTTCATCGCTTTCAATAAAACCAACTACGTCTGCCTTCGCATTTACCAGTTCTTCTGTTGGATAATCAATCAAACGAGAGATCAAAGCTAAAATATCCATACAACCTCCTATTCGTTTGGTTCAATCATGCTAACAGGGATAACTTCACGCTGAGTCTGGCTCTTACCACCAAATAAGTTAGTACCGCTAGAGCCGGTTGCGCAACCGTTACCGAAACTAAAACCACAACCTGATTTTTCATTAAAGGCGTTGTCAGTCTGCACTTTATGAGTGGTTGGGATAACAAAGCGATCTTCATAATTAGCAATCGCCATAGTTTGGTACATATCTTCAACCTGATACTTACTTAGCCCCACTTGCTCGAGCACCGCGAGATCTTCAACCTGTTCAACTTGTTGAGAACGCTTATAAGCACGCATTGCCAGCATCCGCTCTAACGCATCAACCACAGGTTTCTCATCGCCAGCAGTTAACAAGTTAGCCAAATATTTCATTGGGATACGTAACGATTTCAAATCGGGGATCACACCATTTTGTCCAACGTGTCCTGCTTCTATCGCTGTTTGTACCGGGCTTAATGGCGGTACATACCAAACCATTGGCAAGGTACGATATTCAGGATGAAGTGGTAATGCTACTTTCCAATCCATTGCCATCTTGTAAACCGGCGATTCAATTGCCGCATCAAGCCAGGCTTGAGGAATACCTTCTTTACGTGCCGCTTGCTGCACTTTTTCATCGTGTGGATCGAGGAAAATATCACATTGCGCCTTGTATAAGTCTTTTTCGTTTGCCACTGACGCAGCTTCTTCAATGCGATCTGCATCGTAAAGCATCACTCCCAGATAACGAATGCGGCCCACACAAGTTTCAGAACATACCGTTGGCTGGCCTGCTTCAATTCGTGGATAACAGAAAATACATTTTTCAGATTTACCTGTTTTCCAGTTGTAATAGATCTTTTTATACGGGCAACCAGAGACACACATCCGCCAGCCGCGGCATTTATCTTGATCAATCAAGACAATGCCATCTTCTTCGCGCTTATAGATAGCACCACTTGGGCAGCTGGCAACACAGGCTGGGTTTAAGCAGTGCTCACATAAGCGTGGCAGATACATCATAAAAGTTTTTTCAAACTGACCATAAATATCCGCTTGGACATGGTCAAAGTTTTTATCCGCCTTACGATGTTTAAACTCGGTACCAAGAATTTCTTCCCAGTTAGGTCCCCAGTTTATTTTTTCCATCCGCTGACCGGAAATTAACGAACGAGGACGTGCTACCGGCTGATGCTTTGACTCACCAGCTTTATGCAAATGCTGATAATCAAAATCAAACGGTTCGTAATAATCATCAATTTCGGGTAAATCCGGGTTAGCAAAAATATTCGCTAAAATCCGGCGTTTGCCCCCTTGCTTGGGTTCTAGTTTGCCAGCTGAGTTACGGACCCAACCACCATTCCATTTATCCTGATTTTCCCACTCTTTCGGGTAACCAACACCAGGTTTAGATTCAACGTTGTTAAACCAGGCATATTCGACCCCTTCACGCGAGGTCCAAACATTTTTACAAGTGACTGAACATGTATGACAACCGATACATTTATCTAAGTTCAGCACCATACCTATTTGCGCTCTAACTTTCATAGCGGTTCTCCTACTTTCTAAACTCGTTTAGTTGTGCTTCTGACTGGTCTTGCCCACCTTGGGCTTCATCATCTAACCAATCCACTTTATTCATCTTACGAACGATAACAAACTCATCCCGGTTACAACCGACAGTACCATAATAGTTAAAACCGTATGACTGTTGAGCATAACCACCAATCATATGAGTTGGCTTCATCACCGCACGAGTCACAGAGTTATGAATACCACCACGTGTTTCTGTAGTTTCCGCGCCGGGAACATTCACAATACGCTCCTGAGCGTGATACATCATACTCATGCCCTCTGGCACCCGCTGCGAGACTACGGCACGCGCTGCAATAGCACCATTAACGTTAAAGACTTCAATCCAGTCATTATCGATAATGCCCGCTTTTTCCGCATCAACTTCGGATAACCAGACAATTGGACCGCCACGCGACAACGTCAGCATAAGTAAGTTATCTGAGTAAGTTGAATGGATACCCCATTTTTGATGTGGTGTGATCCAGTTAAGTGCAATTTCAGTATTACCATTAGGTTTAGCATTCATTAATGGCTGCACGGTTTTTAAGTTAATTGGTGGCTTATACAGACACATAGTTTCACCAAAGTCGCGCATCCATTCATGATCTTGATAGAACTGCTGACGACCAGTAACTGTGCGCCATGGGATTAACTCGTGCACATTGGTGTAACCAGCATTATAAGAGACATGCTCATCTTCCAATCCTGACCAGGTAGGAGATGAAATGATCTTACGTGGCTGCGCCTGAATATCACGGAAGCGAATTTTTTCTTCCTCTTTTGGCTTAGCCAGATGGGTATGCTCACGACCAGTAATTTTACCGAGGGCATCCCAAGCTTTTACCGCAACCTGACCATTGGTTTCTGGCGCAAGCGAAAGAATAACTTCACAAGCATCAATGGCAGAATCAATCTTAGGGCGCCCTTCATTTGCCCCTTGATGATGTACTTTATTTAGCTTACCTAAGAAATCCACTTCATCCTGAGTATCCCAGGAAATCCCTTTACCACCATTGCCTAACTTATCCAATAATGGACCAAGTGAAGTAAAACGAGCATAGGTATTAGGGTAATCACGCTCAATTTCAACCAAATTAGGTGCCGTTTTGCCAGGAATTAAATCACATTCTCCTTTCCACCAGGCTTTAACGCCAAATGGCTGAGCAATTTCCGCCGGAGTGTCATGTAAGATAGGTACAGTGACCAAATCTTTTTCTTTACCCAAATGACCATCGGTTAACTCTGAGAATTTTTTCGCAATACCTTTAAATATGTCCCAGTCACTGCGCGCTTCCCAAACAGGGTCCACCGCTTTTGATAATGGGTGAATAAACGGATGCATATCCGAGGTATTCATATCATCTTTTTCATACCAGGTTGCCGTTGGTAAAACGATATCTGAGTACAAACAGGTCGTTGACATTCTAAAATCTAAAGTCACAAACAGGTCAACTTTCCCCTCTGCGCCTTGCTCTTCAAACTTAACGTCTTCTGGTTTTTTATCCCCGGCTTCGCCTAAATCTTTACCCATTAAGCCGTGTTTAGTGCCTAATAAATGCTTAAGCATATATTCATGGCCTTTACCTGAAGAACCTAATAGGTTTGAACGCCAAACAAACATATTGCGCGGGAAGTTTTGCGGGTTATCCGGCTCTTCACAAGCAAATTTCAAATCACCAGATTTTAATTTATCCACCGCATAATCTTTTGCAGACATCCCAGCAGCATCCGCTTCTTTACATAAGTCTAGCGGGTTAACACCTAATTGCGGTGCTGAAGGTAACCAGCCCATACGTTCGGCACGTGAGTTAAAGTCAATGATTGAACCAGACCATTTTTCTTTATCAGCCAATGGTGAAATCACTTCATCCATCGCCAATTTTTCATAACGCCACTGACTTGAGTGGTTATAGAAAAACGAAGTACCATTCATATGACGAGGCGGACGTTGCCAATCAAGGCCAAAGGCTAATGGCTGCCAACCAGTTTGTGGACGGAGTTTTTCCTGACCAACATAGTGTGCCCAACCACCACCTGACTGACCAACACAGCCACACATCATTAACATGTTAATTAAGCCACGGTAATTCATATCCATGTGATACCAGTGGTTTAATGCAGCACCAACAATCACCATAGAGCGACCACGAGTTTTATCCGCATTATCAGCAAATTCTTTTGCTACCTTGATCACATCTTCAGGACGACAACCGGTGATCTTCTCTTGCCATTTGGGCGTATAAGGTAAGTCCTGATCATAATCAGTGGCGCAATTTTCACACTCATAGCCGTTATCAACACCATAATTTGCCAATGTTAAATCAAATACTGTGGTGACAAACACGGCTTTACCATCAGCTAAGGTAATTTTTTTCACCGGCACTTTGCGATTAATCACCGCACTGTGTTCGGTATGATCGAAGTAATTATGCTCATGGGCATTTTCTTCTGTGGCAAAATATGGGAAAGCAACATTAACAATCTCGTCATGGCCTTGTTTCAAGCTCACTTTTAACGTCACTTCATCACCAGTTTTACCGTCACGCTGCTCGATATTCCACTTGCCGCGTTTACGACCATCTTCTCCCCAGCGATAACCAACAGAGCCATTTGGTGAAATTAATTGATCATTGGCTTCATTTAAGGCAATGGTTTTCCATTCGGGGTTGTTGTCCTGACCTAAATTATCCGCTAAATCAGATGCGCGTAAGAAACGGCCCTGAATAAGCTGACCGTCTTTTTCATCAAGCATCACCAGCATAGGGAAATCTGTGGTTGAACGGACATACTCATTAAAGTATTCGCTCTTACCTGTGGTGTGGTATTCCTTTAAAATCACATGACCAAAGGCCATCGCTAAGGCGGCATCTGTCCCTTGTTTCGGCGCTAACCACTGATCGGTGAGTTTAGATAATTCCGAGTAATCTGAGGTAATCGACACCACTTTAGTGCCTTTATAGCGAACTTCCGTTAAGAAATGCGCATCTGGGGTACGCGTTTGTGGCACATTTGAGCCCCAGGCAATAATATAGTTTGAGTTATACCAATCGGCCGATTCAGGCACATCCGTCTGCTCACCCCAAATTTGTGGTGATGCTGGTGGTAAATCACAATACCAGTCGTAGAAACTTAAACAGTTACCACCAATAAGCGACAAATAACGAGCACCAGCAGCATATGACACCATAGACATCGCAGGAATTGGCGAGAAGCCAGAGACACGATCTGGACCATAAGCTTTAGTGGTATAAACATTGGCGGCAGCGATAATTTCGTTGACTTCACTCCAGTCAGCACGCACAAAACCACCTAAACCACGTTGCTGTTTATAAGATTGCGCTTTCGCTTTATCTTCAACAATTGACTTCCATGCGACAACCGGATCTTTATATTGCGCTTTTGCTTCACGCCACAGTTTAATTAATTTTTTGCGAACTTTAGGATATTTCAAACGGTTAGCGCTGTAGATATACCAGGAATAAGATGCACCACGCGGACAACCACGAGGTTCATGATTCGGCAAATCAGGACGAGTACGCGGGTAGTCGGTTTGTTGTGTTTCCCAGGTGACTAATCCGTCTTTAACATAAATTTTCCAGCTACAAGAACCGGTACAGTTGACGCCGTGGGTTGAACGTACAATTTTGTCATGTTGCCAGCGACGGCGATAACCATCTTCCCAGCTACGATCTTCTTCAGTTGTAACCCCATGGTCACCTGAGAAGCTTTCAGATTTCGGCTTAAAAAAGCGTAATCTATCCAAAAAACGACTCATATTACTCTCCAAGCATTTATTGTCTTTCATGCATAATAGAGCGTCGATAAAAGCGTTACTTGATCTCGATCAAGTTTAAAAATTTGTAAAAATTCATACTACCCTGATACTACCCCTTTGTAGGTAGCAGCGTTTTTGCGCAAATTTCGATAGAATAGGCGTTACAGCCAAAGAGGGATATTTGAGGCTGATGATATTGCTGATTTTTAGTTTTTATAGGTATTCCCAAAGGTAAGGCATGAAAAATAGTATTTTTGACCGTTTATTTAACTCGATAATTTTTCGTATCGGCTCAATGATGTTTTTGATCAGCGCTATTTCCATTTTGAGTATGTTCAGCTCGGTCTTTATCAGTGAAATGGCAGATCAGGATGCTCTGATCATTAACCATGCCGGTTCATTGCGTAAACAAAGCTATAAAATTCTTGCCAATATCGAATTACTGCCGCAAATCAGTTCATCTTCATTAGTAAAACAACAGCAAAAAACCAAACAGGCAATTATTGAATTTGGTGAAAAAGTGAATGCTCCTATGATGGAGGGAAATTCAGGTGCATTAGACCAAATGCCACTAAAGGAAACACTCGACGGGATCCGTCAAACCTGGGTAACAAAATTAAAGCCTGAATTAGATTTACTAGTCGAGCAACCTCAACAGCTGACAGAAGACAAATTAATTAGCATTAATAATATTATTGAAAACTTTGTCCTTAGGCTCGACAGCTTAGTCGGTTTGTATCAACAACGGGCTGAAAACAGAATATTGCTGATACGGATGATTTTAGGGATTTCATTAATGGTGACCATCTTTTTAGTCGTCTTTACCATGCACCAAATCAGTCGCCGTATTGAAAAACCCTTGTCTGAATTAACCAGCTCTGCCAGAAAAATTATGTCTGGAGATTACACTGCCAAAACCAACATTCAGCAAAATGATGAGCTGGGTTTACTGGCTGAAACCATGAATAAAATGTCAATTGCGCTATCGCAATCCTATGGCCAACTGGAAAATCGCGTTGCACAAAAAACGAAAAAGCTCAGACAAACCAACGATACCTTAGAATTACTTTACCAAACCTCGCAACTGATCAATGAACCAGGCGACTCATTAAACTTACAACCGATCACAGAAAAATTAGCCCAAATTACCGAGAAAAAAGACCTAGACTTATGTTTAACCGCCAATAATAGTAATCAGCCGTATGAGCATATTATTACCCTGAACAAAGATCTCCCCGGAAAATGTCAGGTGGGTGATTGTGAAGGCTGTTTATCCAATAATAACGGGGTATCAACATCCAATAACCAAATGGTCATGCGCTACCCGATTATTAAAGACAATATTAATTATGGCGTATTGGTATGTAACCTTGATGCTGAAACGCCGTTAGAAGCATGGCAACATCAGCTATTTACTTCAATTACTACCTTAATTGCCAACGGCTTACATATTCGCCAGCAAAATGAACAGAGCCGCCGTATCACCTTGTTAAATGAGCGTAACGTTATTGCCAGAGAACTACACGATTCACTGGCTCAGGCTTTGTCTTATCTGAAATTTCAAGTATCGCGCTTACAAAAATTACGCAAAAAATCAGCTTCTGAAGAACAAATTGAAGATGTAGTGGTGGAATTAAAAACCGGGTTAGATTCAGCCTATATGCAACTGAGAGAACTACTAACCACCTTCCGGTTAAAAATTGATGTTTCTGGTTTACAACAAACGTTTTTAGAAACCATTCAACAACTCAACGAACGCGCTAATGGTTTAATGGAATTTACGTTAGATTATCAAATCCAGAACTTGCCATTAACGCCGAATGAAGAAATTCACTTAATGCAAATTGCCCGAGAAGCAACCCAAAATGCCCTAAAACATTCAAAAGCGACAATAGTCACCTTAAGTGTTTTTGCTGATGAAGAGAAAAATATTCATATGGAAATTACCGATAACGGTATCGGTATCGGTGACGATCCGGAAAAATTGAATCACTATGGTTTAGCCATTATTCAAGAGCGCAGCCAACATTTAGCAGGAGATATTGCGATTCGCAATTTAGCAACCGGTGGCACTTTGGTTGAGCTAATATTTCAACCAGCTTTTATTAAATCAGCGGCAACGGTGGCCTGAGCCATTTGTTTATTATTGCTATTACTTTTGTTTAGCCCGAAAAAAAGGGCTAAACAGCCCTTTTCAATTCATGTACGCCCTACGACTATGGATTATAATACTCACCATTTTTACGCAGATAGAACCAATAATTAATAAAGATACATATTGCATAGAAAGCGGCAAAGCCAATCAGAGCCACCTCAGGCGTTGTTGCTTTAATTTGCTCACCTAATACTTTTGGAATATAGAATGCGCCATAGGCAGCGACCGCTGATGTCCAACCTAATACCGGACCTGCTTGCTCTTTTGGAAACACCATGGCAATAGTGCGGAAAGTTGAGCCGTTACCAATACCGGTAGCGGCAAACAAAATTAGGAATAAGATGAAAAACGGTACGAAAAATTCTTCTGGCGTCGCTGACTGATACGCAGCCTGCATAAAGTAAGCTACACCTAATGCACTGACCACCATGACAACAGCACAAACTTGTGTCACTAAGGCGCCACCTAGTTTATCAGAAATCCAGCCACCCACAGGGCGAATCAAAGCACCGATAAAAGGCCCCATCCAAGCATACATTAATGCACTTGGGCCATTAGGGTTTACGGTATCATGAGTCATGACACCATCAACTAACATATGCTGATAACCAAAAATAACTTTAATTGATAATGGGAAAGACGCCGCAAAACCGATAAATGAACCAAAGGTCATAGTATAGATAACACTCATTACCCAGGTATGCTTATTATCGAAAATTTTATATTGGCGCTCTAAACTTGATTTGATTTGTCCTGGCAATTGTTTTAATAAAAATACCGTAGAAACCACCACTAACACCAAGACGATCTCTTTTGGTACACCAAAGCCTGAACCATTTGCCGCTTCCGGTAGTAATAACCACAAACCAACACCAGCAGTTAGAAAACCAATTAACAGCATTACTGTGATTAAAAACCAAGAGGTTACCGGATTCCCAATATCTGGCGAGACATCAGCAGTTTTAATGTTATTCATACCTAACCAGCCTGCAAAGGCCAATGGGATCAAAAAGATCAACCATAAGTAACCGGCATTATGGATCCAAGTATCGGCACCTGCCGGAATTTTTCCAATTAAGGTACCACTGGTATTGACTAAGGTCATTGGCTCACCACCAAATAAACCAAAAGTCATAAATAACGGTACTAAAATTTGCATGGTAGTAACACCAAAGTTGCCTAAACCTGCATTCATTCCAAGCGCATAGCCTTGTTGTTTTTTCGGGAAGAAGAAACTGATATTTGACATTGATGATGCGAAGTTACCACCACCAAAACCAGATAAGAAAGCTAACAGCTGAAATACCCATAGCGGTGTGTTTTGGTCTTGTAGCGCAATGCCCGCACCAACCGCTGGCAGCATCAATAACGCCGTGGTAAAAAAGATGGTGTTTCGACCACCGCAAAGACGGATAAAGAAACTACTCGGAATACGTAACGTCGCTCCGGTTAAACCAGCAATTGCCATTAAGCTAAATAATTCAGATTTAGCGAATGGAAAACCCAAGTTCAGCATTTGTACCGTTATAATTCCCCAATAAAGCCATACAGCAAAGCCGCATAACAAACTAGGAATTGAAATCCAAAGATTTCGATTTGCAATTTTTTTACCTTGTGACTCCCAAAATCCCTCATCTTCAGGATCCCATTTTTGTAAGTCTGCCATGGTTCACTCCAATTTAGTTATTATCAACGCCGCTACTATGTAAGAACTAACAACTAACAACAATTAATATAAATGGGTATAAAATGGCAGCTTAAATTGGTAATTAACCGGAACTGAATTTGATAAATTTTTCAGTCCAAACAAGGTAAAAGCCTAATAACAAGGGCTGCCAAGCAATTAATAGCAACCGTTATCTACCCCATAAGTAATAGTTACCACTACCAATTAATATATGGCTGGCATCCAAACTAAAAATAGTTAAAATTGATATACATCAAGATAATAATATCCCTGATGCCTAGTATAACGATAATGAAGCTATGACAAAGCAATGCTCGCATCAGCAGCACCTTACTAAGGATATATATGAGTAACGATAGCCCTATTTCAATCATGATGGTTGATGATCACCCCTTATTAAGAAAAGGCCTGAGACAATTAATCGAGTTAGAAGACGAACTGGAAATCGTCGCCGAAGCAAGCTCAGGAGCTGAAGCACTGAAGCTGGTTGAAAGCTGTGATCCAGATTTGATCACCTTAGATTTAAATATGCAAGGCATGGACGGTTTGGAAACCCTGAGAGCGTTAAGGTTACAAGGTATTAGTGCCCGTATTTTAATGTTAACCGTTTCTGATAACGATGAAGACGTCTTAGAAGCGATCCGCAGTGGTGCCGACGGATACCTGTTAAAAGATATGGATCCGGACGATCTGATCGAAAAAATCAAAGAAGCAACCTTGGGCAAAATGGTGATGAGTGAAAAACTCACCGAAGTATTAGCAACCGCGCTGAGAAAGCCAGAGAAAAAAGGTTCAAATGTCTTATCTTCATTGACCAGCAGAGAATATGAAATTTTGAAGCTGATCGCTAAAGGCTTAAGTAATAAGCTGATCGCCCGCGAATTAGACATTTCTGACGGTACAGTAAAAGTGCACGTTAAGCACCTGTTGAAAAAGCTGAATTTAAAATCCCGCGTCGAAGCCGCCGTATGGATGGTAAACTATCAGACGAAGTAATAATGACCAATAAAAACAAAGAACAACTAATAAAGTGGAAATAACGCATCAACTTTATCTGTTTACCTGCGTCATATTTAACACGCTGATTTTTTAATTAAGCTTTTGGACTAGATCCCATCATTTTAGCATCTAGTCCTAATATCCCAACGACTGTAAATATTATTCTTTATTTAACAATTCCATTAAGCCAACCAAAGCGACAAATAGAACGGCTCCCACAGGCCAAACAACCCAAGTTACTCCCCAAGCCATAGTCCACAAACTCCAACCAAGATATACCGCAGTTAGCATTGGCCAGTAAAAGGCAGCAAGCTTCTCAGCACGTTTTGTACGCCGACTTTTTTCTGTCTCTAAACTACTATCTTTGAGTATATTGCTGTAGGCATCGTATTTAGCTGAGGCTGGCGAAAGTATATATATTCCTGCGGCAACCATTAACATCAAGACATTAAGCATTAATAAAATTACACCACCAGCACCGAAGAACATGCTAACAAAAAGCAAGGGGACAAAACTGAAGATAAACAAAAATATAGCTACAGATAACCTTCGGTTATAGCTGACTTTAAATTTTTGTAATTTCTCTTTAAAAACGCTATGTACACCATAAGCTAACTCAAATACATCATTGTCAATCACAGCAGTATCACTTTCGTATTGATTGATTCTGATAAAAAAGCTTATGCCTATCGACACCATAACCAATATGCCGACAATGCCTAACGCCACCGCTACATTACTGGTTAAGTTCAAACGGTTAGTTTGCGCCATTGCTAAAAAGAAAAATAATGGCACGACAGAACATACGCATAGCACGACACCTTTAGTGATCAAATCAGCCACTTTCATCTTAGTTTCAACATAGTGTAATGCCTGTTCCAAGTTAACTTGCATGACAGTGGCTTCTTTACTTTCATTAGGGAGGTCAAATGCTTCATTCTCATCTTTTAATAAAAAGTCAGTGGAAACATCAAAGATCTCTGCTAACAAAATAATCCGATTTAAATCGGGAATGCTGCTAGTGCTCTCCCATTTAGAAACAGACTGCCTCGAAACATTTATCTTTTCAGCCAGTTCTTCCTGCGACCAACCACACTGCTTTCTTAATTTAATAATCTTATCAGCCAATATCATAAGGTTCTCTTTTTCATTTATTGTTGTGCACTAAGCGTAGAAAATCAGGTAGTTGCAAACCAGCAAGTCAGCTTGTTATTTTGTCAACCAGCAGTTGCAATATTGGATTAATTAGCTAAATTTAGCTATTTCTTTTCGAGCTCGCAAGCCAACTTGTCCGTTAACAATTTCAATCGAATAGCGGCTACCCCTGATGACGTTACCTCAATTCCCGGTTAGTTTCCTTTTAGTAAAATTAAAAAATGACAGCTAATGGTAGTATTTATTTAATGAAAAGGCCTATTCGCGCTCAGCACCAAGGCATAATAAAAGAGCAATGGAGCTTTCACTAAAAGCAGCCGCACTGGACCCAACGAATAAAAATGCCCGTTGGTTAGCATGTGCCGCTAAAGATAGGTATCTGCTAAAAATGGGGAAACCTCAAGTATGGGGAATGCAGGTAACTAACAACCAGCAAAAATAATTGAGCGCATCACGCCCGATAAAAGTGCGACATTTAGCAGTTTTGGCTTTACTGACTGCCAGCCTCTTTATGAATTCTTACGCAATTACGGCCATCTTTCTTAGCCTGATAAAGAGCGATGTCTGCCAGATTCATCAGCGAGGTAAAGCTAGCACTTCCTGCTGCTAAAGTGGCAATGCCAATGCTAATAGTGAATTGCAACTGGCAGTCATCAAACTTAAAGCAGTGATTAGCGATGGTGTAACGAATGCGTTCGGCAACGTCACTGGCAACAGCCACATCAGCATCAGGCAAGATGACAATGAACTCTTCACCACCAATACGCCCAATCATATCCTGAGCGCGTAATCTGTGCTGAGCAAGCTTAGTGGTGGCTTTAATGGCTTGATCGCCAATGGCATGACCGTAGTTGTCATTAATGCTTTTAAAGTGATCGATATCCAATACCAGCACCGATAAGCAGCGCTCTTGTTGGCTATGTTTTTCAAACTGCCTGTCACCCTGTTCTAAGATATACCTACGATTAGCGATGCCTGTTAAGCCATCGCTATGAGCACGTTTTTTAAAATAAGCTCGCGAGCGATACATAAAAACCAGTAAACCTGATAACAACACCAGCAACGAGACAGCTAAAATAATTGATAGTTGTTTAATTTTGTCTTGATCAGCTTGTTGCTGTAGATGTAATTTATTAATCGCCAGTTCTTGCTCGAGTAACTTTTTTTCATAGTCAATCAAGTTCAAATCATGCTCAAACGCCTGCTGAATATAATCATTTTGTATGATCTCTGACATTTTTTCAGTTTCCAGAGCAACCCGATCAAACATAGTTTCAAATGCCAGCTGATAGTCTTTTTGTCCGAGCGCAGTCAGGGCATTAATTTCAAGCAGTTGTCGACGTTCTTTTTCTTGATCTGGCTTCCCCTGTAAATACCATTGAGCATAAGTCGTCATCGCTTCCAAATTACCTAGGCGAAACTCAGTTAATGCCAAAAAATAATAGCTGTAGCGAATAAAGTGTTGTTCTTTGGTGGTTGTTTTCAGTGCCAGCGCCTGTAACAGCGCCTTTTTAGCAGCTAAATACTGGTGCTGGCTATATTGATTGCGACCATCATTTAAATGGGCAAAAAAGCGAAAATCTTTAAAATTAGGGTGATTATCTGCCATAGCAAACGATTGCTCGACAAATTGCTGTGTTTTTGACCATAACTTAAGCGCAATAGCTTCACTGATCATATTATGCAGCATGTTAAACATGCTATTCCAACTGTTCACCTTAGACCAGCTTTGATAGGCAGTTTGATAATAGTCCAATGCTTGTTTATGCAAACCTATATTACGGTAGGCATTACCCGTTGCGTTATAAATAATGCCCTGCAAGCCTCCACCAAAATGTTCCCGTTCGGAGATAGCTAACGCTTCTGTCAATAATTTTTTCGCCGTAATAAAGGTATTGGGTGTGCTAAAACAAAAAGAACGGTGCACCAGAGCCGTTGCCAGCACTTTCGCATCGTTTACCTGCCGCGCTACCGACAATCCTTTTTCCCGATCTGGACAGTAAGCTTTAGGGTCAAACGTCTGCAGATAAATCATGTATGACCTGTCCTGATAGGCCTCCACCAAGGTTACACTTGGTGCAATAGCAGACAAAATGGTAATCGCCTTAGTATGTGCCTGAATACTGGCATCGATCTGCTTGTTATTTTCAAGCAGCAAACCTTTAGTGTGATAAAACATTCCCTGCGGCTCTGCTGGCCAGTGTTCAACACTACTCTCTATCGATTGGGCATACTGCAATTGCTCCTGAACCGATTTGATAGACTCAAGCGTTTGATTAAAACGATTAACATCGCTTTCAGCAGCTAGCGATAAACGGTTGAAAGCGATAAAAGCAATCAAAAAAAGAAAGCGTAGCACCAAGAGTACCAATAAAATAACCTTGATCTATAGTGTAACGTCTTATTCTACAGAACCAAAGTTTGACTATTTATTTTATCAATACGGCTAAATGATCTATACCTCTAGCAATAATGTTCGCTCAGTTATCAATAAACTAATGCGGCTAGACGGTTACCCTATATTTCTCGGCCAAAATACCAGCTGCGCTATACGCCATTTCCACCAACGCTACTCTTATGGCATATTGTAACTTTAACATTGACCATCGATGGCTACTGACAACAAGAAACGTATTATTGGCTTGTTTCAAATGCCTTATCAAAAAATGGCTATTTGAGCATAGCCACAAAAAAGGGGATAGTGATTATCCCCCTTATTATTCCCAAATAGCTTGCGAATTAAAACTTAAATTCACCCCAAAGCCAAAGTTTATCGGTATCTACTTTACCTGCCCCACTATCGCCAGCAGAGTAGGCGGCATATTTAATACCGACTTTATACTGCTTGTTAAAAGGTTTAACGTATAAAGCATTGAATTCATTACCAAGGTCATCTACCGCTGAGGTTGATTCGTCAGCAGAATAATCATGGGCTATCAACGCCCACTTGCCACCAGCAAGCTTGCCGCCAACTGACACATATAAATCGACTAAACCTTGTGCTGGCGTTGCTAAAAACTGATCGCTCCAACCATTAAACTTGTGCGCAGTGGCCAGTGGTGTTGAAAAGCCATAGTCGCCATCATCAGAGCCTAATAGCTCATAACCAGCTTTAACGTTAACCGCACCTAACTGAGTCCCCGCTTCCAATAATAAATAATTTGCGGAAAAATCAGCGACATCTTGCTGTGCAAACTCAGCCGTTACTGCAACTTGACCTATTTTGTGGTTATAGCGAATACCATAGGTATCGTGATCAATATTACTGTTATCTTGTTCTAGCATATACGCATAACCGGTAAAGTTACCAATATCACTTTTGTGACTAAGATTTAATAAATGATCTTTAGCATCAATATCTCTTTCATCAGAAAAAATACGATTACGTTTATTGATATATGCATACTTAACTTGTGTATTTTTATCAAATTGATAGGCGAGTGATAAAGCATCAAAGGTTTGTCTATCTTGACGCCAACCAACATGACCAACAAATCTATGATTATCTAAAGTTAACACTTGGCGACCAAATTTTGCGGTTAACTTTTTGTTTTTATACTGAACATAGCCTTGATCTAATTCGGTATGCTCAGGATCGGCAATCACTGAATACTCAGTTCCTTCGCCTAAGGTATCGTTATAATCGTCCATTAACGCTCTGGCATCTTCCAGTTCTAATGCCGCAGACCAGCCATTTACATCCGCTGTGGTGTAGTTAAGTCTTGTACGTAATGTCAATGCATCCGCGTCTTTTTTTGCGTTATCCTGCTCTACCGACTCATAACGTAAGTTAAAATTTGCCGTTGCCTTACCTGATGTTAATGCATCAGCAAAAGAGTCTGCTGCTTGCGCCGGCAACATTAAGGCAATGGTAGAAGCGAGTAGGCCTAATTTAAATTGTGTTTTCATGTATTCTCTCCACTAGAGCGTTTTATCGGCTAGCTGCAAACAACATCAGCCGTTAGTCATTTTGATAGTTCAACCATACACTTGTTAGCATAGAAAAACTTGATATATATCAAATTACTGTCCGCGTTATCCCTACTATCCGGACACACTACTCCTTATGGGTAGTTAGCTACTACTTTTTGCTAACTTAAAAAAAACCGCTGAAATACAGCGGCAACAAATACAAGTAAAAAATATAATCAGCAGGTTAGCGCAACCTGATTGCTGTTAACAAAAATGAAAGACCAATAGTCCCTAATCTCGCTCAAGAAAATTCATCGCTATCGCATGTTTAATACGTTGACGATAATTCTCCCGTTGATTAGCCAGATACATCAACAACATGCAGGCCGCCAATACTCCATAGAGCAACATAAAACACGCGCTGTAAACACCGATAAAGTCAACAGCAACACCAAAGAGTATTGGCAAGGTACAGCCACCAAATGCTCCGACCATAGCGACGACGCCACCAACGCTGCCCATTTTTTTGGGATAATGCTGATAAATAATTTTATAAACACTGGCTCGGCCAAACCCCTGAGCAATACCGATAGTAAACATAAAAAAAGTAAAGACCCAAACATTGACTTCAATTGACAGGTTAACATCCTTTTCTACCCCTTGGATCACCATAGTCGTTGGCGGGTAACTTAAAAAGAATAAACAGACTAGACAGACCCAAAATACTCCCCAATTCACTTTCTGTGCGCCATATTTATCAGCAAACCAACCGCCGATTGCCCGCACTAAACTTGAACTGGCGACAAACAATAAGGTTAACGCCATCGCTTGTTGAATCGATAAACCATAAGCGGCAACATAATATTGCGGTAGCCACATAGTTAAGGCTAAAAAACTGCCAAACACGAAAAAATAATACAAACCAAAACGCCATACTTTCAGCTCTTTCATGGTAGCAAAATGTGTTGACCAGTTGATTTCTTCCGATGGCTGTAGATATTTAGGGGTTTGTGGTGCAATAAAGGCAAACAGTAGAATGACAAACAGCATACCGCCAGCGTACATAGGGCCAACCATGCTAACACCAAACTGCTCGATAATAACGGGAGCAAAAACCAACGTGATCGCAGCACCCGCATTACCAGCACCAAAAATCCCCATAGCAGTGCCCTGATGTTTAGATTCAAACCAGTCAACGACATAGCGAATACCTATGGTAAATGATGTACCAGAGATACCAATCATTAAACCTAGCAACAGGTAATCAAAATAGCTTTCTGCAGTTTTAAGCCAAATAAGCGGTGGAATAAGCACTGCCATCTGGATAAGAAACACCTTTTTAGGTGAGTATTTTTCAACTAAAAAACCAACAGGTAAACGCAAAATAGCACCGGTGAACATAGGTGCGGCAAGTAGCAAGCCAAACTCTGTTGATGACAACGCCAAATTTTCTTTTAACTGGATACCGAGCACAGCATAAAGACACCAAACAGAAAAATTGGCGGCAAAAGTTAATGTTGCCAGTGTTAATGCAATATTGGCCTTACTGTGGTGAGTTTGCATATATTAACCTGTTTGGGTTGATATCAACCTTAGGTGTCTCCCTAAAAATCAGTATTATCTTCTACTCTAAATATCAATAACACAATACCTCATAGTTTCCCCGCTAACCACTCAAGCCTTTCCACCTACCTCCAATGGGGTACCTTCCCTTTATTTACCGCACTATCTCTATAAACAAGGAACAACCTAATAGTGGTAGCCAAGTTAAAACTAGCATTTTACTAACCTCACAAACTTGATTTAGGTCAATATTTTATTTCACCAACAAGTAATGATAGCGCTAACGAAAACAAGGCGATTCACGTAATTTGAATTTGCCGCTAAATACTCTTGGGAGACGTACTATGTCTGAAGCCGATGGAAAAATGCGACTACTCAATTTTGGAGACCCCAAAATCAAAACTTTGCATATCACTTGGTTTGCATTCTTTTTAACCTTTGTCGTGTGGTTTAGCCACGCCCCTATGCTGGCATTTATTAAAGAAGCCTTTGATTTATCAAGCGCCCAAATAAAAGCTCTGCTGATATTAAACGTAGCACTAACGATACCTGCCCGTATTGTCATTGGCATTTTAGTAGATAAATACGGCCCGAGAATTGTTTACAGCGGATTGCTATTTATTTCCGCTTTTACTTGTTTAGGTTTTGCTTTTGCCGACAGTTATGAGCGTCTTGCGCTATTTCGCTTCTTACTAGGCTTTACCGGTGCAGGATTTGTTATCGGTATTCGTATGGTGGGAGAGTGGTTCCCGGCAAAACAAGTAGGGATCGCTGAAGGTATATACGGTGGCTGGGGCAACTTTGGTTCAGCCGCAGCAGCCATGACCTTGCCTACCTTGGCCGCTGTTTTCGGCGGAGAAGACGGCTGGCGTTATGCTATTGGTGTTACCGGTATTATTATTGGCTTATATAGCTTTATTTATTACAATCAGGCACGTAATACCCCAAAAGGTTCCACTTATTTCAAACCGAAAAAGAATGGCGGTTTAGAAGTCACTAGCTGGAA
Source organism: Thalassotalea insulae (assembly GCF_030161395.1). Lineage (NCBI taxonomy): Bacteria > Pseudomonadati > Pseudomonadota > Gammaproteobacteria > Alteromonadales > Colwelliaceae > Thalassotalea > Thalassotalea insulae. Next base: position 801,489 of record NZ_BSST01000001.1, read on the forward strand.
AGATTTTTATTTCTATTTGGCAATGAACGTCCCTATGTACCTTGCCCTTGCGGTGCTTGCCTGGAAATTATCACCAGCAGGCGTTAGCTTATTTAGCGAACAAACCATGTATATCGCATGGATTGTGTTAGCGGTCTTAATGGTTTTCCAAATTAGACAAATCTGGATAGTTAATAAAGACAACTTAACTAACGGGGTTGCAGATTTAGAAAAATATCATTTTAAGAATGTCGCGATCTTAGATGTTGCCTATTTTGTGACATTTGGCTCAGAATTAGCGGTTGTTTCTATGTTGCCATTATTCTTTTTGGAAACATTTGATGGCCTAGATCCAGTTAAGGCAGGCTTACTGGCATCAGGTTTTGCCTTTATGAACTTAGTCGCTCGTCCAACGGGTGGTCACTTATCCGATAAAATTGGTCGCCGTAAAAGCTTAATGGTATTAATTGGCGGTTTAGCAGTAGGCTATTTTGTCCTTAGCCAAATAACCGGTGCTTGGGCTATTCCATTAGCGGTAATTGCTACCATGTGCTGTTCATTCTTTGTCCAAGCAGGCGAAGGTGCGGTGTTTGCTATCGTTCCTCTGGTTAAACGTCGTATGACCGGACAGATTGCCGGTATGGCAGGTGCTTATGGCAACGTTGGTGCAGTTACCTATTTAACCGTATTATCATTTGTTGATTACAGCACCTTCTTTATGGTCATCGGCTGTTCAGCATTAGTCATTTTCTTCGCCGCTTGGTTTTTAGATGAGCCGCGAGGACAAATTGCTGAAGTAATGGAAGATGGTACCGTTCATATGATAGATGTCTCTTAGTCATGCACCTAAAGAGCGAATAAGAGCAATGGTTAAAGCGAGCACTATAGGCTCGCTTTAACTGTTTTTATTTATTGGGATATATGCTTAAGTAACAAGTATATATCCCAATAGGTGAACAGGGTAAATGACATGAATGAAACCTCGAGCCAACTGCAGGTATCCATTGGTAGTCAATCCATCGCTGGGCTAAAGCCAGTTAATGAAGATGCGGTAGCATTTAATATTCCTGACAACGATACTGCTGTTAGTAGCAAAGGCATCTGTTGTGCTTTAGCTGACGGTGTTAGCACCGCAGAAGCAGGTCAACAGGCCAGTAGCACGGCCGTCGCCCGTTTTGTTGAAGATTATTATTTATCACCAGATACCTGGTCGGTATCCCACTGTGGTAAGAAGATTCTGTCAGCTACAAATTTATCTTTGTTTAAAAAAAGTCATCAATATGCCTCTGAACAAAAAGGCTATTTATGTACTTTTGTCGGACTGGTATTTAAATCTCAAACCGCCCATTTTTTTCATATCGGTGACAGCCGGATCTTTTTACTCAGAAATGGTGAACTCAAACAATTGACTCGCGATCACTGTGCCTATATCACCGAAGGCAAGAGTTACCTCACTCGTGCCCTAGGGATGGATAACAATGTCCATATCGATTACGGCAAACTTGCACTTAATACTGGTGATCAATTTTTATTAACCACAGATGGTGTCCATGACTTTATTAGTGAACAAGACATCATAGATATTTTATCAACGTCAATTGGTGCACAAGAAAAAGCCGAACAACTGGTGCAATTAGCTCTTAGCAAACAAAGTGATGACAATATTTCATGTATCGTTAGCGAAATCACCAGCATAGCCAAAGAAAGTTTGGATGATTTTAACACTAAGCTTACCCGTTTACCGTTTCCACCACCGTTAGAACCAGGAATGAAACTTGATGGTTTTGTCGTTGAAAAAGAATTATTTGCCAGTAGTCGCTCACAACTTTATCTAGTTTCTGACACCAGCTCAGGTGAGCAAGTGGTAATGAAAACGCCGTCAATTAATTTTAGTGACGATATTCATTACATTGATCGTTTTATTCAGGAGGAATGGATAGGCAAAAGGCTAAGTAGCAAGTACATTGTCAAAGTGCTACATCAAAACCGCCCTCGCACTTGTTTATATTATTTAATGGAATATGTCGAAGGAATCGGTCTGGATAAGTGGATACTGAAAAATCCCTTACCCGCTCCTAAAATAGCGATTAATATCGTTAAGCAGATAGCGCAGGGATTAAACGACTTTCACGAAAAAGAAACCATTCATCAGGATTTAAAACCCGCTAACATACTGATCAATAAACAAAGAGAAATAAAAATCGTCGACTTTGGTTCAACCTTCGTCGCTGGTACAGCAGAATTGTTTAACCCGATAGAACACGAAGGGGCACTCGGCACCGCAACTTACTCAGATCCCCAATATCTATTAGGCCATAATACCGGAGTTCAAGGAGACTTATATGCTCTTGCCACCTTGGCCTATGAAATATTTACCGGTAAACTCCCTTATGGCGAAAAAATTGAAGAGTGCCGTAATGCTTTTGATTATGACAGGTTACGCTATATTCCCGCTAGCCATTATAATCCAGTGATCCCTATCTGGTTTGATCGAGCGTTGGAAAAAGGCGTGCAGATCCATCCAGAAAAACGTTACTTAACGCTGGAAGAGTTCATCACAGATTTAACCCAGCCCAACCCGGCATTTTTACTCGACGTGCCCGAACTCAAAGACAAGCAAAGTAAAGTATGGTTTTGGCTGATGTTATCAAGTTTATGGGTAGCAATGCTGATCATAGTCGTCAGCTTATTTAAAAGCTGACGTTAATAAAGCGACTAAATATTTACAAAATTTAGTTGACCATCATTTCAATCGGATTGCCTGCACGATCAAGCACCAGATAGTTAGCGATATTTTTACCGGTAACTAAATCATTGGTCATTTTATTTAAATATGGTTCAGCATCTTCAGTACTTGGCGCCTGGTTATTGCTACCACTTAGTCCTGAAACAAACATTAATTGCCAGCTTTTATCAATGCTATCAGCTTCGGCGACCAATGCCTCAAAGCCAGATAATTCTTCAGGTAACTTGTCGACGCACATCACCGGAGCCAAATGCCCCTTTTGCAATTTCTTTTGCTTACGGGCGTTTTTTTCTTCCGGTCGGATGAATAAAAATAACAAACGTTGTGGTTGTTCCTGCTCACTTGCCATTTTAAGTAATTCTGAAAACATTTTACTCATGTGCTTTCCTAATGATTCGATATCATTTCATTTTATCAGTTAATAAGATGATATAAATGCTCATCACGAGGTACTCACTAAGAGGTAAAGGTTAGGATTTAGAAATTGAAACGGGTAAAAAAACGCTTATCATTATTTGTACACTAACAGATAGCTTGTATACGTCGTATCAATGCGAGAATGATATCAAGGCAATAAAAAACGGCTGAGATAACTTAAGCTAACGATAAGCAGCCACTATCAAATTAGCCACTATCAAATTAGCCACTATCAAATTAGCCACTATCAAATTAGCCACTATCAAATTAGCCACTATCAAATTAGCCACTAAGCAGCTTATCTATCAAGAGTGAATTGCGGCAAGTAATTAAACTATTAGCACGATGAAAATTTTTTCTTGTAAAAAAAAAGACCACCCTGAGGTGGTCTTTTCATAATTCTTAAACGTAACTGTGATTAGTTACATGCATCTTTTAAAGCTTTACCAGCTTTGAATGATGGGATTTTAGCAGCTGCGATTTCAATAGTCGCACCAGTTTGTGGGTTACGGCCAGTACGTGCAGCACGGTCACGTACAGAGAAAGTACCAAAACCAACTAATGCTACTTGCTCACCGCCTTTTAATTCGTCAGTAACAGCTTCGATAAATGAATCTAATGCACGACCAGCTGCAGCTTTAGAAATGTCAGCACCAGCAGCAATTTTCTCGATTAATTGAGATTTATTCACAGTATATTCCCCTTCAATTGTTATTATTCAGCGCTATCTTTTGTTTTTAGCGTCCTGCAGAAACTTTTATAACAAGCTTCTTTTTGAACATCAAGCACTGAGTTAAAGAAATTCTAAATTAAGATAATTATTTTTATCTCACCTAGACCCCTTGTTTATATTGGGGTCCAGCATTTAAAGCATCACTAACTTACCATAGTTTCAAACTTTGGAAAGCCCTAATTAGTATTTTTTTGCTTTTTTTTCACTTTTTTTGCGATTTCACTCAAAAAAACACCATTTTTCATGGGCTAGCTGTCTAATTTCCACTTTTCTACCGGGTATTCCAATGCAATTTCCAGCACTTCTTCAATCCATTTTACCGGATGAATTGCCAAATCAGCTTTGACATTATCTGGAATTTCTTTTAAATCACGTTCGTTATCCTTTGGAATAATAACCGTTTTTATACCACCACGATGAGCCGCGAGTAATTTCTCTTTTAATCCGCCAATAGGTAATACTTCACCACGCAAGGTGATCTCACCTGTCATCGCAACATCCGCTTTGACCGGATTACCCGTCAAACTTGATACCAACGCTGTACACATACCAATACCAGCACTTGGACCATCTTTCGGCGTAGCTCCTTCAGGAACATGGACGTGAATATCACGTTTTTCATAGAAATCATCATTAATACGTAAAGCATCCGCACGGCTACGTACGACCGTCATCGCAGCTTGAATCGACTCCTGCATCACATCACCTAACGAGCCGGTGTAAGAAAGTTTACCTTTACCCGGCACAGATGCGGTTTCAATGGTTAACAGCTCTCCCCCCACTGAAGTCCAAGCAAGACCAGTCACTAAGCCAACACGATTTTCATCATCGGCCTTGCCATAATCAAAACGTTGTACTCCTAAGAACTCAGCCAGGTTATCTTGGTTGATCACAACTTTCTTCAATGATTTATCTAACAATATTGCCTTAACCGCTTTGCGACACAATTTAGAGATTTCTCGTTCTAGGCTACGGACCCCAGCTTCACGAGTGTAATAACGAATAATGCCAATTATCGCACTATCATCAATTTCAATTTCTTTTTCTTTCAAGCCATTACGCTCAATTTGCTTAGTCATTAAATGACGCTTAGCAATATTAAGTTTTTCATCTTCGGTATAGCCGGATAGGCGAATAACTTCCATGCGGTCTAATAACGGACCGGGAATATCCATACTGTTAGAGGTGGCAACAAACATCACATCAGATAAGTCATAATCCACTTCGAGATAATGATCGTTAAAGCTTGAGTTTTGTTCCGGGTCTAATACTTCCAGCAAGGCTGAAGCAGGATCACCACGCATATCAGAAGCCATCTTATCGATTTCATCTAATAAGAACAGTGGGTTCTTCACCCCTACCTTAGCAATTTTCTGAATAAGCTTCCCTGGTAAAGAACCAATATAAGTCCGGCGATGACCACGAATTTCCGCTTCATCTCTAACACCACCCAACGCCATACGGACATATTTTCGTCCAGTAGATTTAGCAATAGATTGCCCTAACGAGGTTTTACCGACACCTGGAGGGCCAACTAAACACAGAATAGGCCCTTTCAGCTGGCTTACCCGTTGCTGTACCGCTAAATACTCTAAAATACGCTCTTTGACTTTCTCTAAGCCATAATGGTCTTTTTCTAAAATTTCTTCTGCTAACGCCAGATTACGTTTTAACTTACTGCGTTTTTTCCATGGTACATTAGTCATCCAATCGATATAACTACGGACCACCGTAGCTTCTGCTGACATAGATGACATCATTTTCAATTTTTTAAGTTCAGCTAGCGTTTTCTCTTTCGCCTCTTTCGGCATTTGAGCTTCTTCTATTTGTTTTTCAATTTGCTCATGTTCATTAACACCGTCTTCATCATCGCCTAACTCTTTTTGAATCGCTTTCATTTGCTCATTCAAATAATACTCGCGCTGACTTTTTTCCATTTGCTTTTTCACACGAGTACGAATTTTTTTCTCGACTTGTAGCAAATCGATTTCACCTTCCATTAATGCCATTAAATGTTCAAGGCGCTCGGCAATGTTAGTGATTTCCAATACTTTCTGCTTTTCCGCTAGTTTTAACGGCATATGAGCCGCCATGGTATCAGCGAGTTGCTCTGCATCATCGATACCAGAAACCGAGGTTAACACTTCTGGTGGGATTTTTTTATTAAGCTTAACGTAACCTTCAAACTGAGAAATTGCTGAACGCACTAGTACATCAAGATTTTCAGCGTTATCACCTTCTATATTAAGAAAATTGATATCAGCGGTAAAATAATTTTCTGTCTCTACAAATTGACTGATGCTCGCGCGTTTAACCCCTTCGACTAAAACTTTAACCGTACCATCGGGCAATTTAAGCATTTGTAAAATAGTGGCTACCGTTCCGGTTAAATAGACATCATCAGCAGTAGGATCATCGATAGCAGCATCTTTTTGCGCCACTAAAAACACTTGCTTATCACTTTCCATCGCAATGTCTAAACAACGGATCGACTTTTCTCTACCAACAAATAATGGGATGACCATTTGCGGATAGACCACAACATCACGTAAGGCTAATACTGGGATAGCAGCAATTATAGTTACATCAGCTAATTCTTCTGACATTAGAAACTCTCTTCAATCAATTTGATAAAATGTTCGAGACGATTATACCAAGTGAATTAACTATTTAACCGTTCAGCGAGAATTAAAAGGTTTATAGGCACAGGTTTAATGCTCCAGGCAAAACCTAAGTACCTACATCCATGGAGGCAATGCTTTGATTGCAAGTAATGGTTATTCCCTTGTCAAAATCAAAACGTAAGCATATAAGCCTTTTAAACTCGCCCTTTGGGAGCTTGTCAGGAAAGTGATAACTTCACAAATTGCTTTGATGGAGAATGACTACACCGGCATCAATTTGCTTTGTTCACACGATCCTGACACAGCTCTGAATGGGTTAAATAGCTATTTCAATTGGTATTTAAACTATATGGGGCTATTCAACTTGCTTTCAACAATTAATAGGAAAAAAGCGCTTGAGTGGCGAAATTATAGACGAATATTCGACTTTTGACCTGCTACCTCCCTGGAATATATCCAACACTTCCATAGGCAAATAGCGCATAAGCCTAAATCAAAGCTCACTTAAGGCTAAAAATAAAAAAGAGCGCCAAGCGCTCTTTTCAATCAATAAAAATACTAAACTCAATTAGCTATCAGACGCTGCTTTTTCTTGCTGCGTTTCATAGATAATGATTGGTTTAGATTCCCCTTTAATCACGGTTTCATCTACCACAACTTTGCTAGCATTTTCCATCGATGGCAATTCATACATGGTTTCAAGTAACACACCTTCCACAATCGAGCGTAAACCACGGGCGCCAGTTTTACGCTCCATCGCTTTTTTTGCTATCGCATGTAATGCATCTTGCCTAAACTCTAGCTCGACATTTTCCATATCAAACAAGGCAACAAATTGCTTGGTTAACGCATTTTTGGGCTCTTGCAAGATTTGGATCAGTGCATCTTCATCCAGTTCGCTTAACGTAGCAACTACAGGAAGTCGACCGATGAACTCAGGGATCAAACCATATTTAACTAAATCTTCCGGCTCTACTTCCTGAAATCTCTCGGTAAGTGACTTGCCTTTATCGCTGCTTTTCACTTCAGCACCGAAGCCGATACCAGTACCGACATTACAACGCTGCTCGACCACTTTATCTAGCCCTGCGAATGCCCCGCCACAGATAAAGAGGATCTTAGAGGTATCAACCTGTAAAAACTCTTGTTGTGGATGCTTACGACCCCCTTGTGGTGGCACAGAAGCAATAGTACCTTCAATCAGTTTCAACAACGCTTGTTGAACACCTTCACCCGAAACATCACGAGTAATTGATGGATTGTCTGACTTACGTGAAATTTTATCGATTTCATCAATATAAACAATACCACGTTGCGCTTTTTCGACATCATAATCACATTTTTGCAGCAATTTTTGAATGATGTTCTCAACGTCTTCACCAACATAACCCGCTTCGGTTAATGTCGTAGCGTCAGCCATAGTGAAAGGGACATCCAGTAAACGTGCTAACGTTTCAGCTAACAAGGTTTTACCACTACCTGTTGGGCCAATAAGCAAAATATTACTTTTACTTAATTCGACACCATTATGAGAATCACCATTGCGTAAACGTTTGTAGTGATTATAAACCGCTACCGCTAATACTTTTTTCGCGTGGTCCTGACCAATAACGTAATCATCTAGACTGGTTCTGATCTCAATCGGCGATGGTAGGCTTTCTTTTTCTTGCTTAGGCGCAATTTCTTTAATTTCTTCTCGAATGATATCGTTGCAGAGCTCGACACATTCATCACAAATAAATACAGAAGGCCCTGCAATTAATTTACGCACTTCATGCTGGCTTTTGCCACAAAAAGAGCAATACAGTAACTTTCCGTTATCACCGTCACCTTTTTTAATATCGGTCATACGGTACCTCTAAACTTAAAAACTGAAACATCAATACTAATAAGTATTTCATAAATTACGTAGATAACAAATCTACGAAATTATTTATCTAACCGTTGTTCTAATATCGAATCAACTAGGCCATATTCAACCGCACTTTCCGCACTCAAAAAATTATCGCGATCGGTATCTTCCGACACTTTTTCTAATGGCTGACCGGTATGCTCTGCCATTAAACGGTTAAGCTTTTCTTTAATATAAAGAATTTCTTTGGCATGAATTTCAAAATCCGATGCCTGCCCCTGGAAACCACCTAATGGCTGATGGATCATCACCCGGGCATTAGGCAAGCAGTAACGTTTACCTTTTTCACCGCCTGATAATAAAAATGCTCCCATGCTGGCTGCCTGACCAATACAGACAGTACTGACATTTGGCTTAATGAACTTCATAGTGTCGTAAATTGCCATACCAGCAGTCACTGAGCCACCAGGAGAATTGATATACAAATAAATATCTTTTTCTGGGCTTTCAGATTCTAAAAACAGTAACTGGGCAACAATTAAGTTCGCCATATGATCTTCAACCTGACCACACAGGAAGATCACCCGCTCTTTTAACAGTCTTGAGTAAATATCATAAGAGCGCTCACCTTTAGCAGTTTGCTCAACTACCATAGGGACTAATGCGTTTTCTGTGATACTCGTTAAGTCGTGAGAATTATTTTGAGAAGTAAACAACTATTTTTCCTTAGTATAAAAAAATGGCTCATATGTTTCCATACAAGCCATTTAAGCGATTGCTTACGCTATTGTCAATCAAAAAGCCTATTTAGCTTCCGGATTCATGATCTCTTGAAAGCTAGACTTCTTGTCTTTAACTTTTGCCGCAGCTACTAATACGTCAACAGCTTGCTCTTCAAGTGCAACATTTTGCATCTGTTGATGCATTTCTTTGTTTGACTTGTAGTATTCGATCACTTCTTGTGGATCTTCGTAAGCTGACGCTGCAGTTTCAATTAATTCATCCACTTTGGCTTCGTCTACTTTAAGCTCGTTTTGTTTGATCACTTCACCAAGTAATAAACCAACTTTTACGCGACGTTTTGCTTGCTCTTCAAACATATCAGCCGGTAATTCAGGCATTTGCTTAGGATCCATTTGACCACCAAAACGTTGCATCGCTTGCTGACGTAATACGTCAACCTCTTGCGCAACTAATGCAGATGGTAATTCAACTTCATTTGCTTCTAATAAGCCTTCAATGACTTGTTCTTTAACTTTCGCTTTAACTGCTTGGTTTAATTCTCGCGTCATGTTTTTGCGAACTTCTTCACGAAGTGCATCAACACCGCCTTCTTCAACACCGAACAACTTAGCGAACTCTTCGTCTACAGGAGGAAGTACTGGCCCTTCTGTTTTTATAACTTTAATGTCAAATTCTGCGTCTTTACCTTTAAGGTTTTCAGCATGGTAATCTTCTGGGAAAGTCACTGTGATAGTTTTTTCTTCATCTACCTTCATGCCAGTGATTTCTTTTTCAAAACCTGGGATCATACGACCTGAACCAAGTTCTAATTCGAAACCTTCTGCTTTTCCGCCTTCAAACTCTTCGCCGTCAACACGACCCAAGAAGTCGATAGTTAACTTATCGCCTTTCTTAGTTTTACGCTTGTTTTCTTTCCAAGTTTTATGTTGGTTTTGTAACGTGACGAACATTTCGTCTAAATCTTTATCTGTTACTTCAACAGCTGGGCGTTCAACGTTGATTTTTTCAATGTCTTTTAATTCAACTTCTGGATACACTTCAAAAGTCGCTTCAAATTCTAAATCTTTACCATCTTCGTTACTTTTCGCAACAAACTGAGGACGTCCAGCAGGATTGATCTTTTCAGCAACAATCGCTTCAACGAAATTACGTTGCATGACTTCACCAGCAATTTCTTGACGCACAGATTTTCCATAACGTTTTTGAATCACTGAAGGTGGTACTTTACCAGGACGGAAACCATTGATGCGCTGTGTTTTAGCGATCTGACGAAGACGATTTTTAACTTCAACATCAATTTTTTCTGCAGGAACTGAAATAGTTAACTTACGTTCCAAACCTTGTGTAGTCTCTACTGAAACTTGCATTTACTTACCTCAATACTTAGCGCTTACTTGCGCTTTTTATAACGCATCTATCTATAGGAACAAAAACAATGACTTTCTGCTCGCAGCCTTTTAGCACTTGCCTAAAAGCTCGGATTATCCGAATAAACGATGTTCAGATTAAAAATAATGACGCGAAATTATAGCGGTGCTTTAGCCAAGAGTCGAGAGCAGAAAGAAATTAATTTCCATGTTATTAACAAAAAAACCATTATGTTAATAAAAATGCAGCAAAAATAAGTACTAGCGCAAGATAAAAATTTAGCGACAGATACTGAATTGAATGAAAAACAAGCCAAAAATAAACAAGAAAGTGGTCGGTGATGCAAGATGATTCCGTACATCCCTATACTCCACCCTGCGGGTCGCACTAGTGCGAGCAAAATTGTTCCCAACAGTTTTGTTGACTTGCTTCGCAAGTTCTCATCTAAATATTTTGGCTAACTACTAATGAGGAAGTTGTGGATTTAACGGAAGAAAGTGGTCGGTGATGCAAGATGATTCCGTACATCCCTATACTCCACCCTGCGGGTCGCACTAGTGCGAGCAAAATTGTTCCCAACAATTTTGTTGACTTGCTTCGCAAGTTCTCATCTAAATGTTTTAGCTAACTACTAATGAGGAAGTTGTGGATTTAAATGTAAGAAAGTGGTCGGTGATGCAAGATTCGAACTTGCGACCCCTTGGACCCAAACCAAGTGCGCTACCAAGCTGCGCTAATCACCGATAAACTTTTATAAAGATGGGGTGGCTAATGGGACTTGAACCCACGACAACCGGAATCACAATCCGGGGCTCTACCAACTGAGCTATAGCCACCATAGTTGCATTAAAAATGCATGGCACGCCCTGTAGGATTCGAACCTACGACCCACGCCTTAGAAGGGCGTTGCTCTATCCAGCTGAGCTAAGGGCGCACATTACCTACAGAAACATCACTTTTTATCTAAAAAACAAGATAGAAAGTGGTCGGTGATGCAAGATTCGAACTTGCGACCCCTTGGACCCAAACCAAGTGCGCTACCAAGCTGCGCTAATCACCGACATAATGTTAAAAGCTGCTTGCTTTCAACGGGTGCGGATATTACCTAGTTGCCCGCTGGTCGTCAAACGTTTTTTATAAAAAAAATCGCGTTCGGTCACTTTTAAAGCAAGCCTAGTTAAAGAATAGCCTTTTTGTTTAGTTTTACAGCAATAACTGCATAACTAAGATAAATTACCCCACAAGCAACTCTGCATACAATATATTAATTTTTCTATCTACTACTTAAGGATAATTTGTGAGAAAATACCGCGTTTTTTATATTAATGCCTTAGGAATTATGACTGCATCACTTATCGACGGCAAAGCAATTGCCCAGCACCTTAGAACCTCTGTCAAAGAGAAAGTCGCTCAACGCATCGCCCAAGGTAAAAGAGCTCCTGGGTTAGCAGTAATTTTAGTTGGCAATGATCCAGCGTCTGAAGTTTATGTCGGTAGTAAACGTCGTGCCTGTGAAGAAGTCGGCTTTGTTTCTCGTTCGTACGATTTACCAGAAAGCACGACAGAACAACAACTACTCAGTCTGGTTGAAGCGCTTAATCAGGATAATGACATTGATGGTATTTTGGTTCAACTCCCTTTACCGGAAGGACTAGATGCTAATAAAGTCATTGAAACTATCGCACCAAATAAAGACGTCGACGGCTTCCACCCATCCAACGTCGGTAAACTGGCATTACGTCAACCAGGACTTCGCCCTTGTACCCCTAAAGGCATTATGACGTTAATTGAGTCAACCGGTGTAAAAACTCATGGCCTAGACGCTTTAGTCGTTGGTGCATCCAATATTGTCGGTCGTCCTATGACCTTAGAGTTATTATTAGCCGGCTGTACTATTACTACCACTCACCGCTTTACCAAGAACTTAGAAGAGAAAGTACGCAACGCTGACTTAATTGTGGTCGCGGTTGGTAAACCGGCATTTATCCCAGGTGAATGGATCAAAGATGGCGCAATTGTTATTGATGTGGGTATCAACCGTTTAGCTGATGGTAAGTTAGTTGGGGATGTTGAATTTAATGTCGCGAAAGAGAAGGCTTCATTTATTACTCCTGTTCCTGGCGGTGTTGGTCCTATGACAGTTGCCAGTTTAATTGAAAACACTTTAATCGCCTGTGAGCAATTTTCGTAATTTTTTATAACATGCTAGCTATGAGTAGGCGCCAATAAAAGCGCCTACTTAAATTTTACAAAACTACTCATTATTAATTGTAAGTAACACAATACCGCAACGTTGTTCTGTTTCAACTCGTTGATGTGCTTCAATAATTCTTTCCATCGAAAATACTTTATCTATCGCAGGCAGAATTTTTTGTTTCTCTACCAGCTCTATAAGCTGAATCAAGTATTCTTTGGTTTCTGGTGCAAAAGCAAAGTAAACCTGTTTATTGGTGACTATCGGCGTTACCACCGAACGAAGCATTTTAATAAATGTCGGATTTGCACAAAGGTATCTTCCATTTGGCTTTAACAATCGAATACAGCCGGAATAGCTACTTTGTGGCACCATATCAAAAATCACATCATATTTTTCCAGGGTATCCAGGAAAGATGATTTGGTATAGTCAATAAAATGATCAGCACCAATTTCCTGCAGCATGGCCTTTTTAACAGAACTATCTACTGCTGTTACTTCCGCTCCCATAGCTTTAGCAATTTGTACAGCAAACGAACCAATACTTGCTCCCGCGCCGTTAACGAGTACTTTATCTGCTTTTTTTATATTGACTCGTTGTAAATAGTGAAGAGCATTTATACCGCCAAGAGGTATTGCTGCTGCTTGTTCAAAAGTCAGCTCTTTAGGCTTTTTCACTAAACAAGCGTCTGAGGGTAAAGATATATATTCGGCATAGGCTCCCAGGCTAAAACCAGAACTACCAAACACTGCATCTCCGATACTAAACTCCTTAACATTACAACCAACCGCAACCACTTCCCCTGAAAAGTATGAACCCAATACTTTTCTTCTAGGTTTAAATAGCCCAAGGGCTAAACGTAACGGCAACCAAAACCACTTAACCGCAAAATTGAAACTTCGCATTTCACAATCAGTTTTTGTCACTTCAACGGATTTAACCTTTATCAGCAACTCATTTTCACTGGGTTCAGGCTTTGGTAAAACCTGCTGTTCTAATACATCTGTGGCACCATATTTACGATAAACTATTGCCTTCATAAAGCCTCCGTTCTTGTTAATTTTCATTTTGATCCGAACCTGAATACCAGTAAAATGCGCTAGATATAAAAAAACTCACTAATTAGTGAGCTTTTTAACAAGTTAATATTGACTAACGGCTTAACCTTTTCGCCAAGTAGTTTTTCCTGCGCTATCTTCCAAGACGACATTCATCGCTTTTAGTTTGTCTCTAGCATCATCAGCTGCCGCCCAATCTTTAGCAGCACGCGCATCATTACGTTGTTTAATCAAGGCTTCAATTTGCGCTACTTCGTCATCACTTTCACCGCCTTGTAAGTACTCATTAGGCGCTAGCTGTAATAAACCTAGAATACCACCAAGTGCTTTAAGCATGCTCGCTAATTCACTCGTATTATCTTTTTGTTGCTGTTTAGCTAAATTTAATTGCTTGGCTATTTCAAACAGCACAGATAAGGCCTGTGGCGTATTAAAATCGTCATCCATCGCTTGGCAAAATGCTTTAACGTATTCATGGTTACGATCAAGCTGATAACCATCGATAAGTTCAACATCGCGTAACGCGGTGTAAATACGCTCTAATGACGATTTTGCCTGTTCCAAGTTATCTGTTGAGTAATTTAACTGGCTGCGATACTGACCCGTAGTTAAGAAAAAGCGTGTGGTTTCCGCATCATAATTAGCTAACACCTCACGAATGGTGAAAAAGTTACCTAACGATTTTGACATTTTCTCCTGATCAACCTGCACCATGCCAGTGTGGATCCAATAATTAACATACGGCGTATCAAGGGCGCAACAACTTTGCGCCACTTCATTTTCATGATGAGGAAACTGTAGATCTGAACCACCACCGTGAATATCAAAATGCTTGCCTAAGACCTTAGCATTCATTGCCGAACATTCAATATGCCAGCCTGGACGACCTGCTCCCCAAGGAGAGTCCCAGCTTGGTTCTTCCGGTTTAGCACTTTTCCATAAAACGAAATCTAACGGATTACGCTTGCTTTCATCGACATCAACCCGTGAGCCCGCTTGTAACTGCTCTAGATTTTGTCCGCTGAGTTTTCCGTAATCCGCAAAACTTGAAACATCAAATAAAACATCACCACTGTCCGCAACATAAGCATGCTGTTTCGCCACTAAAGTTTCAATCATAGTGATAATTTCCGGCATGTGAGTCGTTACTCGTGGCTCAAGATCAGGGCGCTGCATATGTAACGCATCAAAGTCTTGATGCATTGCTGCAATTGTGCGCGCTGTTAATTCATCCGGCGTTTCATCGTTCTCAATTGCTCGCTGAATAATTTTATCTTCAACATCAGTAATATTACGGACATAGTTAACGTCATAACCGGAAAACCGCAAATAACGCGCGATATTATCAAAACTGATGTAAGTGCGGGCATGACCGATATGACATAAGTCATAAACGGTACAACCACAAACATACAATCCTACTTTACCAGGTTCAATTGGTGTAAAGGCTTCCTTTTTACGGGTTAAGGTATTGTATATTTGCAACATGAGGGTATTTCATTCCTAATATTTGTTAAAATTCCGGCTAATTGTACCTTAACATTACAATAGGGTCATCACTTCCCTTTACAGATTCTACCTTTAGGTTACAATTCTCCCACCATTGAATATGAGTAATGAAAAATGATCACTTTAAAAACAACCCTTGGCGATATCAAAATTTCACTTAACTTTGATAAAGCCCCCATAACCGCAAAAAACTTTGAACAGTACGCAAAAGATGGTTTTTATAACGGCACTATCTTCCATCGCGTGATTAAAGGCTTTATGGCACAGGGCGGTGGTTTTGCTTCTGGCATGTCAGAGAAAGACACCCGCGCCAGCATTGAAAATGAAGCCAACAATGGCTTAAGTAACAAGCGCGGTACGTTAGCCATGGCACGTACTCAAGACCCTCATTCAGCCTCTGCCCAGTTTTTTATTAACCTAGTAGACAATGACTTTTTAGACTTTAAAGAAGAGTCTGTTCAAGGCTGGGGTTATTGTGTATTTGGTGAAGTGGTTGAAGGTATGGATGTGATTGATAAAATGACATTAGTCGACACCGGCCGTATGGGCTTTCATGACGATGTGCCAAAAGAAGAAATTATCATTGAAGACACCATTGTCGAATAAGACTTAGCGTACACTTTGATGACAGCTACAACTGATTCGGCATTTACTTATTTTATTGCCGATCTGCACTTGAGCCAAAACAGGCCAGATATTACGGCCTGTTTTTTAACTTTTTTAAAAAATAATGCCGTTAATGCAGACGCACTTTATATTCTCGGCGATCTGTTTGAGTACTGGATCGGCGATGATGATGACTCTCCTTTTGTACTAGAAATCGCTCAAGGGCTAAAAGCATTAAAAGACAGTGGCGTGCCCATTTATTTTATTCACGGTAACCGTGATTTTTTGCTCGGTCAACGATACGCAAAAAAAGCAGGCATCACCTTATTACCAGAAGTAGACACCATTGAGCTTTATGGCAATAAAGCGATCATAATGCACGGCGATACTTTATGTACCAAAGACGTTGCGTATCAGGAATTTCGTCAAAAATCACGCTCATGGTGGTGGCAATTGATGATCAAAAGCCTGCCTCTTTTTATACGTCGAAAAATTGCTGAGAATTATCGTAAAAAAAGCGCTATGGCGACCTCAAAGAAAGCACAAGACATTATGGATGTCACAGAGGAAGAAGTTATCGCTACGCTAGAGCATTACAACTCGACTTTGCTGATCCATGGTCATACTCATAGACCGGATGTTCATCATCTTCAGCTTAATGCTCAACAAGCACAACGCGTCGTACTTGGTGACTGGTATGAACAAGGTTCTTGGCTAAAATTTCACCGCAAAGGGTTTAAGCTAGTGAACCAACAGTTACCTGCCAATAACTAAATTTTAGCAATTCACTGATCTGCATTAAATCAATGGCGAAATATTTATCACAGCAGCATTAACAACGTGTTGCTTTACGATTAAAATTGGCGCTTGAGTAACATCACATTCAATTAAAATAACAATTAGACACTAAATTAGGAATATCCTGATTTCAGGAATAACCATGAACACCCAAGATAATTACCCCTGCGCGGTAAAAGTTAGCGAGCAAACCATTAAATTTCTCAGTCAATATGAGGTTGCTCCAACACCAATCAATTTCTCAGTGATATATCACTATTTATCAAAAAGTAATGAATTACTTAATCAGTACATCGATGAATATATCAGCTGGCACGGTTCATTAGATGCAGTATTTATCGAGTCGGCATTTTTGGAGTTTTTCTCTACTACCGATCAACTGGAACGCTCGTTGTTAACGCCATTTGAACAAACGTTATCTTCAACCATGGAGAAGCTACAAACTCAAGTTGATAATGGCAATGAAATAGCCAGCAATTTACAAAGAGCCGACAATGTCCTAGCCAAATCAACACGTCAAGCGTCATTTAAGCCGGTACTTAAGTTCATTAATGCAACGCTGGCTCACTCTCAGCACCAGCATCAGGAATTAAATAAAGAACTTGCTGAAACTTATCAGCAAGTTAAACAACTAAAATCTCAGTTAAAAGCCTCTCGCGACGAAGCTATGCTCGATGCATTAACTGGCTTATATAACCGCCGCGGTTGTGATGAGAAACTAAAAGAATTATCAAAAGAAAGTACACATGCTTCCTGCTTAATTGATATTGATCATTTTAAGAACATTAATGATTCTTTTGGCCACGCAGTTGGCGATCAAGTGATCCAAAAAGTAGCGGCAACTATCAAAGAGCACTTAAGTAGCACTGACTTTGCCGTTCGCCAAGGCGGTGAAGAATTTATCGTGGTGTTAGCCAATCAAACAAAAAAAGACGCAAAGAGTTTTGCCGAAACCATCCGTATCGCTATCACTAAGTTACGCTTAAAGCAGAAAAAAACCAATGCCTATCTGCCGCCGATTTCAGTATCAGTTGGTGTGGCAGAATATCAAGAAAGTAGCACCTGGAAATCGGTATTTGAAAAAGCAGACTCTGCACTTTATCAGGCAAAAAATGCCGGCAGAAATTGTTGCATTGTTATGTAGTGGGTTAGCGAATACCCCGATTGAAACTAAAAAAGCAAGGTTAATAGCCTCGCTTTTTTAGTTACTGCATGAAATTAAGAATTTCTGCGACGCGTCATTAGCAGCCCCATCAGACCGAGTGCTAACATCGCACCGCTAACAGGTTCAGAAACGCTAACACGGCCATCGTGCACTAGCCAGGTTAATCCACCACTACCGCTTGCTGCCCGATGTTGTTCTCCATTCCCCATAGAAAAACGCCAGCTGTCGTAATCGTCATCAAACATGCCAATATAAGGATCAGAAAAATAACTTGCTGAACGTGACAGGTTGAAAAATAAATCAATATTGGCATTGTTTATCAATGTTGCAGCATCAGTACCTGCCGCTAAACCAAAATTGTTATAATACATATAACCTAGTTCACTGCCTGTACAATTAATACCATGTGAATAAGCGTCATTATCTGAATAATTAGCAGAGCATGATGGATCTATAGCTAAGGTTGTTGGCAGTCGCCATTCTGTATACCCTAAATATGAAAAATCACTAGCAAAATCAGCAGCGTCACCGTAAGTTGAAACGCCAAATTCATGTTCACCAGCAGTTAAAGCAATATTCGCATTCTGCAGCCAAGTGATGTTTAATACATCATCATAAATAGTGCCATTGCCATTATCGATCAGTCCAGCTGTTGAAGATAAGCTGACTAAAAGTGATACTGCTAAGGCGCTAGATTGCAGAAATTTTTGTGAGATTAGTTTTGTCATTATCTATCCTTGTGTTTTCCGTTTAAATATCACTGCTCTTTATTGAAGTAATCTACTCTGCTTCTTAATAAGCGCCCAATGAAAGCAAAATTGACACCTAAAAGTAAGATGCTAGATATTTAAAGGGTTCACCAAGGAATAAGACTATACAAATCAGTTAAAAAATAAAAATATGTAAAAAAATCTGACAGTTAAAAATTATTTTTAACTGCTATTTTCAAATTATATTACAGGCACGCCACTATGGAATTTAAAGTCTTCATCCTCTGATGAGATGAGTTCAGCTTCCCGTTCACCGAAGAACTTCACTCGCTCCGATATATCACCACCAGCTATTTCTTCTGCCAATGCTAGGTAATCTTGATAGTGGCGTGCTTCAGAGCGAAGCAATGAGATATAAAAATCCCCTAACCTTTTATCAACATGAGGAGCGAGCGTAGCGAACCGTTCACATGAACGAGCCTCGATATAAGCGCCAATAATGAGCTTGTCGATCATTGCATCTGGTTCAAATGTTTTGACGTGTCGTAACATGCCTTTTGCATAGCGGCATGGGGTAATGCTTTGATACTCAATACCATACTCATCCATGATTTCAAGCACTTGGTAAAAGTGATGTAACTCTTCTTTTATCAACAGAACCATCTTATCAATAAGATCTTGCCCATATGGTGTATCTGACTTAGGGATCACAGACTTAGTTAAATTGTTCTTTGACGGTAATGTGCGCCAATCGCCTTCCCTTTTATAGATAAGCGTTTCAAACGGCCTCAACCACGCCAACAGTGCATCACCACTTTCTTTATCTACTGCATACTTACGTATTAGAAACATTGCAGATTGTGCCGCCTTTAATTCACAAATCAAATGATCAATAAGCAACATAGGTAAATTTTCTGGCTTTTTAGCCTCTGCTACCCAAGCGTCTGGCGTTGAACATTGTAAAAATTGCTTAATGGGTGCTAACAAATGATTTGTCGACATAAAATTTTACTGCTGAAAATGAATAGTGCTATTTTAAAAGCCAAATAGTTGAGATACTAGTAGCTATCATTAATTTATTATCAGAAATCATGAAACAGCATAAAGCTCAAGATTTAATTGATAAGCATCATAAGCTCATTCACAGTGAAAATTTAAAGGTTGTCTCACATGTACAGCGTGAACAAGATGACTGGTTGTTAAACACCATAATGATAGAAAATATAGATGTACCATTTAAATATAAAAGAAAAAAGCATTATCGTTCTTTACAAGGACAACGAGTAAACCTGACTTATTATGCTACAACAGAAAATATCGCTGGCTTTGATATCGAGATAATGAAAGTTGTCAGAGTTAAAGTTGCTTAATAGCGCCATTAGTTCTAATTAAGTATAAAATTCAGTGATTTTAATTATAAAAAATAACTATTTGCCTATTCACACGATTATTTTTCAATCAACTCTTGACGAAAGCTTCGACATCTTTCATAAATAAGATATCAACAATAAAAAACGAATGTTGATCTTAACGCGCAGCAGATAATAAAAATTCAAACTGTATATGCGTATTTTTTGGGGACAGAGCAAGAGGTAATTTTATGATCTTAAATCATATCTGGGGGCTATACGCTCATCCAAAGGAAGAATGGCAAACCATCGAAAAACGTCATGAAAGCTTAATGTACAGTGTCGTTCATATTTTAACAATCGCATTAATACCAGCAATTTGCAGTTATTATGCTGCCGCTCACATCGGCTGGTCTATTGGTGCAGGTGATGTCATCAAAATCTCAGAGCCCCACGCAATTGCGATGGCCGTTGCCATGTATGCAGGCTTGATTGCTGGCGTTTTTGCCTTAGCATATTTGATCCAATGGATGGCAAAAACTTTTGACGCATCACCGGATTTTACCCAGTCACTTGAACTTGCCGCTTATACCGCCACCCCACTACTTATGGTTGGTTTGACGACGCTTTATCCTGTTTTATGGTTTGTCGCATTAGCAGGTTTAGCGGCATTAACTTATTCAGTTTACCTTTTATATTCTGGTGTACCTATTATGATGAACATTCCAGAAGAAAAAGGCTTTATCTACGCAAGTTCAGTAGTAACTTGCGGATTAGTCTTGTTAGTGTCGTTAATGGCAATTAGCGCTATCATGTTCAGCATGGGATTTGGCGCAGAATACATTTCTTAATAACCACTGTTAATAAAAGCAAAAAACGCTCCTTAAGGAGCGTTTTTTATTGCAACGAAAGTGAGCGCTTTATTCCGCCCCTTCATTATGCATATCAATAATAGAGTCAGCATTTTTATCCGATAACTCTTTACTCTCATTATTTCGTAATGCATCCAGTTTCTCCAGGTAGCCCTGATCTATATCTTTAGTGATATATTGACCATCAAACACTGAAGTTTCAAACTGCTTAATATCCGGGTTTGCCACAGCAACAGCCGCTTCTAAGTCAGCAATCGATTGAAAGATCAACTTATCAGCACCAATCAATTGGCAAATATCATCCAGATCACGGCCATGAGCAATCAACTCAGTAGCACTCGGCATATCGATACCGTAAACATTAGGGAAACGAATCTCAGGCGCTGCAGAGGCAAAGTACACTTTTTTCGCACCAGCCGCACGAGCCATATCTATGATTTGCTCTGATGTGGTGCCACGAACAATTGAATCATCAACAAGTAAAACATTTTTACCCGCAAACTCAGTTGAAATAGCATTTAACTTACGACGGACAGATTTTTTACGCATTTCCTGGCCCGGCATAATAAAAGTACGGCCAATATAACGGTTTTTAACAAAGCCCTGACGGTAAGGTAAATCTAAGGTTTGGGCGATTTGTAAGGCACTATCACAAGAAGTTTCGGGGATCGGAATAACCACATCAATATCTTCATCTGCCCATTCTTTTGCAATTTTTTCACCTAGCTTTTTACCCATCTCAACACGAGAACCGTACACCGAAATCTTATCTATTGCTGAATCAGGGCGGGCAAAATAAACGTATTCAAAAATACAAGGGTTAAAGCTCGGATTTTCCGCACATTGCTTGCTGTGCAGTTGACCATCTTCAGAGATAAAAATTGCTTCACCAGGTGATACATCACGCACAAAAGTAAAATCACAGGCATCTAATGCCACAGACTCAGACGCTACCATGTATTCTGCGCCCTTTTCTGTTTCTCTTTTGCCAAACACTAATGGTCGAATACCATTAGGGTCACGAAATGCAACCATACCGTTACCGATGATCAGGGCAACAGTTGCGTATGCTCCACGAACACGTTTATGTACATTGGCAATCGCTTTAAAAATATCATCAGGTGTTAATTCAAACCGTCCGCCTTGCTGTAATTCATGACCTAAAATATTCAATAAAATTTCAGAATCAGAAGTGGTATTGACATGACGACAGGCTTCTTTATATAACCAATCTTTCAATTCATCTGCATTGGTCAGATTACCATTATGAGCCAACGAAATACCGAAAGGAGAGTTAGCATAAAAAGGCTGAGCTTCCGATGAACTTGAAGTGCCTGCGGTAGGATAACGAATATGACCGATGCCGATATTGCCCTGCAGTCTCATCATATGACGTGTATGAAACACATCTTTGACCAAGCCATTAGCTTTTCGCAACCTAAAGGTATTATCGTGAATGGTAACGATGCCAGCTGCATCTTGCCCTCTATGTTGTAGTACCGTTAAACCGTCATATAATGATTGATTAACCGGTGTATTACCTACAATGCCAACTATACCACACATGGTGTTTCTCTCCGCCGAACTAAGCTTGATTTAGAAAACTGGATGATTGTTTGAGATATTCAAAAAACCATTCAATTATTAATGTAAATTCTGGAATTAATTGAGAACTTTGCCACCACTGACTAGATGATGAAGGGGTAAACGCATCGATAAAAAACAATACCGCGCTAACTATTAATACACCACGCAGCGCGCCAAAAACAATGCCCAACACCCTATCTGTACCTGAAAGTCCTGTTTTAGCCACCAATTGACTAATAACATAATTAACTAATGCGCCTAAAATAAGCGTGGTAATAAATAAAATGGCAATAGCAGCGCCATTACGTAAGAAAGCATCGGAGATATTGGTAAGAAGAGTGGCAAGTTTGGCGTAGAAAGTACTGGCAATAAAAAAGGCACTTATCCAGATAACCAGCGACACAGCTTCTTTGACAAAGCCACGAACAAGACTAATTAACGTTGAAATACCTATGACAGCCAAAATGGCATAGTCTATCCAAACCATAAATCGAGAGTTCTCAATTAATATTACTCGTATTTGAGGCGCGCATTCTATCAGAACGACCGCTCAAAGTACTAACATTATTATTATTTTGTCGGTGAAAATCTGGCGACTTTTCCTTCCACCTGAGTTAACTGTTTCAATTCAGGTATCTTTTTCTCAAGGCTGGTTTTAATTAATTCCGGCCCGACAAATACCTTAGTTAATGTCCCGGTTTTGGTCTTAATAGGGCGAGTAAACGCCTTATAACCGGCTTTAGTTAATTTATTCACTAGCTCATCAACATTATTTTTATGACGAAAACTACCTAACTGGATCACCCAAGCCTGATTAGCAACCGCTTTTGCTGGTAGTGAATCACTTTTAACACTTTGAACTTGTTTAAGCTGATCAGATTTAGCTAATGGTTTCACTGCAACCTTCTCTGTTGCTATCTTCTGCACTTCATTATCAATCGACGCTTCAGAGTCATCGTCAACGGCGGTTTCATCCACCAATTGCTCCTTAGCTAGCGATGATAGTTTATCCTCGGGGAAGTCATGATTTTTGGGCTTAAAATCTATAGTAGGTGCAGCAGGAATAGGTTCAAACTCTTCCTGATAGGTTTTCTTATCTCCATCAAGTAGATCAGGTAAAAAGATAATTGCGATTGCCGCAACAATAACGGTACCGACTAATCTATTTTGAAACGGTGTAGACAAGAGAACTCCTAATTATACAATGACTTGACTTGTGCAACGGTAACAAAAGATCCAAAAACTAAAATAAGATCCTGCTTACCCGCGTGAGCTTTTGCCATTTTATAACCCTCACTCACATTGTCAAAAGATAATAAATTTTTCGCATCTTGCTCAGTAAATACCTCACGTAGCTGAGCAGCGTTAGCCCCTCTTGCAACATCTAATGAGCAAAGGTACCAATGATCAATATAAGGTATTAATGGCTTAATGGTATTAACTATGTCCTTATCTGACAGCATACCGACGACTGCATGTACTTGCTTAGCACTTACCTCTTTTACTTGGTCCGCAAGATAGCGTGCTGCCAATGGATTATGACCAACATCTAACATCACCTGACAACCATCTACTAAGATTTCAGTTCTGCCGGCGACTTTAGTTTGCTCAATGAGCGTAATAACCTGCTGATTACTAAGCTCTATCGCTAAAAGCTTTAACACCATTAACGCCGTAGCAACATTGTCTTGGGGAATATGAGGGCGTGGTAACAGCTCATAGATCACTTGCTCACTTTGCCAACGCCAACGATTACCATCTTGTTGCGGCTCAATAGTAAATTGGCGTCCACGACAGTACAAATTAGCACTCAATTGCTCACCATAAGATAACACCGAAGCTGGCGGCTGCTTATCACCTATTACCGCGGGTTGCTGTGGCCGAAGAATACCCGCTTTTTCTGCGCCAATGGCTTCCCGGGTATTACCTAAAAATGCCTGATGATCTAAATCTATGGTGGTGATGACTGCAATATTCGCATCGATAATATTAGTGGCATCCAGCCGCCCACCTAAACCAACCTCTAAAATAATAAATTCCGGTTTAACCGACATGAGCACTAACAATGCGGCCAGCGTGGTGTACTCATAGTAAGTTAAAGAGATTTCAGCTCTCGCCTGCTCTATTTGCTCAAACGCCCTAACTAATGGTTGGTCCGCAACATCCTTCTGATTAATTCTTAAACGTTCATTAAATTCTGTAATATGCGGAGAAGAATAGACAGCAACTGAACGCTGCTCCATTAACAAGGCGTTTTCGATAAACGCACAGGTCGTACCTTTACCATTAGTACCAGCAACAGTCACCACTTGAGCAAATGACAAATCAATAGCTAAACGCTTTGCCACGACAGCAATACGTTCAAGCCCCATATCAATTTCACTTGGGTGAATACTTTCTAAATAATAAAGCCACTCATCGAGCGTACGCTCAGAGTGGCTTTTAATAATTTCGCTCATAAAGTAATTGTTAACGCTAGCTTGCTTTTAATTCCTGACCAGTAAACTTCGATAATAAGCGCGCTAAAGTATCACGCATTTCCCGGCGATCGACTATCATGTCAATTGCGCCTTTTTCGATTAAGAACTCACTACGCTGGAAACCTTCTGGTAATTTTTCACGAACCGTTTGTTCAATAACACGTGGCCCAGCGAAACCAATAAGCGCTTTCGGCTCAGCAACATTAACATCGCCTAGCATTGCCAAGCTGGCAGAAACGCCCCCCATAGTAGGATCGGTTAATACTGAAATATAGGGTAAGCCTTTTTCGCTCATTTTCGCCAACGCAGCACTGGTTTTAGCCATCTGCATCAGTGAAAATAAGGCTTCCTGCATTCGGGCACCACCACTGGCAGAGAAACAAACAAAAGGTAAGTTATGTTCGAGACAATATTCAACCCCTTTTACAAAGCGTGCCCCTACTACCGAGGCCATAGAACCACCTAGAAAAGCAAATTCAAATGCCGCAGCAACAATTGGCATACCGTGTAATTCACCTTTCATTACCACTAAGGCATCTTTCTCATTGGTTGCTTTTTGCGCCGCTGAAATCCGGTCTTTATAACGCTTAGAGTCCTTGAATTTTAGAATATCCTGAGGCTCAAATTCAGTTCCTAACTCTACACGTTCACCAAGATCTAAAAAGCTTTCGATACGCTTACGGGCACTAATGCGCATATGGTGATCACACTTAGGACAAACCGACATTTGACGGTCTAATTCAACTTTATAAAGCACCGCATTACAGGAAGTACATTTGCTCCAGACACCTTCTGGAATATTACGTTTTTGAGTCGATTTTGCTTTCGGGAGAATCTTTTCAATCCAGCTCATAATTTCACTTTTGCCTATGCATGAGAATCATTTAACCGCTAATAAATAGCCATTAAATTGTAAATTTTTATAATATCTAAGTATAACCACTAATTAGACCATATTTTAACGTATTATGGATAGAAAAAACTGGTCTGTTTTGTAAAATTTTATCGGGTAAAAATTTAGGGCTTTGTACAATAAACAACTAATCTAAAAATAATGGTCCTAATGTCCGCTTTGGTAAGGCAAATTCTGCTGGATATTCAACATCAACAAAATACAGCCCAGCCGCAGGTGCTGTGATACCCGCCAGACAACGATTTTTTGCTTCCAGTACTTCCTTGATCCAGCTAATCGGCTTAAGTTCTTGCCCCACCTTCATTAAACTGCCAGCGATATTGCGCACCATATGGTGTAAAAACGCATTGCCTTTTACATCAATAATAATGTAATCCCCTTTTCTGGTAACATTACAATGCAATAAGGTTCTGATTGGAGAATGCGACTGACAATGTACAGTACGAAATGAAGTAAAGTCATGCTGCCCCACTAAAAATTGTGCCGCTTGATGCATTAGCTGTTCATTTAACGGGTAATGACAAAAACTCAAGCCATGACTCAAAATAGCCGAACGCAGATTATTGTTATAAATAATATAACGATAACGACGAGCGGTAGCGCTAAAGCGCGCATGAAAATCCTCAGTCACTTGCTGACACCATGACACCGCAACATCCTTGGGTAAATTAGTGTTAACACCAAGCGTCCAGGCTACGTCTTTACGTACTTTAGTGGTATCAAAATGAACAACTTGATTAGTCGCGTTAACTCCGGTATCGGTACGCCCAGCACAAACGACCTCTATCGGCTCAGCAGCAATTTTCGATAATGCTTGTTCTAATGTCTGCTGAACACTGATCACGCTTTTCTGACGCTGCCAACCATAATACTGGCTACCATCATATTCAATACCTAAGGCGTAACGCATTCGTTCTCCCGTTATCTCTCATCAACACATCCCAATTAAATAGTTATTTTAATTGGTATCACTCGCATAAAAATCCGCGCGCATTATCCACTATTTGTTACAATTTTGCGAGTAACACCATCAGTATTAAAAAAGGCCAAAGTAGTCATACTTTGGCCTTTTTTAATACTGACAAATTAACAGTTAATCTAGATCATCCAGCAGTTTTTGTGCTTGCTGCTGCTGCTCTGAATCACCGAGCTTTAATACATCCTGCAAGATAACTTCGGCATTTTCGTTATCCCCTATTTCCATATACACTTTCGCTAAATCCAGTTTAGCCGCGACGCCACTGTCATCTTCCTCATCAACATCAACTTGATTAACATCTGTGGTAAATTCAGGAAACTCTCCTAATCCGACATCAATATTAGTTTGCTCATAAGGTTCTGTTTGTTCATCTGAATCATCCTGTGTATCAGAAATTAATTCATCAACCGAGATAAAATCACGTTCATCTTGGCTCACGTCTGATTCATTGTCTAACTCATCACCAATAGTAAACTCTTGTGCTTGATCATCACTCTCTATGTCAACACTGGTATCACTACCAGGTGGAGCTTCTTCTTCGATATTAGCCAGCAACTCATCAAAATCTACATTATCCAGCTGTTCAATATCATTAATTTCCAAAATATCGCTATCATCAGCTTTACCTTCACCAGTTTGTTGCTCTTCCGCTAACAAATCAGCTAACACTTCACTGTTGGTAAAATCTGGTGGTAATTCATCTTCAGAGGTTTCTTGCTGCTCGTCCTGCAATAACTGGCTTAATGTCGACTCATCAAACTCACCAGATACTTCATCTAAAATACTGTCATCTATTGTCGACGAGTCATCACTAGGTGCCTGTTCACTTGACAAAATATCATCGCCAATATCTAACGGCTCATCATCAGATTGACTGCCCTGCTCAACATCAGCAATAAGTGCATCAATATCGAGATCATCATCGATCACTTGTTGAACGGGTTCATCATCACTATCATCGGTATCTGTCGCTTGTTGCTGAGCTATAGCGCTTAAATCTGCCGATAGAAATGGAGCAACATAATCATCGCTAAAATTAGCAATTAACTCCTGATGGTTATCCTGCGGCTCAACCTGATCTTCAGTTGTTGCAGACGAACTAGGTTCAACCTCTCCTAATAACGCATCAATTTCGCTTTGGTCGCTAACCTCTAGATTTTTATCTTCTTTGCGCTGTTCTGCTGCCGAAGATACCGGCTGATCATCGTTAATTGAATTGAGTAAGGCGTCAATATCATCGGGATCGCTCAGTTCTGCATCATCCGGGATATCATCCGCGGCTGGCGCTTCACTTGTAGGTTCTGCGCTATCTCCTGCCATCGAATCCCCTGTCATAGATTCCATCAAGGCGTCAATATCATCGGGATCGGTTAGCTCTGCATTATCCGGGATATCATCCGCGGCTGGCGCTTCACTTGTAGGTTCTGCGCTATCTCCTGCTATCGAATCCCCTGTCATAGATTCCATCAAGGCATCAATATCATCGGGATCGGTTAGCTCTGCATTATCCGGGATATCATCTGCGGCAGGCGCTTCACTTGTAGGTTCTGCGCTATCTCCTGCCATCGAATCCCCTGTCATAGATTCCATCAAGGCATCAATATCATCGGGATCGGTTAGCTCTGCATTATCTGGAACTTCATCCGCGGCTGGCGCTTCACTTGTAGGTTCTGCGCTATCTTCTGCCATCGAATCCCCTGTCATAGATTCCATCAAGGCATCAATATCATCGGGATCGGTTAGCTCTGCATTATCCGGGATATCATCTGCGACAGGCGCTTCACTTGTAGGTTCTGCGCTATCTCCTGCCATCGAATCCCCTGTCATAGATTCCATCAAGGCATCAATATCATCGGGATCGGTTAGCTCTGCATTATCCGGGGTATCATCCGCGGCTGGCGCTTCACTTGTAGGTTCTGCGCTATCATCTGCCATCGAATCCCCTGTCATAGATTCCATCAAGGCATCAATATCATCGGGATCGGTTAGCTCTGCATTATCTGGTACTTCATCCGCGGCTGGCGCTTTGCTTGCCATAGAGTCCATTAAGGCATCGATATCATCAGGCTCTGTCAGCTCTTCTTCACCTGAGACTTCAACAATATCCTCAGCGTCATCGCTTCCGGTTTCCATCAGCAATTCATCGAGCGCATTTTGATCAAGCTCACCGCCTTCTAACTCTTCGACGATTTCATCATCATTTTCTTCTGGCTCACCAACTTCTTCATCGATATTTGACAGTAAAGAATCCAGATCTCCCTGATCTAACTCTCCGTCTAGCAGTTCTTCATCTGGTTCGAGCTGCGCATCATCAACATCGTCGAGTGAAATTTCTTCCAGATCATCGAGATCGCCTAAATCATCCAGATCATCTAAATCGTCATCGAGATGTATGACATCATCGTCGAGTAATTCATCAGCTAACGAATCGATATCGCCACCTAATAAGTCATCATTGTCATCACCCTCAGCGAGATCAATCGCCAGCTCATCGTCCAACGATAATTCATCATCCAAAGATAACTCGTCGTCTAACGACAATTCATCATCAAGTGTTAACTCTTCACCTTTCTTATTTTCTTGCTGTTTTTCCGGTTTAGCTGCTGCAATTTTTCCTAACTCAAACTCTGATGTATCGGCATCAGCATTCGCTTGTTTTTTCTTCCTAAAGAACAGGAATATCCCGCCAGCAACCAGTGAAGAGGTAAACAATAACGTTAATACAATAAACCAAGGACTATTAATAAAGCCGTTATTTTCCAATTCTAGACGCTGTTTTTCTAATAGGCGTTCTTGTTCACGAGCTTCGGCTTTATCTAATAACGCCTGCAACATCGCATTAGTATTCATTAACTGCAGCTCAACTTCTTTCCCTTTTGCCACTTCCTGCTGCATTTCGCCTAATTTATCGTTAAAACTATTTAGCTTGTTACGTAACTCTTCATTCTCTTTTAAAATCGCCTGCAGGCCATCAATCGAGTCCAATACATCATTTTGAATAGTGGCTAATCGTTGTTTTTGTGAATCATCATAACTTTGCAGCTGATTATTAATTTCACTTTTTGCTTGCTCTAAATCTTTCTTATTGACTACATCGACGGCAGGTTTTATTTCCTTAGGCTTAGAGGCTGCAGTTTTCGCCACCTTGCTTTGCCACTCCTGATCATCTTGATCCGATTTTTTTTGCGCTACTTGTGGATTAATCGCCGCAATTTCCTGCGGCGTTGGTAGTTTAAGGTATTGTCCGTCAATTAAATGATTGAGGTTATTATCATGAAAAGCTTGTGGATTTTTTTCATATAATGCCTGCATGACCTGATAGACAGAAAACGCTGGGTCTGGTCGCACCTGCAAAGCAATATTCCATAAAGTATCTTTTGACGTTATCGGGCCATATTGCTCAAAAGGAAATTGATCACTGGATTTTGGACCTCGAATACGGATCCCACCTTCTTCGGCAGACCATGAGACAGCGCTAAAAGAACTAATACTGATAATTAAAACCTGCCACAGGCACAGGCGTAACAGTCGTTGCATTAAGGTTTCCTAATTATTTTTATCTGACGCCAATAGTTTGGCACAACTAAGTCCAGATAAAACAAAGCAAAAAATATTCCAAACAAGTATATCACAGCCAAACGACTATAATATTCCCTGTCAAGTTAACCTCAGTTATAACAAAAAAACTCGTCGTTAACTATAACGACGAGTTTTTATTTTTCTTTAATAAATCGAGTACTTAGCTATTACCCGATAATTTATCTCTAACAGATCAAGATAAATATTCTTTTACTAATAATTCTGCGATCTGAATACTGTTAGTTGCTGCGCCTTTACGAACGTTATCGGCAACAATCCACATATTAATACCATTATTATGGCTAAGATCTTCACGAATACGGCCGACGAATGTCGCATCAACACCGCTGGCTTCACCAATTTGCGTTGGAAAATCTTCATCCTTTTCACAAACTTCAACCCCTGGAGCCTGCTTAAGAAGCTCTTTAACTTGCTCTGCAGAAATTTGCTCTCTGGTTTCGATATGCAAGGCTTCACCATGGCCAAAAAATACCGGCACACGAACTGCAGTAGGATTGACTAAAACATTCTCGTCACCGAGTATTTTCTTAGTTTCCCACACCATCTTCATTTCTTCTTTGGTGTAACCATTTTCCATAAAGACATCAATTTGCGGAATCACATTAAACGCGATCTGACGAGAAAATGCTTTTGATTCAATCGGCTTACCGCTTAACAGATCCGCACATTGTTTCGCTAATTCATCCATCGCTTCTTTACCGGCACCTGAAACCGACTGATAGGTACTGACATTTACCCGTTCAATACCTACTGCATCATAAATCGGTTTTAATGCCACCATCATCTGAATGGTTGAACAGTTTGGATTAGCAATAATATTACGATTACGATATTCCGCTAATGCCTGTGGATTAACTTCTGGCACCACTAGAGGCACATCTGCTTCGTAACGAAATTCTGAGGTATTATCGATAACAATACAGCCAGCATCACCTGCAATTGGCGCAAACTTTGCCGAAATGCTACCACCAGCAGAGAAAAATCCTATTTGAGCTAAGCTAAAATCAAAGGTATCAGCATCAATCACTTCGATGGTTTCACCATTAAACTCAATCGTTTCACCAGCTGAGCGAGCGCTCGCTAACGGGTAAAGTTTATTCACAGGAAAATCTCGTTGCTCAAGAATTTCCATAATGGTTTTACCAACCAATCCTGTTGCTCCTAATACGCAAACATCAAATTTCTGTGCCATGCCCTTCTCTCAATTTTAACTTGTTAAATTACCGTAAATTACCGAAACCAAGCCGATGTGCAAATGCCGACTGGTGCTGTTGATTGCTGCTAACGTTAACCGATGAAAACTCCCTGCGAGCAGGGTAAGTTTTACGTAAAAGATCAAACGCTAGTGCAGTTTCCTGTTGATGACCTATTTGCTGACGAAATAACGCGTCATCGCGCCTGACATCGTAAACCATTTTAACCAGTTGGTTTAGTAAAATTTCGTCAAATCCTTGGTTTATTTCAATATGACTTATTCCAGAATCAGGTAAAAAATCCGTCAGCGACTTTTCAACAGGTTTATTTAATAAACGAGATAATGCCTGATAGAGCATTTCCGTACCACGCGCTTTGCCTTCCAAACTATAACCAGCAATATGTGCAGTTGTTATCTCACAGTAGGAGATCAGCTCAGTTAAAATTTGCGGTTCGTTTTCCCAAACATCGAGCACCAATTTTACTCCATGTCCCCGCTGTTTCATTTTCAACAAGGCTTGGTTATCTGTGACTTCCCCTCGGCAGGCATTAATTAATATCTGTTTAGAAGAAAGTTGTGAAAGTCGCTGCTCATTTAGTAAATGATAAGTTGGATAATCACCCGACGTAGTTTTAGGAACATGCAGCGAAATAACATCACACGCTAATGCCTGCTCTAACGCAACGAATTCCCTTTGGTCATTGTCATTTTGCGCTAGTAATGGATCACATAATAGATAATTTACTCCAATAGCATCTAGCTTTTCGCTTAATCTGCTCCCGGTATTACCCGCGCCAATAATACCCACCGTCAGGTCTTGCAATACTAGTTGATAACGCTCTGCCAACACCACTAATGACGATAACACATATTCAGCAACTGAAATCGCATTACAACCCGGTGCAGCACTAAAGTTAATGCCGCGCTGCCGTAAATAATGTTGATCAATATGATCGACACCTATGGTCGCTGTGCCAACGAATTGTAGTTTATTATTCGCCGCTAATAAGCTTTGATTGACCTCAGTAATAGAACGAACTAACAGCACGTCAGCCTCTGCAACTTGCTCTGTGGTCAAGGTTCTGCCGGCAAATGCCGTTAGTTCGCCAAAGTCACTAAAAAATTCACGGGCAAACGGCATATTTTCATCGAAAAAGATTTTCATTAACTTTATGACTTTTATATATTAATTATCAAACACAGGTTGCAGATCACCCAAAAAACGATGGTATTTCTACACGCTCATCGATAGCTAGGTTTTCTCTGGAACAAAAAAAACGACCGTACATTATCAGGTCTGGCATCTTGCTTCTCTCTACCTCCGCGTCCATGCACCCTGTACATATACGCTCCTGTTCATCCATGAACCCACGTTATACCGTACATCCTGTACATATACGTTCCTATTCATCCATGAACCCACGTTATACCGTACATCCTGTACATAAAAAAAGCCGTTAACGTAAGTTAACGGCTTTTATACAGACCGCTAACGGTTATTTGTATTTTTTCATTACTAAGGTCGCGTTAGTACCACCAAAACCAAAGCTGTTAGACATCACTAAATCTAACTCCGCTTCACGAGTTTCAGAAACAATATCAAGCCCTTGGGCCTGCTCATCTAACGTTTCAATATTAATCGATGGTGCAATAAAGTTGTTTTCCATCATTAATAATGAATAAATGGCTTCATGAACCCCGGCAGCACCTAAAGCATGACCTGTCATTGCTTTAGTGGCACTGATCGCTGGTGAATCATTACCGAATAATTCCTGAATGGCCCCTAATTCTTTAACATCACCAACTGGGGTAGACGTACCGTGTGTATTAAGATAATCAATTTTTCCTTCAACACCATGCATCGCTTGCTGCATACAACGTACCGCACCTTCCCCGCTTGGGGCTACCATGTCATAGCCGTCAGAAGTCGCACCATAACCAACAATTTCAGCATAAATATGCGCGCCACGAGCCAAAGCGTGTTCAAGTTCTTCGACAACCACCATACCGCCGCCGCCAGAAATAACAAAACCATCGCGGTCAGCATCGTAAGTACGAGACGCTTTGTCAGGTGTATCGTTATACTGAGTAGATAATGCCCCCATAGCGTCAAACATCATCGCTAATGACCAATCTACTTCTTCGCCACCACCAGCAAAAACAATATCTTGTTTACCTAATTGGATAAGTTCCGCAGCATGGCCAATACAATGAGCACTGGTGGCACAAGCTGAGCTGATTGAATAATTTACCCCTTTGATTTTAAACGGCGTCGCTAAACAAGCAGAACAAGTGCTAGACATAGTTTTTGGTACTGCATAAGGACCAACACGTTTTACGCCTTTTTCACGTAACGTGTCGGCAGCTTTTACGACATTATCTGATGAAGCACCACCAGAGCCAGCAACAATACCGGTACGGAAATTAGACACTTGTTCTTCTGTTAATTTTGCATCGTCAATGGCTTCTTGCATAGCAACATAAGCATACCCTGCAGCATCCCCCATAAAACGAATGGCTTTACGGTCGATGTGATCTTTCGTGTTTAACGTTGGATTACCCCAAACCTGACTACGTAAGCCTTTTTCTTCAAAGCTTTCTGATTTGGTAATTCCTGAACGTCCAGCTTTTAATGAAGCTAACACTTCTTCCGCGTTATTACCGATACTTGATACAATACCTAATCCGGTGATCACTACTCGTTTCATCTAACTAACCATCTAAAATTTAAAAAATTCGGGCGTATCATACAGAATTTTGCCCCTCATACTGGTCTGCTCAGTGTACACTTGTACACTGATTTATTCAAACCATGACAATTGCTGGCAAGTATAGGTAAAATATTCGCTGTGTATAGCACTAATTAGTAAAAAAGATCATAAAGTGACCACTGATAATAAAATAACTTTCCAAGAAGATGGTTCGCCCTATTCCGAGCAATTCGACGACATCTATTTTGATACCGAGTCTGGCTTTCAACAAAGCGAGCAAGTCTTTATTAATGGCAATCAAATTAAACAGCAATTGCTCGCTAATCAAGGAGAATTTGTCATAGGTGAAACCGGTTTTGGTACCGGGCTGAACTTTTTACTGACTTTACACCTTTACCTTAAATTAGCTAAGCAGCATAAATTGCCAAAGCTACATTTCATCAGTACAGAGAAATACCCGTTAACACGTCAACAACTGGCACAATCCCTAAGATGCTTTGAGCAATTAACAGATGAAGTCAACATATTACTAGATTGCTATCCCGAACAACTCAACCAACGGTTAGACGTTAACATAGTGACAAACAAGGTGGCATTGACTATTTATCTGGGGGATGCAACTGACAGCCTGTCACAGATTCTATTACCGAGAAAATCCCCGGGCTTAGTTAATGCCTGGTATCTCGATGGCTTTTCCCCAGCCAAAAATCCAGAGATGTGGACACCCGAACTTTTCCAACAAATGGCACGGTTATC
Source organism: Thalassotalea insulae (assembly GCF_030161395.1). Taxonomy (NCBI): domain Bacteria; kingdom Pseudomonadati; phylum Pseudomonadota; class Gammaproteobacteria; order Alteromonadales; family Colwelliaceae; genus Thalassotalea; species Thalassotalea insulae. The sequence goes on from NZ_BSST01000001.1 coordinate 836,435, forward strand.
AAAACCGCAAGCGACTATCAGTACCTTTACCGTGGCCGGTTTTATTCGCCGCGGATTACAGCAAGCAGGTTTTAGACTAGAAAAACAGGGCTATCAAGGGAAAAAGAAAGAAATACTCGTAGGAAAATACCAGCAAAATAGAACCAGTGGTAAAGGTTATCAACTGCGCACTGAGATAGCTAAACCACAACATGTCACTATTATTGGCGGCGGCATTGCGTCAGCCTGCACCGCTTATGCGCTGACAGAAAAAGGCATCAAGGTCACCTTGTATTGCCGTGATAAAGCAATCGCTCAAGGAGCTTCAAGTAATGCCATTGGCGCCATTTATCCACTATTACATCAGCAAGTTGATGATATTAGCCGATTCTATCAGCAAGCGTTTTGGCATGCTCTGAAACAGTATAAATCACTGGCAAAATCAGGCTATTCATTCAGCCATCGCTGGTGCGGCTTATTAGAAGTTTCCTATAAAAAAGCGCTGGAACAAAGACAGCAAATTTTCGCTGATAATAATCCCTGGCCAGATGAACTTATTCATAGTGTATCAAAGCAGCAGGCTAGTGAGTTAGCCAATATTGCACTAGATTTTGGCGGATTATTTATGCCTAATGCCGGCTGGATTGCCCCAGCTGAACTGGTGACACAATTATTACAAGCAGCTACGGTCAACAATCAACTGAAAATTAAAACCTCAGTTAATATTCACGGCATGACCCAATTGGAAAATAAAAAATGGCTGTTACATTCCAATAAAGGAGATATTAATGCGTCGGTGGTGGTATTTTGCGGCGGTGCCGAGTCCATCGACTTTCCCTATATCAATCAATTGCCATTAACTTCAGTACGCGGTCAGGTGACCTCGTTAGCAAGCAATGAAAAAATAAATAAGCTTAGTACGGTATTGTGTCATAAAGGTTATTTAACACCATCACACAATAATATTCATTGCATTGGCGCTACATTTGAAAAGCACAGCCACAATACTCAAGCCAGTATCAAAGATGATCAATATAACCTAAATATGTTGCAGCGTTGCCTGCCTAGTCTAAATCACTGGCAGCAACAAGATATAACGGCTAGTAAGGCAAGATTACGTTGTATGACACCAGATCACCTGCCGGTGGTTGGCGCCATGCCTGATATTGAGCAGCATAAAAAACGCTATGCCCATTTAGCGAAAGATAAAAACTGGCGCATTAATCAGTCAGCTCCAGTAATTGAAAACCTGTATTTATTAACCGGTTTAGGGGCGAGAGGCTTATGTACCGCGCCGTTACTGGCGGATATTTTGCTGGCTGATCTCACCGGTACACCTTACCCGGTAGATAGTGACATGCTATTCAATTTATCACCAAATCGCTTTATCATTCGCGATATTATTAAGCGAAAAATCGCAGCACATCAATAACAAAACAGGGGGTTAATTCCCGACCAGTAGTTATTAACGATCACTTTATCTTCCGGTGAAAGTTCACTACGTGCTTCTGTCAATTTTTCGCTTACCACAGCTGCTAATGCTTTTGACAAAGGCTGACTTTCATCGCCAAACTCTGTTGCTGCAAGCGCAATAAAACCTTTGATATAACTACTGGCAAATAAGTCGTCGTTACTGCAATCTTGCAGCACTAGATCATCAAAATATTGATATAGTTCTGCTAACGTTGATAAATTCAAAATACTTCCTTAACTTTTGTGGTGAAAGATCACTGAGGACTGGCAACCGGGTACAGCACTTGGTCATTATATCCGGTCGTTACGGGTAGGTAACCTGATAACTCCTGATCTAATGCACTGTCACCAGTATCAGCGATTAACGGTCTTGCGTTTAATGCACTCAATTTAGTCTTAGTCGCAATAATAATAATATTATCTTTACCTATTGCCTTAATAATACGAGGGCTGAGCTGCTGATTGCCACGCCCAAAAATATGTCCCTGACCACCAATTAAGGTGATCACTAACTTGACTCCGTTTTCAGCATTATCCTGGATCGCCTGCCATAACTGAGATTCAATGACATCACTGGCAATTAATTCCTGATCTTGTACCAGATCCACGCCAAGTAAGGTGTTATCTAATGCTAATTCTTCCATCAAAAATGCAGTAGTAGAGCCTGAACCAATAATAAATAGCTGTTCATCCATCTGATTAATGACATCTGCGGCAATATCCTGCAATACTAATTCATCTGATTCTTTACCACCAGATTTCACCGCCTGCACATAACGCAGTTCAGCAGGGATCTGCATTTCGCCATATCGCTTGGCTTTAACCACGCCTTGGCGAAATAAAGACTCATCGATATCCATAACATCGGCTTCGGTCAACGTCACTAACTGATTAGTCACCATTAACTCAACCACGCGCCCCGCAGCCTTTGGTGTTACGGCATAAACGCCCGAATGAATTTTACAGCCAGCTGGAATACCTAAAACAGGAAAACTATCACCAACTTTATGACAAATGTTTCTCGCCGTGCCGTCACCGCCAGCAAACAATAATAAATCGACTCCCTGTGAGATTAACGCAGCAACCGCATTTTCAGTATCCTGTGGCGTAGTTTGCTCAGACTTGCTGTGATATATCACCTCAGTATTAAAACCGAGTTCATTCGCTGTTTGCTCTCCCATCAACCCATTGGCACAATAGACAGTGATCTGTTGCTGATAAGGTAATAACACTTCCAGTGCTAGAGCCGCTCTAGAATTAGCTTTCGCCTCGGCACCTAATGCCTTTGCTTGCTGAGCAATACCTTCACCATCACTGCCTTTTAAGGCGACACTACCACCTATGCCTGCGATTGGGTTAACAACAAATCCCAATTTAAACATCTGCAACTATTTCCTTATCATCTAATTCTTTATCATTAGTTACGCAATCTAAAGTAAATTGCCCAATAGAGAGCGGCAAACTCACTTGATAAAAACTCGCTAGTACTTGAATAAATTTTTGCGCCCTTGGCGGGAAACCATGCTGCAAATAATATTGCACCTGAGAATGAACATTACGCTTAAAATTCGTTGTATCACCGGCTTCACCGCTCAAGTTATCTGCCGAGACATTAAAGCTTTTGTTTGCCGCTACACAAAATGACCATTCTATTGCTTGCGGTTTAATTTCAACTTGTTCGAACACTTGTTGCTGTTCAGCAGTGCGACCATCAGGAACGTACCAATAGCCAAAGTCTTCCAGTAAACGACGTGCGGCCCCGGCTAGGCACCAGTGAGCGATTTCATGTAAGGCACTGGCAAAATAGCCGTGAGCAAAGACAATCTGATGATAAGGGCACAACTCATTAGCCGGTAAATAGATCGGCTCATCACCCCCTTTCACTAACTTAGTGTTATATTCCAGGTAAAACGTTTGTTCAAATAAATGAATAAGATCAGAGTAACAGTGCATCATCATTAAACAGCGACAATAATTTTCGCGTATTCTAACGAAAAATGGCGATAATAACATCGCCATTTTTATAACTTAGCACTCACTACTCATCCGGCATTTTCTTCAATGCTTGACGTAATATCACATAGCCTAAGATACCAGAAATCAATGAGCCAATAACTATACCTAGTCGGTCCTGAAAAAGTGGTGACGCACTGCTTTGCTCAAACGCTAATGAACCAATAAATAAGCTCATCGTAAATCCAACACCACATAAAGTCGCAACGCCATAGAGTAGCGGCCAATTAACCTTTGCGGGTAACTTAGCCAATCCTAGTTTTATCGCGATAAAACAAAAGCCAAACACGCCAAGCTGTTTACCTAGTACTAATCCTAAAATAATGCCTAGTGGTACAGGTGCTAACACTTGTTCGATACCAACACCGGTTAAACTAATCCCGGCATTGGCAAAGGCAAATATAGGTAGAATGATAAAAGCAACCAGTGAATGCAAATTATGCTCTAATGACTTTAATGGTGACTCATGCTCTGCTTTGCCTTTCATCGGAATAAACAATGCCAGTACAACGCCTGCTAACGTGGCATGAACGCCAGATTTTAATACCGCGACCCATAGTATGATGCCAATAAAAATATAAGGAGCTGTGCTGGTAACGCCTTTTCGATTGAAGCCAAACAAAATAATTATCATGGCTAACGAAAATAACAATGAAGTTAACGACAACTGTTCAGTATAGAAAATTGCAATGACAATAATGGCACCAAGATCATCAAATATCGCCAATGAAGTTAAAAACACTTTTAACTGTAGCGGCACTTTTGAGCCAAGTATCGCCAAAATACCTAAAGCAAATGCTATATCCGTAGCTGTTGGAATCGCCCAGCCATTTAACGCGTCACTATCCTGATAATTAAATAAAGCGTAACACATCGCAGGCACTAGCATACCGCCGATAGCGCCAATTGCTGGCAAAGAAATTTGCCCAGGCTGAGACAAATCACCTTCAAGAAATTCCCGCTTTAATTCCAAACCAACCAAAAAGAAAAATAATGCCATTAAGCCATCGTTGATCCACAACAATAACGGTTTCGCTATCTCAAAATTTCCAATGGCAACTTTAACTGGGATACTTAAAAGCAAATCGTAATAAGGAGACAAAGCTGTGTTGGCAATCAACATTGCAGCTATGGCAGCAAACATTAAAATAATGCCGCTGGCAGCTTCTAGTTTCAAAAAATCTTGTATCGCTTTAATCGGCATAACACCCCTTAGTTATTTCTATCAAACAAAGTATCAATCAAATCATATTCCAATGAACAAACGACATAATATGTCAAAAATACCTTAATGACAAAACTATCGTAAAACGCCAAACTGTCATTGCAATCGATTAGTTAAAAAAGGCGTAATAAATTCGGAAAAATCAACAAAACTCGAAAAATATTTTATTTTTCCCCGGTAAACTCTAGTTTTTCAGACAAAAATAAGTGTAGTATGAAAAGGAATAATTTAATAATAGCCAGTAAGATCTGATGTAATGAAAAAACTAGACGATATCGACCTACGAATTTTAACCATACTTTATAAAAACGCAGACATCACTAACAAAGAACTTGCAGCACAAATAGGCATAGCACCATCGACTTGCCTTGAGCGAGTCAAGCGGATGAAATCAAACGGTATCATTAAAGGTGCATTTGTTGATATTAACTTTAAAAATATCGGTGGTAATATTGAAGCTATTGCCGCTATTCGCTTGCAACCCTATTCAGAGGAAATCGTCAATCAATTAAGAAATGATTTATTGAAACTGCCAGAAATTGTTAGTCTTTACCATATGGGGGGCAGCTATGATTACTTTATTCATATGTCAGTTAGAGATAGTGAGCACTTACGTCAATTTGTTTTCAATGCCATCACTTCACGCGATGAAGTGACTACGGTCGAAACTTCTTTAATTTTCGAACACAGCCGCAGTGGCGTATTACCCAACTTTGATGAAGAATAATGACTAAGCTTCTTTGAATATAAAAAAACACCTCACTATTAAGTAAGGTGTTTAAATTTATCAATTGATATTAACGCAATATGCATTAAGGGCAATTTGCCACAAATGACCATACTTGCCATTGACCTGAATTATCGGCAGGTGACTCATTTTGTGTCCACCAATTAGCCTGATATTCCTTATTATTTTGTGACACTTTATCACCTTGCAAATAAACTGTATTTGCAGACCATGGTTTAGATGTACAACTACCTGTGTCGCCTTTGGAAACAGTAATCGTTTGCGATGCTGCGTTAGTTTTACCTTCGGCATCGGATACCGTCAATTGCACGGTATAATTGCCTTCATCAGCATAGGTGTGATTAGGATTTGCTTGAGACGAATTGCTACCGTCACCAAAATTCCAGCTATGACTCACCACCGCTTTATCATCTGTCGAACTATCGACAAAGCTTACTGATAACTCGTTCGTAGTAAAACTAAAACTTGCAACAGGTGCTTGATTGCCACCACCTGAGCATTTGCCTAAATTTTTCCAAACATTACTAAAAAGATCTGGTTGAGCTCCAGTAGACCACCAGGTAGCTTCATATCGATAGTTTTGGTAACTCACAATATCACCTGTGGCATAACTTGCAGATGCCTGCCATGCAGCCACACCATCACAACCGGTTGAACCATCTTCAGAAACGGTAATATTAACGGTTTTAGTGTCAGATAATCCTTCAGCATCTTTAACCGTTAACGATACGGCATAAGTACCTTCGGTAGCATAGGTATGTACTGGATTAATTTCAGCAGATGTTAAACCATCGCCAAAGTTCCATTGATAACTAACCACAGCTTTATCATCACTAGAGCTATCGGTATATGTAACGGTTAACTGAGCCGCTTGATAGCCGAAATCAGCCGTAGGTTTAACATTACCAACAGGGCCACAGCCTGAACCATCTTTTGCACCACTATTGTCAACGCCAACACCGTTTAAAGAAGCAACGACATCATCGACACAGTAACCTAATACCTTAGCTGCCTTATAGACACCTCGTCCGGCTGAGGCAAAAGTTTCATTAGCGTTCCAGTATGTTTGGTTTGCCAACACATAAACGTCAAACGCTTTACGAATATCCCAGTTAGCGGTCGTTGATAACAAGTAAAAAGCTTTATTAAACACTCCTGAACTATGATGAACATCCATACCACTCGTATAGTTTTTGGCATTATCAATTGAGCGACCATCCCGAGTTGGGTAATCCATATAACGCATCGCGCCACTGCCTTTTTTGATTTTATCGCCGATTTGCCAGCTAAATGTACCAGTCAAATAGTAACTAGCAGCGGCAGCGGCAATATCGGAAAAGGACTCGTTCAGCCCACCAGACTGTCCTTCATAACGTAGATTAGAATTCTGCTGAGTAAAGCCATGACTGACCTCATGTGCTACCACACCTAACCCGACAAGAGGATGAAAAGTAGTATAACCATCACCAAAGGTCATTTGCTGACCATCCCAAAATGCATTTTCATAATTACGATCATAATGAACACGCATTTTTAACTTCTGTGTTAGCGGTGCTTTTTGATACCAGTCGTAATACATATCAAATGTCGCTTGGCCAAACGCATGTGCATCATTTAACGCAGAATAGCTGCCGTTAACTTCACGCGCAGTGTTTTCATAACAAGTAAAGCTATGAACGCTGCCACCACTCTTTTGATGATTCATGTCATAGGTCACAACATTCGCGCTATCTAAACGACAATTATTGCCACTCCCCATGATTTCAAACGCAGGGTAAGCACCGTTAGCTCCATATTGATAGCGCCCTGTTCTTAAGTTCCCCCCAGGTCCAGTGCCGTCAACAAAAGTCATGCCCTCCCATTGCTGCAAAACACTGCCATTATTTGCATCGATAAAAAAATGTGGTCTACTTGGGTTATCCGTTGTATCAACGTATGAAATTAGCCAGGCTAGATGCGCTTCATCGTTATCATCAAGCCAAATATATAGCTTACTTTCGATATTATAAACCTTGTCTTTAGTCACCTTATCAGGTGATAAACTTAATGCCTTATCGACAGCTTCATCCACCGAAAATGTGGTATCAACAGAACTAATATCAGCTGCAATGTCAGCAATATAATTTCCCGAAACATTAATAAAACTATTATTTTGTGGCTGTGCAGCAATACTGACCCCATAAACTTCAACGCCTTGATGGTACTGAATATATCTGATCGGCTTATGGGATAGATGTCCGCGAACACCTTGTTCATCAGCAGCTGATGGTTCAAAGGTGTCGTCCCCCTGCCCTTTCAATAACTGCTGAACATTAAAGCCATCATTGACGAGCATCCTTTGTTCAAGATCAATACGTTCTGCTGCCGTCGCTTGAAATATAATCAGCGAGCTTGCCGCAACTACACTAAGAACGTTTTTTTTATAGCTATACATTTCTTTTCTCCATTTACATTATTGTTTTATTTGTTATGTAATGCTGAAATCGTATTGATAATTTTGTATTTTGTTGGGGTGAGTTCATCAACAAAATTAAAGTACCTAGCCAAAACAAATCTTCGTCTTAAAAAAATAAATGCCGCCAAAACACGCATCTCCCTATTGTGTTTTGAACAGCATTTATGAAAAAACTACTGTTTTTTCCAAACATCGGCGACTCCAGGTTCTTCACCTTTAGTCCACCACTTTGCTTGATACTTTTCTCCCTTGTAACTAACTTCTTCGCCACCTTGATATGCCACTGTAGGATCCCATTCATTTCCTACCCTGACCTTCTCCCATACGCCGCCATTACTCGGAACATCGCCTTGAGTCCACCATTTAGCTATATATTCAACTTCTAGATAGACAACTTTATCTCCTTTGTAATAGATGGTATTGGTATTCCATGTAGTATTGTCATGCTCATTAGTTACGTTCACTGTGAAATGCTCATCGACATTGTAAATACTGTCCGAAACCGTCACGGTCACCATAAAAGAGCTATCCATAGCAACTTTTTCCGCCAACAAGGTAATATTGGCACCACTGCCTTGCTTGCTAAGCCCCGCAGGCAAGTGCCAACTATAGGTCAAACTATCGTTATCAGGATCTGTCGCTATAACACTGATAGCTACTTGGGTGTTTTCGACAAGACTTATATCTGCAATTGGTGAAATGACTGGCGGTTGATTCACAGGATCTTGAACATGCACGGTGACAGTCGTTGATTTAGATACACTAGCTTTACCATCAGATACCGATAGTGTTACAACAAAGTCGGTTTGTTGGCTAACCTCTGGGGCAGTTATTGTTAACAGAGCAGTGTCATCACCTGACGGTGACAATGCTGGATCCACACTCCAACTATAACTTAACAGATCGTTATCTTGATCCGTAGCAGATGCTTCGATCTCCACCGTATCACCCGCTTTGATAGTGTAGGTATCTGCCAAGCTAATTACTGGCTTATGATTAATAGGAGTGCCGTCTGCTAATCCTTCGTGCATTGCATTAAGAATATCACCATTATCAGCGTCAACTTCCCAGGCAAACAACCCCGCAAGCCCCAAACTACGAACATACTGACCTTTTGCATGCACAGATCTGGCGCTGTCATAACTCACCAGTGTCCCGGTGGATTTATTCCAGACATAGGCAGCTTGAGCTTGCTCATCATAAAACACTTCAAAGCCATTTATGCCCTGACCTGCATTGCCTAACATGACTTTTTTAATGCCTTTGTAATCTTGAATACCCGGCTCCCACACGCCATTAGCCGTAGTACCGCTAAGCTTACCACTACCTTCGCCAGTCATTGGATTTTCGCCAATGGTATCTTCAGGTTTTACACCTTCCCAACCACGGCCATACATGGCTGTTCCGAGTACGATTTTATTAGCAGGAACGCCTTGCCCTAACAACTTTTTAATACCATTATCTGCGGTATAAGCTGGCCCTTTACGGGGATCACCGTTATCATCAAATCCGGTGCCATCACATTCCTCAACACTGAGATGTTCACCACAAAAAATGCCCGTTTGATGGCCGGTAATATTGTTCCACCCCCCATAGAAGTCATAAGTCATTGCAAAAAGATAATCCATGTGCTGAACCGCTTGCGCATAATTAACATCGACTATTTTGTCGTATCCCATACCAATCGCAGACGTTAATGTATATTCACGCCCGGTTTCTGTTTCAAGCTCATCAAGCATTGTTCTAAGCTCTTGCATCAATAAAATATAAGCGGGACCATCGTTAACAGGATCACCTAAATCAGGATTTGCCCCATCTCCGCCAGGAAACTCCCAATCAATATCTACACCGTCATAAAATTTCCACGTTTTTAGAAACTGTTTCAATGACGCTACAAAAATGTCACGGTTTGCTTTATTGACCAATCCATGAAACGGATCTGATAACGTCCATCCGCCAACGGAAGGCAATATTTTCAAATCAGGATAACGTTGCTTTAGCGCCATTAACTGAGCATAGGTTCCTCTAATAGGATCATTGGAATCAATACCGGGTAGTGCTTTTTGAATAGCAGCCCAAGGATCATGAATAACAACTTCATAATCATTGCTTCCTTGACAGGCTTTTTGCAACGCGCGCCAACTGTTACCATTTTCAACCGCTTTTAATGACTCATTGGCACCACAAATAGGAATAAAGCCATAAAGTAAATGTGTTAAATTTTTAGCGGGAATATTACTGACATCAAAGTCTCGCCCGTAAATTCCCCATTCGACAAAATATGCTCCGACAACAGTATCCTGTTGATGAGCATAATCGTTATTATTAGGATCGACATCCATAGTTAATGGTGCCAAATGACCACCATCAGTATCGGCTATCACAATAGGCTTGCTATCACTTCGAGTACAGCCATCACTATCACATAAGGCAATCGTTAAACTGTGACGCCCAGCTCGGCGATATGGAAACTCAATTACACCACTTTTTGTACCCGCTACTAACGTCCCTTGATTAACTATCACATTATCAAAGTAGACTTTATAGCTGTTACCGCCGGTTCCTGACCAGGCATTCCACTTAATGCGAACATCCACTTGTTCTTTAGCCTTAACAAGATCTTTATATGAACCCTGGCCATCTAAATTCACTTCGACAAATGAATACTCTTGAGGTGTCCAATCAATACTTGGCTTTGAAGCCGTCGCATTCGCTTGCCAAGAAACTGCAACGACACTGGCTGTTAATATTGCTACTAGTTTATTACTCATAATTCTCTTTCCGCTATTTTTGTTGACTTACGGTTATGCGCTAAAGTTTTTGCCAAACATCGGCGACTCCAGGTTCTGCGTTTTGATTCCACCATTTCGCCTGGTAGAGCACCTCTTGATGACTAACTTTGTCACCACCTTGATACTCTGCCTGACTATTCCACATTGGCGTATCACCGTTATCAGGGGTTACCGGGAACCAGGCACTACTTGTTGCAGGGCTTTCATCTTGATTCCACCATTTCGCTTGATAAATTTGCCCTTGGTAACTCACTCTATCGCCTTTGTTATACGCTTGAGTGGCTGACCATACTGGAACATCAGATAAAGCAATAATCGTGACCTTAAATGACATGCTAGTTGTTAACTTGCCATCAGAGACAGCTACTGACACAGTGACATCGGCATTATTATCGATATCCCCTGCAATTAGTGTGATATCTGAACCTTCGCCTGAGAATGACAAGGGCTCAGGCACCTGCCAGTGATAGGTGAGGGGATCATTTTGATCGTCAAAAGCATGAACATGCAGATCAAGTTGGCTATTTTCATCTAACGTTTGATCGTCAATGGCTTGAACGATTGGTGCGGTATTGTCTGGTTTTGGAATGATGGATAATGCAAAACTGTTATCCGACGATAAAGACCACACTTGATTAGAAAAAATATTTTCATTATCAAACGCTATGGTATCGTTTAGATCTTTAACACCAATTCTGAGTAATTGACTAAATTGACTATTAAGCTGGCCAGCAAAATCACTTTGCCACGTATCCACATTGTCTAGTGTCACCAAGAAGTGTTGATTAATCAGCTCTTGGCCGTCAGGATTAAATAAGCGCAGCCATACGGTGTCATCAACATTAGCGACATGCCCTTGCTTGACAAAATAGTCGAGTGCTTGCCAGTTATCAGGCTCGCCATCATCTCGAATTATGGTGATATCACTGCAATTATAAAAGCCTTCACCTACGACATCATTACGCTGCCAGCGACTATAGAGCAGTGCATCGCCACTTCTATCCGCAGGAATACTCACTTCCATATTGTAATAACGATTACCATCAGGATCTTTAATGAAATCAATATTGCCGTACTCTTGTACAAGTTCAAGATCCTGCCAGTGCAATACATCCGTACTGGCATTAAACGATGGCTTTGATAAATATATCTGCCAATAGCTCGGGTTATGAGGTGTTTTAGCATTAAAGCGTACCTGAATTTTTCCATGCTCATTCGGCGTGACGACTGTTTTTTGCCAAAATTCAGACGCTAAGTTAAGCCCCCTTTTCTCATCAGATCCGGCGGAACAAAGCGTACCATCAGGTACCGCGGCTTCTACGGCTTCTTGATTTAAGTAATCGGCAACATTTACCGAAATTTCATGTTCCTGCACAAACTGCACATAACCAGATTCAATAAAAGCTGCTCTACAGGCTCTATTTGGAATTGCAGAGCCGTCAGCCGGCCACCAGTATCCGCCCTGCGCCTGACAAATCGCCTGTCGAGCTTTTGGTTTTTCCATGTAAGCATGTGCAGACACATTGACCGGGACCAAAACGCTAGCCAATGAGCACAATATTCCACTAGTTACTAGTGATACAGTTAACGCTTGACGTACTTTATTACCCGTTAGTTTTTTCATTATTATTCTCCAAGGTAAAATGACTCCCCTACTCGCATAGGGGAAGCTATTTATAAATCACATACTTTTTCCCAGTCCGCAGTGCTAGGTTCAGATTTTGTCCACCACTTTGCTTGCCATACCGCTAAGTTGTGCACCATCATGTCACCTGCATTGGCGTGATCCGGATTTCCCTGCCAGTCAGTTTGTGGAAAGTCTGGATAGACAGGTAAATCCTCTACATTGATGCCATCACATGTGTCGCCTGGCTCACCATCTCCTTTGCTTGCTTCTGGCAATGCTGGAAACTCATATTTAAAGCCATAAGTGTGAGTACCTTTTTCAATAGTAAAGTTTGCAGGCCCGGTAAATGGCATGTAATACATCACTTGCGCATTAACTGTCTCACCGGGTTTAAACGATTCCGTGACACCGCCATATTCGTTAACTAAGGTGATTGAAAAACGATGAAACTCATTGTCAAAGCCGCCAATATTGTTACCTGCAGCATTAGAACCATTGCTTTCAATAGCAAGTTTGAGTTTCTTTTGAGCATTCCAGTTTGATTTAAAAATGGCAGATGTTGAAACCGGCACATCAAACGAGATTTTGGCACCCGACAAATCAAGCTCTGAATTGTTAGTAAAGCTAAATGTTGGGCTTATTGGATAGTTATCATCACCGACGGGAAAGTCTTTAACACTAAAGGCGATATCAACCACTTTCTCAGGTATAGCAAAGTCTTTGTTCCCTGTATTAACATCATATGGTGAACCACTTTGCCTGAATTTATCATAGGCAATGCTTGTCATAGTGGAGCCGATAAAATACTCCTGTTTGGCGCTGTCATAGTCAAAGTCGCCGGCTAATTCCCAAAACATGACGCCGCCTAATCCTTGATTGATAACATAATCCACTTTAGTCGCCATCGATTGTTGATCTTCAATGGAAAGAAATACTTTTTTCTCGTCGTTCCATAACCAGGGGGCAACAGCGACCGCATCATAATGTCGGCTATAATTACCCACTAAAACATCCTCAGGATCAGTATCAGGTGTCAGTCCATAGTCAGTAATATAACTGCCTGATTTTCCATCAGCTAAGTTCAGTGCATGCCATAGTGGGTTACTGCCTGCCGCGACTTCATTATCATTTTCAATGTCATGCCATAGGTTATCGATACCCACAGCACCATTGCCGCAGTTATTCTTGTCGCCTTTCCCTGTTCCTTTAGGACAGGCACTTTGATCAGGTAATGCCGCTTGCCCCCACAGCCCATTAGTACCACCGGAAACATCTCTAAAGCCCCGGGTATAATACGGAATACCAATATTGATTCGCCCGGCAGATAGTGCTCCCCTGAAGTAACGAACTGCCCAGTCAGTATTTAAATAGCCAATGCCTTCAAATTCGGCCGTGCCATACACATTCCACGCGGCTAATTCTGAATCTTCACCCGTATCAAATAGCGCAGCATTGGGGCCAACATGAGAATTCCAAGCACCATGTAAGTCATAAGACATGATATTGACGTAATCTAGAAACTTAACAGCATCAAAGGTTTCCATTCCTCTTAATAAATAACCGGAAGATGGTGACGCTATTGTTAATAAGTAATGCTGACCATCATTTTGTCCCGCTTTATCAAGTGCTTCTCGCAGTGAACGTAGTAATTCTAGATAGGACTTATAGAGGTTTGCTCGTCTAGGATTAGAAAAATCAAAATCATCTGGATGCCCAGAATCTGTCATTGATGATGGATATTCATAATCAATGTCAACACCATCAAAACCATATTGTCTGATAAAGGCAACTGTACTTTCTGAAAACGCTTTGATGCCAGTGTGATTGATACTGCCATCCGCATTGGTTGTCATGGTATAAAATCCACCACTGGCAACACGTCCTGTTGCATCAAAATAGCCACCAGTTTCTGCCCATCCACCAACAGAGACTAAGGTTTTAACCTTGGGATATTGCTTTTTATACTTGGTCAGTAAATTAAAATGTCCTTTATAAGGCAGGCTCGGATCCAACTCAGCACCAGAAACACCGGGCCATTCCATATTAGTTGCGGGATTATTTTCACTATTTGGATCGCCAATAGAAATTTTATTATTGGCATCAACATGGGCAAACGCGTAATTAATATGAGTAATTTTGTCCCATGGAATATCACTGACTAAATAGCTAGGTTGGTTATTTGCACCATTTCGCCAACTAGTAAAATAGCCAATCACCCTTCGAGGATGATCACTGCCCATTTCTTCTCGGCCATCCGCGTCATAAACGGTGCAATAAGGAGTATTGACTTCAGGTGTTTGGTATAAACCTCGCGGCTGACAGGCATCACGATCATTACCTGGGTCTTGCTCTTTGACGACATTAATATAAAGCGGTGCACTTGTCCCTACACCACTGTCATCATCAACAGCCTCAAGTGTAAACTTCACTTGTCCAAGCTCTACGGCTTGCCAAGTATAGACATCTGAAGATTGAGACGATGAGTAAACTGAGGATGCATTAGCCAATAAGGTGAGCCCTGTAACCACACCATCAGTATCAGTCGCTGACATTTCAAACTTAATCTCATCGCCAATATAAACTTCACTCGGCTGATTGGATATGGTTAGTAATGCTGACGGTACCTGATTATCAGGTGGAGTATCTTTCGCCTTAACCGTTAAATTAAGTGAGTCGCTCTGTGTCGTTGCTTGCTTATCATCTTGCACTATCAGATGAAATTGATGTGTCCCTTTGACTGCTGCCCATGTAAAACTATTGCTAGCCGAAGGTAAAGTAGCCAATAAATTATTGTCTAAATACACTTTAGTGTGGTCAACAATACCGTCACTATCATCCGCATTAAACAGAATGACAACGCTGTCATTTTCGGTAAAAGAAGAATTATTAGATGGTGAGATCCAATTCACCGTAGGGGGTTGATTTTCGTCGCCGCCCTGACAGTCACCTAATTTTTTCCATTCTTGCCATGGCCCGGACTTCTCTACCGGGTTTGTTTGGTTCCACCATTTCGCTTCAAACGCTTGGTTTTGCGTATGAACTTGCTGCCCTGCCAAGTAAGTACCACCTGATTGCCACTCATCAAGTACGCTGCAATTAATTGTTTCACTGTGTGCAGGCAGCCCCAAAAATACTAACGTTAATACGCTAGCCTTTTTAGATAGGCCCGATTTGATTTTATATTTCATATTTTTATCCCCATAACATCACCTTGTTAACATTTAGTTACAAGATTGTTAAAACCCAGCATATGAACAATATTAATTTTGTGCAAGTTTTAACCAGAACAGATGATTTTTGAGGGCATAATTGCTTGTAAGGCTTAATTATCAAGGGAAAGAAGAAAAAAAATTTAGCACTGCCTCGATTGATAAATGTTAACTACAACGGCATTTTGAAACCAATCAATTAGTAAAATGTTTTTATTAATTAATTGGTTAGATAAATTTGTATCAGAAAAATATCTGTTCATTTATTTTAATAGACCTAGTGGCTATAACTTATAACAATTATAAATATCAAGAAATAAAATCACTATAAAATAAGTTAGCTACAGGGGCTTTCACTATGAAGATTAGGGGGATTTACTATAACGAATATATTTATGTTTTATTTCTCCTAGTGCTTTCAACTGCTTGTTGTTAGTTAGCTCTTTTAACAGTTCAGGGATCACTCCAGCATACGTTTTATTGATTGGATCATAAAATAAATATGGAGCAGAGCCGGGATCATTGACAATAAGCAACAAGGGCTTATCCGCCACAACCGACCAAGATAACAAACAAAAACAAAAACAAAAGCATAGCGAGCGAAATAATTTCACTGAAGAGCTGTCACATTAGTTAAAAATCATTATGTTTAAGTGTAATAAAAATTAACAGATAGCCAACACACGTATTTAATGTGTCCCGCTAAAGTCTTCAGTTTCGTAATAAAGTGGCTTCATAGTGCCACAATTTAAGAACTTATATTGTAATTCAGTTTCTTTAGGTACTTCTGAAGAGGTACGAAACTTAGCTAAACAACCAGCTTCGAGATCTATATGGATTAAATGATCATAACTAGGTGCCTGGCTAATACGGTGGACATAAATTCGACTATTACCAGTGAGCTTAATGACATCATATTCCTGCAGTTCAGACGCTTTAGGTAGCTCTTTCATTGCTCTAACATATAACTGCCGAGAAAAAATCAACTCCATATTTTCATAAACAACTGTGCCACCACGCTCAAAGTGGCCTAAATAGACATCTGCTGTTAACGTTAATTTTTCACCACGGGCTAGTCGCTGCAAATTAAAAGGGCGAGGCTTAATCGTCACTAAATCGGCATCTCGAACCAGTTGGATCAATGGGATACTCTTAGTATCGATTTTATAAAGCAGCTGAATATCATGAGGCTTCTGATATAACGGTAAATGTGAAGCATAAATCGATGAAGAATGGCTGACCAATACCATACCATGTACACCGACATAATCAGGGTCAAGTGGTGGTAATTCTTTAGCGTCTTGTTTTGCAATAACAAAAAAACTAGAAAAAATAAGTGTGAATAAAAGGGTAATTATTTTCATGAAACTCTATAGCTCAATAAATTATTTGGTAAAGATAGGCTGATTATAGGACAAAATCATAGCAACAAAAAAAGCCATTCAAAGGTTAGTTGAATGGCTTTTTAAATAACTAGCTTTTAACTTTTCAGGTCATCAAAGAACTGTTTAACGCTGTCAAAAAAACCGGTTTCTTTCGGTCGATGTTTAGTTTGATTCTTGCCCATTTTCTCTTCCAGCTGACGTAATAAATCCGCCTGATCACCAGAAAGATTGACTGGCGTTTCAATCACCGCTTTACACATCAAATCGCCAACTACATGGCTACGCACCGATTTCACCCCTTTGCCACGTAAGCGGAACATCTTACCTGTTTGAGTTTCTTTTGGTACTTTCAGTTTCACTTTACCTTCTAAGGTCGGTACTTCAATTTCACCGCCTAATGCCGCAGTGGTAAAGCTGATCGGTACTTCACAGAATAGGTTATTTTCATCACGAACAAATATAGGATGATCTTTAACATGTACCTGTACATACAAATCCCCCGCTGGTGCGCCATGTTCACCGGCTTCACCTTCACCAGATAAGCGAATACGATCACCAGTATCGACACCCGCCGGAATTTTAGCATTTAGGGTTTTAGTTTTCTCAACCCGCCCCTGACCACGACATGAAGGACAAGGATCAGTGATCACTTTACCTTTACCCGAACATGATGGGCAAGTTTGTTGTACCGCAAATAAGCCCTGACGCATTTGTACCTGACCATGACCATGACAGGTCGCACAAGTTTTTGCACTAGTGCCTTTTTTCGCTCCCGAACCATTACAAGGTTCACAGCTGACATAAGTTGGTACTTTAATTTCAACCGACTTACCTTTAACCGCATCTTCCAGTGTCATTTCCAGGTTGTAACGTAAATCGCTACCACGGCGTTGACGCGATTGGCCACCACGACGACCGCCACCGAAAATATCACCAAAAATATCGCCAAACGCATCACCAAAATCAGCGCCACCACCGAAGCCGCCACCGCCCATACCACCTTGTTCAAAGGCAGCATGACCGTATTGATCATAAGCGGCACGCTTTTGATCATCGTTTAGCACTTCATAGGCTTCTTTAATTTCTTTAAATTGTTCTTCTTTCCCTTTATCACCTTGGGTACGATCCGGGTGATACTTCATTGCTAAACGTTTATACGCTTTTTTGATCTCACGCTCACCGGCGTCTTTTGACACCCCTAACACTTCATAGTAATCACGTTTGGACATAGCTTTAATTCTTTACCGTTACTTCAATTATTGAAAATTAATTTGTTTATTGACCGATGCAGTCATCAAAAAAATTAACTCTTAGAACATCATCGCTCTTTGACGCCCTTTCAGCGCAACATACGGCCACCACGGATGGTGGAAATGCCGAAATGGCAATAGCATTTCTCGGCAGTTCTTCCTGAACATCGTCGCTCTTTGACATCCTGTCACCGCGACATACCGTTCTTCCTGAACATCGTCACTCTTTGACATCCTGTCACCGCGACATACCGTTCTTCCTGAACATAATAAAGCGCCGAGACTATCGACGCTTTATCCTTTTTCCTAAAAGGTTTTTCAACCTTATAAGTTAGTTGTCGTTGAGTCGCTTTAGCGCTAGGCGGAAGTACGGAGCTTGGTAGACCAAGTGAGTACTTCCAACGACGCGATTAAACATCTCAGTAGACAAACAACTACTTATCGTCTTTAACCTCTTCAAACTCAGCGTCAACCACATCATCTGCTGGAGCTGCACCTGCGTCTTGCGCTTCGCCTTCAGGAGCTGCACCACCTTGGGCTTGTGCTTTTGCTTGAGCAATTTCCATTAACTTCGCTGATGCTTCCATCAATGCTTGTTGCTTAGCTTCAATTGCCGCTTTATCATCACCTTTGAGTGCTGCTTCAAGCTCACTAATTGCCGCTTCAATTTTCTCTTTATCTTCGCTTGGTAAGTCATCACCCGCTTCAGTCATTTGCGTGCGTGTCGCATGCATCATGCCATCAGCTTGGTTACGAGCAGTTACTAATTCTTCAAACTTGGCATCAACATCCGCATTCGCTTCTGCATCACGTACCATTTGTTCTACTTCATCATCCGATAAACCAGAAGACGCTTTAATAGTAATTTTTTGTTCTTTACCTGTGTTCTTGTCTTTGGCAGACACATGCAAGATACCATCAGCATCAATATCAAATGTCACTTCAATTTGCGGCATGCCACGCGGCGCAGCGTCGATACCTTCAAGGTTAAACTGACCTAAAGACTTGTTCGCTTGTGCTTGCTTACGTTCACCTTGTAAGACGTGAACCGTTACCGCCGCTTGGTTGTCCTCAGCAGTTGAGAACGTTTGCGATTGCTTCGTTGGGATGGTTGTGTTTTTATCGATTACCTTAGTCATCACACCGCCCATGGTCTCGATACCTAAAGACAATGGTGTTACATCTAATAATAATACGTCTGTTACATCACCTGCTAATACACCTGCTTGTACTGCAGCACCTGAAGCTACCGCTTCATCCGGGTTAACGTCTTTACGAGGCTCTTTACCGAAGAAATCAGATACCGTTTTTTGTACTAATGGCATACGTGTTTGACCACCAACCAAAATAACATCAGTGATATCTGAAGTAGATAAGTCAGCATCCGCTAGCGCAGTTTTTAATGGTTCTAATGTCGCTTTCACCATGTCTTCAACTAATGACTCTAACTTGGCGCGAGTCACTTTGATGTTCATGTGCTTAGGACCAGAAGCATCAGCTGTTACGTAAGGTAAGTTAACATCTGTTTGTTGGGCTGAAGAAAGCTCACATTTTGCTTTTTCTGCCGCTTCTTTAACACGTTGCATTGCAAGTGGATCATTCTTAAGGTCAAGACCTTGATCTTTTTTGAACTCATCGACAAGATAGTTGATCAAACGGTTATCGAAATCTTCACCACCTAAGTGGGTGTCGCCGTTAGTCGCTAATACTTCGAAAGTGTGCTCGCCTTCAACTTCATCAATTTCGATGATTGAGATATCAAAGGTACCACCGCCTAAGTCATAAACCGCAACGACTTTGTCACCTTTTGCCTTATCCATGCCGTAAGCAAGTGCCGCCGCTGTTGGCTCGTTGATAATACGTTTCACTTCAAGACCCGCAATACGGCCGGCATCTTTAGTTGCTTGACGTTGTGAATCGTTGAAATATGCTGGTACAGTGATAACAGCTTCAGTCACTGTTTCACCTAAATAGTCTTCAGCCGTTTTCTTCATCTTTTTCAAGACTTCAGCAGACACTTGTGGTGGCGCAACGTTTTTATCACGTGCAGTCACCCAGGCATCGCCGTTATCGGCTTTTACGATACCAAATGGCATAATGTCGATATCACGCTGAACTTCTTTATCTTCCCAGCGACGACCGATTAAACGTTTAATCGCAAATAACGTATTTTTAGGGTTAGTTACCGCTTGACGTTTAGCAGGTTGACCAACTAACGTTTCACCTTCTTCTGTGTATGCAATGATTGAAGGAGTTGTACGATCGCCTTCTGCGTTTTCAATAACACGAACTTTGTCGCCGTCTAGAACAGCTACACATGAGTTAGTTGTCCCTAGGTCAATACCAATAATTTTGCCCATCTTGAGGATCTCCGAATACTTAATAATAATAAAATCTGTTGATGAAGTTTAAATTGGGGGCGAGAAAATACTTTTCAACTACCCAAGGCGAAAAAATTTCACTTTTTTTACATTTTTTCACATCTGTTATAAGCGCTAAAACGCACTTACTAGCCAATAAAAACAAGAAACCAGACATAATGTCTGGTTTCTGTTAACCCATTTTTACTGATTTAGTTACGCTTGGGTATCAACACCCGCAGCTTTTGATACCATCACCATGGCAGGACGAATCAAACGACCGTTTAATTCATACCCCTTTTGCATTACTGCAATGACAGTGTTAGGAGCAACGCCCTCTACTTCTTGCATTGACATTGCCTGGTGTAATTCCGGGTTAAATGGTTGATCTTGTGGATCGACCGCTTTAACGCCAAATTTTTCTAAACCGGACAACAAACCTTGCAAGGTTAAGTTAACCCCTTCAAATGTTGCTTTTTGCTCTTCAGCTTCAGCATCAATAGTCGCTAGACCGCGCTCTAAGTTATCGACTACGGTTAACATTTCAGCAGCAAACTTTTCTAAGGCAAACTTACGTGCTTTTTCTACATCCTGAGCAGCACGACGACGAATATTATCCACTTCAGCTTTAGCGCGGATCACAGAATCTTTTTGATCGGCTACCGTTGATTGTGCAGCTGCTAATGCAAGTTCGAGTTCATTAATTTTTTCTTGCTCCACACTGATACTTTCAGCTGCAGTATCAAGCTGTTCACCCACTTGCTCTTCTGCTTGACCAATAATTTCAGCGGCTAATTCGTCTGCTGAAATATCTTCAGCGCTTTTATTTTCTGTTGACTCTTTAGTCATGAAAAAACTCCAAGGTAAATCGTTAAATGACGACCAATAAAAATAACAATGTTGCTAATTATGGGGGCAGCCTCAAAGGATTCAAGAACAAATGTTGATCATTTAGCAAAAAGTGAACTTTACAAGCGATAAAAATACAGCGAAACTGCTGATATCTGAGTAAAAATGCCTGTTATACTGAAAAAATGAGTCAACTTTATAAAATCATCGGCCTGATCGGAAAGCCAAATCATGCTGGTGCCAGCAACACCATCAATGCATTGTTTGAATTTTTAGTCGAGCAAGGCTACCAGGTTATCGTCGAAAGCTCTGTCGCTTGTTCAATGGATAAACAGGATTTGGCTATTCATAGCCTAACAGAAATTGGCGAGCTGGCTGATCTCGCTATCGTCGTTGGCGGTGATGGTTACATGCTTGGCGCTGCCCGCGTACTTTCTTGCTATAACATTGGCGTGCTTGGTGTTAATCGCGGAAACTTAGGTTTCCTTACTGATTTGTCGCCAACAGAATTCGCCGAGCCACTCAGCGAAATATTAGCCGGTAAGTCACGTTCAGAGCAGCGTTTTATCATTGAAGCAGAAGTCTATCGCCACGGAAAACTAAAAAGTTCTAACAGTGCAGTTAATGAAGCCGTATTACATGCGGGTAAAGTAGCGAGCATGATCGAGTTTGAGGTTTATATCGATAACAGCTTTATGTTTAGCCAACGTTCTGATGGCTTGATCATTTCAACACCAACAGGTTCTACCGCTTATTCTATGTCGGCCGGTGGCCCTATTCTAACGCCAAACCTCAACGCACTATCGCTGGTACCTATGTTTCCTCATACCCTGACCAGTAGACCAATTGTCGTCGATGGCAATAGTGAAATTAAACTGATTTTAGCCAATGAAAATTATGAAAACTTGCAGGTCAGCTGCGATGGACATGTGATTTTAGCGGTAATGCCGGGAGATGAAGTGATCATTCGTAAAAGCGAATATACCTTACGGCTAATTCATCCACTGGATCACAGCTATTTTAATGTCCTGCGCACTAAGCTCAGCTGGGGCAATAAACTTTATTAATCAGTGAGTTAATAAAATTATCGATAAAATATTACTCGCTAGTATTGCAAAAAATCCATTTACTGTATAAATTAACAGCTATATATTCATACAGTAAAATTACGCTTATGTTACTACACCTCAATATTCAAAACTTTGCTATTGTCCGCACGTTAGATATTGACTGGCGCCAAGGCATGACCACAATCACCGGTGAAACTGGCGCCGGAAAATCCATTGCCATTGATGCATTAGGTTTATGTTTAGGGGACAGAGCCGTCACCAATGTAGTACGGCCAAATTGCAAAAAGGCGGAACTGGCAGCGACCTTTGATATTAGTGGTAATACTGTGGCACAGCAGTGGTTAACAAATAACGATATCGCAGTAGATGATGATTGTATTTTAAGGCGCATTATTTCAAGCGAAGGCCGCTCAAAGGCCTATATCAATGGTAGTCAGGTACCACTTGCCCAATTAAAAGATATCGGCCGATTATTAATTAATATCCATGGTCAGCACGATCATCAGCTCATTATTAAGGCGTCAGAACAACGACAAATACTCGATGCTTATGCCGATCATCAACACCTATTGGCTGATGTAAAATTGCACTACCAGCAATGGAAACAATTAAATTACGAATATCAACAATTACAGGATAATCAGGCACAACGAGAAGCCCAACAGCAATTATTACAATACCAGGTTAGTGAATTAGATGAATTTTCACTAACAGAAGGTGAATTTGAACAACTGGAGCTAGATTATAAACGTCATAGCAACAGCCAATTTTTATTAGACAGCACCTTATCTGCATTGCAAAGTTTATCTGAAAACGAGCAATTTAATGCGCTGGATAACTTACGAAGCGCTTATGAGCAAATAAGTAAACTGGCGAGTGTTGATAATCACCTCGCCACGTTAGCCAGCCAATTGGAAGAGTCATTAATTCAACTAGAAGATACCTCGACCGAGCTGCAATCTTATTATCAACAACTTGAGTTAGATCCTCAGGCTTACCAAATGATTGAAGATCGTTATTCAACGGCCATTCAACTGGCAAAAAAACATCAGGTCGCGCCAGAGCAATTATTTACTCATTACCTAACACTTAAAAATGAGCTCAGTCTGATTTCATCAGACGAAACTAGGCTAACAGGAATTTTAACTGAGATAGCAGAAACAGAAGTTAACTATCGGGAGGCGGCAACAATACTTTCAGCTTCCCGCGCAAAAGCTGCGGCAACGTTAAGCCAGCGCATCAGTGACAGTATGAAAGAATTAAATATGGCCCATGGTCAGTTTGAAGTTAGTTTAACCGCTACTGTCAGCGATAAACTCAACTTGCATGGTATCGACGAAGTTAACTTTTTAATCAGCCTCAACCCAGGACAAGCACTGGAAGCGATGAACAAAGTTGCCTCTGGTGGTGAGCTATCCCGCATCAGCTTGGCAATGCAGGTAATATTGGCCGATAAAGTGGTGACCCCTACCCTGATTTTTGATGAAGTGGATGTTGGTATTTCTGGGCCAACCGCCGCTATGGTGGGTGACAAATTACGCCAGCTTGCCGCCAATACCCAGGTGATATGTGTCACTCATTTGCCGCAAGTAGCCAGTAAAGGACATCAGCAACTTTTCGTTACTAAATTAACCGATGGCGAACATACCGAAACTAAGGTAACGGAACTTAGTGAACAAGGGCGGGTCCAAGAAATTGCTCGATTACTGGCAGGTGATAGTATTACCGAGCATAGTCTGGCAAATGCTCAGGAGTTACTCGCCAGCTGATAACAGGAATTTTGTTCTCGCTGACAATGAACAAAACTGTACGCCAGAAACAAGGTTGCAAATTGACTAACAAGCGGTAAAAAAACTTTGTATCTCTTGGCGCGCTTAGTTATCATCCACGTTCACAAGTTAAAGGATAAGAAAAACACCATGTTGTATAGAGTTTTAGTCGCTGCATTTATCTTAAGCATTTCAGCCTGTTCAAGCTGGATTTATCGTATTGATATTCCACAAGGCAACTATTTAGAGCAAAGAGATGTCGACAAATTACAAATAGGTATGACTAAAGAGCAAGTTAAGTATGTCTTGGGCAGCCCGGTAGTTTTAGATGCTTTTAACCAAGACACCTGGCACTATGTTTATCGTTTTAAATCTGGCCGCAGTACAGATTACAACGCAGAAAAACATTTTGTTATAAAGTTTGCCGACAATAAATTAATCTCTGCTGAAGGCGATTTCACACTATCTGAAAACTTTAATACGCCGATGAATAACGATCAATAATCGTTTTACTCAGAGATACCGCCGTTCCTGTGCATTCATGCTCCCTCGGCATTACCTAACATGGATGTAGGTACTTAGTTTTTGTCTGGAACAAAAAACTGACCGTACATCCTCGGCTCTGGCATCCTGCTTCGCTCTACCTCCTGAATCCATGCAGTCGTGTACATAAAAAAGCAGCTACTATTAGCTGCTTTTTTAATGTCTGTCTCTCTGCGGTTATCAAGCACTATTCTGCTTTTGCCCGTAACGGATTAACCCGACCTCCGGTAACTTTATCGGCGCGCCCTTCCTCTTTCGCTTTTTCCGCCCGGCGCTTACGTACTTCTTTTGGATCAGCGATTAACGGCCGATAAATTTCAATACGGTCTAAGTCTTTTACCGCATCGGTTAATTTTGCCGTACGATTCCAGATCCCCACTTTATTTTTTGTTAAATCGATTTCTTTAAAAACATCTAAAATACCAGACGCTTTAATTGCCGCCTCAATAGTGATGCCATCTTCAACAGAAATGAGCAATAACTCTTGCTTACTTGGCGTGCCGTAAACCACTTCTATTTGTATTTGATTCTTTTCTGCTACCGCGTGATTATCCAACTTGTGCTCCATAAACTTCTTTAGCCCTTTGGGTAAATGCCTGTACCATATTATTGGCAATACCATTAAATACCCGGCCAAAGGCTAAATCAAATACCTTACTCGAAAATTCATATTCCAAATGTAAACTTATCTTACAGGCTTCTTCCGATAATTTAGTTAATCGCCAGCTACCAACCAACCGTTTAAAAGGACCGTCAACTAATGACATCTGTACTTCCTGATTGGCAAGTAGCGTATTTTTGGTGGTAAACCACTTTTTCAAACCACCTTTTGCTACCAGCAAAGACGCCGTTACTTCTGTCTCATCTTCTGATATAATTTTGCTGTCACCGCAATCAGGAATAAACTCAGGATATGCGAGCACATCGTTAATTAACTGATACATTTGTTCAACGCTAAACATCACTAATGCGTTACGACTAATACTTGGCATTTAACTCCCCTAATTCAACTTAACTATCATACCAAAGCTCAGGCTAAATGGCATTATCCTTAATAATCAAAAATAGTCGTTTAAATAGTGATAATTCTCAGTATAATAGCCGCCGTTAAGTGTAGGAAAATCATGGCTAAGAAAAAATCTAAACAATCCAATAGCAACACTATTGCGCTCAATAAAAAAGCTCGACACAACTATAATCTTACCGATAAGTTTGAAGCGGGTATGAGCTTGCAAGGTTGGGAAATAAAAAGCATTCGTGGCGGAAAAGTAAATATTTCTGACTGCTACGTATTGATTAAAGATCGCGAAGCTTATTTGGTCGGCAGTGAAATTATGCCGCTCAATGCTGCGTCTAGTCATGTTGTTTGTGATCCGGTACGACCAAGAAAACTTTTATTAAACCGGCGTGAACTAGACCGTTTAGTAGGGGCTGTTGAACGTGATGGCTATTCATTGATTGCCACCGCGATGTACTGGAAACAATGTTGGGTAAAATTAGAGTTTTATCTTGGTAAAGGTAAGAAAGCGCACGATAAACGCGCTGATATAAAAGACCGTGAGTGGCAAGTCGATAAAGGCCGCTTAATGAAGAACAAAACACTTAACAAGGTTGATTAAAAAATACCACGTTGTTATCGCGCATAAAGCGCTGTACAATAAGGGTTAGTGACTATTTGTCACTTACCATTTACTTTGGGGCTGATTCAGGATTCGACAAGATTCGCGAAACCCAAGGTGCATGCCCAGGGGCGGTTGGCCTGGTAAAAAGCCGCAAAACTATAATTGCAAACGACGAAACGTTCGCACTAGCAGCTTAATGCTAGCCATCCTCTCGAAGATTCGCCTATAGTCTAGAGATGCTGATGGTCACCCCATGTAGGCTAGCGAGGGAAGCACGCTTGAGGCTGAACCGCGAAATAGTATCAAGCTCACCATGACGAAGCCTGTCGATTGGCGTCTAATTGGCTAAATAAAAAATCGACTAAGCATGTAGGACCGAGGATGTAGGTTTTTTGGACGCGGGTTCAACTCCCGCCAGCTCCACCACCTTCTATAAAAAGACGCTTTCGAGCGTCTTTTTTGTACCTGAAATTTATCAACAAGCTTTCAATGACTCTACACCTTTAATTTTTGCTTATTCCCTCTTCCATTATTCAGTTGTAAAGAAAACTCGTGCCCCAATCTATAAAGAATACATACAGAAGGAAATTTTATGCCTAGTAAAACAGAGTTCGAAAAGCACGGGTTCTTAGCAGTAGAGTCCTTAAGCGTACCTCAATACGTCACATCAAAGTACGCTCCTTACCTAAATATATTCCTACGGCTTAATGAGATAACTTGGTCCTTACAATACGAACTAAATATCCCAAAACCAGAAAATGACATAGCTAAGGCATGGAGTGCAGTTCTTTATGCCAGAACCATTAATTTTGTACAAGCTGCATACATGTTGTCCTCTATAGGAATGAGAGTTCAAGCCGAGACTCAACTTAGATGCGCTTTAGAACCCTTATTTACTTTAGGAGCCTTAAAGAATAACCCTTCTCTGATTAAAGATTACGACCTAGCAGAACGTAAAGATAGATTAAAACACGGCAGAAGTTTTATTACCTATCAAAAGCGACAAAAGCCAAAGGATAATACTTTAATTAAGCAAGTATCCGAACAATGTGACAATCAAGAAGCCGAATTAATAACAAGGTTAAAAGCGCACCGCCCTGATTTATTTAAAGAAAATAAGCATTTAATTGCAATAGAAAAACTCCTAGAAAGTCACCCTGAATTAAAGGTGACGACTCTCTCTAACATTAGGAAGCTCCGCCCAGATTTATTTAAGGATAAGGGGAAAACTGCTATTGATAAATTCAGTCTCCCTGCCTCTCTTTTAGCCAATAACGCGGGGCTAATTGATTGGTACGATCTTCTATATCGATGGGGGAGTTCTTCTGTACATTCTGACGCTAAATCTCTTGAAGACAGTCATTTTGTATTAGGAGAAGATCTATTGGTAGAACATATTAAAAACGAACCAGAACTCGAAGATTTAGACGAATTTATAAATACACTCTGTGCGGTTTTTCTTTATGCTTTGGAATTCATAAAGGAAGTCCTAGACGCCAATATACCAAAGGAAGAAATCGAGAGTATAAAAACAAAATTAGTGAAGCTCGGCAACACCCAAAATTCAACGCCCTAACAAGGAACATAACTGACATAATATTCTTCAGAAAGAGAAATATTTAGAGGCCCTTAGTATTACAAATAAATATATCATAGGAGAATACCAATCAGTTAACAAAATTGGTTACTTAGTTTGAAAGAAATACTTTCTAATTTTTGTTTTCTTGATTACTCATATTGCCGAGGTGCCGGCTGCACCCAAAGAGGAAAAAACGACTGTTTCCTCTTTGGAAACTCCTCGTCACCCAGCACAGCGAAATACTTTGAAAAATACCAAGTGTAACCTTTGAATCCTGCCGATTTATCGTCCATGAACAGCGGCAGCCTTCGACGTCCTGTCTCAGGCCAAAGGCTACCTCTACTTGCTATTTATCAAATCGATGTAATGGGAAAGGTGTAGCTTTAAACACTCGTTATTACAACGAACTTCATCACAAAACTAAAACGAAGCATTAGCCTGCTAAGCAAAATGTCTGGATGAAACATTCAATCACAGCCATTGCCATCATGGATGATGGCGAAGCGCAGTGGCACATGGACGTGCCATCTAAGCGTTTGCTCGACGATTGAATTTTTCAGAAAGAGTAACATTTTGCAGCAGCGCGGGTGAGTCCAGAGAGGGTTCGCGTAAACCCTTTCTGGGTGCCGTCGCCACCGCGACAATATAACCAGCTCAAAGAACCGAAATTAGAAAGTATTTACTTTATTCAAATTAATTAACCATTTCCGTTAACCCACTAAAATATTCCGTTAAAAACTTCATCACCACGCGAATACGTTCGACATTTTTCAGATCAGGATGCGTTAGCAACCAGAGTTCACTGGCTGGAATATCTGGTACTAACATTACACACTCAATATTATCCCGCAGCTGATCCATCGGCAGCAAGGCAATACCCTGCCCAGTTTCTGCAAAATGCGACATGGTAATAAGCTCATCACAGCGAATGGTAATTTGCCCACTATAATGTTGCTCCAGCCAGTTAAACGCTGGCAGATGGCACATTTGCCCCGCTGCACCGATAACATTATGATGCTTGAGATCGCTGACTGTTTGAAAGCTCTGACTGTTTAAATATTCTTTACCGGCAAACAGCCCCCAGGCAAATGACGTGACTTTTCGCCCCACCAGATGACCCGGTGGCGTCTGAGTTGCCCGTACGGCAATATCGGCATTGCGGGTGTTCATGTTAACTTCCTGATTACTGGCAAGCAGCTCAACCGTGATCTCAGGATAAGCCTTTCTCAACGCTTTTAACGCCTGTGGAATAAAACGGTTGGCAATATTAAACGGCGCAGTAATACGAACATGGCCTTTAGGCTGATATTCCTTACCGACAATCAGTCGTTCGATATCATTATATTTTGCATCGATATCGCGACCAAGCGCTGCAAATTCTTCACCAATAGCGGTCAAGTGGTACCGATTGGCCTGTTGAGCGAGTAACTTAGCGCCAACATCCTGTTCCAGTCCGCGTAAGCGTCGAAACACCGTAGAATGATTAACCCCGAGCTCTTTTGCAGCAGCGGCAAGCGAGCCAGTTTCCACCACTTTGATAAAGGTTTTTAAGCCATTCCAGTCCATTAATAATTCATCCAAAAGTTTATTTCAAAGCACCATTGCTACACTATTACCACCGCATTGCAAAAGCGCATTAATTATTTGCAATTATTACCAATTTAAATGCAAATACGCAATAGTTAGAATAGTTAAAAAATGACTGGAGTAACTAATATGAAATTTAAAACAAATCCTGATGTTGCAACATTACTATTTCGACTCACCTTAGGCGGTGTGCTAATCGCACATAGCCTATATTTAAAGCTGGTGGTTTTTACCCTGCCGGGCACCGCACAGTTTTTTACCTCAATCGGCTTACCAGCAGCGTTAGCTTATCTGGTATTTACTATTGAAGCCATTGGTGGCATCGCTTTACTACTTGGCGTTAAAGCCCGCTACTTTGCCTTAGCACTGGTACCAATATTACTTGGTGCGACCTGGGCACACTGGAATGCCGGCTGGTTATTCACGAATCAGGGCGGCGGCTGGGAATACCCATTAGTACTCACGCTAATGGCAATTATTCAGTTCTTCCTCGGTAGTGGCAGATATGCGGTAATGAAAGAAAACTAATACCTTGACAAACCTGAGTGAAAAATTCATAACCTGGCAAAGACGCTTTCGAGCGTCTTTTTATTTTTAAATAACCAGCTTTCCAATATTCGATTCAACCGTTCATCAAGGATGATTAACTATACTGATACTACCCAATAAGATCAGTAGGGTATTTAAGATGGCAGATTCAAACACGGTATCAGAACCAATAACGGTATTTTACGATGCCAGTTGTCCGCGCTGCGTAAAAGACAGGCGGTTATATGAAAGACTGGCTGGGGCAGGCAAACATTCGGTGGTTTGGTTTGATATTACAAATCAGGACGAAACATTAACTAAGCTTGGTATCGCCCCTTATAAGGCACTCACTGAGCTTCATATTCAGCTTAGCGACGGCAGCATATTATCCGAGCTCGATGCCTACATACAATTAATGTCTCGTGTGTGGTTATTAAAACCCCTTGCCTGGTTCATTGCCCTGCCAATTATCCGGCCATGGCTAGCAAAACATTACCATCAACGGGTAATTAAGCGTTTAAAATCCAGTGGTCGGCTATAGCTTGACGCGTAATTTCCTCTTAGCTAAAACTGCGATAATGTTAGCCGCAGACAATTTTATTTTCACCATAATGATAAATATTGTTTACCGCAACATAGGCGCCAGATACCACGCCAGTGATAGGAAACAAAATGATACCACTAATGGAATAATAACTATTGGTATCTTTTGCAATATCGACAATTTTTAATGTTTTTTTATCGCTTGAAATCTCACAATGCTTAACTTCAGCAGTGTCAGTAGTTGGTACTACCACACAGCCAGTAACGAACAAGCAAAGTATCATAAAGGAAAGTATTTTCATCCGTCATCCATATCCATGTTATTTACTAACATCTACGAATGTACTTAAGACGATCTTATAGAGCAATGTTTATTTACGTACTGTTCATTATAATGTTAATGAAACCGTCAAATAACCTTATAGGTAGCATGGATTAATGGTATTATTTTCTCCACTAATTAATTCATTTTTCTTCATAAATTATCCCTCGCATATTATTTTAGCAATATTGTTCTATAGTTAAGCTAAAGCCATTTAGATTTCAATAATAAGACTCATTTAATGCTGGAAGATTATAGTATTTTCGTCCTGGATGATGACCCTCAGTATGCTGAGCTGTTAACTGTAATAGCGAAAGATGACGGGTGGCAAGTAGAGAGTTCTACCAATCCAGTAGCATTTTTACAACAGCAAGTATCAGATCACACGATATTGGTACTCGACTTAATTTTGCCGAATATTGACGGCATCGAGGTGATCCGTGCGTTAGCCAAACGCGAATGCTTTTGCCCACTCATTTTAATCAGCGGCTTTGACAATAAAGTGCTGCATTCTGCTCAGCAATTAGCAGAGGCTCATAGAATGCCAGTTATCGCGACCTTAACTAAGCCATTCGAGTTAGATAGATTTATTACACTGCTACACAATGTTAAGAACAATTACACCCGAAAAGAACTGGTTCAAGGTAAAAAGATTACTTTTTCAAGACAGGAGCTTAAAGCAGCGTTAGCTAATGATGAGTTCACTATGCATTATCAACCGCAAATTGATATTGCTTCAGGCAAGGTCCGTAGTATTGAAGCCTTAGTGCGTTGGCAACATCCTCATTTAGGATTGGTTTATCCCGATGAATTTATTTCACTGATTGAAGGTTTTGGCTTAATCGACGAGCTTACCAGCTCAGTGTTAAGCGCGGCCTGTGAAGATTTAAAACAGTTTAAAGTTTACCAGCCACAATTAAATCTATCAGTTAATGTCACCTCAGACAATATTGTTTCCTTAGCGTTTCCTGAATTACTGAAAAATATCAGTGATGAAAACAATATCAAACCAAATGATATCACGCTTGAACTGACAGAAAGTGCGGTAATGGGCCACTTAACTTCTTCACTAGATGTACTTAGTCGCCTAAGAATGAAAGGCTTTCATTTATCAATAGATGACTTTGGGACTGGCTATTCATCACTACAGCAGCTTTATCAAGCCCCATTTAATGAACTAAAAATAGACCGCACCTTTACGTCTAAAATGCTAGTGGATAATGAAGCGATGGTGATTGTAAAAATATGCATTATGCTCGGCAAAATGTTGAACATGAAAACCCTGGCAGAAGGTGTCGAAAATGAAGAAATATTAAATGAGTTAAAACAATTGGGCTGTGACTACGCCCAGGGCTATTTTGTTTCAAAACCATTGTCGTTCAATCAATTTTCAGAATGGCTGTTAAGCCAATAAACTAAGGCTCAGTTATTGTGATTACTAAATTATATTGGGTAATTTTATTGCTGCTGTTTAGTCAAATCAGCTTTGCCGAGCAATGGACAGAAATATATGAGAATCAACCTGTTATTAAATTATCGCCAGAGCTGTTTATTTATGAAGATCCCACCTCAAAACTGACTCTTACACAAATTTTGTCACCGGCATTTAAACAAAAATTTATCCGCTATTCACAATTTTCCCAACAAAGAAACAGTATCGGCTTGTCTCAATCAACCTATTGGCTTAAGTTCACTCTGAAAAACACCAGTAAGACTACTAACTGGTTTTTGCAAAACAATGACAATTCCATTCAATATGTAAAACTTTATCAACGGGCATATGATGCCACCATTAAACACTATACCTCTGGTGCACTCACGCCCCTATTTGAAAGGCCCTATCACAGTCATCGTGTCATATTACCGATTAATATTCCCACCAATCAGCAACGTGACTATTATTTAAAAGTACATTCATTAACACCCGTTATTCTCAACCTCTCATTAAAGTCGGAGTCCGCATTATTACAATCGGAATCAACTCACAATGTTATCTCAGGCACAATATTAGGCATTATGTTAGTGCTGCTCATGGTCAATTTGCTGTTTTATGCGATGTTAAAGTTTCAAAGTCAACTTTATTTAATCGGTTATATTCTAGGAAGCTTGCTTGCTTATAGTGCCTACGACGGCTACTTATTGTACTTTTTTCCAGACTTCCTACTCCCGTACGACAGCTTTATATTTTTAACCGCTAGCTCACTAGCGTTAATTAGTCTGTACTATTATGTTGAACTCTTGTTATTAAAAGACGTATCGATAACGACCAAAAACGTCTTACGGTATACCGTCATCAGCTATTGGGGGCTAGTGATCATATTAAGTTATGCAACCACTATGCAACTTCCATATAAAATGTATGTTATCGGCGCGTTTATACTACCTTTTATCGGTGTATTTTATAGTGGCTATGCCTGGCTTTATAAGCGACATCAAGCGCGCTTTATCTTTTTTGGCTTATGCAGTTTGACTATCGCCCACTTTATGCAAATGAGTCAACAACTAGGGATTATCGCGAGTGTTAACCATATTTCTGTCGAAGTTAATCAATTAGGTAACATTATTCTGACCACCTTGCTCAGTATCGCGATAGTGGACTATGTCAGGCAATTTCAGTTAATGCAGCAAAAGACTCTAAATAAGGTTAAACAAGCAGAAGATAAATTTAAACGGGTATTTGATCAGGCATATCAAATGCTATTTTTAATTGCAAAAGACGGCACTGTAATTTCAGCAAACAACGAAGCATTACGCTTTTTAGATCAAAAAAAATCAACACTATTAAAGCAAAACTTCACTAACATATTTTCCAGTTTAAAAGGTATATTCGACCAGAATGAAATGAAACAGAATATCGAAAAAGCACTTCAGGGAGAATTAGTCAGTCAGAATATTGTCGCCTATTCCACCAATGGCAATTTAAAAAATTTAGAGCTCTCTTTTCAACCTTATGTTAAACAACAAACGACCGTAGATAATGTGCTGATCCAAGTACGTGATATAACCAAGCAGGCACAAGCCTTTAAAGCGATACAGGATATGGTAGTAGGTATAGCAGGGTTATCTACGGAAAATTTCTTCAAAAAATTTCTGATTGAAATTTCACAAATATATAACGCTAAATACGTGGTACTCAGTCAATTAAATGAGACCAATCCGCCAACTGCCACTACAGTTGCTATTACTCAAAATAAACGCCAGAGCGAGAACTTTACCTACGCCATTAAAGGCTCTCCGAGCGAAAAGCTCATAAATAATCACTTGTGTAATTATCCCAAAGATGTCCAACAAAGCTTCCCTGAAGATGAGTGGTTAAAAGAACACGACATCGAATGCTACCTTGGTGTTAATATCAAAGATTCCAACAATCACATCATAGGTTTCTTGTCTGTAATGGATGATAGACCATTAGAGGAAGATAACTATTTTATCGAAGTACTTGACGTATTTGCCGCCAGAATAGGTAACGAATTAAAGCAACAAGAATCACAAGAAGCCCTTAAAACTGCACTGGAAAAACTCGATTTTCATATCACCCACACTCCACTCGGTGTTATTGAATGGGACGAACACTTCAATGTCACTAAATGGAACAAAGCAGCAGAAAAAATTTTTGGTTTTACCTTGGAACATTTTAAAGGTAAGAACCCGTTAGAAGTATTATTACCTAAAGAAGAAATCCCCAATATAGTTGAAGTCAGTAAGGAGCTAAAAGCGAAAAAAGGCGGCCGTTATAGTTTAAATAAAAACCTGACCTTAAGCGGCAAAGAGATATTATGTGAATGGTACAACACGCCGTTATTAAATAGTGAAGGAAAACTGATTGGGGTTGCATCTCTAGTTAATGATGTCACCGCTGAGCACAATGCACTTAACGCACTCTATATTAAAGAGCAGGAACAACGCGAAATATTTAACGCATTGATGGATGCAGTATTTATTATTGATCAACAGGGAGAAATACTTTCCACAAACACGGCAGCAGAAAGCTTATTTGATTATCCGGTTGAACAATTAATCAATCAAAAAGCATCATGCTTACTCACAGGTAAATTTGTCAAAGGATATCGCAGATACATAAACACCCTGTTTCAATGCTTACCAGCGCAAGACGTTCCAATTACTCAAGAGTTAATGGGCCGCAAAAAAAATGGCGAATTGTTCCCCATTAATTTGTCACTAACCTCCTTACCTATCGATAATTTAGGACGAAAACGCCTATTAGCAACCTGTCATGATTTAACTGAATTTAGAATACAGCAGGAGTCGTTACGCCAGTCACAAAAAATGGACGCACTAGGTAACTTAACCGGAGGGATAGCCCATGACTTTAATAATTTACTCGGCATTATCAACGGCTATGCCGAACTGTTAAATCTCAAAACCCGTGATGACGAAAACCTAGCGAAATATGTCAATCATATTTTAAAAGCCAGCGCCCGCGGCGCAAAATTAACCCAAAAATTACTATCTTTTTCCCGCAAAAATACTGAAGAAAAAGAACTGGTTAACATTAACCATTTATTGCTTGATGAATTTGATATGCTACAAAAAACTATCACGCCGCGTATTAATCTAACCTATTCACTCAACGATGAATTACCACTTACTAATATCGACAAAGCGGAGTTAGAAGATTGTATTTTAAACCTGGCTATAAACGCGATGCACGCTATTGAAGAAAGCGGTGAAATTATCATTGCGACCGCCATTAAACAATTCAGTAAGCAGCAGGCTAATTTACGCAAAATAGCACCCGGAAAGTTTATCCAGTTATCCGTAACAGACAACGGCATCGGTATGAATGAACAAACGAAACAAAAAGCACTGGAACCTTTTTTCTCAACCAAAGGCAATACAGGTACTGGTTTAGGGTTAAGTCAGGTTTATGGCTTTGTTGAACGTTCAAATGGCTTTATCGAAATAGATTCAACATTAGGCAAAGGAACAACCGTCACGATAAATCTACCTATTGCCTTTGATCAGGTAGTTGAGAGCCGAGTGAAAAAGTCATCTCCGATAGCTACAATAGCAGGTGCCGTTATTCTGGTAGTAGATGATGAGTCGTCATTAGTGGAATTATCAAAAACCATATTATCCGATGCAGGCTATCAGGTACTGACCGCTAACAATGCTGAGCAAGCGTTGGCACAATTAAAACAGCATCAAATTGATGCCATTTTATGCGATATTATCATGCCGAATATGGGGGGGAATGAACTGGCTGAAATCATACAAAAACAGTATCCGGATATTGCCATTTTATTTGTCAGTGGCTATTACCAGCAGGATTCAACGAAAACGGCTAAAATTCCGAGCGAGCAAGTGATCAAAAAACCTTACAATGCCGATGAGTTACTACGCCGTATCGCCCAAAGTTTAACAGATAAGCAGACATTTAATTCAACCCGCAAGCAGCTAGCCTCTAATTAACTGAATATCATTGTTTATTTAAGGTCATTAGGCTCACTAGATATATTTTCCAGTTTAACCAATTGATAGACAATTTCTTGCTCAAAGGGCTGCTCTGGTGTCGTAAATTGAAATGGAAATTCACTTTGATTAGGGCTGTCCGGGAAGTACTGTGGCTCAAGGCAAAATCCCTGCCGCGGGCTAAATTTACCCGATAAGTAATCACCGGTATAGACCTGAAGCCCCGGGTAAGTGGTACTGACATGCAACTGCAGCTTTTTATCCGGACTGATCAATATCGCCTGCCAGTCATCTTTACTATTGAGGATAAAATTGTGATCTATCTGATCTCGCTCATCATCATGCTTTAATATTCTTGGTTTGGTGAAATCCAGTCGTGTCTCTTCCACTGCTACTATATTGCCAGTTGGTAGCTTTTTCTCATCAACTTCCGTGTAATAATTGGCATTAATATGCAATAGATGCTCATTCGACGACTGCTCGACACCGGCTAAATTAAAATAGGCGTGACTGGTTGGCCCGATAACAGTTGCCTGCTCACTGGTAGCTGCCAAACTAATTTTTAATTCGCTATTATCCGTCAGCTGATAGCGCACGCGAAACTGAATATCACCTGGATACCCATTGCGTCCATCAGCAAACAAATAAGAAAATTCGATAGTTTGTTCATCCTGAGCTTCTAAGTGCCATACCACATTGCTAAGCGCATCCGGACCCCCATGCAAATGATGTATACCTTCATTTGCTGCCAACTGAATTACTGTTTGCTGCTCAGGTAGGACAAAGCAAGATTTGGCAATACGGTTAGCAAAAGGCCCAGCAATAGCCCCTAAATATGCAGGATCTTCCAGGTAGTTAGCCAGTGAGGAGTAGCCAAGGACGATATTGCGCTCCTGCTGCTCTACTAACGTATGCCATTGCACGATGCGTGCACCATAATTAGTGATACACACTTCATCGCCATTTTGATTAGTTAATAAAAATGAGCGTAATTCAGTCATACATAACGTCCAGAAAACTCTCTATTACAATTTGCTGATAATAGCCAGCTAAACAACTTAAAATCAAACCTTTTTATCTAAATCATCAAGTTAAAAAAAAGCACCATCAAATAGACAGTGCTTTTTCTGCTGTTGTTATCTGATTAGTAAGCCAATCACTTGATGGAAGATCGACTTCCCCCCTTTACATGTGATACATACTCTTATCCCAGTAACAACTGTTTTATTTATTGATAAACCTAGGTGAGCTAGTGATTTTCCAAATAAGCAAAAACCGTTTGAAATGCCGTTTCTTGAAATTTCTTTAACCCGGTATCACGAAAATCAATTGCGACTTGAGTTTTCGCCAACGCATTTTTCACATAACTGGCTGAAACAATTTCAACATCGAGTTCATCAATCAATTGAATGGCCGCTTCTAACTTAAAACCGACTGGGCCGCCAGCAAACTTGCCCTTCAGTGCACGGCCTTTGATCACTACCGCATCAATCTGATAATCCGATAATAATTTAGTAAAAGTAAATTGAAATTTTCGCACTTGCTCAGCATCACTGGCATCGGCAATATTTATTTTTGGAACGCGAACATGAGGAATATCATACAAGCCGTTAGCTTTTGACATTACACAAATAATCGCATCATTTCCTTTTAGTTCTACACCGCAAACTTTCATAACAGCCCTCTTTTAAAATCAAGCGTATTATAAAGCAGAAATACCTGAATTGCTGCGCTTTCTTCTATTTAATTCGAAGAGCAAACGAATAAAACTATTTTCCTTTTTTCAGTTTAATGATCAAATCGATATGAGGGATCAATTCTTCTATCTCGCGAATATGATCCCGTAACGACTCCCATTGCACCAGCTCTAGCTTACCTGAGTCTAGAATGGCCCGCTTTAATTCGGCCACTAAGGAACTGTCATCTTGCTGCTCAATAAACTCATTAATTCTTAATAGGTCATCAAGATCTTTTTGTGAAAGGATTTTTACTTCTTTTTCCACCGCCATTAGCTCTCCAAAGCGCTAACATCAATAAGCCAAGTATAGGTGAAAATTCTATTTTCAGCGTTTGTAATTACACTTAAGAGAACTATATTGAGATAACCCCTGATAATCGATAAGCTCAACAGGCATTACGTATCAACATCTAGTCGATAGCCGACGCCGTAAACCGAGTGAATAATTTCCCGCTCAGGACAGAGTGTTGCTAACTTTTTACGCAGCTTTTTAATATGACTGTCAATAGTGCGATCGCTGACGATACGGTTATCTTCATACATATGTTGCATTAATTGTTCGCGGGTAAATATCCGGCCACTTTCCTTAAACATGGTCTTAAGTAGATAAAATTCTACCGCCGTAAGCTCTAAGCTTTGCCCGGAAAAGCTGATTTTTAAACGGTTCTGATCTAAGGCAAAAGACGAATTCACCTGGTAATTGCCGTTAATTCGCCGCAGTACGGCTTTTACTCGAGCCACCACTTCTTTCGGGCTAAAAGGTTTAC
The DNA here is from genome assembly GCF_030161395.1 of Thalassotalea insulae. Classification (NCBI taxonomy): domain Bacteria; kingdom Pseudomonadati; phylum Pseudomonadota; class Gammaproteobacteria; order Alteromonadales; family Colwelliaceae; genus Thalassotalea; species Thalassotalea insulae. The sequence goes on from NZ_BSST01000001.1 coordinate 875,301, forward strand.
AAATATAATCATCCGCCCCTAATTCAAGTCCAAGCAAGCGGTCGATTTCTTCCACCTTCGCGGTCACCATCAAAATCGGTACATTAGTAAATTGACGTAACTCCTGACACAGCTGCATGCCGTCCTTATTTGGCAGCATGATATCGAGCAAAATGACTGAAGGTTGATTTTCCTTCACCCAGTCCACAACTTCAGCGCCATCATGTATACAATAAGAAGCAAATTTTTCCAAAGTAAAATAATCTTTCAGTAAATGTGCAAGCTTAATTTCATCTTCCACTATTAGTATCCGTTCATTCATGCAATGTACCTATAATATTAATTAGGCAATGGCAGAGCGATATGAATCGCTAAGCCATCCAGTTTAGAAGGCTCAGCATGTATGCTGCCTTGATGCGCTTTAACAATATGAGCACATATCGACAACCCCAGCCCACTGCCACCAAGCTGACGATTTCTCGAATGTTCAACGCGATATAAGTGCTCAAATAAGTGGGATAAATGTTCCTCATCTACACCAACACCGTTATCTTCTATGATTAATATTAGCTGCTGATGTTCCAGTGCTACGGTTAAGCGCACCAGATCACCAGATTGTGCGTATTTTACGCAATTATTTGCTAAGTTTTCCAACAACTGAGATAAGCGCGTTGGATCAACAAACAACTCGACACTTGGCTGCGTAATGTCATTAACCAATTGAAACGTAAAGCCATGAGCTGCTAAATAGCTCTGCAATTTATTTGCCTGTTGCTCAATAAATGGCAAAATATCGAGCATTTTCTTCTTATAGCTCATTCCGCCAATATCCGCACTGGTTAAGGCGTGTAAATCTTCAATTAAACGCTGCAGGTGACTGACTTCCTGATGGGCAGATTGGATCTGTTCTATGGATAATGCTCTGACACCATCTAGCACCGCCTCAAGTTCCCCTTTTAAAATAGCTACCGGCGTTCTCAACTCATGAGAAATATTCGCTAACCAGCGTTTACGTGCTGATTCATTCGCAAGTAGCGTTTTCGCCAGTTCATTAAAATCTCGCGTAAGTTCGGCAAACTCATCATGACGATTAGTGGATAACTCACTTTGATACTGACCTTGAGTTAATAAGTGCATTCCTTTTGTCAGCTGTTTTATTGGCGCGATTAAATGTTTGGCAAATGGTAGAATTATCACTAACACCATCAATAACACCGCACCAGCAATCAGCCAGAGATAATCTTTTTGTTGTTCAACAAAATCAAACTCATAACCTTTGGTCAGCCGGTCACGTTTTGAGATGGCAAAATAACCAATCACCTTTTCATCTAGAACTAACGGGGTATAACTGTAATTTCGCTCCGGTGGATAATGACCAACAATGTATTTTTTATCCTGATCCAGTAAGGCATAACTCACCGGATGATTCCGTTGACGCGGTCTTGGCGGCTCACCTTTAACTCTTTTATCATCTTCTCTGCCGTGAAACTGATGAGTTTTATTAGATGTAAAACCTTTATTTTTCAGTCGCTCAGAGCGTTTTTGCCGTTCTCGTGGTGGCGGAGGTGGGGGACGGCGCTCATGAGGCGGCAGTTCAGCAGAAAAATCACTGCCCTCCAGCGTTTGCCGTATTTGTCGTTCAAAAGTGCGATGGGCAGATTGATAATCCTCCCAGCTACCGCGATAGCGATAATGGCTGACTAACTGCTGCATTAATGGCTGTAACGAGCTGACTTCTTTCTGATTAACATAGTCAACCATGCCCTTACCGATACTCCATTGCATCAAGGCAACTAGCGACACCACCAGCAAAGCGCCAAAAATAATAAAAACAGCAAATAACTTATTTTGAATACTCATGTTCTCACTAATACTGATTTATCTTGTGTCAACGCCTGTCATTAACCTTACTATTTCACTGCCTAATAAGATAGTCGACTCAAAAGTTTCCACGATATTTGCCAATTATTTACACATTGTTTGCACATTTAAACTGTACAGTGAAATAACACTCTCGACCTGTAAAGGAATAGGCATTATGAAAAAGCCGTTGCTGCTTAGCTCATTATTAGTCACCACTTTATTAACTGCTCAATGGGTAAACGCTCAAGAAACACCGAGACGACCCGGACCAGACAGACCAAACCCACCGCCGCCAACTCAACCTCCGAGACAACCACCTACACAACCTGGTCCAGAGGATATTGATCAGCGCTTACAACAAATCATCAGCGACAACAATATCCAAGCGATAGACACAACGGCTTTAGCCCTGCCGCACATCACCAGTGAAAAGGCCCAATTAGGTAAGAAGCTGTTTTTTACCAAAAACCTTGGCGGTGAGCAAAGCGTGGCCTGTGTTAGCTGCCATCATCCACTGTTAGGCGGTGGGGATAGTTTATCCTTATCAGTGGGAGTTGCAGCGGTTGATGAACTCGATAATTCAGCGCATGATTTACTTGGTATTGGCCGGTTTAACGGAAATGATGATCATCCTGTGGTCGGCCGCAATGCGCCAACTACCTTTAATATCGCCTTCTATAATCGAGGATTATTCTGGGACGGTCGGGTTGAACGATTAAGAAACGGTGTCCTAGTCACGCCAGATTCAGAGCAAACCGCAGATGGTCGGCGCTTGCCTGACAATAACATCCCGCAAAATGTCGCATTAACTGATGCACAAGCAAGGTTCCCTGTAGTTTCAACCATAGAAATGCGTGGTAACTTTCAAACCGGCAGTAGCAATCAAACAATACGCACAGCACTGGTTAGCCGGCTCGATGATCAAGTTAACGCCATTGCCAGTAACTGGCCGGCAGAGTTTGCACAAGTATTTAACCAACAAGAAGTCACCGTAGATCACGTCTTTGAAGCCATCAGTGATTATGAACGTTCGATGGTCTTTGTTAACAATCCCTGGCAACATTACTTAGCCGGTGATAATGACGCTTTATCTGTTGATCAAAAGCAAGGAGCAATTTTGTTTTTCACCCCAAGCCAACAAGGCGGTGCTGGCTGTGTTGCTTGCCATAATGGCACCAACTTTACTGATCAACGCCATCATTTGGTCGCATTTCCGCAAATTGGCGTTGGTGCCGGCAATAGCAGTAATAATGCTACCGCACAAGATTTCGGCCGCGAAAACGTCACTAACAACAGCAATGACAGATTCCATTTTAGAACACCGAGTTTACTCAATGTCGAAGTAACAGCACCTTATGGCCACAGCGGTGCTTATCAAACCTTAGAACAAGTCGTTGCTCACTATAACAATCCAAGGCGCGCTATCGAACGCTTGTATGCCGCACAAGGTCAACAAGCGTTTGTTGATGGTGAAGCCCCCTATTGCCAATTACCACAAATAACGGCATTAATCGACAAGCATCAGCTCAACTGCGAGCAAGTATTTTCTGATTCTTTTGCTAATTCGATTGAAGTGGCTGATTACTTAGAACGAGCAAGAAACAATCAAATTTCTGCATCCGCACCATTAAGAGCTAGAGCGAATCTCTCTGCGGTTCAGGTGCAACAAGTCAGTGCATTTTTAACCGCATTAACCGATCCTTGTGTTAAAGACAAAGCCTGCCTTGCTCCTTGGTTGTTATCCGATGATGATATCGCTAGCTTTCCTGATGATCAGGTTTTAACGGCAAAAGATAACTTAGGTAATAACTTGTAATAATTAGGAGTGCCCTGCACTCCTGCTCCTTTACTTATCGGCAAAGTCTACTAAGGTTTTTCCCGACATACGATAGCCGAGCCACTCATGTTGAGGCTCGGCACCTAACGATTCATAAAATTCACGTGATGGCGTATTCCAATCTAAACAGCTCCACTCAAAGCGACCACAACCTTTCTCTAAGGCGATTTTTGCCAGTTGCTTTAACAAAGAAACTCCTGCTCCTTTACCACGAAACTCAGGTGAAACGTATAAGTCTTCTAAATAAAGTCCCGGCTTAGCTAACCAAGTAGAGTAATTATAAAAATACACAGAAAAACCAATTGCTTTACCGTCAAACTCTGCGATTAAACCATAAACACCGCTATGCTCGCCGAACATGCTAGATTTTATCGTTTCAACTGTCGCTAACACCTCATCTTCGGCTTTTTCATAAATTGCCAGTTCCCGGATAAAATAAAGAATAATTTCCGCGTCATCAGCCGTGGCTGGACGAATTGAAACAGAAGCCATTAAAACCTCACTTAAATAAAGAAAAATAAATACACTCTAATTTATTTAGCCACTCATCGCAAAATACAAACAGTGTGCCGTATTTATTAACGAAATAGTTCAATAAATATTATTAAACAATTTACCATAAGCTTTTATATTCATTAGTAATATTATTTTACACTTAAAAACTGTATAGGTTTTATTTACTAAATACTGTATCTGTTTAAATAGCGAACATTACTATATAGTAGCTGTCCATAGTTTTTGTTCACCTATTACTTTAAGGAAATATTGTGTTTTTTAAGACTAACCCGAAACAATTTTTTATCGGTTCTGTTATTAGCTTGGCACTCACCTCATCTGCAATCGCAACAGAAATCAGTAATATTGCAGACAGTACCGCTCAGTACGCAGCCAGCACTTACCAACAGGCAATGATTAACAGTTTAGCGCAATTAATTAAGCATAATACAGTAGCAAAAGCAGGCGTGGCTGCAACGGAAAACCCAGCCCATATCGCCTTTAAAAAGGAACTAAAAAAACAAGCTCATGCACTAGGCTTAGATTTTAAAGACGATGGTTATGTGGTGATTATTGGTTTAGGTGACAGCAAAGACAGAGTCGGTATTATCACTCACGGCGATGTTCAACCCGTAGATCCTAGCAAATGGGCACAATCACCGTTCGAATTAGATAGCACCAGCGAACCGGGTAAATTACTTGGTCGTGGTACCGAAGACGATAAAGGCCCGATATCAACTGCGCTATATGCGATGAAAGCAATTAAAGATAAAGGCATTAAGCTCAGTAAACGATTAGAGCTTTATGTTTATATGGCGGAAGAGTCGGACTGGGCTCCGTTAGAGGAATATGTTAAAAACCATGAATTACCCCAAACCAATATCACCATAGATGCTGACTACCCAGTCGTGACTGCTGAAAAAGGTTACGGCACTTTGAAAATAGCCTTTAACAAGGTAAAACATCAATCACTGTTAACCCCTTATATCAGCCATTTTGAGGGAGGCTATTTTGGCTCGCAAATTCCTGAAGATGCTAAGGCCATCATTAATAATGCTGATGTTGCGCTATTAGAAATGTTAATGGCAAAAGCACAAGGCTACACTGGCATCAACTTTGATTTTAATTTACAAGATAACCAGTTAACAGTGACGGCATTAGGAAAATCCGCTCATTCATCGACTCCACAAAACGGTGTTAACGCCATTCCTTATTTAGCCGATTTACTTGCCGGAACTGGTACACCGTGGCCAAATAATGGTCCGGGTACTTTAGTCAATTTTATTAACGATAATATAGGCTTAGGTTTAGAAGGTAAAAAATTTGGTTCTATCGCCTACCGTGATGACTTTATGGGCCCAATGACTGTCTCTCCAACGGTCATTAAGCAGCATAAAGATAATATTGAACTTAACATCAATATTCGTCGTCCAAAAGGTAAGTCAGCACAGCAATTACGCGAAGAAATTAATCACGCTATTGCAACATGGAAGCTGAAAAACATGGCCGATATGACAGAATTAGACCACGTCATTGGTGACCCATTTGTCCAGGAAAATGCACCTCAAACAGCGACTTTACTATCAGTATTTTCTCACTTTACTGGCATTAAAGACGCTAAGCCGGTCTCCGTTGGTGGTGGAACTAACTCCCGTTTATTCCCAACCGCAGTTTCGTTTGGCCCGTCAATGCCAGGTGCTGAATACACTGGCCATTCAGAACATGAATTTATCACGGTTAAGCAGTTTGTCCTGAACTTAAAAATGTACACCGCAGCCATGATAGAACTGGCAAAATAGCCACAAATAAAAAGAAACAGCAAATAAAAAGAAACAGCAAATAAAAAGGAGAGCTTTGGCTCTCCTTTTTATTTGCTGCACAAGTGATTGTTACACGGCTATCACTTAATATGGTCCCAATACTTGCGTTAGATCTGACCATTGGCTGTGCCAAATCTGAGCACCGTGAATATAGTAGATGTCGTCCTGATGAAATATCGATCTATCTTGCCAACCCGAGGACGTATTTTGCGTTTCATCATCAAAGCTTGCTTTAATACGACCTATTTCCTGCAACTCAGCTATTGTTTGCTGACTGGTCACTTCTACCACCGCGAGCTCATTTTCTCTATACCAAACGTCATATTTCTGTTGTTCACTATCAACACGCGTTTCAGTTAACCAACGTTCAATAGGAATGGCAAAACGTGTTGAGCCATCACTGTTAGTTAAATAACTAAGCGCATGATAATCAAATTCTACAGGCGTATAAGCGTCTTGATAAACGATAGAATGTATTTCTTTCGGTGCACTAATATCGCTGACATCAAATAACGATACTTTAGCCCCTTCTACAATCGGTGCGAAATCATCACTGCTGGCAGTATCAACGTCACCTTCAAGGGTCTGGATTTTTCCGGCTTGTACATTTTGCCCTACCCCTAATAATAAATTTTCAGAAATTGGGTGTAAATACGCTGAATAACCTGGAATCTCTAGCTCTCCGGCAATGACAGGATTAAGGTTATCTTCTAAATCAATGACATATAACGGATCGCTTTTTAAAAAGGTCACGACATAGGCTTGATCATCAAAAAAGCGCACCGCCTGGATATCTTCATAAACCTTACCATCGTTGCTTACTTTTCCAAGTAGCTGCGGGTTAATATCATTAGGCAATTGCGACACTAAACTAAGTTTATTGCCGTCCTCAGCCAATACATTCAAACGATGAGTCAACCCTATCACACTATCACCTGTGGTAGTTACCACCCGTAGGTAATCTCCACGTTCACTAAAACGTAAATTTGATAGACTCCAGTTAAAGCGACCATCTAACGTACCACTGGCACGATAGTCAATGGTATTAGCATTAAAATTAAACTTATGTACTACAGAAGTTTCACTCGATTTCCCTTCTAAATACTGGTATTCAGTACCATATAGATAGAGCGATTGTTGACTGGCATATAAGCCCTGAACCTCAGCATTAACACAAATCGAATTAATCTCAGTCGGCTGAGCTAAATTAATCGCTGTTAAAGTGATTACGCCATCAAAACCATCTCGTTCGGTTGCCGTTTCCGGTAAATAACAGTTTTCAGCATTAACTAAATTAAAATTATTGCCGTCAGCATCGGTGTAATGAGGTAATAACTCAGCAATATCGGTTTGCATGATCTTATTATAATTATCAAGTTTACCTTGTTCAGTATCCGCATAGACAACATCTTCAAGCCATGGGCGATAACTACTGACAATATAGAGCATATTATCTATACGTCGGCTATCAACCACTGAGCCCTCTATGGTAAATGACAAGTTCACTTGAGGTGCTTGCTTCGATGTTACATCCACTAACGATAAATTAAACGAGCTATTAACAGGAAAAAACATTTCATCAAAGCTGGCAGCCGCAATATTGTATTGATAAATATCAGATAGCACGGCAAGTGTATTTTCGTTTAAATACATCCCATTAATGCTACTTGCTTCTTCATTCACTGTCACCGTATTAAGCTCCAACATCTCTCCTTGTGATTGACGTTGCATGATACGGATAGAAGTCAAAGGCTGGCCGCGATCCTCTTCTAAAATGCTAACATCACCAGCCTGATTATTAGCAATAAATAAAAATTCACCGTCATATTTGATGCGATCCCCTTCATCGACTCCTTGTTCTTGCACATTGGTACCGGAGAATGACATATCGGCGCTTGCAACTGATTCAGGTACATCACCAAAAGTGACACGAAATTCAGATTGATTACGCAAATAAATACCATTTTTCAAATGTCGTTCAAATTCATTGCTTGGTGCCGATGTCAATGAACTTAACGGCATCGTCATCGAGTTGAGTTCGGGTACTGACTCTGCTGGCCCAACAATCGATGTCCCGCCACCATCATCATTACCGCATGCAAATAATGACAAACTTGCTATTGCCACTAGCGATTTTCTGATAAACATTTGTTCGCTCTCCTTAACTGATTGTTTAATTGTTATTGAACAATTATTAGCCTACCCCGATAAAAAATTTTTACTGTGTTCAAATGCTATCAAATGTAATTTTATGTTATTAGCACTACAATCTCCGCCAATCAGTGGTAAATTAACTGGCATTAAAGGTTTTGGTTTATAACGGTTTTGAACATCAGCTCATATTTACTGACAATTTGCTTATTGCTATCCCTGCTGAGCTTTACTGGTTCCGGCTACGCGCAATGCCAGCCTGAAAGCGAGAGTTGTGTGCCCGTCGGTGATTGGCAATTTTCACTTGCCCTGGGTATTGGAGAATTGAGCAATCCATTACAAGGGGGAGACGATATTCCCTTGCTGATCCTCCCGTATATCAACTACTACGGTGAACAATTCTTTATCGAAAATAATGTAATAGGCTATAGCTTTTATCAATCAGATCAGCTGGTGCTAAGCGCGATTGGCCAATTAAACAGAGAAAAAGCATTTTTTACCGACTGGCAACCAAGCCATTTATTTGTCCCGAACTTTTCTGACAGTATGCTGACAGAGTCAGATCATAAAACAATTAGCAAAGATGATGTCAGCAAACGCAAATGGGCTGTGGATGGCGGCATCCAGCTTAACTGGTTTATCAATCAATCCACAGAGTTAAAAGTACAACTACTACACGACATTAACCAAGTATATCAAGGGCTTAACAGCCAACTAGCACTCTATCACCGCATTAACATTTCTGATAACGCACAACTAAACTTAGGTATTGGCGCTAACTGGCACAGTGCCAAATTAAATGACTATTATTACGGGCTAGATGAAAAAGATCAGGTTGGACTGAGTAATTATTATCAAGCTGAAGGCGGAATCAACCCGTTTGTTTCACTAGGCTTTTATTACCAGTTAACTAGCAAATGGCAAGCACAGATCCGCTTTAAACAGCAGCGTCTTAGCCGAAAAATTACGGATAGCCCTTTAGTTAAAGATCAGCAAGTAACCTCTGCATTTATTGGAGTGGTTTATGCGTTTTAACTACCTATTATTGATGTTAGGGATGATATTACTAATAAATGTTACTGCTCAAGCAAGCTCACAACAAAATAATGAAACTGTGGTACTAACCATAAAACCTTTGGCTTGTGTCGTAAAAAGTGCAGGTGAAAGTTGTCAAATGACCGTTACCGCCCAGTGGCAAAGCAAGCAGCCAATTAACGCCTGCCTGTTCCAACAACAACAATCCCTCAGCTGTTGGCAGCAGCAACGCTATGCATCACAACAACTGAACATTTCCCTGCAAGATGACATGCTATTTACCCTTAAAAATTCATCAGGTAAGGTATTGGCAAGTCAACGAGTAAAAATTAATATTAGCCAACCGGTGAAATATCGCCGAAGGCTACGCGCTCAATGGAGCCTTTTTTAATGACACGTATTACATTAGTAGAAGACGATGTTCGCCTGGCCAACCTAATTAAGCAATTTTTGCAGCAGCATAATTTTCAGGTGACCGTATTTAATAGCGGTGAAAACGCACCTGAACTTATTTTAGCCAGTGAACCTGACATAGTGATCCTCGACATTATGTTACCCAAAATGGATGGTTTCACTATCTGCAAAACGTTACGTAAATCTTTCGATAACCCGATTATTTTTTTGACCGCCAAAGACAGTGATTTTGACCATGTGCTAGGATTAGAAATTGGCGCCGATGATTATATTATCAAGCCAGTGGTACCTCATGTATTACTGGCCCATATTAATGTTGTACTACGCCGCATAAAACAACATAAGCGTACCGAAGAACAAGATATTATCATTGGTGAACTCAGCATTTTCAGAAAATCACGTCAGGTAATATACCAGCAACAAAATGTTGAACTCACCACTCATGAATTCGAGCTATTATGGCTATTAGCTAAAAATGCTGGCGAACCACAAAGCCGCGATTATATTCATAAGCATATTATCGGCCGAGAATATGATGGTCTAGACCGTAGTGTCGATGTTCGCATCTCAAGATTAAGAAAAAAATTAAAAGATGATCCCGACAATCCATATAAAATCATCACGGTTTGGGGCAAAGGCTATTTATTTAATACGGATGCCTGGCATAACGAGTCATCATCTAAGGAAAGCGCTTAGTGCTCAGACTGTTCGTTAGTTTATATCTGGTAGTAATTTCTGGCATTTTTACCATCAACTGGGCCTCAGAATTACTCTGGCAGAAACTTAATCAAGATGAAAAAAGCGAACTAGCCACGACCATCGCGCTGGTAAAAGATCTGGCGACACTCATCACCAGTCAGCAGCAACTTGCTCTGTTAACATCAGCCCAATTACAACCAGAGCAATTCAGCTATCAATTACTTGAATTCAATGATATTGCTTGGCTGCCAGAGCAGCAGCAACAGCTTGCATCCGGCCAGGTATTACCACTTTATAATTTACAACAGCAACTCTATCTCTATGCTAAAACCAGCGATGGCAAACATTTATTGCAGCTTGGTCCAATCAACCAGCAACATAGTTCCTCTATCACTAAAACCCTGTTGCAGATCGCATCATACTTATTATTAGCACTGATTTTAATATTATGGACTCGCCCAGTTTGGCAGGATCTGACTCGGCTGACACAGCTGGCAAACAATATCGATTCATTAAAAGATATTCCCGAGCCCCCTATTCAGAGCCGCTCTCCGATTGCCAATGTAGTGCAAACCATGGGACAAATGGCGGCGAAAATCAAACACTTGATCAACGAACAAAAACAGCTGGTCAATGCAGTTTCCCATGAACTTAGAACCCCACTTTCCAGGCTACGCTTTTCGTTAGCCATGTTAACCAATATTAATGATCAACAGCGTGATGAAATCGAACAAGATTTACAAGAAATTGAAACCTTAGTCGATGAGATGCTCAGCTATTCGCGGATAGAACACCTGGCAGTTCAGCAAAATAAAACCTTAGCTAACGTCAGTGAACTACTGAGCCATCAGCTAGAAAAACACGGTCGATTACACAGTAAAAAAATCATTGCCGATATCCCTACTGAGTTAGTAATCACCTGTAACGGTGAGTTAGTGGAACGTGCCTGCCAAAATCTGATCACTAATGCGTTACGGTATGCTAAACAACAAGTCAGAATATCTGCCGCAATTAAGCAGCAGCTATTGACCATTTCAATCGAAGATGATGGAGCAGGCATTGCAGAAGAAGACTGGCCGACCTTGTTTGAACCGTTCTCTCGAGTTGAGCAAAGTCGTAACAAAAATCAGGGCGGCTACGGACTGGGCTTAGCAATTGTTAAAAAAGCCTGTGACTGGCATCTGGGACAATGTCATGTTAACCATTCCCCCCTTGGTGGTGCCTGTTTTACCATTACTTTACCTGTAGAGTAATATCCACTTTGCCGTGGTAATATCCTGATTATCCTAGCTGTTACTATTAAGAGCAGGTAAGATAGCAAAAAAACTTATTATCCAGTCACTATGAAAAAAAAATGTATTGTTACCGGTGGTAGCTCCGGCATTGGCTTAAGTATTGTTAAACTCTTTCTTGCAAACCATTATCGTGTCATCAACCTGGATATAGTGGACAGCGGCGTCGGCGAGTTCCACTATTGTGATGTCACTGACCATGCACAGTTACAGACCATAGTTAAAGATATTGCCGCTCCAATTGATGTGCTAGTGTCAAACGCTGGTATTCACTTTTCTGCTACCATTGAAAATACCAGCGAAGCGGATTTACTAAAGGTATTTAACATTAATGTCAAAGGTGCTTATTCTGCCATTCAAGCAGTACTACCAAGCATGAAAGCACAACACTCAGGCGCAATAATTTTAATAGCTTCAGATCAGGCGTTGATTGCAAAACGTAATTCTTTTGCTTATAACCTCAGTAAAAATGCACTAGCGTCAATGGCAAAAACAACGGCGCTTGATTATGCAGAATTTAACATTAGGGCTAATGCCATCTGTCCTGGCACCATAGAAACACCACTATATCATCAAGCGATAGATAATTACTGCCAACGCTCAGGCGCCGATAAAGCAAGCGTTCATCAAGAAGAAGCAGCGCTTCAACCACTTAACCGCATCGGTCAACCAGATGAAGTAGCTGAACTGGCATTGTTTCTCGCGTCAGATAAAGCAACATTTATCACCGGCAGTTTACAGGTTATCGACGGCGGTTATACCGCTCAGTAGACAAACAGTGAAAATCATAGATCCTCACCTACACCTGTTTGACCTAACTCAAGGTCAATATCATTGGCTTCGTCCGGAAAATCCGCCGAACTGGCCTGACAAATCAGTGATCCAGCAAAACTTTAATGAACACCAACTAGCTCTTGATTCACCGTTAACATTAGTCGGATTTGTCCATATAGAAGCAGGGTTTGATAACGTCCAGCCGTGGCGAGAGTTGCAGTGGCTTGAAGCTAATTGCCAGCTACCATTTAAAGCGGTAGCCTGTGCGAATATCGGTTTACCCACAGAGCAATTTATTAAGCAAATAAGTCAGTTACAACAACAAAAATCGCTGATAGGGATCCGACATATCTTAGATGATGACGCTGTGACGCTGTTATCAAAGCCCCAAGCGATAGACAATTTTAACTACTTGGCAGCAGAACAATTAAGCTTTGACTGTCAGCTATCATTTGCTGATGATGCGGCGATCATTGCACTATGCCAAGTGTTAACTCAAATACCTGAACTTGTTTGTATTATTAATCACGCAGGTTTTGCACCACTAACAACAAATACGCCAGAATTTCACGGTTGGCATCATAACCTGCAGCGTCTAGCGAAGTTTCCTCAGGTGGTAATAAAGTGCTCCGGCTGGGAAATGCAAAATCGTCACTATCAAGCTTCGGCTATTAAATGCATTACCGAAACTTGCATTAACGTTTTTGGAATAAGCCGAGTGATGCTTGCTAGCAATTTTCCGTTAACCTTATTTAGTTGTAGCTATCAGGGTTACTGGCACCAAATCAGTACACAATTTCAACCACAGCTATTAGAAAATTTATGTTACAACAACAGCAAAAACTGGTACAAATTAGACAGCATTTCGATCACCTAACTATTTGATGATTTAATATGGATAAGTTCGATAAAAAAATTCTCGACATACTACAGCATGACTGCACATTGGCGGTAAGTGAAGTAGCCGCCCAGGTAGGATTATCAACGACTCCGTGCTGGCGACGTATTCAAGCGATGGAAAAAAACGGCATTATTAGAGGTCGTGTCGCGTTAGCCGATCCGGAAAAACTTAATGTCGGCTTAACTGTGTTTGTAATGATCAAAACCAATCAACACAACCCACAATGGCTGAATGATTTTGGTCAAATTGCTGATGAGTTTCCTGAAATAATTGAATTCTACCGCATGAGTGGTGAGGTCGATTACTTATTGCGGGTGGTAGTCTCCGATATGAAAGCCTATGATAGCTTCTATAAAAAACTGATCGATAAAGCCAATTTTGCCGATATCAGTTCCAGCTTTGCAATGGAAGAAATGAAATACACCACTGCCCTGCCGGTCAACTATCTATAATTTATCCCGACAATAAAAAAGGATGGCAGCTACCATCCTTTTATGCACTTAATAAATTAATTTACTTCAATGATTTGACCGTGACATTAGGTGAACGTTTTACTATTTCATCATTAAGTTCGATGCCAACGCCCGGTGTTTCCGAAACCTTGAAAATACCATTTTCCGGCTGTGGATCTTGTAAACACAACTCTCTGTTCCATGCCTTAATCGCGTATGTATGATGTTCATGAATTAAGAAATTAGGAATCGCAGTTTCCAAATGTAGCGATGCCGCAGTTGCTACCGGACCACCACAAACATGGGCCTGAATCCGAATATCATAAACATCCGCGTAGTCACACACTTTTTTCGCTTCAGTAAAGCCACCACACAAGCCAACATCAGGTTGCAGTACGTCAATACTTTGGTCTTCAAAGTAAGGACGAACATCCCAACGATGGTATAAACGTTCACCACCAGCAATCGGTACATTAACGCGATCCGCTACCTTTTGATGTACTTTGGCATTTAAGTAATTCACTGGCTCTTCATACATCATGCAACCGACTTCTTCGACTACCTCAGCCATTTGAATAGCAGACGCTGCTCCCATTAACGAATGAGATTCAAAGATGATATCAACATCTGTACCAACCGCATTACGGATTGCCCTTAAACGGTCACCAAATAAACGCATTTGCGGCTGGGTAAATAACTTGGTGCGATCAAAAGATGAACTGCCATCTTGGTTATAAACAATCGGATCTACTTTAACGGCATCATACCCTTGTGCGACGGCTTTTAATGCCGCCTCAGCATATTCTTGTGGCTCAATTAATTTTCTACACTCTTTATCCCAGTCAAACTGTAACTGGCTGGCATAAGTGCGCAATTCACTATTCACCTTGCCACCAAGTAATTGATAAACAGGAACGCCAAGCGCTTTGCCTTTGATATCCCAGAGCGCAGTATCGATTGCACTCATTGCCGAATACAATACTGGACCACCACCTAGCCCCCAGAAACTTTCCCGCAACATTCTCGACCAAAGCAATTCCGTTTGAAACGGGTCAAAACCTATTAATACCGCTTCACTAATTTCTTTCAGCATGGCGGCAGCAGCGCTGTGTCCCCAATCATATGCCAGGCCAGCTTCACCAACACCTGTGATCCCTTGATCTGTATGTACCCGAATAAACACCGGATTCCATGGCGGACGCTCAGGACATTCAATATCAAATATTTCTACATGGGTAATTTTCATTGCTACACTCTATATTCTTATTAGCTGGCAAATGATGGATCGGCACGATAAACACGGCGTAGCATTGCCGGCCAAGATTTTTGACCACCGGTTAATCCGGTATGTACTACATTCGCCTGCGCTTTAATACCATCGACAATAGCTTGCTCGATTTCAATCGGTTGCATACCTGAGGCCATGATTTGTAACTGGATTTGGCAAGCTCGGGTGAGATCATACATATGCATGTAAGCATCACCGATTGTTTTTCCTAAGGTTAATGCGCCATGATTGCGCAATAACATAAAATTTGCACTACCTAAATCTTGCTGTAAACGCGATTTTTCATCGGAATTAACCGCAAGGCCTTCATATTCATGATAGCTCATTGACGCCAAAGCAAAGGCAGAATACTGACTCAGCGGTAACAAACCTTCTTTTAGACTAGCTACCGCAATAGTTTCGTTAGTATGCAAATGTAATACGCATTGTTCTTCATGACGGGCCTGATGTACAGCACTATGAATGGTAAAACCTGCCGGGTTAATTTCAAATGGGCAGTTAGCATCAATAATATTGCCGTCAATATCTATTTTCACTAAGTTCGAGGCGGTGATTTCCTCAAACGTTAAGCCGAATGCGTTAATCAGTAGGTAGTCAGTTCCCGGAATGCGCGCTGAAATATGAGTATAAATCAAATCATCCCAGCCCTGCATCGCCACGAGACGATAACAAGCGGCTAAGTCAACGCGAGTTTGCCACTCTTGTGGCGAGACGTTATTTTTTAAATCAAGTTGTGGAATTTCAAACATTAGGTTTCCTTGCTT
Organism: Thalassotalea insulae; assembly: GCF_030161395.1. Lineage (NCBI taxonomy): Bacteria > Pseudomonadati > Pseudomonadota > Gammaproteobacteria > Alteromonadales > Colwelliaceae > Thalassotalea > Thalassotalea insulae. The sequence goes on from NZ_BSST01000001.1 coordinate 891,065, forward strand.
AGCTCAGCATCTATTAATTCAAGCTAAGTTACACTATTTTACTAGGACGCTGATTTGAGTTAAAGCAATCATTGAGCACTTATATTGATAGCTTATACCAAGATTGCTTTAAACAAGGCGATAAATAATAAAGCAAATACCAGAATACGCAGCCATTTACTGTATTTGGCCTGTTCTTCAGGTGCTATCGGTTTACCATATTTCTCTCCGAGTACCACCATCAGTGCCACACACGAAAAAACAGCGGCTAAAATAATTAAAAGAGTCATAGCAACAAATCTTTATTTGATAAAAGTCAAATTTAACATAAAATATCAAATAGTTAAGGTGTTTATAAAAAATGCCTTATATAACCATGGAAATATGCGTTAATGACCGCTCCCGAAGACTTCACTGAAAAACGTCGCTTTATCATTCGCCTCGGTAAAGCATTGCATAAATTTGGTACGCCAGCCTATCGAATGGAAGCCCATTTACAAAGTGTTTCGACTTTCCTTGGACTGCAAGCAAGTTTTATTGTCACGCCAACGTCATTAACTTTTATCTTATCCGGTGATGATGATCATCAGGAATATAACCATATGCTAAGGGTTACTCCCGGTGATATGGATTTAGGCTCGCTGGCACGTACCGATGAATTAGTCGATGAGTTAAGTTCGGGGCAACGAACTTTAAGCGAAGCAATTGAAAGACTAGATGAAATAGCCAATAAACCGAATCCCTACGGTCGATTACTAACCTTCTTTGCTTTTGGCGCTTCAAGTGGGGCTTTTGCCATGCTGATGCGTACCAGCTGGAACGATGTCTTTTGGTCTACGTTACTCGGGTTGTTAGTTTGTATCTTTGTCTTTTGGTCTGAGCGCTCCAAACGCGTTACTGAGATGCTGGAACCACTTTCCGCACTCACCTGTGCTTTACTTGCATCAGGCATTACCCTTATCGATCCCAGTATAAATGCACCACTAGTGATCTTATCTTCCATTATCGCCTTTATCCCCGGATTAGCGCTGACGTTAGGCTTATCGGAGCTCGCTGCTCGAAATTTAATGTCAGGAACGGCCAGGGTAATGGACGCGATTATGGTGCTATTTAAGCTCTATTTTGGCGCGGTTTTAGGCATGGCTTTGGGTAATAAATTTTGGGGGATTGCCGAATATATCAAACCAGAAGCTATGCCAAACTGGGCCGCCTGGGCGGCGGTTACTACCTTATCTATCAGCCTAGTGATTTTATTTAAGGTACGGAAAAAAGACGCGCCCTGGGGGATTTTATCCGGTTACATTGCTTTTGCAGCGAGTATGTGGGGAGCAATACATTTAGGTGTTGCCTTAGGCGCTTTTGTTGGTGCCTTTGCTTTAGGCATTTACAGTAATATCTTTTCGCGTTTAATGAACTTACCATCAAGCATAGTAAAGCTACTTGGGTTAGTTGTATTGGTCCCGGGAAGTAAAGTTTATATGGGCCTTAATATCGCAGTGTCAGGTCAGGAAATTATTAGTAATAGCGCAGGTATTAGTTCACAGGCATTTTTGATCTTTATGTCGTTAGTGGCAGGATTAATTTTTGCTAATGTTATTTTCCCCGCACGTAAGTCTCTGTAACGATATATTAACCATGAACCATATTTCAAAAGCAAAAAGCTCATACCATCACGGTGACCTACGCCAGTCGTTATTGGTTACAGCAACCGAGATGCTCAATACTCAGGGGATTAATAGTTTATCATTGCGAAAAATTGCCGAAAATGTTGGCGTTTCCCGTACTGCGGCTTACCATCATTTTAAAGATAAACATGATTTACTGTGCGCAATAGCAGCACAAGGGTTTAGCCAATGGCAACAACAGGCAGAACAACTAATGGCTAAACAGTATGCCGTCAAAAAACAGGCCTATAGAGAATTTGTCTCCGCTTATATTCACTTTGCTACCGAAAATGCGAACCTTTATGATTTAATGTTTGGCCGCACCATCTGGAAAGATCAAGGCAGCAATGAAACATTAAGACAAGCGGCCTATCCAAGTTTTGATTATCAGGTAAAAATCACTCAGCATTGGCAAACACTTGGTCTATTACCACAAACCACGTCTGCACTTAGGTTAGCGCAAGTGATCTGGGGCACCTTACATGGCATAGCCAAACTTTTAATCGATGGTATCTACAAAGACAACACGAATGTTGATGAAATGTGTGATTGCGCTGTTCAATTATTTGTATCAACTCAAACTAATTCTTAAATTAATACCAAGTTGATGAATTATTTAATCAAATTGGTATTACAGTTATTTGTTATCTCTATGGCATTATTGAATAATGACAATCGCACAATTTATAATTTTAGGAATATAAATGACAATGCAGGCTAATCAAGACAAATTGGCACAATATGCTCAATTTTTTACTATAGAGCATTCATTTAGCATTAATGTTAAAACGCTTGATAACAAGCAAGTCAGCGATTTTTCACAATTTTTAGAGCAAATGCCAACACCGTTTAAAATGGTTGGTGAAATGTCTACTATCGATCAGGCGGCACTAAAACCACTACAGGCACTTACTGGCGTAGCGGGACAATTAGTTGATTACCTCAAACATCAGGCACAGAAAATAGACCTGTTAATGAACTATATTTTACAGCAACAAAACGAAGACAACGCTCGTTTTCAGGGAGTGAGTTTTGGCGGAGCTGGAATCGCCTTTATTAGCGATAAACCGTGGCAATTAAACCAGTTAGTAGAACTTAAGTTATTTTTACCTGAGGAAAATGCCGCTATTTATTGCTTTGCTGAAGTGATCGATATTTCACCACAGGAACAGCAGTTTCATCATAAATTATTATTTCATTTTATTCGCGATGAAGACAGAGAGTTACTAGTTAGAGCAAGTTTACATAAACAAACTAAGCAATTACAGCAGCTGGCACAACAACGCCAGCAGAACACTGAACATTAAAAAGCGCCAGGATAACTTGCATTAACCCAGCGCTTTTTAATTAGTCATCATTAGACACAAATTCGATTAAGTGTCACATCCACTTCTTCTGCGGTCGCTTTTTGCTGTTCAGCATGCTCAGCAACGCGATTAAGGCCATGATTAATTTCCTGGCTTAATGCCACTACAGCACTCATGTTATCGTTAATCGATGAAGTTGAATGTTGCTGTTCATGAGTACCACTGGCGATCTGTGAGGTTAAGGTATCAACCTCGGTAAAGACCTGACCAATTTTTTCTAATGCTTCAACCACTTCTGCTGAGTGCTGCAAGCTGTCTTGCGTTAATGTTTGTCCTTTAGCAATAGCGTTAACCGCATTGTTAGACTTTTCTTGTAATCCTTCCACCATAGATTGAATTTCTACCGTAGATTCCTGAGTACGATGTGCCAATGCTCGAACTTCATCAGCTACCACAGCAAAGCCTCGCCCTTGCTCTCCAGCGCGTGCGGCTTCAATCGCAGCATTTAATGCCAGCAAATTCGTTTGTTCGGCAATACCTCTAATCACATCTAACACTGAACCTATCCGTGAACACTCTTCCTGCAATAACGCTAGGTCATTAGCCATTTCGGTTACTTCTTTGGCAAACTCTTCTACAGTGTGCTGACTGGTATTAGAGGATGACGTCCCCTGCTGCAATATTGATAATACCTGATTAGTGGTTTCGCTAACCTGTGCCGCACTTTCTGATAGTGTGGAAGACGTAGAAGCAACTTGCTCAATAGATGACGCCATTTGAGATATTTGTTCAGAAGATTGGTCAACAGCAATAACAGAATCACTAATTTGGCTAGTTAGCGAACCGGCACCTTCTCTAAGTGTCTCAGATTCACTGCGTATATCTTTAATAACATCTGATAGGTTATCGATAAATTGACTGAGCTCATTAACTACCTGAGCAAAATCATCATTACTGTTATCTTTTAATGGCGCTGTTGGCGCATGATCGACACTCACCACTAAACCTAAATAATGTTTTAATCCAGCAATTCGCTTATTAAGAAAGCGCTCAGAAAAAACAAAACTCACTGCAAATTGTCCTGTCACAGTAACAGCTAGAAATAGGATAATACCGCCTTTAGTCATTTCGCCGAAAAACAGCGCAACTAACAACATAGCAAGTAATCCAACAGCCAAGCCTGGGATAAGTAGTTTTATATGTAATCGATTGAACATAAAGCATCTTACTCTTTTGATATAGTTCGTTATTATTGCCATTTAACTAGCACAAATTAAACAGCTCATTCAAACTTACAGTGAAATGAATAATTTTGCGACTGTTTTTTGCCGGTAAGTCCTATTAAAAATCAAGAAATTAATTCAAAACCAGAAAAACACTAAAGTCGTCTTCTTTAAGGTAAACTGTAAGTATCGTAAAACAAATAGTAGGCATTGCATGATAACTTTTATTCTTATCCTTGGCTGTGTTTCCATAGTGGTAGGCGCATTGATGTTGATTTTACAATCAGCGAAAAAATTCAAATTAAGCGATGAGCAATTAAAACAGATAAAAGCCAGAGAGCATGAACAGCAATTAAAAGATAAAGAATAAATTTTTAAAAACTTTATCAAAATAGCAAACATCCCCATTTGCTATTTATCAGCAACCAAACTATTTTTGCTTCTACTTTACGCTTTTACATTTGTTACATTTTACTGATGAATTATTCGCACTTTTTATTGTCTCACATTAAAGGAATTATTACTTTCCCTGCATAACACACTGATTAAAAACAAATAATCCAAAACATCTGCCGAGTAGGACAAATAAAACCACTCTCCCTCCCTTTCTATAATTTACAAAAAAACACAATTTAAACAATTGATTATATTAACCTTTATTTAAAACAACTTAACTCACGCTATAATTTATCATCAACTTTTCTCACTTCCTGTAACAAGTAAAGACCAAAAATATGTAATAGCATGTTTTTATTGCTTTTATTTATTACTAAATATATTTCATATTGTTACAAAACTGTTAGTTTTCAGTTGCATCCAGTTGAATAGAAAAGAAATTTAGGCGTAGTATGCAGGCTGACTAGTGATATCAGTCATAAAACAAATATAAAAACTTACAAGACCACTTACAAAAAGTGTTTTGTAGGCAAAATAATAATTAACACCAAAGTCACTCAGGTGACATCAGGGAGTAAATAATGAAAAGTTCTAATACTAGTTATTTGAAAGTTTTCAAGCGCTCATTAACCGCAGCTGCTATTTCTACGGTTATTGGCATGTCTTCAGCTTACGCAGAAGATATTAAAGGTAATGTTGTTGTAACAGACGGCACTATCACTGGCGTTACAGTGAAAGCTGTTAACAAAGCAACAAATACTACTCGTACTGTAGACGTGAACGCAGATGGTTCTTACCGTCTTGCTAAACTTCCTACAGGCTCATATGAAGTAACCGTTTCTAAAGGTGATACGGTTTTAGCCAAAGAAACGATTCGTGTTTCTTTAGGTAATAACACGAACGCTGATTTTAGCGTTGAGTCTTCAGTAGAAGTTATCAGTGTTACTGGTTCACGTGTTTCTATGGTTGATGTATCTTCTATGGATTCAGGTTTAACTATCGGTGAAGGTGATATCGATAGAATGCCAGTTGCTCGTAACTTAACCTCTGTTGCATTATTAGCACCAGGTGTTGTGTTAGGTGATAACAAATTCGCCGGTGCGGGTGTTGGTTTTGCTTCCTTCGGTGGTTCATCTGTATCAGAAAATTCATGTTACATTAACGGTTTAGAAGTAACTAACACTCGTCAGGGTTTAGGTTGTGGTTCTGTACCGTTTGAATTCTATAACGAATTCCAAGTAAAAACGGGTGGTTATTCTGCTAAGTTTGGTCGTGCAACTGGTGGTATTATCAACTCAAACACCAAAAGTGGTACTAACGATTGGGAATTTGCAGCAACCGCTACTTTCAACCCTGACAGCTTAAGAGAAGAAGGTTCCGTTTCTCGCGCAAATGGCGGTACAGGTCGTATTTTCCGTGATACCCGTTCTGATGTAAATGGTAGTTCAGAGTTCACGCTTTCTGCTGCTGGCCCTATCATCGAAGATACGTTATTTATCTACGCATTAGTTAACCCAAGAGATACAGAGAGAAGTTACACTCAATTCGTTGGTAACAGTAATGAAACAACTGGTGTGACAGAATTTCGTGAACGTGAGTCTTCTGGCTCAGATAATTTATTCTGGGGTGGTAAAATTGACTGGGATATTAGCGAAGATCACCGTTTAAGCTATTTTGCTTATTCAGATGAAAACACCGCGGAAGAAAAAATCTACCGTTTTGATGGTCAAACGGGTAAAGTGGGTAAAGATCTTATCGATACCGAAATCCGCGACCGTGGTGGTAAAGCGTGGAGCATCAGCTACACAGGTTATATCACAGACGATCTGAACGTTAGTGCGATGACAGGTGAAATTCGCACTGAATATACCACAAACATTGCGAACCAAGATTGTCCACAAGTAGTTGATGAGCGTAGTACAAGTAATCCGGCATTGCCTTGTGGCTCAGGTGGTCGTATCGGCCAAAACTTCGACAAGAACAATCAAACACGTATTGATATCGAATACCAGTTAGGTGATCACACTATTTCTGCTGGCTACGATTATCAAAAACGTAAGTCTACCAATAAAATTGATAGAATGGCCGGTGATCATTCATGGACTTACAACACACTTGAAGCCAATGCTGACTTAACTGGTGATGGCATTAATTATGCTAATAATACGGGCGCAGCCCATGATTATGTTTCTGACCGTATCTTTATCGGTGGTGGATCATTCTATTCAGACCTGAAAGCTTACTATATCGAAGATAACTGGCAAATCACTGATAACTTATTGTTATCAATCGGTGGTCGTATCGATGAGTTTGACGCTTACGCTGTTGGTGGTGGTCTATTAACGTCGTTTAAAACAGATATCGCACCACGTTTAGGTTTCAGCTGGGACGTAAACGGTGATGGTGAATCGAAACTTTATGGTACTTTCGGTCACTACTACTTGCCAATGGCAAACAACACTATCTACCGTGTCGGTTCTGGTATCAGTGATACAACGGCTTACTATACGTTTGATGGTATTGATCCTGCAACCGGTAACCCATTAAACATTTCACCAATTACCGGTGACATCACTTCGTCAACAGCTGTTAGTAGCATAGCGGTAGCACCTGATAGAGAAGTGTTCCAAGCGAAAGAAGCAGATCCGTTTTCTAAGCAAGAGCTTATCTTAGGTTATGATCAGGCGATTAATGATAACTTATCAATTTCAATCCGTGGTACTTACCGTACTATCTTAACGGCGTTAGATGATTACTGTGGTAAGTGGGCTTACCCACACTGTGTCATGTTGAACCCAGGTGAAGCATCAAGCTGGTACAAAGATGGCTTGTACTGGGATGGTTCAGCTTGGGGTGATGCAGGTGGTAATACATCTGATGGTCATGCAGATCCAGGCTCATTACGTAAGCATACGAAAGCAGAAATTGGCTTACCAGAAGCGAAGAACGATTATCTGGCATGGCAATTAGGTGCTAAGTATAACCAAGACAACTTCCGTTTTGATTTCACTTATACTTGGTCACGCAGTACAGGTAACTTCGAAGGTGCGGTTAAGTCTGATATCGGTCAAGCGGATGCGGGTCTAACACAAGACTTTGACTTTGCGGCATTAATGGATGGTGCTGATGGTTATCAAGCAAACGACCGTCGTCACGTATTCAAGTTCTTCGGTAGCTATGACTACAATGATGACTTAACATTTGGTATCAATGCAACGTTATCAAGTGGTCGTCCACTGTCTATCTACGGTCAAGGTCACCCAAGTGACGATCCTAACCTGTTCGGTGGTTGGGGTGACTTCTTCTACACTTATCACGGCTGTGACTTAACAACAGACGAAAACGGTGATGATGTATGTTTGAACGAGAACAAGAACTATACTAAGCATCCACGTGGTACAGCAGGCAGAACGTCTTGGACATTCAATGTTGACCTGTCTGCAAGCTATATGTTTGAAGTATCAGGTATTGACATGAGAGCTTCTGTTGACGTATTCAACATCTTGAACAGTCAGCAAGCAACTTCATTAAACGAACATTATGAAGCGGGTTCTGAAGGTAGTGTGAACCAATGGTACGGTGCTGCATACTCATGGCAAACACCACGTTACGTTCGTTTCGGTCTAGAAGCTCGCTTCTAAGCAATTTAACGAAGTAACTCTCTGGACAATTCAAAGGCCGGCAATTTAAATTGCTGGCCTTTTTACTTACATTACGCTTTATAAATTAATTCAAACCACTAAATGAAAAACGATGATAACTAGTTTCGATAAATGGTTTGAATCAGATGATAACCAAATTTGGTTTTTATTGGGCCATGCACTTTTAACACTTCTTTCTTAAACACCACGTCATCGAACGCTTTTACCATCTGACCACGTTTAAATTCACCTAAATCTCCACCTTTCTTGCCTGAAGGGCAAATAGAAAACTTCTTTGCCAGTTGGCCAAAATCTGCACCCTTTTCAAGTTTAGCAAGCAGCTCTTTCGCCAGTTTTTCCTGCTTAACCAAAATATGCCTTGCGCATGCAATCGTCATGCTTTCTCCTAATAACCGATTTTTTATCTATTGTAATAGAAATTAATCGAAATTTAACGAATTGCTTAGAGGTCGGATTTACATTAGGTGTCAAATCGACATAAAATGTCAAAAATAAACTTAAAATAAGAGTCAGCTATGTCAAACATTGAATATTTGTTTAAAAATAATCGCGCCTGGGCTGAAAAAATCAATCAGGAAGATCCTACATTTTTTGATACCCTTGCTGAGCAGCAAAAACCGGAATATCTCTGGATAGGTTGTTCTGATTCACGAGTTCCTGCTAATGAACTACTAGGCATGTTACCTGGCGAAGTATTTGTTCACCGTAATATTGCTAATCAGGTTATTCATACCGACCTTAACTGTTTATCTGTCATTCAGTTTGCTGTCGATTATTTGAAGGTCAAACATATTATCGTTTGTGGCCATTATGGCTGTGGCGGTGTGCTTGCATCAATGGATAATGAAAGTTATGGGCTGATAGATAACTGGCTTCGCCACATTGAAGACGTTCATCGCTTCCATAAAGAAAAACTTGATGCCATCACAGATCATAGCGAAAAATTTAATACACTTTGTGAACTGAATGTTATCGAGCAAGTGGCTAACGTTTGTAACACTACTATTGTCAGAAATGCATGGAAATCAGGTCAAGAACTAACTGTACATGGTTTTGTTTACAATCTAGGCGATGGTATCTTAAAAGATTTAAAGGTCTCAGCAGGTAAAGAAGCATTAGACCGATAGATAAATTGGTGTATTAGCGCTCTTATACTTCCATATATTCGCGACTTTACTTACAAGGATGTAAGTACTTAGTTTTATCTGTAGCAAATAACTGACCGTTTATCCTCGACTCTAGCATCCTGCTTCGCCCTCCTGCATCGATGTAGGTCGCCACGAACGCAGTGAGGCTCGACACAATATATACACGAAATTATGCTCCTGCAATTTCGACATACCGTACATCCTGTACATATAGGCTCCTGCTCATCCATGAGCTCACGTTATACCGTACATCCTGTACATAAAAAAACCGGCGATTTCGCCGGTTTTTGTTAACTGATGTTAGTGAAACTTACAGCACACCACGTTCAATTTGATTTAATTCAATCGATTTGAACAAAGCAGTAAAGTTACCTTCACCAAAACCTCGGTCATCAACACGTTGGATCATCTCGATAAAGATAGGCCCAAAGATATTTTTAGTGAAAATTTGTAGCAAGTAAGAATTTTCTTTCTGGCTATCCACTAAAATTTGATGTTCTTGAATACGTTTGTGATCTTCTTTTACCCAAGGAATACGTTTAAACACGTCATCATAATACTCAGGAACAATGTTTAGTGTATCTATAATATCTTTATCTAATTGATCTAACGAGCCCACCAAATCATCGGTAATAAAGGCTAAATGCTGAACGCCTGGACCATTGTATTCTTCCAAGTATTCATCAATCTGATTATTATTTGTGCCTTTACCTTCGTTAATTGGGATACAAAATTTACCACAAGGCGATTGTAATGCATAAGAAACTAAAGCTGACTTTTCGCCTTTGATATCAAAATAACGTACTTCAGTAAAACCAAACACGTTTTTATAAAAGTTAGCCCAATGTTCCATCGTGCCCTGATAAACATTGTTAGTTAAATGATCTACCGCTTTAAAGCCTTTATCTTTAACCACTACAGGTTCGGCCAAATCTTCAAAGTCATCTTGATAAATCGTACCTTTATCACCAAACTTATCGATAAAGTAAATTAGGCTGTCACCAATACCATAAATCGCAGGATATGGTAGTTTATTTTCTTCATGCTCAGCTGACTTAGCACCACGTTCAATTGCTTGTTCAAAAGCAAACTGTGCATCTTCAACGCGCCAACCCATAGAACAAATAGCCGGGCCATGGCTTTTAGCAAATTCACGTGAAAAACCTTTTTGTTCATTGTTTAATAAAAAATGAATATCATTTTGATTAAAGTAATCGATATCACGACCTTTAAACTTTTTCACTTTTGAAAAGCCAAAACCATAAAAGGCTTTTTCCATAAAATCTGAATCTGGCGTTGCATATTCAGTGAACTCGATACCACAAAGTTTTAAAGGGTTAGTTACTTCAGTCATAGTTGTCTCTCTCCAACATCAATGACTCCATTATTACTGGCTAAGCAATGAAGCGGAAGAGCTGATAAAATCTAGCGTTTTTAGCATATGTAAAAGATTATGTACGTTGAATTTGAGCAATTATTTTTCGACTCGATGTTAGCGCCTATAGTGCCTGCACCACGCACGTACAATAATCGTTACACCAAAAATTTAAATGCTAGTGTTCCCCTTTTTAAAGGGGTATAAAGATCCACCACAGCAAACAAATTGCCAATAAAAAAGGCGCTAATAGCGCCTTTTTCTACTGATTATTTCATCAAACCAATCAAAACTAGTTCGCTTTTCTTGGGCGATCATTACGACGAGGACGATGTTCAGTGACAATCGGCGCTTCTGATACCGAAATCTCTAATGCTTGGCGACGCACGCGAACACGTTTCAATTGTTTAAACGATTTATCTGGCATCCCCTTAGGCAATTGCACTAAAGCATGACGGTCATGCAAACTGATTTGCCCGATGTAGCTGCTATCTAAAGATATTTCATTGGCTATTGCACCAACAATATCACCTGGTTTTGCACCATGTTCTTTACCTACCTCTAAACGGTAAGTTTGCCAATCAACGTCATTTCTCACCGCTTTAGCTTTGCGTGGTGCACGTTCCGCGCGATTGCCGCGTTCACCACCACGGGCATCACGACGCCCTTCATTGCGTCCTCGGCCATCTCTATCGTTACGCTCACGCGTTTCACGACGAGGTTTAGGATCTTCTTTTGGCTGCAATGGTTGTTTTAACTGTTTTTGATATAACAAAGCTGCCGCCAAATCAGTCATCGATAATTCAGACTCATTGGCCATTGCTTCAATAATCTCACGCATGGCACTGAGCTCTTTTTCAGCAACAATAGCAGCCATTTCTTGGCGCGTACGTTCAATACGCGCTTTACCTATTTCTTGAATACTTGGTAGTTCGTATTGCTTAACCACACCAGAGGTTAATCTTTCGTAATGGCGTAATGAATACATTTCACGAGGGCGAACAAATGAGATCGCAATACCTTCTCTGCCAGCGCGCCCTGTTCGACCTATACGATGAACATAAGCTTCGTTATCACCCGGTAAGTCATAGTTAATCACGGTAGAGATGCGTGGTATATCTAAACCACGAGCAACCACATCCGTCGCCACTAAGATAGAAGATTTACCTGATTTGATTTGATCAACCGTCCGCTCACGTTGTGCTTGGTTCATATCACCATTTAATGCAACCGCTGGGTAACCAGCTCGTTCAAGTTTTTCAGCTACTTCAACGGTATCATTTCGGGTACGAACAAAAATAATCATCGCATCATATTCAAGCGTTTCTGCAATACGCTCTAATGCTGTGATCTTATTAATGCCGCTGACTTTCCAGGCAAACTGTTCAATATTGGCTTTCGCTTTTTTAACGGCTTCAATTTTTACATGCACAGGATCAGTTAAGAATCTATTCGCCACTTTACGAATTTGAGCTGGCATAGTAGCTGAAAATAACGCCATTTGCGTTGATTCAGGCAAATGTTCAAGGATCCACTCAATATCTTCTAAAAAGCCCATATTAAGCATTTCATCTGCTTCATCAAGCACACAAAAGGATAAGTTTGATAATTTTAAACTTTTACGACGTAAGTGATCCATTAAACGGCCAGGCGTACCAACAATTACCTGAGCACCACGCTCTAATTGTTGAAACTGTGGTCCGTAAGATTGTCCGCCGTACAAGGTTGCTACGCGCAACCCCTTCATATTCTTTGCGAATGACTCAATTGCTTCTGCCACCTGAATCGCTAATTCACGGGTCGGTGCTAACACCATCAACTGAGGCTTTTTAACAGAAACATCAATTTTAGTTAATGCTGGCAAACTAAAAGCAGCTGTTTTACCGGTACCAGTTTGTGCTTCACCGAGGACATCAAATCCTTCAAGTAAAGATGGAATGGTTTTTTGCTGGATTGGAGTTGCAGAATCAAAACCTAAGTTTTTTACCGCTGTTAATAAAAATTCAGGCAAACCAAGGGCATCAAAGCCGGTATCGGCATTGTTTACATTTAACATAATTATTTTGTCTTCTCATGGCAGGTCAAGTTGTAAACTAACAACCCCTGCGTACATTTCGAGGAAACCGCCAAGAAGACTTTAGGCACATTCTATTTGCTAGTTAAGGATGCTAGCTGGGCAAGTCTATTGGGATAACCCCACAAGTTTATCAGGTATCAGACACATCCGAGCAGCTGATACAGAGGCGCGCATTATACAGATGTTCAAAATAGAAGCAAGAAATTAATCCGATGACTTTAGTTTTTTTAACCACAAATAAGGGGGAAATTAGCAATATTCCCCTATTAATCTATAGCAAAAAAACAGTAATATAATCTAATCATCAATATTTAATGCGCCATTAACATTTTTTATCGTTAAGCCGCCTGAACCAGCTTCAACAATAGTTAAACCACCAGTACCCGTTAATGCCAACTCAACATTATCATAATCAGGTTGTGAACTATAGACATCAGCAATAACACGAATAGTTTTGGCTTCTTCAACGCCTACAACAAGCAAAGAGCCAGCCCCAGCATTGATCTGTAATGAGGTTAACGATTCGCTATCAAGTGATAGCTTTTGCTGCTGATGATGCGATAGCCGGGCTGACGCTGATGGTACTGTGACCACAATACAGCCAGATAATATTGAAGTAAAAGCGAGAGTAAAAAATAAGCGGCTAAATGCCATAGCATATCCTTAATAATTATTATCATAGTTTGACTCATTAGCCTCTTGATAATCAATTATTAAGCCAATATATCACAATAATATCAGATAGTTAGGGGTTATTCTCTGTTAGGACAAAAGCGTAAGGATAATAAAATAGTATTTTTGACTAACCTTTTGTTATTTACGTTATTAGAAAGTTAACAACCATTGGCCTAACAAATCAGGAAAAATCCCCAACACTAATGCTGTCGCTATGTAGACGCCCACTAAAGTGCGATTAACGACAGTAGCTTCTACCGGTTGTTGTACGGTAGTAAGCTCTCTCTCATTAAACAATGCAAAAATTACGGGTAGGTAATACGCCAGCGCAATACCACTACCAATAATTAATGCCGACAATAATAACCACAACGACTGATTCGCCGCAAGATTGATCAAATAAAACTTACCAATAAAACCAGCTGTTAACGGAATTCCCGCAAAGCTTAACAAGGAGACGATCACCAGCACAGCTAACAGTGGTTTATGCCAAAACAGCCCATGCCAGTCTGCTAGCTCAATATCTTGCTTATTTTCATTAAGCTCAGTAAAGCTGATCACCGTAAATATTGACACGCAAGCCAGCAAATATGCAGCTAAATAAAACAAGGTACTTTGCCATGCCATGGCTAACGCCTGCTGTGGCTGTGTAACGTTAATCAGCACAATGATCAGCAAGTAGCCCATATGAGCTATCGATGAATACGCGAGCATTCGTTTTATCGATTGCTGCTTCAGCGCTAAACTATTGCCTGCAATCATAGATAACACCGCCACCACCGATAACACATTAACCAAGTTAGTTGTTTGTATAATTTGCTGCTGACTAAAGGCAAAGCAACATTTAAGTAGTGCTACGAAAATAGCGCATTTAGAAATAGTCGCCAATAATAAGGTCACCGGCGTAGCAGCACTCTGGTATACATCTGGTGTCCAATAATGAAATGGGACTAAAGAGAGCTTAAACGCCATGCCTGCAAAAAATAAAATAAAGCCTAATTGCAGCAAAAATTCATTTGTATTAAGCAAATGACTATTGTCTGGGCGAGCGAAACTTAGCTCTCCAGTATAAGCATAGATAAAAGCGATACCTAACAGCATAAAGCTTGAGGCACTGGCACTTAAAATTAAATATTTAAAGCCCCCTTCTACTGCATGTTCCCGGTATCTGAAATAGCCCACTAAACCAACCAGCGAAATACTTAATAATTCAAATCCTAGAAACAAGCTGGCAAAGTGATCACTAACCACTAATATGCTTGCCCCCAGCATAGTTAACAACAGCAGCAGATAATATTCATCATGCACCTCCACCGCTTTACCCAACACTTGAGTACTTAAGGCGATAACAAACATCCCAGACAGCAACATCAGTAATAATGCAAAACGACTGTAATCATCAACATACAACAAGCTAGTAACCGCAAGTTGCCCTTGACCAATATTATTCATTGTCGCTATCGTCGCTAACAACAACACCACTAATGAAAAATTAGCGATAAGCCGCTGTGTTCGCTGCCAAGCAATTAACAGTAAGGCCAAAGTTATCCCTGCAGCAATGATCAGCTGAGGCGTTAGCGCAAGAAGCGTAGCAATATCCATTAACCGCCTCCATTAAAAGAAAATTGTAAAATCACATTTGGGAATATCCCAATAATCAATAATCCAGCCAGCAAACTCACGGCAATAATGCGCTCCCTAATAGAGAGATCAATAAAGCCTTGCTTAATTGGTCCATGAAAACTGGATTGAAACAGCACCATAGCGTAAACCGCTGAGCCGATTATGCCGAGTGCAGCGCCAATAGTGATCAATGGAAAACGCTGAAATGCCCCAATCAAACTAAAAAACTCACCAATAAAATTCGCCAGTCCAGGTAAACCAAAGGCTGCAGCAGCAAAGGCAAGCGTATAACCTCCCATTACTGGGGCAGAATGCCAAAACCCCCCCATTTTTGCTAAGTCTCTTGAACGAATACGCATATAAAGCATACCAGCAAAGGAAAACAAGGCTGCACTGCTTAAGCCATGCGCAACAATTGTGATCACCGCTCCTTGATAAGCATTCGCATTAAATGAGAACAACGCCAGCATCACAAATCCCATATGGCTAATACTGCTGTATGCCACTAAACGCTTAAAGTCACTTTGAGCAAACGCCATTTTTGCACCATATAAAATACTGGCTAAAGCTAACAGAGCAGCGATGGGAGCAAAATTTTGACTAGCATCAGGAAATAACAAAATAACAAAACGGATCAGGCCATAAGCGCCTGTTTTAAGTAATACTCCAGCCAATAAAACACTGCCCGCTGTCGGTGCTTGAGTGTGGGCATCCGGTAACCAGCTATGTACCGGAAATGATGGTAATTTAACCGCAAAGGCGATAAAAAACCCCAACATCATATAAGTGGCTAATTCTGGTGGCAGTTCTAATGCTAGCCAATCTTGATAAGCAAAACTTAATGTGCCTGTTTGCTGTTGATGCAAATACGCCATCAAAATAATGGCAATCAGCATCAGCAAACTACTAACTTGGGTAAAAATAAAAAACTTAATTGCCGCAAAACGTCGATTTTCGTGCCCCCAAATTGCAATCAATGCCGTCATCGGCAGCAACATCACTTCCCAGAAAAAGAAGAACAACAGCATATCCACCGCGGTGAATACCCCGACAATACCTGCAATAGTGAGCATCAGGTTAAAATAATAGAAACCTCGACGATAGGTAATTTCCCGCCATGAAATCAACACCGCAATAATCGATAACATAAACGTTAAAATCAGCAACAAGTTACTTAAGTGATCTAGTGCTAGTCGATAGCGGACGTTAAAAACATCGATCCAGGCAAGATCAGCAGTTATTTGTAATTGAGCAAAATTTAACGGACTAGTCATTAAATAAATGATAAATGCAGCCATAAATAGCAAGATAAAAAGCAAGCAGATCAGCTTGCCACTCTCGGCCCGTTTCTCTTCCATAAACCAGGAAAAACCACCGCCGAGCACTAACCCAATCATTAACAAGGAAATGATCATAGCAACCAGCCCCCAAGTAACAATACCAAACCAAAGACAAAGGCAGCTGCATACCAACGTAACAAGCCATTTTGACTATAAACCAGCACATCGCGCCATAAGCCGACATACCATGAAAGGCTCATTAACAACTGATCGATAATGTCACGACGGTTTAATTGCGCTAAAGCAACAAAAGGTTTTACGACAAATAATGAATAGATAAAATCAAAACCAAGACCCGCCCGACAAAAACGTTGTACTAAACTGGTGTTTAGCTCCATCTCGGCGCGTGCAATATCATTAGCCTCACCGAGGCGATATGCTTTAAAATACACCCAAGAAAAAACGATACCAACAAATGGCGTCGCTATCGCCACCGTATGTAACCACTCAGGAGAAGAGTGTGCTAATGGCACTAATGCGTGTTCAAATAATATTTCTAAATCAGGCGCTAACAGCCCACCAATTAATGATAAAAATGCTAACGCAAGCAAAGCTGTTTTAAGCAACACGCTATTTGATTGCGTCACTGTTTCGTTAAAACGTGCCTTCCCTAAAAACGCGAGAAAAAATAACCGGCAACTATAAATACTGGTTAGCAATGCCCCAACAATTGCACACCACCACAAAGTAGGGCCTGCGGTAGATGACGCCCAAAGCTGCGCTATTATCGCTTCCTTAGAGAAAAAGCCTGAAGTGCCAGGTAACGCCATTAAACAAACTAAACCGATAACAAATAACGCCGTTTCTAGCGGTAGTTTTTTTATCAAACCACCCATTTTAAAAATATTTTGCTGATGATGAAGCGCGTAAATCACCGCACCTGCAGTTAAAAATAATAACGCTTTAAAAAACGCATGCGTCATCAAATGAAAAATCCCAGCTGACCAAGCTCCAGCACCTAATGCTAGCATCATGTAACCGATTTGACTCATGGTAGAATAAGCCAACACTCGCTTAATATCCGTTTGAACCAAAGCAGCGATTCCGGCCAGTAATAATGTGGCAGCGCCAACCCAGGCAACATAATGCATCATCTCTGGTGACAATAAGAACAGGCTATTCATCCGAGCGATTAAATAGACTCCAGCAGTCACCATAGTCGCAGCATGGATCAGTGCACTAACAGGCGTAGGCCCAGCCATCGCATCAGGTAACCAGGTTTGAAGCGGTAATTGCGCTGATTTTCCCACCGCACCACCAAGTAATAGCAGACAAATCCAATAAGCATATTCACTCCCAACAGCCCACTGATTGGAGGCCAGCTCACTCACTTCATTGATGTTAACGCTACCTAATTGCTTGAATAGCAAAAATAAACCAATTGCCATCGCGGTATCACCAATACGAGTGACAATAAATGCCTTACGCGCTGCCAGTACATTATCTGGCTGTTGATACCAGAAGCCGATCAATAAGAAACTACAAAGGCCAACGCCTTCCCAACCTAGATACAGTAACACCAGGTTATCGGCGAGTACCAAGATCAGCATGGAAACGATAAATAAATTCATATACGCCATAAAACGGCTGAAATTTTCATCATCTTTCATATAGATACTGGCAAACAGATGGATCAAAAAGCCAACACCAGAAACGACTGAAATCATGACCGCTGAAAGTCCATCCAAGTAAAAAGAAAAGTTCACGTGTGCTATGCCGCTATCATGACTCAAGCTAAACCAGCGCCACAATCTCACTATCAATACCCCTTGCTCGGTATTTGCTAGGCTATAACTCAAAAACAAACTAGAGAGTGCACATAACAACAATGAACCAACACTTAAAATAAAAATGGGTAACCAAGAAAGCCTTTTTCCTAGCGTGATCAGAAGCAAAAAACTGATCAAGGGATAAACAGGTAGCAATGCCAGCAACATAATCTCCCCCTATCCTTTTAATCGACTGAGAAAGTCAATATTTAGTGATTTAAAGGTATGCTGCATTCGGATAAGCAGTGCCAAACCAACAGCGACTTCCGAGGCCGCCAAAGTTAAAATCAAAATAAACATCACTTGGCCATCAGCCGTTTGCCAGACACTGCCCGCGCCAATAAAAGCAACGCCAACCGCATTAAGCATCACTTCCAGACTCATTAACATAAACAGGGTATTTTTGCGTACCACGACACCAATAAAGCCGATGACAAACAGAATACTTGCCAAAATTAAGGCATGAGTTAACGGAATAGTGCTCATAGGTGTCCTCCCTGGCTATCGGGTTTAGCATAGTGGTAACCGGCAACTAAACCCGCCAATAGCAAAAATGACGCAATTTCAACAGCCAATAGATAAGGGCCATATAACAAAATGCCGACTTGCTTAGAATCGACCACTGTGGCACTAAGTCGCTGCTGAATATCACTGTTATCGATAGAAATAAGAATTTCTATCAACAAGATAATCGCCAGTAAACACGGACCAAACCAAACAGATCCCCCTTTATTTCGTGGCGCATATAGAGTTTCATCTTGCTTTAAATCGAATAGCATAATCGCAAAAACAAATAACACTAATATCGCCCCGGCATATACAATCACTTCAAGTCCGGCAGCAAATGGCGCCCCCATCAAATAAAAACAAATTGCCACCGCCAACATTGACACCACCAGATATAGCAAGGCATGTACGGTATTTTTATGAGTGACTACTTTAATACTGGCAACAATGGCAATCAGTCCCGCCAAGTAAAATAATATTTCAAGTGCAGATAAATGCATGATCACGGCATCAACCCCTTAATATCTATCGGCGGCTTCTCCTGTGCCCCTTGGCCTTTGCCTTTATCCTTTATTGCAATGCCTGACTGCTGATAAAAACTGTAATCCGGGTATTTTCCCACACCATTAATCAATAAGTGCTCTTTTTCATAAACCAAATTTTGTCGATCATACTCAGCAAGTTCTACATCTGGCGTTAACTGAATCGCATAAGTTGGACAAGCTTCTTCACAAAAGCCACATAAAATACAACGGGAAAAATTAATGCGGAAAAACTCTGCGCGTTTGCGGCCATCATCGTCAATAGTTTGCTGCAGTGCAATGCAATCCACCGGACACGCCACAGCACACAAGTTACAAGCAACGCAGCGTTCCTGTCCATCAGGCTCCCGTGTTAGCACAATGCGGCCACGATATCTTGGCGCCAAATAAGGCTTTTGCTCGGGATATTCAACGGTATCTGCTTTGGTAAATGTATGTTTAAGTACTAACCAGATGGTGCGCAATTGACTAAGCATTACAACCCTCCCGATAATTTCAAAGCAGCAGTTACCACTAAATTTAACAATGCCAGCGGCAACATCACCTGCCAGCCAAACGCTAACAATTGATCAAACCTTGGCCGAGGTAAGGAAGTGCGTAGTAAGATAAAAAACACCACGAAAAACATCACTTTGGCAATAAACCAAACAAGTGGGGGTAGCCATAAAGAGAAAGGCTCTGGCATCAACCAACCACCAAAAAACAGCACTACTGACATCGCAGAAATCAGCGTCACCCCTAAATACTCGCCAAGAAAGAACAAAGCAAATTTCAACCCAGAATACTCGGTGTGATAACCTGCGGTTAATTCCGTTTCCGCTTCCGGCAGGTCAAATGGCAACCGATGACTTTCTGCGATGCCGGCAATTAGAAAAATCACAAAACCGATAAATTGAGTACTGATAAACCAACCGTCCGTTTGAGCTAAGACAATCTCACGCAAATTAAAGCTACCGCTTAGCATCACCACTCCCATGACAGAAAGTCCCATAAAAACTTCATAACTCACCGTTTGTGCTGCTGCCCGCATGCCACCTAACAATGCATATTTTGAATTAGACGCCCAGCCCGCCAGAACTACTGAATATACCGCCAGAGAAGCCATCGCCAGAAAGAATAGTAAGCCAATATTTAAATCGACCACCCCAATACTTGGTGCAAAAGGAATAACAGCAAAGCTCATTAACACACACATGGCTCCGATCACCGGTGCGATGGTAAACACTAATCGTTCACTAAATGGTGGGATCCAATCTTCTTTACCTAAAATTTTCAATAGATCAGCCAGCGACTGCAGCACACCGAAAGGACCAACACGATTAGGTCCTAACCTGTCCTGCCAAATTCCTATCAGTCGTCGCTCAACCCAAACTAACATCGCTGCAATAGGGATCAACAATGAAATAATGATGGTGATTTCAATCAGCTTCCAAATTATATCAGACATCATCCAACCCTCCGCTCACTAATCGAATCGGAATATACTGATCTTGTTGCTTCAACTGAGCTAGCATTGTACTTTGGCTAACTTTTGCCTCCGTGTGTTTTTGCTCAAACTCAGTTTGATAATCTTTAACCTGCTGCTCAGATGCTTCGCCAATTGTCACCTGACTGACAGGCTGATTGACTAACTCGTTAAACTGGCCATAAGTTAAGTCACCAACTAAACGCTCATCGATATCAAGCACAGCGATCACTTGTACAGGATCAGGTGAATTATCCAAGGTACAATTAACAGCTAACCACTGTCCTTGCTGCCAGCCTTGCGTAACCGCCATTTCATTAGAAATAACCAACTGATTATATTGCTCAAGTAGCTTAAATTCAGGCGTTAAGCTCGCTTGCCATTCCCCTTGATACCAAGTAGTTTTCAAGGCAAAGCTTGAAAATTCACTCGCTTCATCAGATATTTGTTCTCGATAATAAAACTGAGCAAGTAAGGCAGGGTTCAAACTAAAATTCAGTACTTGTTGCTGCCCCTGATTCAGTAATGGGCCTGCCACCTGTTGCTGATATTGAGTAATAGCCTGATTAGAGTTCCAGCCGGGTGCCCAGGTATACGGCATACTATCGCCATGCTTAGCTTTAGTCCCTTCCATGGAAAATCTATAACTATCCGATGACTGTGTTGCTTTTGTTTCATGAACACTAATATTGGCCATTTTTGCCGTGCGACCACTGACCCGGTGACTTTCTCTGGCAATCGCCTGCTCATTATCAGCTAGTGAAACAGGCCAGTTGTTATCATGTTGTCGAAACATTTGGTGTAATGCGGCTAACGACTGTGCTTCATTTGCCAGTGGGTGAGTATTAAATAGCGACTCTGCCATTATCCCTAACCAGCGCCAGCTTTCTTGAACCGGTAACACACTTGGATGTACTTGATAAAAGCTTTGGATAACACCTTGATAGTTAACAAAGTGACCATCGCTTTCCGTAACAGGTGCTACTGGCAAGACAATATCGGCAATTTCCGTTATTTGATTTTCACTATGATCTAAAGCAATTATGGTAAGGTCTTGTCGTTGCAGGCTAATGAGTTGTTCTGTAGAAAACTGAGATAACTCCTGCTCCAAAAAGATCACCCCATCAAACGTTTCCTTGCTGCCCTCTTTCAGCTGCTCAAGTACAGTTTCAACGGGTAAAGACTGTTCATCCAACAACGATAACAGTCCAACGGAATTTGCCTGTGGCGCTACCATCACACTGCGCACGGGAATATCGGCCTCAGTTAATGCGTCAATAAAAGCTAAAACAGCAGCAAACAGTTGAGCAGAACCACTATTCCAACCGCCAATAATTAACGGTTTTTTCGCTTGCACCAACTTATTTAATAACGATGATACCCCTTCGTTTTCATAGGTTAATTCAGTTAATGGTGTATGACCTTTAACCAACTCTGCCATCAAGATTAACAATTCAATGGTGCATTGACTCGATTGCAATAATACTTGCTGTGCAACACTGTCAAGCTTAGTGTCCTGACGTTGCAACAGGTATAGTGGTGATAGTTGCTTACCTCCGATAGTCCTGACTGCACTATCTTGCCAGCTCGGCACACCTAACCTAGCGGCTTTATCAACGCTGATATTACGCAATGCCTGGCGCACAGCTAATGCCATTCTTGGTGCTGTTTGTGTTATGTCTTCATCAACAATTAGCACAAAATCACTTTGTTCTATCTCTGCAATACTGACAGGGTTATTTTTTGCAAGGTACTGATGGTGTAGCGCGGCAAGCTGCATTTGAGTTTTGCTAAGTCCGAGTGAAAACCTGTCGTTGCCCACTAACTGCTTCAATAGATAATTAGCTTCATAACTCGCTCGGGCAGAGCCAATACCTAAGAAACGTTTATTTTTAAAATGCACTAATGCTTTACTGACATCTAACTTAGTTAACTTATCAGGTGCATGTTGAGCAATGCCTTTTACAGATTTGAGCCGATACTCACTATTAACAAAACCTATACCAAAGCGCCCGCGGTCACAGAGAAAATAACCGTTAATCTGCTGGTTATAACGATTCATCACCCGCCGAACACTACCATAGCGCTCACCAACACTAGTATTGCAACCAACAGTACAATGAGCGCACACAGAAGGAGCTGACTGCAAATCCCATTTTCGAGTGTAATGGGCAGAAAATAACTTGTTAGTAAAAACCCCGGTTGGGCACACTTCCACTAAGTTGCCACTAAACTCACTCTCCAGTTGCCCGTCTTGCTGCCGGCCAAAGTAGACCTGGTTTTTTGACCCAAAGACATCAAAATCATCACCGCCGGCATAATCCTTGTAATAACGGACACAGCGATAACAAGTAATGCAACGATTCATTTCGTGACCTATAAATTCCCCGAGATACTGGTTAGTAAAGGTTCTCTTCTCTCCCTGATATTGACGCTGCGTATGCCCTGTCATTACCGTCATATCTTGCAGATGACACTCACCACCTTCAGCACAAACCGGACAATCATGAGGGTGATTTGTCATCATCGCCGCAATCACCTGCTCTCTAAATTCAACCGCAGATTTATCAGTTAAGCCAATGCGCATCCCTTCAGTTACAGGAGTAGTGCAGGCCATCACTAATCGTCCCCGCTGATCATTTTCATCCTGATATTGCGTCACTGCACATTGGCGGCAGGCACCAACCGAGCCCATAGAAGGATGCCAGCAAAAATAAGGTAAATTAAGTTTTTGCGATAAAACGCCTGCGAGTAAATTATTATCGCTTGCCACTTGATATGGCTGATCATCGATATAGATAGTGACTTTATTATTTTCTTTTTCCACCATGTTAATGCCCCCCATGATAAGGACAACAGTGCTTCTCGATATGCTCAACAAAGTCATCATTAAAGTATTTTAGGGCACTTCTAAGTGGCTCTACCGCCCCGGGGGCAAGTGCACAATGGGTTTTTCCTATCCACATAAAATCACAAAGCTTTAATAGCTCATCAATATCATTGAGCGTGCCTTTTCCTTGCTCGATGCGAGTTAAGATTTCTACCGCCCAGGGCGTACCATCTCGACACGGTGTACACCAACCACAAGATTCCTGCGCAAAAAATTGCAATAAATTTAGCACCATGGCAACAGGACAATTTTTATCATCGAGCACGATTAATCCAGCAGTACCAAGCCGGCTGCCAACTTTAGCAATTGAGTCATAATCCATCGGTGTATCTAAGTGCTCTGGCAAAAGAAAATCTGTCGATGCGCCGCCTGGTAGCAGCCCTTTTAATTTAAGGCCATCACATAAACCACCGGCATGTTCATTAAGTACCTGTCCTATAGTCACTCCCATCGGCAACTCCCAAAGACCAGGAGTTTTAACCCGACCGCAAGCACCATAAATTTTGCTGCCAGCATCACTATCAGGTGAAATTTCCTGAAACCAGTTAATGCCATGTTTTAAAATGTGAGGAAGGTTACTTAACGTTTCGACATTGTTAACAATCGTCGGTTTACCGAATAGGCCAGCAACTTGAGGAAATGGTGGTTTTGCTCTCGGATTTGCCCGCTTACCTTCAAGCGCATTAATCAACGCCGTTTCTTCACCACAAATGTAGCGGCCAGCACTAGTGTGTAAGTACAAATCCAACTGATAACCTTGCTGTTGAATATTTTCGCCAAGCCAACCGGCCTGATAAGCTTCATTAATCGCACTTTGCAACCGTTTGGCTGCAAGGTGATATTCACCACGTAAAAAGATATAGGCCTTGTTCGCTCCTATGGTATAAGCGGCGATGATCATCGCCTCAATCAACTGATGCGGCACACCTTCAAGCAGCAACCGGTCTTTGAAGGTGCCAGGTTCCATCTCGTCCGCATTACAAACAAGGTATTTATTCTCTCTAGCTCGGCTATCACCGGCATCAAATTGAGGAACAAAGCTCCACTTCACTCCAGTTGGAAAACCTGCACCGCCACGTCCTTTTAATCCTGATGCTTTTACTATCTCCAGCACTTCCTCAGGGCTATGTTCACATAGGGCTTTACGCGCACCAGCATATCCGCCCTGAGCACTGTACTGCTGAAAGTTTAACGGTTCAGACAAGTTCACCAAATGCGTTAATGGTTGAGTCATTGCATTCATGGTTGCTCTCCATTAACTTGCTCAACGCCCTGCTGATATTGCTGTAAAATATCGATTGCAGTATCGGCAGTTAATTGCTGATAATGCTGCTGCCCTATCATCATTACTGGCGATTTATCACAGCCCCCTAAACAGGCATTTGACAGCAAAGTAAACAGGCCATCGTCTGTCGTTTGGCCATAATCAATATTTAAATAACCTTTAATCGCTGCCAGCACTTCGGCATAACCAGTTAGATGACAACTGACGCTATCGCACAAGTGGATCACATGTTTACCAACGGGTTGTCGATATATCAGGTTATAAAATGTAGCGACACCTTCAAGCTCGGCACTCGACATCTTCAAATAAGCAGCAATTGCCATCAGGGAATCATCACTGATCCAGCCACGATTAGCCTGGACGATTTTTAACGCTTCAATACCAGCAGCTTCACGAGTTTCCATAATGCTGATCTCATGATCTATTTCTGCCAACTCAGTCGCAGTAAGATATTTTAACGGGTGCGGGATCAGTTGTTTGACAATATTCATAAGACTACCTGTCGACATCAGCCATGACGTAATCGACACTACCAAGCGTCGCAATTAAATCTGCGATCATCTGTCCTTTGCTGATCACGGGTAACATTTGCAAATGAGCAAAACTGGGTGTTCGAATGCGAGTGCGATAACTCATGGTAGAGCCATCGCTGATCAAGTGATAAGCCATAATACCTTTTGTTGCTTCGACTCCAACCGAGACTTCACCAGCCGGGATCACCGGCCCCCAAGAGACATTGACAAAATGAGGGATCAAAGTATCAATATCTGTCATCGTTTGTGCTTTATTCGGTGGTGTGGTTTGTGGATGTTCTGCTTTATAAGGTCCTTCCGGCATGTTATTTAAACATTGCTCAATAATACGAATACTTTGGCGCATCTCTTCCACTCGCACCCGACACCTGTCATAACAATCACCATTTTCTGCGATCGGTACCTCAAAATCGAATTGATCATAGCCACTGTATGGGCGCTGTTTGCGCATATCCCAGGAAAATCCGGTTGCTCTTAAGCCCGGACCTGTCACTCCCCACTCAATTGCTTCTTTAGTACTATAAGCACCAATACCAACGGTACGTCTCTTTAATATCGAGTTTTGCATCACCATTTTTTCATATTGATCGAGACGCTTTGGCAGATAATTAACATAATCACGCACAAGCTTATCCCAGCCTTTTGGCAAATCAGACGCTATACCGCCAATGCGAAACCAGCTTGGATGCATACGAGCGCCAGTAAAGGCTTCAATAATGCCAAACAGCTTTTCTCGATCGATAAACATATAAAAGATCGGTGAAAGTGCGCCGATATCTTGGGCAAAGGTGCCATAAAATAATAAGTGACTTAAGATCCGAAACATTTCCGCCGTCATAATGCGGATCACTTTTGCCCGATCCGGTACCGTAATGCCCGCTAGTTTTTCCACCGCCATCACATAGGGGAAGTTATTCATCACTCCGCCGAGGTAGTCTATGCGGTCGGTATAAGGGATATAGCTATGCCATGATTGACGTTCCCCCATTTTTTCAGCACCACGGTGGTGATAGCCAATATCAGGTACACAATCGACAATTTCTTCACCGTCCATTTGCAGCACAATCCGAAATGCACCATGAACACTAGGATGATTAGGACCCAGATTAAGAAACATAAAATCATTATCTCGCCCCTGACGCTTCATTCCCCAAGCTTCAGGATTAAACTGCAATGCTTGCTGTTCTTCATCTTGCTTTGACGGCGGTAGCGTAAAGGGATCCATTTCTGTCGCCCGCGCAGGATGTGTTTTTAATAATGGGTGCCCTTGCCAGGTTAGTGGCATTAAAATACGGGTTAAAAATGGATGGTTATCAAACACGATACCGAACATGTCCCAAATTTCACGTTCATACCAGTTTGCATTTGGCCAATAATGACAAACACTTGAAAGTGATTTATCCGCTCTATTTAGCGCTACTTTGATTCTGAGGTCACTATTACGTTCATAGGAGATTAAGTGATAACTCACAGTAAAATCTTTAACATGTCCCGCTTTGCCATCACGTTCAGTTTCATCGATAGCTGTAATATCAAAGCACAGTTCAAACGGCTTTGCTAAATCAAACCTTACAACCTGCATCAGCTGACAAAGCTGTTCTCTCGTTACCCAAAAAGTGGGGATTTGATCAACGATATTTTCAATAGCTGTCACAGGAGTAAGCTGCAAACCACTATCCTGTATTAAGATTTCGTCCACTATCGGTAATGGCTGATTAGGCTGCCAATCTTGGCTCGCTGCTAAATTAACACTGACCATTACACCGAATCCGGTTGATCAAGTTCAGTGACATTAATGCGCTCTTGCTGCTTAATATCACGGAGGGAAGGTTTTTTGATCTGGCTGACATTCTGCTCCCCGACCACCCAACTCAATGGCCTTGGCTGATGGGCGATAGAATTTTGCAATAATAATAACGCTTCCAATAATGCTTCAGGACGAGGGGGACAACCAGGCACATAAACATCGACCGGAATAAACTTATCAACGCCTTGAACCACGCTGTAAATATCGTACATACCGCCAGAATTGGCACAGGAGCCCATGGAAATAATCCATTTCGGTTCTAATAACTGCTCATAAAGGTGTTGTACCACAGGTGCCATTTTTCGAAAGCAGGTACCAGAAATAACCATTAAATCTGCTTGTCTGGGGGTAGCACGGATCACTTCGGCACCAAAACGGGCAATATCATGTCGAGAGGTAAAGCTAGTTGCCATTTCAACGTAGCAGCAACTGAGACCAAAATTAAATGGCCACACGGAATTTTTGCGTCCCCAGTTGATCATATCATCGAGCTTGGCCATAAAAACATTGCGTTTTAGTTCCTGCTCGGCAATATCTTCCGCCGCAGACATCGCTTGGTCTAATTTAGCTTTAGTTAACGACCATTCCATTAGTCACCTCTCACTAAGTTACCGTGGGTGGAAGCTGCCAATTGATTCTGCCGATAAGGTAAATGCCGTTTTTTTAACGATAACGCACCAATACGCCAGATATAAACTAAGGCAGCTAGTAGCACAAATATAAAAACGCTGGCTTCAATAAACCCCATCCAGCCGACCTCATCAAAGGCAATAACCCAAGCAAATAGATAAATAGTTTCTAAATCAAATATCACGAAAAAGATAGCGTAGAGAAAGAAGTGGCTGGTAAAACGGGGTTTATTATCGCTGACAGAAATTACGCCAGACTCGTAGGGAATATTCTTGGCGCGAGTACGAGTTTTAGGGCCAAGCATGTATGACAACGCCATCATCACCACTAGCATCAGCGCTAAAATGATAAAATACGCGGCTATTGGCCATAATTGCTCAATAAGATTTGCTTTTTCCACAACGCCTCCAAAAACCTTAACACAAATAGTGCTAATGAAATCGATAGACAGCTGGCTTACCGAACATGGTGCTGGTGACAACGGTGAGCTTGACGCTCAACAAATATCACAAGCTAACTCGTAAAAAACTCTTACTCTCACTATAAGACAAGGCAATAAAATTGCAAATTTTCTTTAATAATCAACAACTTTGAATAACATCAAACAAATAAATATCTGTGACAGTAAAATAATACTGTCAACAAATTAGAATAATTGTGAGCGTCGCTAATATTTGACGCAGGAATATTTATTCACTTAACTGATAGCGCATCAGATCTGATAAACTTCCACTGGTATTATTATATTATTGTTATTATCCGAATAGGCATCCTCATAAATACTAAGTAGAATAAATAGCTTACAAACTATGGTGATAATCTCAGTATAGAAAAAAAAACTTTATTTGCTTAGTTATTAAACAAATAAAGTTTTTTCAATAAAAATTAGCTCACGACTGTATCAAACGCTAAGCGTCTTCTTCTTCACCATTTAACAGATCAGAGAGTTTCGCTAATTTATCTAACACAATACCGTGGATGGATTTACGTGGATAACGACCTACACTGTTTGCAGCTCCAGCCATTTGCCCCGTCAAAATTTCTAACGCCTGATCGACATTTTCTACCGCATAAATATGGAATTGCTCCGCTTCAACCGCCGCAATCACCTCTGGTGACAACATTAAGTTGATCATATTGGTTTTCGGAATAATTACCCCTTGCTCACCGGTGAGGCCTTTATCCTGACATAACCGATAAAAACCTTCGATTTTCTCATTTACCCCACCAATTGACTGTACTTCACCATGCTGGTTCATCGAGCCAGTGATTGCGATTCCCTGCTTGATAGGCAAATGTGAAATTGCCGAAACTAAGGCACACAATTCAGCCATCGAAGCGCTGTCGCCATCAATGTGCCCATATGACTGTTCAATGGCTATGTTAGCGGAAATTGCTACTGGGAATCCTTGACCGTATTTATGACCGAGATAACCGGAAAGTAATAACACGCCTTTAGAATGTATCGAACGCCCTAGATCGACTTCGCGCTCAATATCAGTAATACCATGACTACCGGCATAAACCGTGGCAGTTATCCTTGCAGGGGTGCCAAAAACACTGTCGCCAATTTCCAGTACCGTTAAGCCATTGACTTTACCGATTTGCTCACCCTGAGTACTAATTAACACCTGCTCTTCTTTAATTTCATTGAGCCAGGCTTCACTGATACGCCCAGTTCTTCGCTGTTTCGCTGCTAGCGCCTGCAAGACAAAATTACTGGTTATTTGACTTTGCTCACTTTGCTGTTGCCAAAAATAAACCGCTTCATCCAACAAGTCATTCACCTGAGCAATGTTTACGGATATCTTATGCTGATGTTCTGCACGTCTTAAAGCATAACGGATCAATTCCACCACGGCATCGTCAGTGATTTGAGGATAATCACGCTGCTGACCCCGTTGGCGAATTAATTGCGCATACTCGATCAGGTTTTGCTCGTTATTATCTAAATGACGATCAAAATCTGCCAATACTCGAAATAACTCAGTAAACTCCTGATCATAATCTTGCAAAGTGTAATAAATTTCTGGATCGCCCAACAATATCACTTTGACATTTAAAGGAATTTTCTCTGGCTGTAAACTGACACCACTGGATTGAGCAAATTCTGAATACGGATTTTCAATCGTGATCTGCTGAGTTTTTAACGCCAGCTTTAGTCGCCCCCAGACTAATGGCTGGTTCAGTAATTTCTCCGCTTCTAGCAGTAAATAACCACCATTCGCTTTATGTAATGCGCCAGGGCGGATCAAACGATAACTGGTATAACTGCTCCCCTGAAAACTTGAAAAATCGACATGACCAAACAAATTTTGAAAGGTTGGGTTTTGCTCATAAACGACAGGCGCGCCTTCTTCCGGGATTCGGGCTACTAACAGGTTTGGTAAGAAACGCTCTTGCATTAATTTACGCGCATCTTTATCACTTTGCTGCTTCTCGGCATTTTCGTCCACTAATATTTCTAACACCGCATCAACAACATGAGCTTTAACATTAGATAAATATTTTAACACTCCAAGATTACTGGCAAACTCGTGTTCCAGTTCCTTAATAAACGGACGAATGCTTTGCTCGGCAGTTTCATGTTTTAACTTACGCAATTTATCAGAAGAGGTACGCTTCCATAGCGGTAATTCAATTAATTGCTCAGACAATAAATTTTCTAACTTTTCCAACAACAGATAAAACTCATTGCGTTTCGTTTCATCCAGATTAGCAAACTCTTTATCATTTAGCGGCCGACCATCCACTAATGGTGAAAAACCGATCTCACCGCCTTCTTCATATAATACTACGTCATTAGTTAATGCAGTTGTTTCAACAATAGTTATCGCTTCATCATACTTTTGATTAAACTCACGATCGATCGCTGCTTTTTGTCGCTGATAGCCAGGGTTATCAAAAATTTCCGGGAATAAATCTAACAGCTCATCAATAAAAGTGTTAATACGGGTAAGTAACTGCTTACCATCACCAGGGCTCACGTATAGTTTATAAGGAGCATGAACATCGTCAAAATTATTAATATAACACCACTCAGCCGGTGTTACTTGATTCGCCGCTTTTGCCGCCAACATTTGAGTAATTAACGTTTGCCTTCCTGTACCTGGCTCTCCCATGGCATAGACATTAAATCCACGAGCCTCCATGGCCAAAGCAAAATCCAATGCTTCTTTTGCTCTGTGATGACCGAGAAATATTTGCTCGCTATCTTCATGACCTTCGGGAACACTTAATAGCTTTTCATCTATCGGAGCGGTCAATTGTTCGGGGGATAATCGTCTATTATTTATTATTTGGGTCATGCACTATCACCATCACTGCTTATTTTGCAGCTGTAAAATTAGATTATTAGCGTTGATTGTTAAATTGCTTTACGCTCTACTGGAAAAAGTTAAAAAATATTAACGAGTTAAATCAATACGCCAGCTAAGATTGTACTCTGGAATAGCTAAAATAAGCAAAAACTTGTTATCCCCAATTTAGTTTCCCAACATAGATTAAGGGGTTAAACTTTGCCGGACAAAATGCTGGTGCCCACAATGTAAACAGTCTTTTATTTGACAAAGATGGGTGATTTGCAGGCTATGGTGACAATTTTGGCACTCCAATACGCCAAAACCAATATAATCCCCGGAGCGGTAATCTCCATTATGGTCAAAATCATCACATAATTCCGCCCATTCTACCTGAGATTTATCAGTGATATTTGCCATTACAGCCCAAAACGATTCGTTCATTATCGCTAAATATAGTGAATGCTTGGCCTGCTCCTGATGTTGCTGATAAAACTCATGCAGATCATATTTAAAATTATCAATGAACTGTTTTATTTTTTCTTCTGGGATCATTTCCGCGGCTTTCAACAACAATTTCGCATGTTCTACTAACTCAACAATTTGCGTAACTTCATGCTGCTTAACATCAAGCACCCATTGTGATAAACGACTATAAAAATCCTGCTCTTGCTCTTTCTTCACTATCCACTCACAACTGTTATGCCCTACCAGTTTATATAGTATAAATTAGCCAAGAAAACCTAATCTATTCCCCGCTAACGATGAATTAAAGCAAAATTGTACATTTACTAGCCACCAGAGTGGATTAAACTTGTCGAATAGCCGCGCTTTCATGTATTCTATGGTGATTATTTTATACGTCGAAATCCATTGCTTTTACATCACAAAGCATGGGTAGGCATCACCCCAAATTTTTTGAGAAAATCATTAATGGAATCCATCTATAATCCACAGGCAATTGAAGCTAAAGTGCAGTCTTTTTGGGCGGAAAACAAAACCTTTAAAGCGGTTGAACAACCCGGAAAAGAAAAATTTTACTGTCTCTCTATGTTCCCGTACCCCAGTGGTAAATTACATATGGGACATGTGCGCAACTACAGCCTGGGTGATGTGATTTCTCGCTACCAGCGCATGCAAGGCAAAAATGTCATGCAACCTATGGGGTGGGATTCATTTGGTTTACCTGCGGAAAATGCCGCCATTAACAACAACTCAGCGCCCGCTAAATGGACCTACCAAAATATTGATTATATGAAGAATCAATTAAAACTGTTAGGTTTTGGCTATGACTGGGATCGTGAGCTGGCGACCTGCAAAAAAGATTACTATCGTTGGGAGCAATGGTTCTTCACTAAGTTATTTGAAAAAGGCTTAGTATATAAAAAGAATGCTACTGTTAACTGGGATCCGGTCGATCAAACCGTATTAGCTAACGAGCAGGTAATCGATGGCCGCGGCTGGCGTTCCGGTGCCATTGTTGAGAAAAAAGAAATCCCACAATGGTTTATCAAAATCACTGATTATGCAGAGGAATTACTTAATGATTTAGATCAGCTTGATGGCTGGCCTGAACAGGTAAAAACCATGCAAAAAAACTGGATCGGACGTTCTGAAGGGGTAGAAATGACCTTCCAGCTTGCCGATAGTGAGCAAAGCTTTGATATCTATACCACACGCCCAGATACTTTAATGGGCGTTACTTACGTCGCATTAGCTGCCCAACATCCGTTAGCCTTAGCTGCTGCGGAAAATAACCCTGAGTTGGCTAATTTTATTGCAGAATGTAAAGCGGCAAACGCGACTGAAGCCGATGTTGCCACGATAGAGAAAAAAGGCGTTGATACCGGTTTAAAAGCAATTCATCCATTAACTGGTGAATTAGTACCGGTATGGGCCGCTAACTTTGTCTTAATGGATTATGGTTCAGGCGCAGTAATGTCCGTTCCTGGGCACGATCAACGAGACTGGGAATTCGCCACTAAATACGGCTTAGCCATTAAACAAGTGATCGCTGCCAGTGAAGGAGATGATATCAGCGCCGCTGCCATCGTCGATAAAAACACATTAATTAACTCTGGTGAATTTGATGGCTTAAGTTTTGAACAGGCCTTTCAAGCGATTGCCGATAAGCTAGTTTCATTAGGCAAGGGTAAGATCACGGTCAATTACCGCCTGCGTGACTGGGGTGTTTCGCGTCAACGTTACTGGGGCGCACCTATTCCGATGATCAACTTGGCCAATGGCGAGTCGGTACCAGTACCAGAAGATCAGCTACCGGTAGAACTGCCGGAAGATGTCGTGATGAATGGTGTGACTTCTCCCATCAAAGACGATAAAGAATGGGCGAAAACCACTTATAACGGTGAGGTCGCATTTCGTGAAACCGACACCTTTGATACCTTTATGGAGTCGTCTTGGTATTACGCGCGTTATTGTTCACCAACGGAAGATGGTCAGATGCTTGACCCAGAAAAAGCCAACTACTGGCTGCCAGTGGATCAATATATCGGTGGTATCGAACATGCGATTTTACATCTGTTATACGCTCGTTTTTTCCATAAATTATTACGTGATGTCGGTTTAGTAAACAGTGACGAACCATTCAAAAGCTTGTTATGCCAGGGTATGGTGTTAGCTGACACATACTACCGTGAAGGCGCTAATGGCGGTCAGCAATGGATTTCACCAGCAGATGTCACGGTTGAGCGTAATGAAAAAGGCCAAGTTACTTCAGCAATTAGTAAAATAGATGGTCAGCCAGTGATTTCGGCCGGCATGAGTAAAATGTCGAAATCTAAAAATAATGGTATCGATCCACAACAAGTTATCGAACAATATGGCGCCGATACTGTGCGTTTATTTATCATGTTCACTTCACCACCTGAACAAACCCTGGAGTGGTCAGATTCAGGCGTTGAAGGTGCTCACAGATTCTTAAAACGTGTCTGGAAACTAGCTTATGATTTTTCACAGGGTGAGCAAGCTGTAGCCCTAAGCGCTTTAAGCCTGAACAGCGAACAAAAAGCACTACGCCGCGAGTTACATAAAACCATTAAAAAAGTCAGTGATGATATTGGCCGAAGAAATACCTTTAACACCGCCATCGCTGCCATTATGGAGTTAATGAATCATCTGTCTAAAGCTAAAATAGCGAGCACAGAAGATCGCGCAGTAATGCAGGAAGCCATTCAGGCATTAGTATTAATGCTAGCGCCAATTGTGCCACATCTGGCTCACCACTTATGGGAGATCATAGGTAATGGTGAACTTGTTGAAGACACACTATGGCCGCAAGTTGACGAATCAGCATTAGTTGAAGATGAAAAATTAATCATAGTACAGGTTAATGGTAAACTGAGAGCCAAAATTACTGTTGCAGCCGACGCTAGCAAAGAGCAAGTAGAAGCCTTAGGCTTAGCAGAAGAAAATGTTGCTAAATTTATTGATGATAAAACCGTACGTAAAGTGATTTATGTTCCAGGTAAATTATTGAATATTGTTGCCAATTAATTAGCCGTTGATTTAAGAATAGCCAAAGGTATTAACCATGAAGAGTGTAGGTAGTCACTTACTGACAAAAATCAAAGTGTATAGTCTAGTACTAGCCACTTTAGCACTCTGTGCCTGCGGCTTTCGTCTCAGAGGCGACTACCTGTTAGCGCCAGAGCTACAACATATTTATCTGAGTTCAGTAGACCAGTACGGCGAACTGACTCAGATAGTTAAGCGGCATTTGCAACACAATCAGGTAACACTGGCCCAGCAGTTTTCTGACAAACTGCCACAGATGCGTATTCTAAAAGATAAGTTAGATCGTCGTACCCTATCGGTATTCCCTAACGGACAGGTTGCGGAATATGAACTGATATATACCGTACGTTATCAATTGATTGTTACCGATCAAGATACTCAACATTTTAAGTTTGAAATTAACCGAAATTATCAGGATGACCCAAATCTGGCTTTAGCCAAAAGCCGGGAATTGGCATTAATGCTCAGTGAAATGCGTAAAGAAGCCGCTGATCGTATTCTAAGAAGTATGGCCAGTATCCATCCGAGCTAATTAAACAGAGCAAACCGATGCGGATTTATCACAACCAATTAACCAGCACACTCAATCAGGGCGTTAAACCCGTGTGGTTAATCTTTGGTGATGAACCTTGGCAGAAAAATAACAGCCTATTTGCAATTAAAGAACACGCCCAGCAACAGGGCTATAGTGAACATATTCGACTGACCTTTGATGATAAATTTGACTGGTCATTGCTACAGCAAGAATATCAGGCGATGAGTTTATTTTCGAGCCAGCGAATTATTGAACTCGAACTGACCAGCAATAAAATAGGTGACAAAGGTGCTAAGCTACTAACCGACTTAAGTCAGCAGTTACATCAAGATATTGTGTTGCTCATTCATGGTGGCAAGCTTGACGCTGGTACACAAAAAAGAAAATGGTTTAGCTTGTTAGCCAATCAGGGCTGTTTTCTACCACTTTATGATATCGAAGGCAAACAACTGCACCAGTGGGTTCAAAGACAAGCGCGACACTATCAACTCAACCTGTTACCAGATGTAGTATTGCAGTTAACCGAGTTATTTGAAGGTAACTTAAACGCACTGGATCAGGAGCTACAAAAGCTTGCCATCTTATTTGGTCAGCAACTGATCACCAGTGAAGACGCTGAGCAGCTTTTAATTAAACAGGCGAAATTCAATCCGTTTCAGTTAATCGATGCCCTGTTAACGGGTAAAATTAATAAAGCGATATCCATGCTGGATCAGCTACAACAGGACGGCACGGCCATCGGCCAGCTGATTTGGTTTGTTCATAAAGAAATCAAACAACTGGCAATGATGCAGGAAGCATTGACCCAAGGCGAAAATTTCAATCAACTTTGCAATGAATACCGGATTTGGGACAAGCGTAAACCACTGTATCAACATGCACTAAAAACTATCACAGCAAAAAATATTGCTCAGGCACAATCACGCTTGGCAGAAGTTGATTTACTCGCAAAAAGTGCCAGTGACTTTAACCCTTTTGTCTTATTAGCTGATGTTATTATCAGCTTATATCATGGCGATGAGTTATCCGCTTTGCCTCTTGATTATGAATACGCCTAACAAGCTTTCTAATGCTCAGCCATTACAACGTATCGGTATCTTAGGCGGTACTTTTGATCCTATTCATTATGGTCATATTCTGCCGGCAATCGAAACTGCTAAATGGTTAACCCTCGATAGCCTACACTTAATGCCAGCGCATATTCCCCCTCATAAAGCCAGCACCATAGCGTCACCCGAACAACGAATGCAGATGGTAAAAATTGCCTGTCAGCACCACCCGCTGCTAGCAATGGATAACCGTGAACTATTAAGAAATAAACCTTCTTATACTGTTGATACCCTACAAGAGTTAAAACAAGAACATAAAAATAGCCAACTATTCTTCGTTATGGGGATGGATTCATTACTCAATTTTACTCGCTGGCATCAATGGCAGGAAATTTTAACGCTATGCCATCTAGTGGTTAATATCCGCCCTGGCTATCAGTCATCACAACACCTATCGACAATATCGCCAAGTTTAACTCAGCACCTGGTTGAATCCATAACTGAATTAGCTTCACTAGAAGCAGGAAAAATCATTATTCATCAACAGTTGGCGCTGGATATTTCCTCTACAGAACTCAGAGCTGAAATAGCAAATAGCAGCTTTAATCCCGATAAGATCCCCCGTGCAGTTATTGAATATATTCAACAGCAGCAGCTTTACCAACAGCAAGATTAAATTTCTTAAAGCTGAGACGGTTAACCTGATAAAAAATTAGTGGTATTATCTTATATTACCAAATTCATTTATTTCACAGAAAGAGAAACAACTTTGCAAAATAAAGCACTCACCGCTTTTGTTATTGAAAAAATAGAAGATATGAAAGGGCGTGATATCATCACGTTAGACATCGCAGAAAAATCCGATTTTGCCGATTATATGATCGTCGCATCAGGAAATTCCAGTCGTCATGTGAAATCCATAGCTCAATCCTTAATAACCGATTGTCGCGCCGAAGGGGTAGAACCTTTAGGAGTTGAAGGCAATGATATTGGTGAATGGGCGTTAGTAGATTTTGGCGATGTTGTTATTCACCTGATGACAGATGAAACCCGCGATAAATATCAACTCGAACAACTTTGGGAATAATACCAAGCGATGCGTATCACCCTCTACGCAGTTGGTAATAAAATGCCAGCGTGGATCACTCAAGGATTTAACGAATACTGTCGTCGATTTCCGCGAGATATGTCCTTTAACTTAGTGGAAATCTCGCCAGGGAAACGAAGAAAAAATGCCGACATCGCGCGTATTCTGGAAAAAGAAGGAGAGCAAATGCTCGCCGCTATTCCCAAAGGAAGCCGCATTGTTACTTTAGAAGTTGAAGGTAAGCCGTGGACCACTCCACAGTTAGCGAGTCAGCTGGAAAAATGGCAGCTAGACGGTAGAGACATCGCATTATTAGTGGGTGGCCCTGAAGGCTTAGCTCCCGCATGTATTCGGGCATCAGAGCAAAAATGGTCATTATCACCACTAACCTTACCCCACCCTATGGTACGCGTTATTCTTGCTGAAAGCCTTTATCGTGCATGGAGTATTAACAACAACCATCCTTACCACAGGGAATAAAATGGCCGTCAATAAACGGGAGGTGATCAGAAACCATACAGCTGAAGCAAATCTTTTTGCTCGTCGCGCCTTTATTGCTTTGCTAGGCGTGGTAGTGTTATTGCTGATCTTATTTTCTAATGTCTATGAACTGGAAGTCAGTTCCTTTAAAAAATATCAAACTCGGTCAAACTCTAATCGCATTAAACTATTACCAGTAGCGCCAAATCGCGGACTGATATACGACCGTAACGGCGTACTATTAGCAGAAAACAAACCCATCTACAGTATTGAACTGATCCCGGAACAAGTTAAAGATCTCAAAAAAGCAGTCCATGATGTCAGTGAACTGTTAGAAATTTCAAGC
This sequence comes from Thalassotalea insulae, assembly GCF_030161395.1. Taxonomy (NCBI): domain Bacteria; kingdom Pseudomonadati; phylum Pseudomonadota; class Gammaproteobacteria; order Alteromonadales; family Colwelliaceae; genus Thalassotalea; species Thalassotalea insulae. The sequence continues at coordinate 929,292 of NZ_BSST01000001.1, forward strand.
GAAAAACAGCAAAAACTATTTAAAAAACTACGCAGTAAACGCCGCTTTAAACCGATTGAATTACAATCTCGACTCAGCGAACAACAAGTGGCCTTATTTTCAGTGAATCAGCATAAATTCCCCGGTTTTTTTATTGATGCTAGACTAAAGCGTTATTACCCATTCGCCGACTTAACTACCCACTCTCTCGGCTATGTAGCCCGCATTAATCGTCGCGACGCCATTCGATTAGAAGAGCAAGGAAAAACAGAAAATTACGCGGCTACCCGTAACATTGGTAAGCTTGGACTGGAAAAATATTATCAAGAAGTATTACATGGCACTATCGGTCATCAAGAGGTTGAGATTAATAATCAGGGACGAATTATTCGTACCTTAGATTTTACCCCCCCTGTGCCTGGTAAGGATCTCACCTTAACACTAGACATCGAACTACAAATGGTAGCGAAACGTGCGTTATCAGGTAAACGCGGCGCTATTGTTGCTATCGATCCACGCGATGGTGGCGTATTAGCCATGTATTCTAATCCAAGTTACAACGGCAACTTATTCGTTCATGGTATCAGCAACACTAACTATAACAAGTTACTGAGTTCGAAAAACCGACCATTAGTTAATCGTACTGTGCAAGGATACCCGCCCGCATCCACCATTAAGCCGCTATTAGCATTAACCGGTCTAAACGAGGGGGTGATCACTAAAGATACTGAAATTTATGATCCCGGCTTTTATCAGTTAAAAGGCGTTGAAAACAAGCGTCGTGACTGGAAAAAATGGGGACATGGTAAAGTTAACCTCAGTAAATCTATGGAGCAATCTTGCAACGTTTACTACTATGATCTCGCTTATAAACTGGGGATCACCCGTATTGCCCGAATGATGGAAAAGTTTGGCTTTGGCGAATATACCGGCATCGATATTTTAGAAGAAAACCGTGCAATCATGCCCAGCGTCGAATGGAAGCGTGCCCGTTACAATAAGCCCTGGTATGCCGGTGAAACTCTGTCGGTTGGTATAGGTCAAAGTTACTGGACAGTCACGCCACTACAACTGGCACAGGCAATGTCAATTTTAGTCAATAAAGGCCATATCAAGGTACCGCATTTATTAAAAGCCACCTCAGAAGTAATAGAAAACTCTGATCCAGAGCATTCGAAAACAGAAAGCACTAACTCTAAATTGAGTCAAACTAGTAAAAAGCGCAATTTGATGACCACAGAAATGCCAGTTGATGAAAAGCCACCGATTATTTTAAAAAATGACAAAAACTGGGAATTTGTGTTAGACGGTATGCATAACACGGTGCAGAAAAAAGGCGCTACCGGCTATAAAGCATTTAAAGGCAGCAAGTACGATGCTGCCGGTAAAACCGGTTCAGCACAAACCGCCAATATTGCCCAGGGAGAAGAATACAACGCTGAGTTAGTTCAGGAAAACCAGCGTGATAATGCAATGTTTGTTGCTTTTGCGCCTTATGAAAATCCGGAAATAGTAGTCGCAGTCGCAATAGAAAACGTTGCCAAAGGTGGTGGAGGAGCTAATGCTGCCCCGGTTGCACGACAAATATTAGATCAGTACTTTGGTGATCGTATCATAGTCAGTAAAAACAAGCACCCGCACCATGATGTAGTTTACGGTGAGCAATATTTAGCAGAAAAAAATAACGTGAGAAAAAATTAATGCGTTCGACCGGACAAGATCAACAGAAAAAACGCACTTTTTGGCAAAAGCTCCATATTGATGTACCGCTACTGACTGCAATTCTTACCTTGATGATACTTGGTTTATTTATTGTATATAGCGCCAGTGGTCAAAACATTGATATGGCGATAAAACAAGCGAGGAATATGGGCATTGCTTTGCTGGTCATGTTTATTATCGCACAAATACCACCACTGGTTTATCAAAAATGGGCAGTACCTGTATTTATTGTCGGCATTTTATTGTTGATCAGTGTGATGTTTTTTGGTCAAGTCATCAATGGTAGTCGTCGCTGGCTTAACTTAGGTGTCGCTATGTTTCAACCCTCAGAGGTGATGAAACTTATCGTGCCTATAGCCGTTGCATGGTATGTCAGCCAATACGATCTTCCCACTAAGCTGATAAATATTATTACTGCTTTTATCTTGTTGTTGATCCCTACATTACTGATAGCTAAGCAACCAGATCTCGGCACTTCGCTTTTGATTGCCAGCTCAGGAATTTTTGTCATATTTCTTGCTGGCGCCAGTTGGAAATTAATTGGCTCCTGCGGCATATTAGCATCTGCTTTTGCACCAATATTATGGTTGTTTCTAATGAAAGATTACCAAAAGCAGCGGGTACTAACATTTCTCAACCCAGAACAAGATCCACTTGGCTCTGGCTATCATATTATCCAATCAAAAATTGCCATAGGTTCAGGCGGCTTACAGGGTAAAGGTTGGCTTCAGGGTACTCAGTCACAATTAGAATTTTTACCCGAGCGTCATACCGACTTTATTTTTGCCGTTTTTAGCGAAGAGTTTGGCTTATTAGGTGTCACCTTATTATTATTAGTCTATCTCAGCATTGTCATGCGTGGTCTATGGATAGCAGTAAACGCCCAGCAGGCATTTACTAAATTGTTAGCAGGCAGCCTGACATTAACTTTTTTTGTTTATGTTTTTGTCAATATTGGCATGGTTTCCGGATTATTACCTGTAGTTGGAGTACCACTGCCACTAGTCAGCTACGGTGGCACGTCAATGGTGACCTTGATGGCCGGCTTTGGCATACTGATGGCAATCAGTACTCATCGCAGATTTAACGTTTAGCGCCTGAGATAAGGGAAGATGCAATTAATGAAAAAACAGATATTTAGCATCAAAATAACGATTATACTAGCTTTGCTATTCTCTGGATGTAGTGCGCAATATGGTCGTTACCAGCAAAAACACGACAGCCACCCTACCCGTAAACCGACGACAATTGAACTGCAAGACGCCACTCCTAGAGCTGAGCCATTAAGTAAAGGTGGTAATCGCAATTATCAGGTCAGAGGAAAACACTACCAAGTGCTAAACTCAGCAAAAAATTTTACCGAACAAGGTATAGCCTCCTGGTATGGTAAAAAATTTCATGGTCATCTCACCTCTAATGGTGAAATCTACAATATGTACGGCATGAGCGCCGCCCATAAAAATTTACCTTTGCCTACTTATGTCAAAGTTACGAACAACAGTAACAATAAAAGCGTGATTGTCCGGGTTAATGACCGTGGACCATTTCATAGTGACCGCATTATCGACCTTTCATACAGTGCCGCTTATAAGCTAGATATGTTAAAAACCGGCACGGCAAATGTCACCTTAGAAGCTATCACAGATTTTAACGTTAACACTCCTAACATAGTACAAAAAACACCTGCAGAACAAACTCAGGCTAAGTATGTCCAGGTATTTGCTACGCAAAATATGCAGTTAGCGACAAAAACAGCGAATGCTATCGCGTCATTATTTCAGTTACCCGTCAAAAGTATTAATAAGGATAACCTATTTAAGGTGCATGTTGGGCCAATAGATAATACAAGCACCTTGAATAATGTACTATTGCAACTGCAAAACAATGGTTACCCTAATGCCTTTAAAATTGCACCTTAGTAAAATTTACTAAAAACACGAAAAGATACAAATAGACTGGCTTTTCCCCATAGAAATCATAGTTAAAACTGGTATACTGCTGAGAACTTTTTCGTTTGTTTACGATTAAAATTTAATTAACTCAACTATCAATACAATTTTCACAGGATAACTATGCCTTCTCATTTGGCCAAAACATTCACGAAAAAACCTCAAAAACTCATTAACTTATTTGCCTCTGTTGCGTTATCTTTTGCCTCTTTTACTCATGCGGCAAACATAATTCCGTCTCCTCCTCAGATAAACGCTAAAGGTCATATTCTTCTCGACTACACCACAGGTAAAATTATCGCTGAAGGCAATGCTGATACTTTATTAGCGCCGGCAAGTTTAACCAAGATGATGACCAGCTATATTATTGGTAAAGAGCTACAATCAGGCAATATCAGTAAGCATGATAAAGTTAAAATCAGCGAAAACGCCTGGGCAACCGGCAACCCTGTACTTAGTGGTTCTTCATTAATGTTTTTAGAGGTAGGTAAAGAAGTCGAAGTCGACTTACTTAATCAAGGCATTATCGTCGCCTCAGGAAACGACGCTTGTATTGCGATGGCAGAACATATTGCCGGTAGTGAAGATGCTTTTGCTGATTTAATGAATGCCCACGCTGAACAACTCGGTATGAGCAGTAGTTATTTCGAAAACAGTCATGGCCTGGACAGTCAGGAACATAAAACAACGCCACGTGACATGGCAACTCTGGCAATAGCCTTGATCAGAGATGTTCCTGAAGAATATAAAGTCTATAGCCAAAAATCATTTACTTTTAACAATATCAAACAATATAACCGTAACGGATTATTGTGGGATAAAAGCATGAATGTTGACGGTTTAAAAACCGGTCATACCTCACAAGCAGGCTATAGTCTGGTAACTTCAGCAACTAAAGGCGACATGCGCTTAGTAACAGTGGTTATGGGCACTGAAAGCGAACGCGCCCGTAAAGTAGAAAGTAAAAAACTATTAAATTACGGTTTCCGCTTTTTCGAAACTTATACTCCCTATAAAGCTGGAGAAAAATTTGTTTCCAACCGTGTATGGATGGGCGATAAAAAAGAAGTGGAATTAGGCATTTTGCAAGACACTCCTATCACAATTCCACGTGGGCAGCGTAAAAATTTGCAAGCAAATTTTGAACTCAATAAACAACTGATTGCGCCGTTAGCCAAAGGAGCGATTGTCGGTAAAGTATTTTTACAATTAGATGGCGAAGACATTGGTGAATATCCATTGGTAACGTTACAAGAAGTTAATGAAGGTGGCATTTTTGATCGCCTGATGGACTATGTAAAACTGCAATTTGCCAACTAATTCCCCTCAAATACAAACGCCAAAAAAGCCCGGTTTTACCGGGCTTTTTTATCAAATCTGCAAATAAATCTGCCATCGTCTTATCAACACTTGATTTAAGTTAATACGTCACCATTTTGCTTACCATCATTTAATGATAAAATAACTCGATTAACTAGTTTTACCAAACGCTTTATTGGTAAGTATGAGAGCCAAAATGAACACCAAATTTGATGAACTACTTGATTTCCCAACTGTTTTGAATTTCAAAGTAATGGGGATCGCCTGTGACGAACTACCGGATTTAATCATTGCTGAGCTGCAAAAACATACCCCAGGAGATTACTCTCCTACCATTAAGCCAAGCTCTAAAGGCAATTATCACTCGGTAGCGATTGCCGTAACAGTGACTAGTAAAGAGCATATCGAGCTTATTTATCAGTCATTATCTGCTATTGAAGAAGTCAGATACGTATTATAACGCTCGCTGACAAAGATCTTAGTTGAACATCAGCGCTCCAGTAAATATCTAAGGCAGTACTTTGAATCACTCACTAATTGTGCGACAGCTCAATCAGCTGGACTACACCTCAGTGTGGCAAGCAATGCAGCGCTTTACTGATGGCCGAGACGACAGCACCCTCGATGAATTATGGCTGGTAGAGCACCCGGCGGTTTTTACTCAAGGACAAGCAGGTAAAGAAGAGCATTTATTGATGCCGGGAGATATTCCGGTAGTTAAAGTCGACCGTGGTGGCCAAGTGACTTATCATGGCCCGGGTCAACAAGTGATGTACTTTATGATCAACTTGCGCCGTCGTAAAATGGGAGTCAGAGAGTTAGTTACCTTAATCGAAAACGGCATTATTGCCACACTGGCAGATTTTGACATCGACGCCTACGCCAAGTCAGACGCACCTGGCGTTTATGTGGATAATAAAAAAGTTGCTTCGTTAGGACTCAGAGTAAGAAAAGGCTGCTCATTTCACGGCCTGGCGCTTAATATCGATATGGATTTATCACCTTTTTTACGCATTAACCCTTGCGGTTACGCAGGGTTAGAAATGATACAAACATCGGCTATCAGTGAACTTAACACTGTCGAACAAGCGGGTGTGACATTAGTTAAACATATGTCGTCATTACTTAACGTTGATGACATTCGTTACCAAACAGGATTGGAGTCATTACATGACCATTAAATCATCTCGCATTGCTCCAGGCACTAAACTACGTGATGCCGACAAATTAGCACATATTCCGATTAAAGTTGTTCCGTCTGAACGGGAAACTATGTTAAGAAAGCCCGAATGGCTCAGGATCAAACTCCCTCGTAGTTCAGAGCGAATTGATAATATTAAATCCGCATTACGTAAGCACAACTTACATTCTGTTTGTGAAGAAGCGTCATGCCCGAATTTATCTGAATGTTTTAATCACGGCACCGCTACCTTTATGATCTTAGGGGATATCTGTACCAGACGTTGTCCGTTCTGTGATGTTGGTCATGGCCGTCCATTAGCACCAGATACCGAAGAACCAAGAAAATTAGCATTAACGCTAAAAGATATGGCGTTAAAATATGTCGTTATCACCTCCGTTGACCGGGATGACTTACGCGACGGCGGTGCTCAACAATTTGCTGAATGTATTAAAGAAATTGCCGAACTAGCGCCTCACACTAAGGTTGAAGTGTTAGTACCGGATTTTCGTGGTCGTATGGACAGAGCGCTTGAAATTCTTAATCAGCATCCTCCGCATGTATTTAACCATAATTTAGAAACGGCACCTCGTCTTTATACTAAAGCTAGACCTGGCGCTAATTATCAATGGTCACTTGACCTATTGAAAAAATTTGGTCAAGCAAACCCTGAGGTTCCGACCAAATCCGGCTTAATGGTTGGCTTAGGTGAAACCAATGACGAAATACTAGAAGTGATGCGTGATTTACGCGCCCATGGCGTCACTATGCTCACTATCGGTCAATACTTACAGCCAAGTAAAGACCACTTACCCGTTGAGCGTTATGTCCATCCAGATGAGTTCCAAATGTTCCATGATGAAGCAATGAAAATGGGCTTTGAACACGCCGCTTGCGGTCCACTGGTACGATCTTCTTACCATGCGGATAAACAAGCTGCAGGTGAAGAAGTTAAATAGCGTTAAGTGACATCAATTACGTTCGGTCGTAATTGATGTCATGCCACTTGACGGTAAATAAATATACTTTAAATACCCAGAAAAAATACTATCCAAATCCAACCGTTTTATTGCACTATCTAACGATTGTTTTAACGCTTTACCTTGTTCATTATTGCTCACCGCAATACTGGCAGGAACTTGAGCTATTGATTGATAATACACCCCATAGACTCCTTTCTCTGCAAGTAACGTCATCACAGATGCTCGTTCAAACAGCAAAACATCGATCCTACCTTTGATCAACATATCAACCAATTGTTCTAAGGCTCTCACCTCGACAAACATCGATGCGTCAATACCTAATTGTTGAGCCAAAAAAACAGCGTTTCCTGACGTTGTACCAATTCGCTTTTCTTTTATCTGCTCGATACTTAAAAACTGAGGCTGTAATGCAAACAGATCTGACGTCGTCTGAATTTGCCAGTCAAGCTCTAATGCATATTGATAAAAAGAAGGGGTTTCCAAGTTTTTAGGAGTATGACCTGCAATATCGATACGACCATACTTTAGCTCATGTTTAGCGCGGGCATAGGTCATAACCTGCACATCAAACTCAAAATTAGAAATTTCTTCGATGGCATGCAGCATATCAACCGTTAAACCATCACCTTGTTCTGTAATAAACGGCGGGAAAGGTTCAAAAGCGATAGTTATAGCTCTGGTAGCACACTTGCCACAAAACGCAGTAAACAAAAAGCCAATAACTAATAACCACTTCATTGGTCACCATGAATAAAAACAAGGGGTAACTATCCTAACTATATGCAGCAAGCGTTTACTAAGCAAGCCCTACTTTGCTATCGGTGGCTTAATAAAACAAGCGAAACAACCGGCAATAAAACAAGCAATCGCGGCATACTCAAATGCCATTTGCGCCCCAGAGCCATCTTGCCAAACAACGCCTGAACAATAGGCTCCTAACGCACCGCCAATGCCATAGACACCTGCAACATATATTGCCTGGCCGCGATTTTGCTGATTCACCTGAAAGTGCTGCTGCAGGAACTGAATAGATGCGCTATGGTATAAGCCGAAACTCGCCGCATGGATCAGCTGAGCAATTAATAACAGTGTTAAGTTATCTGCAAAATACCCGGTGAGATACCAACGTAGTGCAGTAATTAATAAGCTAAAAACAATCAGTAATCGGGCACCAAACAAGCTATAAAGGTTGCCTGCAATAAAAAATACCGCTATTTCCGCAATGACTCCCAAGCTGATCAGTAAACCAACCGCATAATCAGGATAAGCAAGATCCCGCAAATATAAAGCAAAAAAACTATAATATGGACCAAAACTGATTTGTAGTAACAAACCAGCAATAAAGAATATCACAAAGTTAACAGCTAAAATTTTTGATAGAATAGAACTCGCTTCACCCACCCTAAGCTTTCTTTCTCTTGGCTGCTTAAGTAAATAACTGGAACCGGCCAGCATCAACAACATCAACCAGCCCAAATAGGTAAATGCTTCACTGCTAAAACGCCCTATCACTTCGCCTGCTAAAACGGCCAAGACAATAAAGCCAACACTGCCCCAAAGACGAATACGGGCATAAATTTTCGCATTACGACGAATCGACAACATGGTCATCACTTCAAACTGCGGTAATATCGCCGTCCAAAACAGACTAAAAATTGCCAGTACAAACGTGATTGGCCAATAGCCATCAACCCAAAACAACAAGGTAAAAAATAACAATGCCAACGTAGAACCAAGCTGGATAATAGACAGTTGCTTACCTGACTTATCGGCAACCATGGCCCATAAAGTTGGACCGATAATTTTTGTTGCGGTAAACATTGCCAAAATTTCACCTATTTGCAGCGAGTTAAAGCCTCGGCCATCGAGAAAAACCGGCAAAAAAGGCGTGACTAATCCTAGCAGACTAAAATAACAGAAATAACTAATGGAAAGTTTTTGAAAAAGCGGAGAACTCATTAAGGCGTGTGGCTCTTGATAACATGTTTTTACAGCATCAAAGTTTAACACGCCTTAGGTCAATTAATCACCCTAACGACAAATATCCGGGGTAATGCATTGGACATCTGCATTTTGCGCTCGATGACGCAGGTAGTGATCGACTAACGTAAGTGCCAGCATGGCCTCAGCAATAGGTACTGCACGAATACCTACACAAGGGTCATGGCGACCTTTAGTGATCAAATCTGTTGGCTTACCTTCAATATCTACCGTCTGCCCACTAACGCCGATACTAGACGTTGGTTTTAACGCCATATGAGCAACAATTGACTGACCTGAGGAAATTCCCCCTAAGACACCACCGGCATGATTTGATTTGAAACCATCGGGAGTTAATTCATCTCTATGCTCAGAGCCCTTTTGGTTAACCACTGCGAAACCATCGCCAACTTCAACCCCTTTAACCGCATTAATACTCATTAAACCATGAGCAATATCAGCGTCTAAGCGATCAAAAATCGGTTCACCTAAGCCCACTGGCACATTGTCAGCCACAACAGTTACTCGAGCGCCAATGGAATCTTTTTGCTTAATAATGCCGCGCAATAATTCATCTAACTGTTCAAGCTTAGTTTCATCAGGAAAAAAGAAAGCGTTTTGCTCAACGGCATCCCAGTTATATTGCCCTGCCTGAACATCACCAATTTGAGTCACACATGCCCGGATAGTAATACCGCACTGTGCTTGTAAATATTTTTTTGCAATAGCGCCGGCAGCAACTCGCATTGCAGTTTCCCGCGCCGATGAGCGTCCACCACCACGATAGTCTCTAATACCGTACTTTTGCCAATAGGTATAATCTGCATGTCCTGGACGAAAACTTTGCGCAATATTACCGTAATCTTTTGAGCGCTGATCAGTATTCTCAATCATTAAACCAATCGGAGTACCAGTAGTTTTACCTTCAAAAACACCAGAAAGAATTTTAACCTGATCCGCTTCACGCCGTGCCGTAGTATAACGAGAAGTGCCTGGGCGTCTTCGATCGAGATCGATTTGTAAATCAGCTTCTGATAATTCCAGTCCTGGAGGACAACCGTCTATAATCGCTCCTAAGCCTAAACCATGACTCTCACCAAAAGTAGTGACTGTAAATAATTTACCGAATGTATTGCCCGACATTGTTAACCTTTCACTCGCTGATTAAAAATTGTTTGATATTGCACTAATTGTTGCTTCGTTAGCATAAACACACCATGCCCACCACGCTCAAAGATGAGCCAGTTAAAATCGACTTCCGGATATGCCGCTTCCAGGTGCACCATTGAATTACCCACTTCACAAATTAAGATACCATTCTCCGTAAGATGCTCATTACTTTGTGCCAGAATCTGACGAGTAATATCTAGGCCGTCACTGCCACTTCCTAAGCCCATTTCCGGTTCATGCCGATATTCTTCTGGCAGGCTGTCAACATCTTCCTGATCGACATAAGGTGGATTGGTGACAATTAAATCATATTTTTGTCCTGAAACCCCAGAAAATATATCAGATTGAATTGGAATAACTTGTTCACTAAGTCCATGTTGTTCAATATTTATTTGCGCAACATTGAGAGCATCAACGGATAAGTCAACCGCATCCACTTCAGCTTCAGGGAAATAATGCGCACAGGCAATAGCAATACAGCCACTGCCGGTACATAGATCAAGTATTCGGTCTACCTCTTTGTTTTCCGCTATGATTGGCGCGAAACGTTTTTCAATCCATTCTCCAATCGGTGAACGAGGCACTAAAGTGCGTTCATCAACATAAAACGGCAAGCCGGCAAAATATGCCTGATTCGTAATATAAGCGGCGGGTAACTGTTGCTCTATTCGACGCCTAATAATATCGATTATTTGCTGCTTTTCATCTTGAGTGATCCGGCACGCCATGATCTGCTCTGTCAGCTGTGTTGGTAGCGCTAAAACAAATAACACTAATGTAATGGCTTCATCCCAAGCGTTGTCATGACCATGACCATAAAATAAATCTGCCCGGTTAAATTCACTGGCAGCAAAACGAATAAAATCGCCTACTGTTTGTAATTCTTGATAATTATCTTGATTTTGTTCTGTTGACACGCACAGCACTCCAGATATTTTAAACAACAGTTTTAGGGTTTTGCTTGTTATTCTTGCTCGATGTTTTTAGACTTTATCGATGAAAATTAAAGACACACTTTCAGAGCATGAAAAACAGCTGTTTAAAGACGCCATCGGTAAGGTCAAACCTATGGTGCTCGACACCATACACCCAGTAAAACAAAGCATCAAGCCTAAATCAGCGGCCACAGGGCAAAAAAGTAAAAAACAACAAGCCTATTTTCATTTTTCCGATCAATATGAGCCACTGTTAACTCAACAAGGCCCGATGAAGTACGTCCGTGAGGGGGCCGATAGTTATGCCGCCAAAAATCTGCGCCGGGGCATTTACGCTCCAGATCTAATATTAGATCTACATGGTTTAGACCAAATAAAAGCAAAAGATGAAATTGCGGCACTGCTGTATGCTTGCCAGAAAGAACATGCCCAGTGTGTTTGCATTGTCCATGGATTAGGTAATCGCATTCTTAAAAACAAGGTTCCCCACTGGTTGGTGCAACACCCAGATGTTATTGCATTTCATCAGGCACCGCTGGAATGGGGCGGAGATGGCGCATTATTAGTACTTGTAGATCTACACGATAAGTTTAATTTAAAAGAATAAGCCAATAGCTATAGCGATTTATAACAAATCGTAAGGTGAAACCAAACGCACTAAATCACCAGACATCTTGTCTCTGTCATAATGAATATGAGCAATTGCTGCAGTTTGAAATATTGGTGATGCCTGCCCAGCCGTTAACTCTGACACTAAGTAGCTGACAAACGGCATATGAGAAACCACTAAAACATTACCACTGAGCTGAGTGCCATCAAGATAATCATGAAAACCTTTGGCATTGCCTGATGGGGTAATAAAACTCAGCGTTTCACTAACAATCGTTTCGTGAAAGTGTTGTGCGACGATATTTGCAGTTTGTTGCGCTCGGCAAAACGGACTAACAAATATATGCTCAAAACAAATATCTTGTTGATGCAGCCAATTCGCCATTAATGCCGCTTCTTGCTCACCAAGCTGAGTAAGGGGCCGCTTGGCGTCTGACTGACCACTAGGAACGGCATTTCCGTGGCGCATGACATAAAGTTGCATATAGTTATCGCAGTGGCAAAAAATTAAGAACATTTGATATTTGCCGCTATAGTAAAGGAAACTAGAAGATTGTTATAACATCTGTTAAGAATAAAATGGACTCTTCTTATTCCATAGGGTAATTTAAAGATTGAATACGTCTGATTGTATCTACGATAAACTTGGAGCCAGCGTTGAAACAAAGCCCAAATGATTTCAAGCAATATCAACCATTAACCTTAGATAATGGTTTACGGGTTTTACTGGTCCACAATCAGGAATCAAATAAGTCTGCAGCTGCACTGGCTGTCAATGTCGGACACTTTAGTGACCCGATTGATCGACAAGGGTTGGCACACTTTCTTGAACACATGCTCTTTCTTGGCACAGAAAAGTATCCTGATGGCAGTGAATATCAACAGTTTATCAGTCAATACGGTGGTACTAACAATGCGTGGACCGCCACTGAGCATACCTGCTTCTTTTTTGATATTCATCATTTACATTTTGCTGAAGCGCTCGACCGTTTCAGCCAGTTTTTCATCGCACCTTTATTATCCGAAGAATTTGTAAATAAAGAACGTAAAAATATTGACGCTGAATTTAAGCTAAAACTCAAAGATGACATTCGTCGTTTATATGATGTTCATAAGGAAACTATTAATCCGGCCCACCCATTTGCCAAATTTTCTGTCGGCAATACTGAAACCTTATGTGATAAAGCCGATCGCTGTCTGCGCGATGAAGTTGCGAACTTTTTTACTCTACACTATGTCGCTAAAGCCATGACTTTAGTGATTGAAGGACCACAATCGATAAAAGAGTTAGAAAGTTTAGCGATTATATATTTTTCAGCATTGTCCGCAAAAGAGATCCAAGATACTTTGCCGGAAGTCCCCTTATATCAACCACAGCATCAAAAAGTATCGTTGCAGGTAAAACCGGTAATAAATGATCATCAGCTGATCATCAGTTTTGCCTTGCCGAGCATAGATCAATATTATCGTGAAAAACCTGAGTCGCTGATTTCTTATTTGCTTGGTCATGAAGGACCAAACAGCATTTTATCGTTGCTAAAAAGCAAACATTGGGCACTTGGCTTAACCGCAGGTGCAGGTGTCAACGGTTATAACTTTAAAGATTTCAACATCAGCATACGATTAACTGACATCGGCGAGCAACATGTTGACGATATTATCGATATCGTGTTCGCATATATTTCATTACTCAAACAACAGCCACTCCCCTGCCATTATTATCAAGAGAAAAAAGCATTAGCCCAACTATCATTTCAATATCATGAAAAAATGAAACCGCTAGACTCAGTGTGTCAGTTGGTGATCAATATGCAGCATTATCCACCTGAAGATTATATTTTTGGTGATTATGCGATGGATGGCTGTGATCCAAGTATTATCAGCCAATTACTTAGTAAATTTACTGTTGAAAACATGCGCTATGTTGTCGTCAGTCAAAAAGTTGAAACCAATAAGGTTAGTCGCTGGTATCAAGTACCGTATAAGGTTAGCGCAATTCCTCCGGAAAAAATTAAACGCTGGCAAAAAATTAAAAAGATAACGTCTCTGGCATTACCGCCAGTGAACGATTATATCGACGCTAAGCCTTCCGTACATTCAGCCAATATCGATACCAGTACTCAACAAACTATCCCACATTGTATCACCGAGGAAAGCGGCTTAACGATATGGTTTAAGCAAGACATCACCTTTAAAATTCCAAAAGGCTATATCTATATCGGAATTGACAGTCAGGAAACATTAAAGTCGACTAAGCATATTGCCATGACCAGGTTATTTGTCGATCTTTATACTGATGCTGTAATTGAGCAGCATTATGATGCGGAACTTGCCGGCATTCATTATCACCTCTATGCCCATCAAGGAGGATTAACATTACAGCTTTCTGGCGTCAGCAGTAAACAAGATATGCTGTTAACACAATTACTGACAGAGTTACAAAATTTTGAGTTTGCTGAAAATAAATTTACTTTATTAAAATACCAGTTAATTAATCACTGGAAAAATGCCAATAATAGCAAGTCAATCTCGCAACTATTTTCATCATTAAGTGCCATCATGCAACCGAAAGCGCCTAGCACTGAACACTTAGCAAACGCCTTAACACAAGTTAGTTATGCCGAGTTTGCTAACTTTTGCCAACAAATATTTCAGGCTATATCACTAGAAGTATTACTGCACGGTAACTGGCGACCACAGGATGCTCGTCAAATAGAAGCCATTATTAAACAGGCATTTAAACAGCAATATCATCAGGATAATAAAGTTATCACTGAATCTATTACAATAGAGGGTAAGGGAAATATCAGTGTTCCTCTACATTTACCAGAACACGATTATGCTGCTGTCTTATACTACCCGATGACAGAGCGATCATTAGCAATGATTGCCAAAACCATGATCACCAGTCAAATTTTGTCGCCATTATTTTTTCAAATTATGCGCACAGAACAACAATATGGCTACCTGGTGGGCGTCGGCTATGTGCCGATTAACCGCTACCCCGGACTGGCTTTTTATATTCAATCACCTAAGTATCAAGCTGACCAGCTAGTAGCAGCTATGGATGAATTCATTAATAGTTGTCATAACGCATTGGAACAAATGTCAGAAGAAGACTGGCAACATTTACAGCATGGACTCACCAGTCAGTTACAGGAAAATGATACCAGCCTGAGGATCCGCAGCCAAAGATTTTGGGCCGCTATCTGTAATCAGGAAAAAGATTTCAAACAAAAACAACGACTAATAGATTGCATACTGGCGCTATCTAAAGATGATATCAGCAACTTTATCCTAGAGTCATTGACCAATCTAAATACCGTGCAAGATCGTTTCGAATTAATGTCGATTAAACATCCAAAACAAGGTTCGACCAAGGCGGCAACACAAGTCAATAATAAAAATTTGGCAAATTTCCGACAAACTTGCTCAATAAAAGTGTAAAGCTGCCGATAAGTACTAACAAGAGCTATTTAAATTTCAACTAGTTACCGCTCACATAAGGGATAAGTTGACTTAAGCACGCGCATCCTTTGTAATGGTAACTAACAACAATAATATTCCTTTTCATGCAGGTCGTATTTGTGCAGCCTTTTTTAATCAGAGTTTTGTTTTCACTATTATCTAAGTTGGTCAACTTTCCATTATTACTATTAGGCCTTATTGTATTTAGCACTTCGATAAACGCTGTGCCGATAAATATTGCGAAGGATATTAAAGTCAAACACTTAACTAATAGCGATGGCCTATCTCAAAGCTTTGTCTATGACATGATCGAAGATCCAGAAGGCTTGATTTGGATTGCCACTCAGGATGGTCTTAATATCTATAATGGCAAAGATTTTAAGCATTATCGTAATAATATAAATGACGCTAATTCACTAGCCGATAATATCGTCAGAAAGCTTTATATCGACAGCAAGCATAATATATGGGTCGGCACTCAAAACGGTCTGAGTAAATACAATAGTAAACTGGATAACTTTATTAACTATTACTTTGACGCCAATGATGACAATTCTCTGGCCGACAATGTTATCTGGGACATCTACGAAGACAAAAATAATCAGCTATGGATCAGCACAGAAAAGGGCCTGCATACCTTTGTTCCAGAAAACAATCATTTTAACCGAGTCAAAATTCGCAAGCTCAGCAGCAACTCCATCATCAAACTTAAAGAAGTTAACACTATTTTCCAAGACAATAATAATAAATACTGGCTCGCCAGTTTTGAGCAAGGTTTTATTATCGTCAATCAGGATTTATTACTGGACCTTAATACTCAACAAAAAATTCAACAACAGATTGGTGCAGACACCACTAAAATAAATCAAGTTCAATACCAAGATAAACATTACTGGTTAGCGACAAACAATGGCGTGTATGTTCTCGATGAAAATTATCTGTTAGTTAACAGTTATTTTGTTGATCAACAGCAGCCTATTGAAAGCCGTGGATTGGCCGTATCGAATAACGCTCATGTATGGGTTGCCACAGATAAAGGGTTAAGGTCTGTTAACCCATTAGAAAACAAAAACCAAGCCCATAACTACGCCAATATAGTCTCGGATGATGATAGCCAACTGACTTTTTCATTGTTGCAAGACTCGGTTAATAAACTGTGGATCGGTACCAGTAATGGTTTATTTACTTATGAGCCAACCTCTAACTTAATCCATCACAGCAAAGAAATTACAAATACCCCATTAGAATATGTCAACTCATTAACATTTTTTAATCAAAAATTATGGTTAGCCAGTGATTCACGGTTAATCGCTGTTGATAGCAATGAGCAGGTGAGCGAAAGTCACCTACAACTTGAGCACAATATTTTTTATATAATCCCCTACCAAAACTCTCTGTTATTATTTTCAGATGATAATAAACTGCACTCTTATAATCCTGTAAGCAAGGTACTGTCTGAATATAAGAACTGGGATCAGAGTTCTATCTTGCATACTTCGAAACGAATATATTTAACCAAAGACACGCTATGGTTTATCAACAATAACAAACAACTGAGCTCTTACGATTTAACGAGTGAAACACTGCAGCCAATTACTAGTAAATACCAATACTCGAGCCTTTACCTAACCAACAATCAGGTATTTTTAACTTCGACAGAAAACACCATAGTTTCATATGACATTGACCGTAAGAGTTTTTTGACTCTTTATACTAATAACCACACCAATTTTCAGATTAGTAATGCCACCACAATAAAGCTATCAAAGAAATTTTTTGCCTTAGGTTCAGACTCTCAAGGGCTATTATTAATCAATAGGCACGGTAAAAGTGCCCAGCTATTCAATGAAAGCAATTTACTCGCGAATAATTTTATCAGCGATATTGTTATTGATAATGAAGAGAATTTTTGGCTTAGCACCAACAAAGGTATTAGCGTTATTTATAAAAATGGCAGTCAAATCAGAAATTTTTACCATAATTTTTTTCTAGAAAACAATGAGTTTTTATTTCAAAGTTCGACTATAGCTAATAATACCATCTACTTAGGCAACATTGATGGTTTTCACTATTTCTCACCAGATACACTACTATCATCAAAACAACAATTACAAAAACCGTTGTTAACCGCATTATTAGTTGCCAATAAAGAAGTCAAAATTTCTTCTGAAAATCGTCCGCAGCAGCTAACCTTAAGCGAACAAATCAACAGTATTGACGAAATTACGCTTAGCTATTTCCATTCACCATTTAGCCTAGAATTTGTTTCTCCTAATGCCAAACTGCCGAGTCAAGTGGGCTATCGCTATAAACTTAAGGGCCTAGATGCCAACTGGATAGAAACCGATCAACATAACTTACGGGCGACTTATACCAATTTAAGCTCAGGTAATTATCAATTTGAAGTACAAGCCTATGATCTTTTTACCCCAAGCATCACTAAATCCAAGTCAATTAACATCAAAATCTTGCCCCCCTGGTGGCTATCTAACAGCGCAATTTTAATTTACGCCTTAGCTGGACTACTGATACTAGCCTATCTACTACAACAGTTTCGTCATAAGCGCTTATATCATTTGCAAATAAAAGCTAGTGAAGAAAGACTCAAGCTTTCCCTTTGGGGCAGCGGTGATGAGATGTGGGACTGGAACATTAAACAAAATAAAATCTACCGCTCTAATATTTGGGGTATTTTGGAGTTTCCACAAGATGGTCAACGTAATCTCGGTAACAGCGGAGATAATGAGACCAATGTCAATAAAGCGGATATCCGCCGAATCACCCAAGCATTAAAAGAGCATTTTGACGAAAAAACCGAACATTTTGAAATAACTTACCGGGTAAAAGATAAGAATAATCAATGGATCTGGATCTTAGATCGCGGCAAAGTAGTTGAACGTGATGACCGTAACAAGCCTGTGCGCATGACAGGCACACTAAAAGATATTAGTCAGATCAAAAAAGCCGATGAACGACTGAAACTATTTGCCAAATGTATCGAAAACATCTCTGATGCGGTCGTGATATATGACCGAGGCTTTAACATAGTAGACGTTAACCAGTCATTCCAACGTATTACGGGTAAAAACAAACAACAAATGCTCGGCACAGTACTTAACTTTAGCCGCTACCCAGACGCTTTCACCGTAGATGTTAAAAAACACCTGCTAACCAAAGGTAGTTGGCATGGTGAGATTGAGAGTAAACGGGAAAACGGTGAAGTTTATCTGACAGATTTAAATATCGATATTATCCGGGACGATAACAAAAGCATTTCACATTTTGTCGGTGTTTTTTCAGATATTACTAAACGTAAAGAAACTGAAGCAGAGTTGAGAAAACTGGCCAATACCGATACCTTAACCGGCTTACCTAACCGCTCCTATTTCCAGGCGCATCAAACTCGGCTGGTTAATAAAAAAATCCCTCATGCCCTATTGGTATTTGACCTTGATAACTTTAAAAAGGTCAATGACTCTATGGGTCACGAAGTAGGCGATATTTTATTATGTAAAGTGGCAGAGCGCTTACGCTCAGTCGGCAGAAAGCACGATACCATTTATCGCCTTGGCGGAGATGAATTCAGTTTAATCGTCGAAGAGACTAATGATATTCACACCATAACCACTATCGCGAAAACCGTGCTAAAAACGATCGCCCAACCGTTAAAGTTAAAAAGTCAGGAAATTGTACTTTATTCCAGTATTGGCATTGTTTTATACCCAGAAGATGGCATTACTCCGCACGACCTACTAAAAAATGCCGATACTGCTATGTATCATGCTAAACATGCAGGCGGAAACCAGTATCAATTCTTTAATGGTTCGATGAATAAACAAGCGGTGAAACGCTTACAAATTGAAAGCTTGATCCGCCACGGATTAAAAGAAGATTATTTTTCCGTGTTCTACCAACCCAAAATTGAAATATCAACCGGTAAAATTGCCGGTATGGAAGCATTAGTTCGCTTTGAAACACCGTCAAAAGGTATTATCAGCCCGGTAGTTTTTATTCCGGTATCTGAAGAAACCGGACAAATTATCGATATAGGAGAAATTGTCCTGCGTAAAGCCTGTTATGCCACTAAAGAATGGATCGACGCCGGACTATTTGATGGTCGTATCGCGGTCAATTTATCGGCAATACAATTTACTCAACCGAACTTGGTTGGCATGATCAAAGATATTCTCACAGAGACCAAGCTACCTGCCCAACATTTGGAATTGGAAATTACCGAAGGTACAGTGATGGACTCACCGCAAAAAGCAATCGAAACCATGTTACAGATTCGTGCGTTAGGGATTCATTTATCTTTAGATGATTTTGGCACCGGCTATTCATCATTAGCCTATTTAAAGAAATTCCCACTTAACACCTTAAAAATTGATAAAGCGTTTGTTGATGATATTGAAACCTCTGAACAAGGTCGAAACATGGTCGCCACCATAGTGACCATTGCTCATAACCTTGGTTTACAAGTCGTTGCCGAAGGGGTAGAAAGCAACCAGCAACTGAGTTTTCTTTCTGGTTTACGCTGTGAACAACTGCAAGGCTACCTCTATAGTAAGCCGTTACCACAAGAGGATTTCAGACGTTATCTACTGTCTCACCAGATCACCGACAAATCTACGTCGTTTAACTAATTAACCAAACCCCTCTTCCTGACAAGTATTTGACACTGTAAAAAAATTAACTACAGCCCTTAAATTTTAAGGGCTGTAGTTTTGGCACAAATATAGCTAAGTATTGGTTGCTCTAATTAACCAATAACAACAAAAGGAAAAACAATGCTTAGCTCACTTATTTTATCTTTAGTCATGAATGTTTCACCAGCTGCAAACGCTGAGGTAACTAGTTTAGATATTGAACAAGCATCAAAGCGTGGCCTTAGAATCAGCCAAGGTGTTGAATTAGAAAAAACATCAAAACGTGGTCTTAGAATCAGCCAAGGTGTTGAATTAGAAAAAGCATCAAAACGTGGTCTAAGAATCAGCCAAGGTGTTGAATTAGAAAAAGCATCGAAACGTGGTCTTAGAATCAGCCAAGGTGTTGAATTAGAAAAAGCATCAAAACGTGGTCTAAGAATCTAGGAGCTAATGATGATCAAATTATTAAAATCTATTTTTAGAACTGCACCGAAAGAAAATGAAATTGCCGCTAAAATTGAAATTAAAGAAATGCCTGCGAAATCTTTGTGGTCATAAGCACAGGTGCTCGCTAATAAAATTTAACAATTAATCGCTACATGGATGTTAGCGGCTATATTATCAAAGAATAATTTAATGTATCAATCAAGCGCGAAACATTAAATAATCAAAACCAAACAATTGATTAACCTTCATTCGCTTCTTCATACAAAACATCGGCCACACTAACGGACCAAAGCATAATCCCGCAAATGCCCAGCGCTTACGACCTAAACCATTAGATAACGCCTGACAATAAAAAAACAACGAGCAAAGACACGCTAACAACAGTACAAGCAACAGCATAATACTTAAACCAGACAGAATAAATTTAATGGCGCGCAATATAAATGAATTAGAGCTTTTATTCAACAGTTTTAGAGTAAATATTCAACATCATTTAACTTGATATTAGCAGATAAAAAAAGAGGCAAACTATTGCCTCTTTTTTCTCATCAACTTGCCACTGGTAAGGCCAGCATTTGCCTTACTATCACTAATAAATTAACCCGGTTTAATCATAAAAGCGCTGGCCTTGCTCTGCCATATCAATTAATTTCTGGCACGGAGCAAATCGTTCATCAACTTCATGTTTCCATTGATTTAATCTCGCGACAATATGCTCAGCGCCAACTTGGTCAATATACCTAAATGGTCCACCTAAAAACGGCGGGAAGCCAATGCCAAAGATAGCGCCAATATCCCCATCCCTAGCATTACGAATAATGCCTTCATCTAAACATCGCACTGCTTCATTTAGCATCATGTATACACAGCGTAAGCTAATATCTTCAGCCGATAACTTTTCTGCCTTAGAAATACCAAGCAGCTGATAAACTGTTTCATCCACCTGCTTTTTCTTAGTGTTATACAAATAAAAGCCTTTTTTCGCTTTTTTACCTAACCGACCATCATCAATAAGTTTATTAAATGCCGCCGGTGGTGCAAAGCGCTCTCCTAACTCTGCTTGTAAAATAGGGCCTATCTTTGCGCCAATATCAATACCCACTTCATCAAGTAATTGCATTGGCCCGACAGGAAAGCCAAACTTGACTAAGGTTTTATCTATTTTCTCAACTGGCTCACCCGATAACAGTAATACAGCAGCTTCATTCATATAAGGCGCTAGAATACGATTAACATAAAAGCCCGCTTTATCTTTAACAACAATCGGCGTTTTTCCTTGTTTCTTCGCTAAAGCAACCGTTGTCGATATCGTCTGATCTGATGTTTTTTCGTGAGCAATGATCTCAGCAAGCGGCATTTTATCTACCGGAGAAAAATAATGCAGACCAATAACATTTTCAGGCCGCTGAGCCTTTTCCGCTATTTTACCAATTGGTAAACTGGAAGTATTACTGGCAAATATTGTTTGCTCGCTGCAATTTTCTTCAATATCCGCCACCATTTGCTGTTTTAGTGCTAAATCTTCAAATACTGCCTCAATAACAACATCTGTATTTTTAAAGCCGGAATAATCCAGCGTTCCTGTGATCATCGACATTTGCTTTTGCATTTCACTTTTTTTGATAAAGCGACGTTTCACTTTTTTATTGAGTAAATCAAAACTGTATTTTAATGCGTGATGAATACCTTGATGAGCAATATCTTTGATTCGCACTGAAACACCAGCTTTAGTAGCACTAACAAAAGCAATACCGCCCCCCATCAAGCCACCACCAAGCACAGCAACATTATTCACTGGCGCCGGTTCAACACCTTCAATGCCCTGCTCTTTCTTCATATCCGTGGTGGCAAAAAATATCTGGCGTAATTCTTTTGACACAGGTGTCATCACCAAATGACCAAAATGATCCGCTTCTAACTGATAACCTTTAGCTGGCGATTGCTCAACACCTGTTCTGACACAGTCAATAATTTTTAGCGGCGCGGGATAATTTCCCTTAGTTTTCGAAAGTACGGTTTTACACGCCTGAGTAAATACCAACTTACGACCAAAACTATTATTTTCTAATAGCTTACCTAACAAATTTAATTTCACTTTTGGATAACGAGGGGTTCCGCCTGTTACCTTACCCGATAGAATAAGTTTTTCCGCGACCTCAATTAATACACTTTCAGGCACAACCTCATGTACTAAACCTGCCTTAAGCGCTTGTTTGGCGCGAAGCTGTTTACCGGTAAGCATCATATCTAGTGCTTTTTGAATTCCTACTAATTTTGGTAATCGCTGCGTACCACCACTACCAGGTAACAAGCCAAGCTGAACTTCGGGTAAGCCTAATGCGGTTTTAGCATTGTCACTACAAACCCGCGCATGACAAGCCATAGCCAGCTCCAGTCCGCCTCCTAAACAAGCCCCATTAATCGCAGCAACCACAGGAATTGCTAAATTTTCCAGCTGAGCAAAAATCATTTGCCCTTGCCTAGATAATGCTGTTGCTTCTTCAGCACTTTGGCAACTTGCCAGCATATTAATGTCAGCACCGGCGACAAAAGAGTCTTTTTTACCACTGATTAAAACTACGCCACGTAAACTGCTATCTTGCTTAATATCACTAAGTACCTGAGCAATTTCCTCAGCAAACTCAGCTTTTAAGGTGTTCATAGTTTCGCCAGCAACATCCATAATTAAGTGTGCTATGTCATTTTCCTGACGCACTAAGGTAAATGTATTTTGTGATTGAACATTAGCCATTAGTCAGTCTCCACTATCATTGCTGCGCCTAATCCACCAGCTGCACAGGCAGTTGTTAAACCAATACCACCGCCACGGCGTTTTAATTCATTAAGTGTTTGCACAATTAATCGTGTGCCAGTCGCTGCAAATGGATGGCCATAAGCCAACGAACCGCCCATGACATTAAATTTATCCATATCGATTTCACCAATTGCCTTATCGCGACCTAAGTTTTCTTTGGCAAACTTATCACTCGCAAACATCTTCATATTCGCTAATGCCTGAGCAGCAAATGCTTCATGCATTTCAATTAAATCCAAGTCTTTCAATTCTAAACCCGCGCGTTTTAATGCTAATGGTGTCGCGTAACTTGGCCCCATTAACATATCTTGCCAAACGTCGATAGCGGCAAAGCCATAACTACGAATATAACCTAATGGTTGATAACCTAATTCTTTCGCTCGACCTTCCCGCATAATCAATACCGCTGACGCACCATCGGTTAACGCGGTACTATTGGCTGCAGTCACTGTGCCGTGTTTGCGATCAAATACCGGGCGCAGTTTCTCATAGCCCGCTAATTCTGAATTTTCACGAATACAGTTATCTTTATCGATAAATGACTTATAAGGTTCAACATGTGCTGCCATCACCTCGTCAGCTAATTTTCCTTGCTGCCACGACTGAGTAGCTAAAGTATGAGAGCGGTGCGCTAGCTCATCCTGTGCCTGACGACTAATGCCATGAGTTTTTGCCATCTGCTCAGCCGTTTGTCCCATAGATAAGCCCGTAGAATATTCAGCAACCGCAGGAGGTACTGGTAATATATCTTTAAACTTTAAGCCTTTTATCAGCGACAGTTTTTGACCGAATGTTTTCGCTTTACTTAAATCCAATAAAGTGCGGGCAAACTTTTTCGACACCCCTATTGGCGCCACGGAAGAAGAGTCGGCACCACCAGCAACACCAACATCGATAAAGCCTGCCATAATCGACTCTGCAATATTTACAGTCGATTGAAAACTGGTTGCACAAGCACGCGATACACTATACGCATCGGTATGAACATTCATACCTGTGCCAAGCACAATTTCACGGGCTATATTGGGCGCTTCTGGCATTTGCACCACCTGACCAAAAACCAGTTGCTGAACAATTGCTGGATCAACATCATGCTTTTTCAGCAACTCGTTAACCACTAGCTTGCCTAAATCGACCGCCGGTACCCCATGAAACGCCGTAGCCTGTTTCGCAAAAGGCGTACGCAGGCCAGCAACAATAGCAATACGTTCGCCACTTGCTGTGTGTAATTTATTGGTCATTACTTATCCTTATTGGTCATTATAATTACCCAACAAAGAGGTCAGACCTCTTTGTTTTTTTCCTCATTCTACCGTGTAAAACAGATAATTCAACTTAATCGACAGTTTCTCTGTCCGCTTTGTGTTATTAGTAACGGCATTATTTCGCAAGCAATCGTTAAACTTTACTACAAATAATCTTTAGCCCTTGCATTTAAAAACTTGAACCATATATAAATGCATAGGTCGAAACCCTGTAAATAACAAACTATTAACAATAAGAACGTATCTAATTATGGCAATTGAATCTTTTTCTTCGCTTAAAGAGCACTTATCAAATCAAATCATTGGTCAAACC
The DNA here is from genome assembly GCF_030161395.1 of Thalassotalea insulae. Classification (NCBI taxonomy): domain Bacteria; kingdom Pseudomonadati; phylum Pseudomonadota; class Gammaproteobacteria; order Alteromonadales; family Colwelliaceae; genus Thalassotalea; species Thalassotalea insulae. Next base: position 954,073 of record NZ_BSST01000001.1, read on the forward strand.
GCATTAGTTGAAAACTTATTAATAGCCTTGTTAGCTAATGGTCATTTAATTGTAGAAGGGCCTCCAGGATTAGCAAAAACTCGGGCAGTTAATGCCTTAGCCGATGGACTAGAAGCCGATTTTCATCGTATTCAGTTTACCCCTGATTTGTTACCGGCAGATTTAACCGGTACGGATATTTATCGCCCAGAAGACGGCAGTTTCGTCTTTCAGTCAGGACCATTATTTAGAAACTTGGTGTTAGCCGATGAAATTAACCGTGCACCGGCAAAGGTACAATCCGCTCTCTTAGAGGCAATGGCTGAAGGTCAAATCACGGTTGGTCGCAAAACTTATCCTTTACCTGAACTATTTTTAGTGATGGCAACGCAAAACCCTATTGAGCAAGAAGGTACTTATCCACTACCAGAAGCACAGCTTGACCGCTTTTTAATGCATGTTGAAATTGACTACCCGGATGCCGCCAGTGAACTGGAAATTTTAAAATTAAATCGTGGTGAAGCACTCCATCAGGAAAAACCAAACATCAGTGAAATATCTCAAGCAGATATTTTCGCCGCACGCGAAAAAGTGATGAACATTCATATGGCACCAGCCATTGAAAATTATATTGTCGACCTTATTATGGCAACCCGTCAGCCGGAAAAATACGATGATAAACTCAAGCTATGGTTAGCTTATGGTGCAAGCCCTCGTGCAACCATTGCCTTAGATCGCTGTGCCCGTGCCCGTGCCTGGTTACATGGCAGAGATTTTGTTGGCCCTGAAGATGTACAAGCGGTATTTCATAACGTGCTTCGTCACCGTATATTATTAACGTATCAAGCAGAAGCTGAAGGTATCACTACCAATCAATTGCTTGATCATTTATTAAGTTTAGTTGCTGTTTCTTAACTTTAGTTATGTGGTTAAAACAAACGACAGAAAAACAACAAACTTCTCCAGTTAAGTTACTTGAAAAAGTCGCATCAACTGGTATCAGCTTATCGATAAATGAGTTGATCCAATATCAAAACAAAGCGTCTTTGATCAACCTAACTGCTGCCAAAAACCTCAAAGGCCAGATGAGCGGAAACTATCTGGCACGTACAAAAGGCAGAGGTATGGAGTTTGATGAGGTACGCCATTATCAAAATGGTGATGATATTAGGGCGATTGACTGGCGAGTTACTGCTCGCACCGGTAAAACTCACACTAAGTTGTTTCGCGAAGAAGTTGAGCGCCCAGTACTGATCGCAACCGATCTCAGCACCAATATGCTGTTCGGTAGTCAGCTATTATTTAAGTCAGTGCAGGCCGCTCATCTGGCAGCATTAGTTGCCTGGCATGCTAAAGGACGAGGCGATCGCATTGGCGGTATTGTCTTTAATCAGTTTCAGCATGCCGAGTTAAAACCGAGAAGCCGAAAACAAGGGGTATTACATTACCTGCACGCCTTGCAAACTTGTCATCAGGTCAGCGAAAGCAATATGCAAACTCAGCTGGATGAAGCAGCTAATCAACTGGCATTTGAACAAAATTGTCTGCGCTTACGCCAACTTTCACGCCCTGGCAGTCTGGTTTATTTGCTCACTGATGGCCATCATATAAGTAGCGAGGCGATACGACATTTAACCTATATCACTCGTCATTGTGAATTAGTGGTATGCTTAATTTCAGATCCTTTAGAAACTGAGCTGCCCCAATGTAGCCAAAAAATCAATGTCAGTATCACCGACGGCCGGCAAAAGCAGCAGCTGACCTTAGGTGATGAAAAAACCGCACGACATTATCATCAACAGGCGCTTGCCTTTATCAATCAAAAAGAACAATTGTTGGAGAAAGCTGGAGCTCGCTTGTTGCATTTTAGTGCCGGTGAATTACTCGAAGAACAAATTAAAAACGGAGTTGCCCCATGGATCCGTTAAGCCAATTAAAAGATATTCATTTACCCGAACAAATTAATAACTATCCACTCGCTTACGGTTGGTGGATGCTGGCACTAGTTATTGTAGTTATATCGATATTATTAGTGCGTCTTTGGCTAATAAAACGAAAATTAAACAAAGCAAAAAAGCAAGCATTAGCCTATTTAGCTTCAGAACAACTTCAGCCACAGCAAATAATCGCGATACTGAAATGGGCATGTCTGCAATATTTTCCGCGTCAGCAGGTAGCTGCATTACATAGTGATAAGTTAATCACATTCTTCATACAGCAGTTGCCGGAAAAATCACAACAAGCGACATTTACTCAGGTATTAAGGCAAGCGATTTTACACCAGTATCAGGCACCATCACCTGAAGATACTTGTGATGTAGAAAAGTTAAAAAATGCAGCCAGACAATGGTTGACATTAGCGCTTGCGCCAAATAAAAAACAACGTTCAGTGATTAATGATAACTACCATCAGCAGGAGGTTAAGCAATGATAGAACTTGCTTTACCTTGGATATTAATCGCCTTGCCATTACCGATTCTTGTTTATTGGCTACCAGCAAAGGCTAACAATGAAGCCGCGCCATTAAAAATGCCAACGCTAGTACAAGGTTTACATAGCAAAGAAGTTGGTAACGCTGCTCAGAAAACACCTAAATCTTTACTCGCCGGCATCTGGCTCCTATTAGTAATTGCCGCCAGTCAACCCCAATGGCTTGGTGATGCCGTCAATATCCCTACTCAAGGCCGAGAAATGATGCTCGCCGTTGATTTATCCGGCAGTATGCAAGTAGAAGATATGAGCCTAAACGGCTCAAGCGTCAACCGTTTAGAAATGCTAAAGGTATTGCTCGGTGAATTTATTGAACGCCGAGTCGGTGACCGTCTCGGCTTGATCTTATTTGGTGACGATGCCTATATGCAAACACCAATGACGTTTGATCGTAAAACCGTGAAACAAATGCTTGATGAAACCGTATTAGGCTTAGTTGGTAAACAAACGGCAATAGGCGATGCCATCGCACTTGCAGTTAAACGTTTTGATGAAAAGAAAGAATCTAACCGGGTATTATTACTGCTAACCGACGGACAAAATACCGCAGGTAAAATAACTCCGGATCAAGCGCTAGAATTAGCTGTGGCTAAAGATGTTACCATCTACTCGATCGGCATCGGTGCCGATGTCATGATCCAGCAATCGCTATTTGGTAAACGCCGGGTCAACCCATCCAGTGAACTGGATGAAGCATCCTTAACCCGTCTGGCAGAACAAACTGGCGGTCAATATTTTCGCGCCCGCAGCAGTGAAGACATGAGCGAAATTTATCAATTATTAGACAACTTAGAACCAGTGGAGCAAGAACAGCAACAAATGCGACCGTTAACCGCATTGTTCTATTATCCTTTAGCACTGGCATTAGTGCTGGCATTTTCATTTTTAGTGCTCAAAAGCCTGCCTTATTTATTGCCAGCAAAAAATCAAAATCATTCATTAGGTGGTAAGCATGGCTGATTTTCATTTTATTCGTCCATTATGGCTATTAGCATTTTTAGCGTTAGCATTTGCCCTTTATCTCATAAAACAACTTAGGATCAGCCAATCAGGTTGGCAGCAACTATTACCTCATCACTTAGCCAAGGTATTGGTTGCAGGCAATAGCGTGACAAAACCAGTCTCGTTAGTATTACCTTTAATTATTGGCACATTAACTATTATCGCCCTTGCCGGACCAACCTGGAAAAAACTACCTCAGCCAGTCTATCAATTAGCCCGAGGCTCAGTATTAGTGATGGATATGTCGTACTCGATGTACTCAACCGATCTTTCCCCCAATCGCCTAACCCGTGCTCGCTATAAAGCCATCGATTTACTCGATAGTCTAAATGAAGGGGAAATTGGCTTAGTCGCCTACGCTGGTGATGCTTTTACTATTAGCCCGTTAACAGAAGATATCAATAACATTAAGCTGTTGCTGCCTTCTCTGAGCCCAGACTTGATGCCAGAACTCGGTAGTAACCCGCTATCAGCACTCACTTTAGCCGCCAACATGCTCAAAAATGCCGGCCATATTGAAGGAGATGTCTACTGGTTTACCGATGGCATTGATAATGAAGATATCCAAGATCTAACTCAGTGGTCGAGAGAACATAGTTACCGCCTGAATATTATGGGCATAGGAACACTTTCAGGCGCGCCGATCAAACTAAGCAATGGTGAATTAATGAAAGATGATAATGGCGCAATTATCATCCCTAAATTAACCGAAGCGAGTTTACAAGGCGTTGCAAAGCGTGGAAATGGCAATTACGTCAGAATCATCAATTCAGGCGCAGATATTGAGTACATGGTCAGCCAACCGGTTATTCAGGATGAAGACAAAAAATCGCAAAGCGATCAAACTGGCGATCAATGGCAAGAGTTTGGCCCTTACTTATTACTCGTGGTATTACCTTTAGTATTAAGTTATTTTCGTCGCGGTAACTTATTAAGCGTATTGCTATTGTTAGTTATTATCAATCCAAGCCAACCGGTTTACGCCAATTTTTGGACGGACTTATGGAAAACCAAAGATCAACAAGGCCAGCAACATTATAATCAGCAAGAGTATGACCAAGCTGCTAAAACCTTTGAAAATCCATTGTGGCAAGGCAGCGCGCATTATCAAGCAGGAAATTATGAACAAGCGTTAAAAGCTTTCCAACAAGGTAATGACGCCGATGCTCTTTATAATCAAGGTAACGCATTAGCAAAACTTCAACAATTAGAGCAAGCGATTAGTGCTTATGAAAAAGCCCTCGAACTCAACCCTGATCATCAAGATGCTAAAGCTAATAAGACGATATTAGAACAGCTTAAGCAACAACAAGATCAACAGCAAAATTCAGATCAGCAACAAGATAACGAACAGCAACAACAAAATAACGAGCAACAGCAAGACAAATCGCAGCAAAATAGCGACCAACAAAACTCTGAACAACAGCAAGACAACGCCCAGCAAAATTCAGATCAGCAGCAAAGCCAGCAACAAGACGAGAAAGAGCAACAATCAGAACAACAAAACTCTGAGCAGCAACAGGCCGAACAGCAGCAAAGTTCAAGGGAGCAAGAACAGCAAGCAAAAGAACAACAAACAGCTGAGCCAAAAGAGTCCGAGCAAGAATCGGAACAACAGCGTCAAGCACAGGCAGTGCAAGCTCAACAAGATAAAGAAACACAACAAAAACATCAGCAATTGCTCAATAAAGTTACTGATGATCCCTATTTATTATTACGCAATAAAATGCAACTGGAATATCAAAAACGTCGCCAAAGTAGAAGTAGCGTAGGAGTTAAGAAAAAGTGGTAAGATTTATTTATTGTATGCTCGCTCTTTTTAGCTTGAGTTTTTCAGCCGAAAGTTTCGCCTATATGACGGTTACCGCCTCGATTGATAAAAACCCGGTGATCGCTAATGAATCATTTGTCTTAACTGTCGTAGCTGATGATGATGTCAACACCAATGCACTAGATACTAGCCCATTAATGCAAAACTTTATTGTGGGCCGTACCTCTGTCAGCTCACAAACCAGCATGATCAATTTTAAAACCACCAGAACTACCACCTGGACCACGGTATTAATTGCCAGAAAAACCGGTAAATTGGTCATTCCACCTCTTCTGGTTGATAACCAACAAACCCAACCAATAGCATTAACGGTATTAGCGGCAGGAGACCCGAAAGCCAATAGCCAGCAAGATATCTTTATCAGCTCAGAAGTATCGGCAAAAGAGGTCTATGTTCAACAACAAATTACCTTAACCGTTAAACTGCATTTTGCTGCGGAATTAAAACGTGGCAGTTTAACAGAGCCGGAGCTAGAAGGTGCTAACATCATTCAAATTGGCAAAGACAAAGAAAATGAAACTATCATTAATGGTCGTCGTTATCGGGTGATCGAAAGAACCTATGCCATCAGCCCACAACAAAGTGGCCAATACACCTTAAAATCGCCAGTATTTTCCGGCGAAATCATGATGCCATCAACACGCCGCAACAGCTTTTTAAGCTTTGGTGAAACTAAGCCGGTTAGCGTTATCGGTGATGAAATATCCCTTAATATCCGCCCTATTCCGGCAAATTATCAGGGAGTGTGGTTACCAAGTGAGCTACTTTCCATTCATCAGGAATGGCAACCATCCGCGCAGGAATTTAAAGTGGGAGAACCTATTACTCGGATCATTACCCTGACTGCTGCCGGTTTATCAGAAGAGCAGTTACCTGAAATTGCGATGCCAATGCCGGAAGGTTTAAAAGTTTATCCAGATCAGGCTGAACTCCATACCGGTATCAATAGCGGCCGTTTGGTTAGCCAAAAAATCAGAAACTTCGCTATCGTTGCTAATAAACCTGGCAGTTATCAACTACCAGAAATTTCCATCCCCTGGTGGAATACCATCAGTAACAAACTGGAATATGCCAAGCTACCAGCACAAAACATTATTGTGCAAGCCAATAGTGAGCAAGCTAATCAACAAGCTGTCATTAGTCCCCCTGAGCAAGCCACCACAAGTAATAGTGAGAGCAAAACCGTCATCATTGAGAAAAACTCATGGTTACAGTGGTTGTTTTTAGCTTTGTGGCTATTAACAGCTTTCGCCTGGTTAATCACTAGTTTACTGAGCAAGCAAGCAGCGAATAAAAAACAACATAAAACCACTAGGGTAAATGATAGTTATCTAGCGTTGTTAGCCGCCTGTAAACAAAGCGATCAGACAGAGGTATTAAAGCTGTTGGTGCCCTGGTTTAACAGCATCAGTGACCGAAATATTTCTACTTTAGACCAGGTGATTGAGCATAGTCAGTCACCAGCATTAAGTCAGGCGATACAGGAATTGCAACAAAGTTGTTATGGCCTGCAATCTGGCAACTGGCAAGGTAAAGCATTACTTAATGCTATTATTGAGCTCAATAAACATCAGGCTGCCACTCAAACACCTACTCACTTTGCCTTAAACCCCTAATCGTTTCCTCTCGCTGGATAGTAAATAAATAGATTAATTTGCTATCCAGCGCTAAGATAATAGCACTAAATTTTGCAGCTCGATCAACTGAAACTGCCACACAGAAGATTTTTTTATGCTGAATAAAATAATTAGAAATAAAAAATCAACAGCTCAGGTCTCTTCAGATATGGCGACAAAACAAACCAGATATGAAGCATTAGTCAAGGCCCTGCATAGCGACTTATACCGTTATGCTTATTGGCTATGCCATGATAAACAAGTGGCAGAAGACTTAGTACAGGAAACGTTTTTACGAGCATGGCGTGCATTAGACTCGTTAAAAGATGAAAAAGCGGCTAAGTCTTGGCTGATCACTATTTTACGAAGAGAGAACGCTCGTCGTTTTGAACGTAAGCGCTTTGAGATGAGCGAATATGAAGAGGCGAATATTTGTGATACTCAGGCAACCAGTAGCGAACAGACAATAGAGCATCAATGGCTGAGAGAAAAAATTGCCCAAATGCCAGAAGAATACCGAGAGCCCTTGATTTTACAAGTAATAGGTGGCTTTAGTGGCGAGGAAATTTCTCAACTGTTATCACTAAATAAGAACACTGTGATGACAAGATTATTTAGAGCGAGAAACCAGTTAAAAGATGCGCTTGATGAACAGCCTAAGTTAAGAGGTCAACACAATGGATGATTTGCAATTTAGACGCAGTATTTATGCAGATCCCAATACTTCAGATGAAGAAGTAAGAGCTGCTAAGCACTCAGATCCGGCAAAACGTAAATTTGCCGAGGAAATTGAACAACTGGATCAACAGATAGCTCAAGCACTACATATTGATGTTCCGCAGGGCTTAAGTGAGAAATTGATCTTACGTCAGTCATTAGCGAGTCATCAACAGCAGAAAAAAGCATCTCGTATTAAGCTCGCACTTGCCGCATCAGTAACTTTTGCTATCGGCTTAATTGTCCATCAATTACAGTTTTCACATGCTTATAGTTCTATCAGTGATTATGCGATTGCCCATACTAATCATGAAGCCCAATACTTTAGTAATCAAGATGAAGTGAGAGTCAGCCTGACATCTTTGAATAAAAAAATGGCATCGTTTAACGGCAGTTTTAGCGAACAGCTGGGCGAGTTGTTAATGGCAGAATTTTGCCGTTTTGATGGCACTAAGAGCTTACACTTAGTCTTTCGTGGACAAACAAGTCCAGTCAATATTTTTATCGTGCCTGACAACGAGTACTTAACAGTCACTAAACGGTTTACTGATAATAATTTAAACGGTGTTGTTAACCAGTTTAAACACAGTAATATTATTGTGGTTGGAGATAAACAAGAACCATTAGAACAATGGCAAAATAAAATTTCTCAAACAGTGCAGTGGTCAACATAACAAACGCAGTGCAAAAAATGACAATAAAGTACATTTAGTGTTATAGACTCCATGTACTTTACTTTTAATTGTTACAAAAGAACAACCTAACTCAAAGGTATCCGAGCTGACTATTCAACGATTATCATTTTTTGACCATTTTCATCTACTACTAACAAATAGGATTTTCCATAATCTCCGACACAAAGATCTATCATGTTGTCGTCAATTTCGAGTCCATCGACACAATTATTTACTTCAATGAACGCCGTTGCCTAGCCCTTTTCCATCGCCATTTTCTTACTCCCTGCGCGTAAGACATCATAGCTATCATTAGCAACGATTCTAACGCTAATAGCATCCATTTGGTGATACCGTTTCTTTTTAAACACTGAAATATAGTTTTCATTACCTTGATGCCAGGAAAGTACCCAAAGCTTCTCACCATCGCTAAGAGTCTCATAGGTTTTCTCTTTATTCCCGCCCTCATTAAGCCCAATATGAACCATATTATTGCTGTATTAATATGTTTCACTTACTGAGTGGCTTAATACATCTGGAGCAACCATATTGCCGCTATCAAAAACCACTATAACCGGTGTTAATATTTGGTCTAGCTAGATAAAAATCGACTGAATGCGCTAAGGTATTAACAAATGACCACTGGCATCATGAGTTAAGTGCTTTTTCAGCTCGTTTGAATCTGCACACCTCACTAATATCAAAGAGAAAGCGCGCATGAAAATAGCATGTATTTGTAGAGTTAACCGTAATAAAAATAGTTAACCGTGTCAGTGACAATAAAAAAGGCCAAACAATGTTTGGCCTTTACTATAAACAGAAATGTTGCTAATTAATGATGTTCTAACATACGTGCAAATGTTTGTTCCACTTCATCATTCGCTTGATGGGTTAAGCGACTAACGATAACAATAGTCACACTGGCTAAAATAAAGCCCGGCACTATCTCATAAACTAAACTACTCAACGACTGGCCATTAACCGTTACTGGCGCATAAATCCAAAACAGTACCGTCACCGCACCGACGACCATCCCCGCCAGTGCGCCATTACGATTCATCTTCTTCCAATACAAGCTTAAGATCACCACAGGGCCAAATGCCGCGCCAAAACCAGCCCAGGCATTACTCACCAGGCTTAAGATCGAACTTTCTCTGTCATAAGCAAGTAATACTGCCACTAACGCCACCGCTAATACTGACAAACGACCAACAAACACGAGCTGACGCTCACTGGCATTTTTATTAAGAAACATTTGATAAAAATCACCGGTAAGAGAACTGGAAGTGACTAATAATTGCGACGAAATTGTACTCATGATTGCCGCAAGAATCGCCGCTAATAGAAAGCCTGCAATAAGCGGATGAAACAACACTTGTGATAATAAAATAAAAATCGTTTCAGGATCTTGTAACGAATTCCCCGTTTTCGCAACATAAGCAATGCCAACAAAGCCCGTCGCCATAGCGCCACAAATTGACACTATCATCCAGATCATGCCGATACGCCTTGCAACAGGTAAATCAGCAATCGATCGGATCGCCATAAAACGGACAATAATATGCGGCTGACCAAAATAACCCAAGCCCCAGGCCATTGCAGAGATTATACTTATTGCGCTCATACCACCAAAAAGATCAACTAACTCTGGGTTAATCGCGGTGATACTGTCTTTAACTACAGCAATACCGCCAATATCGGTTAACACCACAGTTGGTACTAACACTAAGGCAACAAACATAATACAGCCTTGAACAAAGTCGGTCAGACTCACCGCTAAAAAGCCACCGAATAAGGTATAAACAACAACCACGCCAGCGGTAATATACAAACCAACCTCATAGTTTAGACCAAAAGAGCTTTCAAATAGTTTGCCACCTGCAACGACGCCAGAAGAGGTATATAAAGTGAAAAACACAATGATCACTACAGATGAAATCAACCTCAACAGATGTGATTTGTCGGCAAAACGGTTTTCAAAAAAATCTGGCAAGGTAATCGAATCATTCGCCACTTCGGTGTAAGTGCGTAGCCTCGGAGCCACGATAAGGTAATTTAAATAAGCCCCTAGCGTTAACCCCAATGCGATCCACATACTGCTGAGACCTGAGACATACATGGCGCCCGGCAGCCCCATTAACATCCAGCCACTCATATCAGATGCCCCGGCAGAAAGTGCCGTCACCGAAGGACTTAAACTTCTGCCCCCCAACATATAACCGGATACATCACTAGTTGACTTTCGATAGGCATAAAAGCCTATCGCCAACATCACAATAAAATAAATCCCCAAAGAAACAAAGGTCGCAAATGCCAAAATAATCTCCATTGTTGAATGTTGCTGTTTATTAATTTTTTCGTTTTCGTTCTAGATAAATAGCAAACACATTAAATTAACTCATGCTATTATGCTGATATTCTGTATTATTACTATGCTTTACCCTAAATTTTGTCATTTTAGTGGCGCAATTATCCATTTACTGAATTAATAATTATTTTGTGAAAAAAGTAATGAAATATCCCGTTAATTTTCATATATTCTATAACCTACAGTAGTAAACAGGAATTTCTATGTACTTCTATGCAGCCAGGCAGCCAATTCTAGATAAAAATAAGAATCTTTTTGCTTACGAATTGTTGTTTCGCGATAGTATTGAAAATATTTTCCCCGATATCGATGGTGATGAAGCCACCAGCAAAATGGTGGAAGCGAGCCAATTTCACTTAGGGATCAGTGAATTTACCGGCAATAAACCGGCGTTTATCAATTTCACGCTAGATACACTAACTAAAGATTACCCAAGAATGTTAACCACAGATGAAGTGGTGATTGAAATTCTGGAAACAGTTAAACCGGGAAAAACCTTACTTAATCTATGTAAAGAGCTTTGTAGTGAAGGCTATATCCTGGCCCTGGATGATTATGTTCATCAAAAAGTATGGGCACATTTTTATCCTTATATCAAAATCATCAAGATTGACTGGCAAGAAACCAGCATAGAACAGATTCAGGAAATTAAACAAGCCATTAGCAAGTTCCCCCAAATTCAGTTACTGGCAGAAAAAGTCGAAACCTATGAAGAATATAATCAAGCATTAGAATTAGGCTTTGATTTATTCCAAGGGTTCTTTTTTGCTAAGCCAGAGATGGTGAAAACAAAGTCCTTATCACCTTCACAAATGGCAATGGCAGAGCTGTTATATGAAACGTCCAAACCTGAGTTAGACTTGAATAGTATCACCTCAGTGTTTGAACGGGATGTTTCACTGTCTTATAAATTATTACGGTATGCCAATTCCGCAATTTTCAGACGTCGTAGCGAAATTTCAACCATTAAGCAGGCCTTGGTTACCTTAGGCTCGGGTGAACTAAAACGCTTTCTTGGCTTAATGTTTGCCACAAATGTTAATCCAGATAAACCATCAGAACTGATTAACGCTGCTATGACCCGAGCTAAATTCTGTGAATTAATCGCTGAAGATTTAAAAACACCGCTCGACACATCGATAGCATTTTTAACAGGCCTGTTATCTCTAATCGATGCCATTTTAGATGAATCACTCGACAGCATTTTAGAGAAATTGCCGCTGGCTCAAGAAATCAAAGAAGCACTAACTACACGAAAAGGCGTGTTAGCCGCGTTAATTATTCTGGTTGAGCAAATAGAACAAGCTCATTGGGATAAAACGTCAGTCGTTATGGAAAAACTCGGCCTGACGAAAGACAAAGTAGTTAAGGATTACAAAGAAGCAATTGCCTGGGCCGATGAACAGGCACAACTGCAAGGCTAATCATTAGCTGCTGCCACAAAAAAAGCGCCAAATGGCGCTTTTTTAGTTACTTAATATTGACTCGTCCTAAATAATATCAATCTGCATAAATATTTAATCATGTAGGATTCCAGTAGCACCATTAGAACAAATAAGATTGGTGAAAATAGAGTTGTTCTACATTAAGCAAATATTATGCAGTTTGGTATAAAATCATTCAAAACCATTCGGGTTATTTGATTGCCAACGCCAAGTATCTTCAATCATGGTCGATAAATCCCGCTCTGCCTGCCAATTCAATAGTTTTTGCGCAACCCCCGCATCAGCAAAAACCGTAGCAATATCTCCCTCGCGTCTTGGTACTATTTCATAAGGTATATTCTGACCACTAATCGACTGGAAGGTATTAACGATATCCAAAACTGAGGTACCATTACCTGTACCTAAGTTGATCGGCTGACAACCATTAATTTTATCTAAACTTTCCAATGCTTTAACATGCCCTAATGCGAGATCAACCACATGAATATAATCCCGAACTCCAGTACCGTCTTCAGTGTCATAATCATCACCAAAGACCTGCAACTTAGGTAAGCGACCAACCGCAACCTGTGCAACATAAGGCAATAAATTATTAGGAATACCGTTAGGGTTTTCACCGATTAACCCAGAATGATGCGCACCAATCGGATTAAAGTAGCGTAGGCAAGCAATTGACCACTGTGGATCACTCTTTGCCAAATCAAACAAAATATGTTCGATCATTAGTTTAGTTTGCCCATAAGGATTAGTGGCCGAAGTCGGCATAGACTCATCTAATGGAGAAACATTATTCTCACCATAAACGGTTGCAGACGAGCTAAATACCAAATTCTTCACATTATATTCAGCCATCACCTCAAACAAGGTAACCGAACCACTGACATTATTATGGTAATAACTGAGCGGAATAGTATTAGACTCACCAACCGCCTTTAAGCCGGCAAAATGAATGACAGCATCAATATTATGGCGACTAAAAAGTTCAGACATCGCCTGACGATCACAAATATCTGCTTTAATAAACACTGGCTGCTTGCCGGTAATGCGCTCTATTCGAGATAATACCTGAGTGGATGAATTAGCTAAATTATCCACAATGACAATCTCATAACCTAAGTTAAGTAATTCAACAACGGTATGACTACCAATATAACCCGTTCCACCTGTGATCAAAAGTTTCATCTGTTTGCCATTCCCTATTAAACTTTATATGTTATTCGCCATAATATTGTGACACGCTTTCTATAAATTGTTCAATGCTTTGTGCCGGTAATTGGTTAATACCTGCCGCCGCTGCCCTGCCGCCGCCAGTAGCAAACTGTGCACATATATCGCCCGCTCCTTGCTTATTCGCTAATGGCGCCCGTAAACTCACGGTATAGGAGCCATCATCGTTAATAGTGAAGACCCCATGGGCCTTTTCCGGCGACTGATTTGCCAATTCGTTGCCGAAGACGCCACTGACCCGCCGCGCCCATTTTTCATCCGGCAGCTCTACCATTTTGCAGACAGGATTATTTACTAACACTTTAGCGCTATTAGCTAGCTGCATATCGCTTTGATATGCCTGTGCTAACTGATAATAAACCGATCCCTGCTTAGCAATTAACATCAGTGGATCAGAATACGCCAATAACTGTTTAAATAATTCCTCAGGAGCAAAATGTAAATCGTCCAACGTGCGGCCATAACCATTGTAATTGATGTAAATACCGAGATTTTTTAACTGCTGACGTTCGGTTTCGGTTAATCCTAGTTGCTTAGCTAAAGCGTCTGCAGAAACGATCATATTATCGCCATAAGCTGCCGCTACCGCCCAGCGTGCATAGCGCCCATTTAAATATTGATTAACCAGTAAGCTAGTACAGGTATTCGCATCAGTATCAATAATAGCGTTAAGTAACTGGCTATCTGGAATATCTCCACTGCGGTGGTGATCAACATAAAAGACACTCACTTTTTGCGCTAGCAATTCTAACAAGGCTTGCTTATTCGTCTCCATCGAGATGTCTAATGCTGTCACAGAAGTAGCGGCCTTTGATACCTGTTTTAGCAGTTTAATATCGCGTTTTACACCAGTAATTAATTGTCCGTCTTTTGGTTCAGCCAGACGTAACTGCAATAAAGCGATAATGCCATCGGCATCGCCATTAAAAACATCAAAATGCATAACGATTCCTTTTACTTAATATATTGATGCATTTGTAAATAACTGACAATTTGCTCAGCACATTGAGCAATATCATATTCTGCTGTTTTAATATGTAACGTAGGACTTTCTGGCACATCGTATTCAGAATCTATCCCAGTAAAGTCTTTGATCTCACCTGCTCTGGCTTTTTTATATAAGCCCTTAGGATCGCGCTGTTCACACACATCAATCGGAGTATCGATATATACTTCGATAAACTCTCCAATCTCAAGCATGTTTTTTGCCATCGCGCGATCGGCGGAAAAAGGAGAAATAAATGCAGTTGAGACAATTAATCCGGCATCAAGAAATAATTTCGCTACTTCACTGATGCGGCGAATATTTTCAATTCTGTCTTGATCACTAAAAGATAGATCACCATTTAGGCCATGACGAACATTATCACCATCAAGCAAATAGCTATGACAGCCACGCTCAAATAATAATGCGTCTACTGCATTGGCAATAGTAGACTTACCAGAGCCACTTAACCCGGTGTACCACAGTAAACAAGGTTTTTGCTGTTTTAAGTCAGCACGCTGTTTCTTATCGACATGCTGAGCATGCCATACGGTATTTTCAGTTTTCATCTGGTTGATCACCTTTATCAAGTAAAAGGAAAAACAATAGGGAGCAAAATAAGGACAACAGCACTATAGGTAACAGATACTGGTAAACCAAACTTAATCACATCTTTTAAGCAGTAATTACCTGCGTTATATACCATAACATTGGTTTGATAACCAAATGGGCTAATAAAGCTGCCACTCGCAGCAAACGCCACTGCCATCACATAAGGAATAGGGCTAACTCCTAACCCCAGCGCAATACTATAGGCGATAGGAAAAAGAAGTGCTGCCGCCGCACTATTGGTGATCAGTTCAGTGATCACTAAGGTTAGAACAAAAATTGCAACCAAGGTAAAATAAGCACTCTGACCTGATAGCACGGACTCGATATTCACAGCGATTAACTCAGCAACACCGCTGGATTCTAACGCTCGTGCTAAAGTCAATGCTCCCAAAACTATCATCCAAATTTCTAAAGGAAAACGGCGTTTAATTTCATTAATGGTTAAACAACCGCTAAAAATTAATATTGCCAGATAGAAGATCATACACTTTAACAGAGATACACTGGTCAGCACCGATACAGCAATCGCAGCAATAAAACCAAATAGGGTAATATTATCCCGCCAGCCATAAAGCATATTATCCGGTTGATGGCCGGACAGAATATAAAAGTTTTTCGTTAAGTTAGTCCGAGTACTAAAGTCATTACCAACCGCTAACACCAGAAAATCTCCCGGCTGAATAATCAATGCTCCAAGTTTACCCGAAAGTGCAGCCCCTTCTCGGCGTACAGCAACTACGGCGGCATCAAAACGAGCGCGAAAACCCGCTTGTTTTAAGGTTTTTCCAACCACAGAGGAATCTGGTTTAATAAGTACTTCCGTTAAATTATCCCTTAGCAGGCCATCTTGTTCAGCAAACAGGGTTAAGCCGTCAAACTGCTGTAATACCAGTACTTTGGAAACATCACCAGAAAAAATCAATTTATCATCTGCCATGATCACTTCATCAGGAGCAACCGGTGAAATTAGCCGCCCTTGACGGATCACTTCCACCAAAAACAACGCATCCAAATTTCGTAGGCCATTTTCTTCTACCGTTAAGCCGATCATTTTTGAATCGCTACTGACCCTGGCTTCAAGCAAATAGTCTTGATTAGTTAATACTTCCTTGTCTAGCTCTGGCAAGCTGTATTGCCTGACCAGCACAACAACTAAACAGGCCACTAACGCGACAATACCAATAGGAGTAAAATCAAAAAAACCTAAACTGTCATTACCACGCTCAATTAGCATGGTATTGACAATTAAGTTAGTCGAGGTTCCTACCAAGGTTAAAGTACCGCCTAAAATCGCAGCGAATGACAACGGTAGCAGTAACTTACCAGGGTTAATTACCCTATTACTTTGTACCGTAGAGATCAAAGCTGCGACAACCGCAGTATTATTCATAAAGGCAGATGCTAGTGCAGTATATACTAAGGTACGAACGGTGGAAAAAAATGCCGAACCATTGATCATCACCGAGGACATTCGGCGCAAAATGGACGTACGTTCAAAAGAAAAAGAGGCAAGCACCAATAGAATCAGTGTCACTAATCCAGGATTTACCGCATTATTCAGCACATCTTGTGTGCTAACATAGGAAGCCGCTAAACAGGCCAGCATAGCACCAGCAAACACCCTTTCAGGCACCCGCTGGAACTTCACCAGTCCGATAAATGTCACAAAAAATATGGCAATTAAACACCACTGAGTTGCTACCACTATTCTTATCCTTTTAGCAGCAATATTTACTGATATGTTGTAACAGCTGAATTGGCAGAATACAACTGCCAGTCAGCGATAAGCAAACGCTTGAGTTCACTAGCTCATTTTTGTGATGTCTCGAGCACCCCAGTGAGGAAAATGTTTGCGGATCAACGCATTGTATTCTAATTCAAAGGCACTGAACTCATGCTCCTCGCCTTTTTGAATCGCCCGATTAATCATCCCTGCGCCGACGGTAATGTTGCTTAAGCGATCAATGATAATAAAAGCACCGGTAGCTTTATTATTTTGATACGGGTCAAAATGTAACGGCTCTGCCAGATCAAAATTAACCGAGCCAATTTCATTCAATGCTAATTGTGAAGTTTCAGACTGCTCCATGGTATTGACATTGACTTTATATTCAATCGACGACACATGACCTGTAGTGATTTTAGTGCCATGTTTGATGTAGTATTCGCGACCACTTTCTAATTCATCTTCATGCATCCAGACGACATTAGCATTGAGTTCTTTTGAAGATGTCGGCAACGCACCTTTTTTCACTATCATCTCACCACGGCTGATATCAATTTCATCTTCCAGAGTGATAGTTACCGCCTGCCCTTTATCAGCACGATCAAGTTCTCCATCAAAGGTAACAATAGATTTAACAATGCTTTCTTTACCCGATGGTAATGCGACAATTTCATCCCCAACCCGAATGTGACCAGAACCGACTGTACCGGCAAAGCCCCTGAAATTTAGATGTGGACGATTAACATACTGCACTTGAAAGCGAAATTCGGTAAATTCTGAGCTGCCTTCCACTTTAATGGTGTTAAGCAACTTCATCATGGTCGCACCAGGGTACCAAGGCATATTGGCACTTTCGTCAACGACATTGTCACCTTTTAACGCCGAAATAGGCACAAAACGAACATCATCAAAGCTTAACTGGTCAGCAAAGTCTCGGTATTCTTTCTTAATTTCCTGATAACGCTCCTGACTGTAATCCACCAGGTCCATTTTATTAACCGCGACTAGAACATGCTTAATACCAAGCAATGAACAGATAAAAGAATGGCGGCGAGTTTGTACCTGCACTCCATGGCGGGCATCAATTAATATTACGGCTAAATCACAAGTTGAAGCCCCTGTTGCCATATTACGGGTATACTGTTCATGTCCCGGGGTGTCAGCAATAATAAACTTACGCTTATCAGTAGCAAAATAACGATAAGCAACATCAATAGTGATACCTTGTTCACGCTCAGACTGTAAGCCATCAACTAACAGTGCCAGATCAACCGCTTCACCTGTGGTGCCTGATTTTTTACTGTCACTTTCAATTGCTGCTAACTGATCTTCAAAGATCATTTTTGAGTCATGTAATAAGCGGCCAATAAGCGTGCTTTTGCCATCATCAACGCTACCACAAGTGAAAAAACGTAGCATTTCTTTGTTTTCATGCTGCTTTAAATAAGCTTCAATATCTGTTGCAAGTAAGTCAGAATTCGGACTCATAGTATTTCCTTGAAATAGGGTCTACAGTGCCAGCTGAGCCAGCGGTTATTAACGTTTACAAATTGAATGTGCTGACTAAAAGTAGCCTTCCATTTTCTTTTTCTCCATCGAACCAGCCGAATCATGGTCAATCACTCGTCCCTGGCGTTCTGAAGTCTTTGTTAATAACATTTCTTGGATAATCTCAGGCAAGGTAGTGGCATTTGATTCAACCGCCCCAGTTAATGGATAACAGCCTAAGGTTCTAAAACGAACATTTTTCATCATCACCTGTTCATCATCTGCGATTGGCATACGATCATCATCTACCATGATCAACGTACCGTCACGCTCAATAACCGGACGTTCTTTTGCCAGATATAAAGGCACTATCTTAATATTTTCTAAATAAATATATTGCCAGATATCTAATTCAGTCCAGTTAGAGAGTGGAAAAACACGAATACTTTCGCCTTTATCTACTTTACTATTATAGATATTCCATAATTCCGGACGCTGACTTTTTGGATCCCAACGATGATTTTTATCACGGAAAGAATAAACACGCTCTTTAGCGCGAGATTTTTCTTCATCACGTCTGGCACCACCAAAGGCTGCATCAAAACCGTAATGGTCCAACGCCTGTTTTAAGCCTTGAGTTTTCATGATATCGGTATGTTTTGCGCTACCGTGCACAAAAGGACTAATCCCCATTTTTAAGCCTTCTGGGTTTTGGTGCACTAATAACTCAAAGCCATATTCTTTTGCCATTTGATCACGAAAGGCGATCATTTCTTTAAACTTCCATGTAGTATCGACATGCAATAAAGGAAATGGAATTTTTCCTGGCGCAAAAGCTTTACGAGCTAAATGCAATAACACCGCAGAGTCTTTACCTACTGAGTAAAGCATCACAGGTTTATCAAATTCCGCAGCCACTTCACGCATAATGTGAATAGATTCGGCTTCTAACTTTTGTAGATGAGTTAAGTTCATTGCTGTCTTATAATTTAATCCATACTAAATATATAAGAACATTTTGCCACATTGGCACTAAAGCATCCATATAAGAAAACACTTTTATAGACCTATATGGAATATAAAAATATTATCTAATAAAGTTTTTCTTATTTATCACTTAACTGCTTGATACGCTTTATTAACGATAAAGTGGAACTTGAAAGGTCATCACTTAGATTGTCATTCATCGCACGCAATATTTGTGCTCCCAGCTCTTTCCCTAGCTCAACCCCCCATTGATCGAAAGAGTTAAGTTGCCACAAGACCCCTTGTACAAAAATTTTATGTTCATATAACGCCAGTAAAGCCCCTAACGTTTTCGGCGTTAACTGTTTCAGCACTAAGGTATTACTGGGAGTGTTACCTTTCATAACTTTATGCAAAGCCAATGCTTCAGCCTGCTGCTCTGACTTTCCATTAGCCATAAGCTCTGCTTTTGCTTGTGCAAAAGTTTTCCCTCGCATTAACGCTTCGCTCTGTGCTAAGCAGTTTGCTACTAACACTTGTTGGTGCTTTGAATAATCATGGTGCCCTTGGGCACAAACAATAAAATCAGTCGGGATGATCTCTTCACTTTGATGCATTAACTGCATGAACGCATGCTGACTGTTAGTACCTTCCTGACCAAAAACAATAGGTGCTGTGTGCCAGCCCAGTTTTTCGCCTTGCAACGAAACCGACTTACCGTTACTTTCCATATCTGTTTGCTGTAAATACCCCGGCAAAGCACGTAAAGCATGATTATATGGTAGAATAGCCAGACTGGAGTAACCAAGTGCATTGCGATTCCATAGGCCTGTTAACGCCATAACGATTGGCATATTCTGGTCAAATGGTGCTTGTCTAAAATGTTGATCCATCAAATAAGCACCACGTTTTAATTGAGCAAATCCCTGCTCGCCAATCGCTAATGCTAATGGAAAACCAACAGCTGACCATAAAGAAAAACGGCCTCCCACCCAATCCCACATTGGCAGAATATTGTCTTTGGTGATACCAAATTGAGTCACTGCTGTAATATTAGTACTGACAGCAAACCAGTGACGGGCAATGATATTCGGCTGGGCTACATGGGTTAACATCCACTGTTTTACCGCTACAGCATTTAGCATGGTTTCTTGTGTAGTAAAGGTTTTCGAAATAACAACTACTAAGGTTGTTTCAGCTGATAATAATGCCAGTTTTTCAGCAACTGCATCGCCATCAACATTGGCTAATACATGTACATTCAACCCGGTAGTGTGATAAGGCTTTAGCGCCGATATACCAAGTTTAATGCCATAATAGGAGCCCCCGATGCCGATTGCCAGCACATCAGTAAACTTTTGCCCATTGACAGTACAGTATTGACCATGACTAATATCATTAACCAATTGCGACATCTTTTGCTCAGTCGCAATAACCTCAGCAGCTTGTGTTCCCAAAACCGCTTTTTTCTCCTTTTCCGGAGCCCTTAATAGCGGATGCAAAACAGCACGATTTTCCGTCTGGTTTATTCTTTCACCGCTAAACATCTTTTCTATATATTGATCTAGCCCTTGAGTCTTAGCCCAATGACATAAATCATCCCGTTCACTTTGAACTAGATTTTGTTTTGCATAATCTAGGAAAATACCTGCCGCATCGACAGAAAAGTTTACAGCCCGTTTGCTATCATCAAACAGGGTTTCAATTGTTCGCGCTTTAGCATCTTTTGCTAACGCACAAAGCGCTGTCATACTATTACCCACCGTCATCCTTTTACTATCTGATTAAACTGTCTAACATTACTGTGTATCTAAGCTCAGTGCTTAAATCAGTTCAGCTAAATACTGTTTAAATTCAGTAGCAAGCTCTGGGTGACGTAATCCGTATTCAACATTAGCTTTCATATAACCGAGTTTTGAACCACAATCATGAGATTTACCAGTCATATGAAACGCTTCCACAGGTTCCATTTTCATCAAGCTGGCAATAGCATCTGTTAGTTGAATTTCATCACCAGCACCAGGCGGGGTAAACTCTAGCAAATCCCAAATAGCACCGGATAAAACATAACGGCCAACTACCGCTAAATTTGAAGGTGCCTCTTCTAGTGCTGGCTTTTCAACCACAGCGGTCATGGTTTTCGACTCACCAGCAGCTAATTGATGACCTTCACAATCAGCAACGCCATAACTACTCACTTTTTCCATCGGTACCGGCTCTACCATGATTTGACTATAACCGACTTCATCGTAACGACGCAGCATGGCAGCAAGGTTTTCCGTTCTCGGGTTAGCACTTGCTTCATCTAATATCACATCAGGTAAAACAACAACGAACGGTTCATTACCCACAATTGGTCGCGCCTTTAATACTGCATGGCCTAAACCTTTGGCTTCCCCCTGACGAACATGCATGATAGTGACCCCTTTCGGGCATATCGCCTGCACTTCATCCAACAGTTGGCGCTTAACACGCTTTTCTAGCGTTGTTTCTAATTCAAACGATTTGTCAAAATGGTTTTCAATGGCATTTTTGGATGAATGTGTCACTAAAACAATCTCTTTAATGCCAGCATCAATACATTCATTTACGATATACTGGATCAAAGGTTTATCGACAATAGGCAGCATTTCTTTTGGTATTGCCTTAGTTGCAGGTAACATACGAGTCCCTAATCCGGCAACAGGGATCACTGCTTTCGTTATTTTCTTTGTCATTTTTATGTTCACACCAATACTAATAATCATTAATAGTGCAGATCATACTATTAAACAGCAGTTAGACACCAGCAGGAGTCACATTTAAATAGACCATAATAAGAGAATATTTTCGCCATTACGCAATTGCCAAATAAAGAATATTTATCCTACAACTTTACACTCCTAATTTGGCTAAAATACTTCTTTGCTTGCGCTCACCCGGTATCACAGGTATAAATGGGCGCTGAAAATGTAAATTGTGCCACGATAATACATCGATATCCTGATGTAATATTCAATAACAATAAAAATACCCATACAGCTAATGGCACAGCTTAGGAAGGATAAATTATTTATGACAACGCAAAATACTAAGACCTTTTTTGGTCAACCAGAAGGTCTTAAAACTCTGTTTTTCACTGAAATGTGGGAACGCATGAGTTACTACGGCATGCGCATGCTGTTAGTACTTTTTATGACCGCAACCTTACAAGAGAACGGCCTTGGCTTAACAGTTGCTTCAGCGGCAGCCATATACGGCTTATACACAGGTAGTGTCTATTTTATGGGATTACCCGGCGGCTGGATTTCAGACAGACTACTTGGTGGCCAAAAAGCAGTTTGGTACGGTGGACTTATTATTATGTGTGGCCACATCATTCTAGCGATACCAAACGACAAAACTTTCTTTATCGGCCTTATCGTCGTTATTTTAGGTACCGGTCTATTAAAACCTAACATTGGCGCCATGGTTGGTCAGTTGTATTCAGACGAAGATAAACGTCGCGATTCAGGTTATGCCATCTATTATATGGGGATTAACCTAGGCTCTGTGTTAGGTTACACCATTTGTGGTTACCTGATGGAAGATCAAGATAACTTCGGCTGGCACTGGGCATTCGGCGCAGCGGCCATTGGTATGGCGGTTGGTTTACTGCAATACCGTAAAACGCTAGGTAAGTTACAAGGTGTAGGTGCACAACCTGCGGCACCATTAAGCGCTAAAGGTAAGCAAATGAGCTGGACCGCAATTGGGGCGATGTTAATCATTCTGGCAACGATAACAGCACTTGCCCTAAATGGCGCACTGATTATCGACCCTGTCTCTGTTGCAGAATATGTTGCTATCAGCTTTACCGTGATGTTTGTTCTCTATTACGCTGCTATTTATATGTTTGGTAATCTAACCCCTAACGAAATGAAGCGTTTGGGCGCACTATTATTAGTCTGTATTGCCTCCGCCTGTTTCTGGTCTGGTTTTGAACAAGCAGGCTCTTCAATGAACCTATTCGCCCGAGATTATACCGATCGTTTAGTGGGTAGTTTTGAAATACCAACAGGCTGGTTCCAATCATTAAACGCAATGTTTATCGTTTTACTATCTCCATTTTTTGCCGCCCTATGGATTAACTTAGGTAAGCGTTTTGTCAGCCCAGGTTACGGCATCAAATGCGCTATCGGCCTGATGGTTATGGCCAGTGGCTTTATCGTGATGTTCTTTGCAGCACAATATGCAGCATCAGGATTAAAAGTGGCGCCGTATTGGTTGGTAGCTACTTACTTTCTTCACACAGTCGGTGAATTATGCTTAAGCCCGGTAGCATTAAGTGCGATCAGCAAGTTATCACCACGTCGCTTTGCCGGTCAAATGATGGGTGTATTCGTACTAACTTATTCTATTGGTAACATTATTTCCGGTTTACTAGCCGGTAACTTTGATCCAAATAGAGTAGACCAACTACCGAATTTATATATTCAGATTAGTTTATTTAGTATTGGTATTGGTATTGTTATCTTATTGTTGAGCTTTAAGTCTCGCATTTGGGAAAACCTATCAAATGACACAGAAGAAGTTGCTGCTGTCGACAAGGCTGCGGCCACTACAGCATAATTAAATAACATGATAAGCGGTGGCAGATGCCACCGCTTTTTTTTTATGAAAACATCTAACTCTCAGCAACAATTAAGACAAGCATTACGGCAAGAAGTCAGAGAAAAACGCCAAGCCTTATCTGCTCACTTTCAACAAGTATCCGCCCAATCATTAATTAAGCAATTAACCACGCTCAAATGGTTAACATCAGCCAAAAAAGTTGCGATTTATCTTGCGAACGACGGCGAGCTAGATACCAGTCCATTTATTAACTGGTGTTGGCAACACGCAATAGCTACTTATATTCCGGTGCTTCACCCGTTTAATCCCGGCCATTTATTATTTTTACACTATCATGCTCAAAGCCACATGAAAGAAAATAAATATGGCATACTAGAGCCAATATTAAATGTTAATACTGTATGCCCCGCGGATGCGCTAGATATTATCTTTACGCCATTAGTTGCCTTCGATAACACCGGAGCCCGTTTAGGGATGGGCGGTGGTTACTACGACAGAACTTTAGCGAACTTATCAAGCGATAAACCAATTGTGATTGGTCTTGCACACGATTGCCAACAACTTAACGAAATACCGACAGAAGCCTGGGACATGCCAGTGCCGCACATAGTCACCCCTACACACCATTATCAGTTTGATAAACCTCAATTGTGATTAATTAAAAATCTAGTAACACAGGCGAAAACTTGGCTGCTATAATAAAGCCCAAAACCTCACCTAGGATCCCTTATGACTCAAGACGAAATGAAAAAAGCCGCCGCCTGTAAAGCGCTGGAATTTGTAAAAGAAGACACAATAGTTGGTGTCGGCACCGGCTCGACGGTTAATCACTTTATCGATGCCTTAGCGACCATTAAGCACAAAATTGTGGGTGCGGTTTCAAGTTCTGAAGAGTCAACTAAGCGCCTAAAAGCCTATGGCATTGAAGTATTTGATTTAAACAGCGTCGATGAAATCGATGTTTATATTGATGGTGCTGATGAAATCACTGAACATATGCAGATGATCAAAGGTGGTGGCGCCGCATTAACTCGAGAAAAAATTGTCGCGGCTGTGGCAAAAACCTTTATCTGTATTTGTGATGAAACGAAACAAGTACCTATCCTCGGTAAATTTCCATTACCAGTTGAAGTGATCCCTATGGCACGTAGCTATGTTGCCCGTGAATTAGTCAAATTAGGTGGCGATCCAGAATATCGTCAAGGTGTAGTCACCGACAATGGTAACGTCATTCTCGATGTGCATAACTTAGAAATAATCGATCCAAAGGGGCTGGAAAACACCATCAATAGCATAGTAGGCGTGGTAACTAACGGCTTATTTGCTAATCGCGGCGCCAATCTACTTATTTTAGGCACCGCACAAGGCGCAAAAATAGTAAAATAACACTTTAGAGTTTATACACTATATGCTAGTTTAGCACTAGATTTGGATATCTAGCCATCTAAACACTTTTATCGAGAGCGATTAAGCACTATGAGTAATAAATCATTAGCCAAAGAAAAAATCAGGATCTTGTTACTTGAAGGCGTTCACCAAAGCGCACTAGAAGAACTAAAATCCCAAGGTTACAGTAACATTGAATACCTTAAAACTTCATTAGCCGAAGACGAGCTAATTGAAAAAATAGCCAATGTCCACTTTATTGGTATTCGCTCTCGCACTATGTTAAACGACAAAGTGCTCAGTCATGCTAAAAAATTAGTCGCTATTGGCTGCTTTTGTATTGGTACGAATCAGGTAGATATCAAAGCAGCACAAAAGCGTGGTATCCCGGTATTTAATGCACCATTTTCTAACACTCGTTCAGTAGCTGAACTAGTAATAGGTGAACTGTTATTATTGCTACGCGGTATCCCTGAAAAAAGTGCTCAAGCGCATCGTGGTATCTGGAATAAATCAGCGACAGGGTCTGTCGAAGCACGCGGAAAAACTCTTGGTATTATTGGCTATGGTCATATCGGGATGCAGCTGGGAATAATGGCGGAAACTATCGGCATGAAAGTACGCTTTTATGATATTGAAACCAAATTGCCGCTAGGTAACGCCAGCCAAGCACCGAGCTTAACCTCTTTATTGCAAGAGGCAGATGTGGTCAGTTTACATGTGCCAGAAACCCCCCAAACACAAAATATGATGGGTGCCGCTGAATTTGATGTCATGAAAGATGGCGTAATTTTTATCAACGCCTCACGTGGTACAGTAGTCGATATCGACGCACTATCAGAAGTGTTAACCACGAAAAAAGTCGCTGGTGCTGCAATAGACGTTTTCCCAGTTGAACCTAAGAGCAACGATGAAGAATTCATTTCACCACTACGTGAATTTGATAATGTTATTCTTACGCCACACATAGGTGGCAGCACCAAAGAAGCACAAGAAAATATCGGCTTAGAAGTAGCAAGCAAACTAGCGAAATACTCGGATAATGGCTCTACCTTATCTGCGGTAAATTTCCCGGAAGTTTCGCTGCCAAGTCATATTGGCGCCAGCCGATTATTGCATATTCACCATAACCAACCAGGTATATTAACTAAAATTAACTTGGCGTTTGCCGAAAACAACATCAATATTGCCGCACAATACTTACAAACAGATGATCAAATAGGTTATGTGGTGATCGATGTTGAAACGGATCACAGTGAAACAGCGCTACGGGCATTAAAAGCAATTGAAGGCACGATAAAAGCACGCATCCTACATTAGCAATTTGCTTATTAAATACTAAAAAGCCCAAGCTAATTAGCTTGGGCTTTTTGTTGGTCGTGGTAACCTCGACAAGTTGAACTAATAAATAAAATGCATACAAGCAAGAGCCAGAAGGCCAGCAGCAACATCATCGATCATAATACCAAAGCCACCATGACAATGCTTATCTAGCCAGCTGATCGGCCAAGGTTTAATAATGTCGAAAATACGAAATAGAAGAAAACCAACAATCACAGTTTCTACCGTTACTGGTAGCCATAACATAGTGATTAAAAAGCCAACAAATTCGTCCCAAACAATCGCAGGATGATCATGCACATTAACCGCTTTAGCAGCATGACCACAAATATATACGCCCAAAATCGCCATTAGCACAACAATGGCTAAAAAGTAACTAGCATTAAGAAAGCTCAAGCCCAAAAACAGCGGTACTGCCGCTAGTGTACCGAAGGTTCCAGGGGCTTTCGGTGCTAAACCACTGCCAAACCCAAGTGCAAGAAACTGAATCGGATCAGCTAAACGAAAACGAGCTTTATTCATATCAATTATTGGTCACTGTCAAAATGCTCAAAGCCTTTAGCATTGATTTGCGTTGGCTGACTATTTAAAGTTGTGGTAATTTTTCCGGAGAGATTTAACTGCCCGATACAAGTGATGGTTTCGCCAATATCCGCTAACGCGGTTTCCATACCAACCTTATTATCTTCAGAGACAGTAAATAACAGCTGATAATCATCGCCGCCTTGTAACGCTAGCTCGATAGCTTTTTCTGCTCCCAGACTGTCGTATAGGGCATTTGAAATAGGCAACTGATCCAATACCAGATTGACACCGACATTCGAACTCTCACATAGATGTCTGAGATCGGCTAACAAGCCATCAGATAAATCAATCGCTGAAGAAGCGTATCCTCGTAAGGCTTGTCCAACTAAAACACAAGGTACCGGATAATCTAGTTGCTTTTGAACAAGCGCCAACACATCCTCGGGTAACTCAATTTGTTGATAATAATGTTGTAACGCTAACGCCGCATCACCAATTTCTCCGGTGACATAAAGCCAGTCACCAGTTTTAGCACCACTTCGGGTTATTTGTTTATCATAAGGTACAGTACCTTGTGCGGTAATAGTAATGCTAAGCGGCCCCTGAGTGGTATCTCCCCCCACTAACTGAACATTATAATACTCGCATAATTCAAACATCCCCTGACAGAATTCTCCAACCCAGTCTTCGTCTGCTTCTGGAATGGTCAAGGCGACAGAAATCCAGCACGGCTCAGCCCCCATAGCGGCAAGATCAGATAAATTAACGGCAACCGCTTTATGACCTACGGCTTTAGCTGGTGTGTTTTCAGGAAAATGCACACCAGCCACTAGAGTATCTGTGGTTACCGCCAAATATTGACGTTCAGGTGGCGTTAATAAGGCACAATCATCACCTATACCTAAAAACACATCCTTACGTTTTACTATTTGTTCAGTGAAGTAATTTCTTATTAAATCGAATTCTTTCATAATGTAATTAACATCAGTTAAATGATAATAGCGCCTAATTTTTTTACCGTTAAAAACATAAAAGGCGCACTAAGTCAGGCGCCTCACTACTAATCAAGATTTTTATCAAGCAAATTATTCTTGCGGACGGATCAGTTTAATCGTTTTATCGAGTACGCCATTTACAAATTTATGACTATCATCGGCAGCAAAAAGTTTCGCTAATTCGATCGCTTCGTTGATTATCACTCGATATGGCACATCAGCGCAGTCACTTAATTCAAATACAGCAACCCGTAAAATCGCTTTTTCAATATGATCTATTTCATCCAATGGACGGGCAACATGAGGTTCTATAGCTGCGTCTAAAGAGCTCACCTGCGAAGTTACGCCACGAAATAGCTTTTGAAAATATTCAATTTCAAAACGACGTTTCGCATTTTCGGTTAAAAAGTGTGCTTCAACATCAGCAACCGAGTTTTCACTCATTTGCCATGAATAAACCGCTTGTACCGCTAGTTCACGGGCTTTTCTTCTCGGAGATGGTTTCACAAAAATATCCTGTTTAACAATTCTAGCTTAGATTATAGCTGAGACAGCACATTAACCATTTCTAATGCACCAAGCGCCGCTTCACCGCCTTTATTACCGGCTTTAGTGCCTGCTCGCTCTATCGCTTGTTCGATAGAGTCTGTGGTGATAACACCAAAAGACACCGGAATTTCAGACTCTAAGCATACTTGTGCTAAGCCTTTGTTACATTCACCAGCAACAAAATCAAAATGTGGCGTACCACCACGAATAACCGCACCTATTGCGATAATGGCATCATACTTGCCGCTTTTCGCCGCTTTTTTAGCAACTAATGGCAACTCATAGGCACCTGGTACTTTAATTACCGTAATATCGCTCTCAGCAACATCACCGTGACGCTTTAAAGTATCAACTGCGCCAGCTAATAAACTATCTACGATAAAATGGTTAAAACGAGAGACTACAATCGCAAATTTTTTGCCTGATGCGACAAAAGAACCTTCAATAACATTCATCAAAACATACCCAAAGAGTAAAAATTGCCGCGATTCTAACAAAAAACCAGCAAATTAGGTACTGGTTTGTAATCAATATTTACACATCCGATAAATCTCAATTAAAAAAATGAAACTGTAAATAAACTTTTATAAAGGTTGCACGAGCTACCACCTAAAATTTATGAACCAAGAAAACGTCTAGGGTAGTCTGGTCGATTCATCCAATAACTAAAACTTTACAGTATACATATCGTATCTATATAATAACCGACTCCGTATGAGCTCAGGCTCGAATTATATAAAGTATTACTTGTGTCAAATTTAATAAATCAGCAATCAATAAACCAACCCAGTACTTCCAAGATACCTGTGCAAAAAAAATATAATAATGATGAGCTAATAAATTTGGCAGAATTATGGCAGGAAACTTGGAGAAAAAAATTTTATATAATTGCTGTTTGTATTCTTTTCGCTATTTGTTCAATTATTTACACATTGACTTTACCGAATACATATAAAGCTTCCACATTACTTTCTCCAGTAAATAGTAATACAAGTGCCAATAGCTTAGGAGGTTTAGCTAATCAATTAGGCAGTTTAGCTAGTATCGCAGGTATTAACTTGGCCGCAAGTCAAGCTGATAAAACGGCTTTAACGCTAGAAATATTGCAATCACGTTCATTTATAGAGAAGTTCATTCAAGATCACAATTTGTTAGTCCCACTAATGGCAGCAAAGAACTGGGAGCCTGAAACCAATACATTAATAATAGATAGTGAAATATACAATGAATCGAAGAAAGAGTGGCTTCGAAGTGTATCTCCCCCAAAGCAAGCTAAACCTTCCTTATGGGAAGCTTATCAAAACTTCCTTGAAAGAATAGAAATAACTCAAGACAAAACAACCTCTATCATCAATATATCAATTGAGTATTACTCTCCTACACTTGCCAAACAATGGTTAACTTGGCTTATTACAGATATTAACGAGTTCATGAGACATCAAGATCAAGTAGAAACAAAAGCTTCTATAGATTATCTGAATAAGCAACTTAAGCTGACTCAAATAAGTAACATGGAAAACGTTTTTTACCAACTTATTGAAGAACAAACTAAAAGCATGATGTTAATTCATGTAAAAAGCGAATATGTATTGAAAACTATCGATCCTGCTCAAGTTCCTGATACAAAAGAAAGTCCTAAAAGAGCACTCATTGTGATCATTGGAACAATGTTAGGTGGATTCATTGCTTTGATATTCATTCTAGTTCGGTATTTTACAAAGTCTTGTTAATTAATTTTTAGTATCCCAAAGTTTATACAAATGACATATCAAAACAATTTAGTAACAGTATACATTACGACTTATAATCGACTGATATTGCTTAGAAGAGCAGTAGAATCAGTTCTGAATCAAACATATAAATCAATAGAGTTACTCATTGTTGATGATGGCTCAACAGACGGCACTCATGAGTATTTAAATGAATTAAGCCGAAAGCATAAAAACATAAAGTTTTTGATAAACAGCTCAAATTCTGGTGCCTGCTACGGGAGAAATAAAGCAATACTTAACGCTTCCGGTGAATACATAACAGGATTAGATGACGATGATTATTTCGTAGAAAATAGAATATCAGACTTTATAAACGAATGGAAAAATAAAAAGCCGTCGGTCATTGCGCTATATAGTAGCGTTAAAAAAAAGGAAAAAGCCGACAAGTACATAAAGTGTGATAAAAAGTCACTCGTAAAAAGAAATCAGCTATTTTTTAATAACGATATAGGAAATCAAGTATTCACAAAAACAAAAATTATTAAATCAATTAATGGGTTCGATACTGACATGCCTGCATGGCAAGATCTTGAATGTTGGATTAGGCTATTGTCTTTGGGTGATGCGCAATGTGTAAATAATTACAGCTATATTGTTGATGTCAGCCATCCTCACGAAAGAATTACCCTTCAAAAAACAAATAAAATTCAATTAGCATGTAATCATTTAGTTAGTAAACATAATTTAACAAAGAGACAAAAATCAAGATTAGTAACTCAACTTATTCCTTATGCTCCGTCTTATTATAAATTAACACCACATTTTATTAATGCATTTTTACAGCTCGATTTCATGTTAATATGTAAATTACTAAATTTCCTAATTAAGTTCACTTATTTAAACAAGAATAAGTGATAATCAATCAGCCACACCTATATGATAATTAGAAAAGAGAACCTTTTTAATATTACATCAATATTTTTGATATTTATAGCATCAATGGTTACAGCTTTACCTGGTGGAGTGACAAAATTCACCTTATTGAGTCTAACATTATTGAATATTAGTTATATCAAAATATCTAAAACAAAAGTGATTAGCATTTTGGCGCTCATATCTTTTTTATTAATTCGCATACTTTTTACGGGAGTAGCTCACTTTGAACAATCGATGATTGTTCTGTGCATTTTATTTATTTGGTTTTTATCGTTACCTATAAATGCCAGTTACTTTAATTCTATTATCAAACCAGCTATATTTTTACTCTTTTTACTTGGTTTTATTGCATCTATTTTTACTGCATTTTTTGGAATAGGGAATTTCGCATCTAGTATGCTGCCAAAAGGGCTACCTTATGTTTTCGCGTTTAAAGGCACAACCTCGACCCCTCAAACATATGGAACTATAGGAATTCTTTCATATTTATGCATTACACTATTCTCAACGAATTCAAATACGAAAAAGCTAAAACAAAGGTTCACTTTAGTGTTAGCAAACTTTGCACTAAATAGAGTCACTCTTATTGAGACTATATTACTAATATGTAGAAAGCATATGATTCTATTTTTTATGATGTTAATTGTAGTAGGTATAGTGGCTTCACTATTTTCAGATAATGTTTTATTTACTATTTCTACGTTGCAAAGTCGGATTGACTTAACAAGAGGGATCTGGGAGCAATACCTTAATAGTCAGAGTAGCAACATTCTATTTGGTAACTTTAAACAACCAGATGTTTTTTACAGCACTTCATACATGGATATTAATTACATAGAAAACGGCTACATGTTTCTACTATATTACTTTGGTATATTAGGCACAGCGTGTTATCTTGCTTTTTTCACTTTATTTTTAATAGTTTTACCTATTGCTAAAAAAATCCAAGTAAATAAAGCTATTTTTTACGTTGCCATTATATATTTCCTCTTTGTTCCCTTATTAACACACGAGTTTTTATCAATATCATATTACTTAATGCTTTATTTAGTTTTATATGTTTATAAATCTCAATATCAAGATCAAATTAATCCCTAAGCGATCTCATAAATTGCTTTTAACCCATGTATAATATATTCGCCCTTATGAATAACTCGAAAGCTCTATGAAGACAATTACGTTTTTTCATCCTGTAGATGATAACTATGGTGCAAGTAACATTCTAACATATGTACTATCTTTTCTTTCAAAGGAATACAAATGCATTGTTTATGTTCCAAAAATAACAAAAAAGATGTCTAGCACTCTCAAAGAGTTACATTCCGACTCTGTTATTTTCAAAGAATGTCCACAATTACCTATTGCTCATAGAGCCATGTTAACACCAAAAGGACTTTTATCTTGGGTTGTTAAAAATATTTTAATAATCAAACTTTTCGTCAAAATAAGAAAGAATACAGATATAATCTACATAAATACTTTATCTTTATTTAGTTTAAGCTTTATATCTAGAGTTGTTTTCAAAAAGAACTTATTGCACTGCCACGAATACTTAGAAGGAACACCACATGGTAAAATAATGAGGCTTTTTACCTATTTGTTTTCTCATTGCATAATCTGTGTTTCAGAAAAGGTAAAAAACTATATATCTGTAAAAAATGCTTCGAAATATTATATTGTCAGAAATGGGATTCCCGATATTACTAATAATTCGAAGGTATTACTTTCTAAAGAAAAAGATAAAGTATTTATTTCCTTTATTGGAAGAGTAATGCCAGAAAAAGGACATTGGTTAGTTGCTGACGCAGTATCTAAACTGCCAAAAAAGCTTAAAAACAGAATTGAAATTCACGTTTTCGGTGATGCTCCACCGCTAAGTTCCCACCTATTCAAGGATTATCAAACGGTATTGCTAGAAAAGAAACTCACAAATTCAATCATATTAAAAGGATTTGATGCTAATGCAGCAAAAAAAAGTTATAAATATGATGCTTGTTTAGTTCCTTCAATAATCGTTGACTCATTTCCAACCACGGTTTTGGAAGCAATGAGAGCTCAAAAAGCTGTTATTACAACAAATAATGGAGGTGCTTTAGAGTTAATAGAAGATAAAATAGATGGTTTTCTGATTTCTCCAAATGATCCTCAAGCATTAGCCGATTTGTTTGCCTATTGTATTAAAAATAAAAACGACTTAGCTAACATGGGGTTAAAAGCACGAAGCAAATATCTAAACACTTATACTATTACACAATTTCAAAAAAGATTTTCAGAGGTTTTCAAGCAACATGCCTAAATTATCTATCGTTGGTACAGTTGGTGTTCCAGCCTGTTACGGAGGGTTTGAAACACTAGTAGAAAACCTGTTAGACGAAAAAGACGATTCATATCAAATAAGCGTTTACTGTTCATCCAAAGCCTATAAAGCCACTTTAAAAACATATAAAAATGCAAAACTACATTATATTCCTTTGCAAGCAAACGGTATTCAAAGTATTCCCTATGATATTTTGTCTTTATTGCATGCTACTTTGAAAAGATCTCAAAATATATTACTCTTAGGTGTATCAGGAGCATTATTTTTGCCTCTCATCCGTCTATTTTCTAAAGCAAGAATTATAACAAATATTGATGGTTTAGAGTGGAAGCGAGACAAGTGGGGGTGGTTTGCCCAAAAATTCTTAAAGCTTTCAGAAAAAGTAGCTATCAAATATTCAACTACAATTATTGCCGATAACCAAGCAATTGCTGACTATGTCAAACTTGAATATGGTGCTGATGCTAAAGTAATAGCCTATGGAGGAGACCACGCTTTACTTGATAGTTCCGATGGCAAAGACGACAATTATGCACTTGCATTGTGTCGAATTGAGCCCGAAAACAACGTTGAATTAATATTAAAAGCTTTTCGTCATAGTTCAAAAAAACTCAAATTTGTTGGTAACTGGAATAGTAGTGAATTTGGTAAAAGAATGAGTAAACGCTATTGTCAGTATGATAACATCACATTAATTGATCCAATATACGATATACGACAACTATTTGAACTTAGAAATAACTGCTCTTTTTATATTCATGGGCATTCAGCAGGAGGAACTAACCCTTCGCTTGTCGAAATGATGCATTTCAACAAAAACATCCTAGCTTTCAATTGCTCATATAATAGAGAAACAACTGAGCATAAGGCTATTTATTTCGCAAACGAAGATGAACTGCTAGCTAATATTCAAAAAATAGATCAGCACGAAAAAAACTGCGAAATGAGAGAAATAGCACAACGCAGATATACATGGAATATTGTAAAGAAACAATATTTAGAATTAATCACCTAAGGCCAAAACAATGCACAAAGGAATAATTTTAGCTGGTGGTAGCGGCACACGCCTGTACCCACTTACAAAAGTTGTTAGTAAACAATTAATGCCTGTTTATGATAAGCCAATGGTTTATTATCCCCTAGCAACTTTAATGCAAGCGGGAATAAGAGATGTTTTGCTAATATCAACGCCCGACGAAATACATAGATTCGAAAATTTACTTGGAAACGGAAAGAACTTCGGTATCAGTATTAGTTATGCAATACAAGAAAGTCCTGAAGGCTTAGCCCAAGCATTTTTAATTGCAGAAAAATTTCTAGCGGGACAACCTGCAGCACTAATACTTGGCGACAACATGTTTTATGGACATGATCTAACTAAAGCATTACAAAACGCAAATAATCAATCTTCAGGCGGTACCATATTCGGTTATCATGTTTCTAAGCCTAGCGCATACGGTGTTGTTGAGTTTAACAAATCAGGAAAAGCGATATCAATAGAAGAGAAACCGCAAAGTCCAAAATCAAATTACGCAGTACCTGGTCTCTATTTTTTTGACAGTAAAGTTGTTGATATTGCAAAAAATGTCACTCCTTCTTTACGCGGAGAGCTAGAGATTACTGATATTATCGAGCAATACTTAAAGCTTAACGAACTCAATGTAGAAATCATGGGACGAGGCACAGCTTGGTTAGATACGGGTACGCATGATGATCTTCTGGCTGCCGCACAATTTATTGCAACAATAGAGAAGCGCCAAGGACTAAAAATCAATTGTCCTGAAGAAATAGCTTTTCGAAATGGGTGGATAACTAAAGAGCAATTAATTCAAATTGCAGAGCCATTACGAAAAAGTGGTTATGGTGAATATTTATTACAGCTAATTAATGAAAGAGTATTTTAATGAAAATTATCGACACAAATATTGCCGATGTAAAAATATTGGAGCCTAAAATATTTGGAGATGATAGAGGCTTTTTTTTAGAAACTTTTCGTGCAGAATGGTTTAAAAAAAATGTTGCAGACGTATCCTTTGTGCAAGATAACCATAGTAAATCTTCCAAAGGAATATTGCGGGGTATGCATTATCAAATTAAAAATACTCAAGGCAAGCTTGTGAGGGTCATAAGTGGTGAAGTATATGATGTTGCTATTGACTTAAGGCAATCAAGCCCTAGTTTCGGCCAATGGTTTGGAACCTTATTATCTGCTGAAAACAAGCGACAACTATGGGTACCAGAAGGCTTTGCCCATGGTTTTTATGTAACTTCTCAGTCTGCTGAGTTTGTTTACAAATGTACCGATTATTATGCACCTGAATATGAAAGAAGCATTTTGTGGAATGACCAAGAGCTGAATATTAATTGGCCAATAAAACAATCAACCCCACCCATTTTGTCAGCAAAAGATCAAATAGGTGAGTTATTTAAAGATGCCGAATACTATAAGTAGAGTATTCATTAATTACTAATGACGTATAGAAAAAACTTATTATGAATCAAACAATATTAGTTACAGGTGGAGCTGGTTTTATTGGCTCCGCCCTAATCCGTTACTTAATAAATGAAACTACACATACAATTATCAATGTTGATAAACTAACTTACGCTGGTAATTTAGAATCTCTCAAATCAGTAGAAAAAAATAAGCGGTATCACTTTATCAAAGCTGACATTTGTGAACAAAATAAAATAGCTGAACTTTTAGCTCAATATCAACCTAATTATATAATGCACCTAGCAGCAGAAAGTCACGTTGATCGTTCAATTGATGGTCCTAGTGAGTTTATTCAAACAAACGTGATAGGTACGTATTATATGCTTGAAGCGGCCAAAAACTATTACATTCAATTACCCAAAAGTAAACGAAATGCTTTTAAATTCCACCATATATCTACAGATGAAGTTTATGGAGACTTAGGTGAAACAGGGCTATTCACAGAAACAACACCTTACGATCCAAGCTCTCCTTACTCTGCATCAAAAGCAGCTTCCGATCATTTAGTAAGGGCCTGGCACAGAACCTATAACTTACCGGTTGTAATAACTAACTGTTCAAATAATTATGGCCCGTTTCATTTCCCTGAAAAATTAATTCCTCTAATTATTCTGAATGCCTTGGAAGGCAAAAATTTACCTGTTTATGGAAATGGCGAACAGGTGAGAGATTGGCTTTTTGTTGAGGATCATGCTCGCGCTCTTTATAAAGTTGTGACAGATGGAAAAGTTGGCAGTACCTATAACATAGGTGGCTTCAATGAAAAGCAGAACATTGAAGTTATCAATATAATTTGTGATCACCTAAATACGTTAATTAAAGATAAACCCAATAACCTAACAGATTTTAAAACGCTAATAACTTATGTAAATGACAGACCAGGTCATGATGTTAGATATGCAATAGATGCAACTAAAATTAATGAAGAGTTAGGATGGTCACCAAGAGAAAGCTTTGAGTCTGGTATATTAAAAACAATAAAATGGTACCTTAATAACTTAGACTGGTGTCGTCATGTTCAAGATGGCAGTTATCAACGAGAACGTCTTGGTAACAATGACAATCTCATATAATCAATTAGTATCATATGAATATCGTAGTCTTTGGTAAAAATGGGCAATTAGCAAAAGAACTAGTTTTTGAGGCCCCTTCAAATGTAAATTTACTTTTTCTAGGTAGAGAAGAAACAAATATCCTTTCGCTTGATGCTATAGAGAAGTCACTAGCTAATTTTCCGGTTGACGTTATCATTAACGCTTCAGCTTATACTGCAGTTGACAAAGCTGAGTCGGAACATCAACAAGCGTATGCAGTTAATCAGTTAGCGGTAGAAAACATGAGCATTTATAGTGAAAAAGTTAATGCTCGATTTTTACATGTTTCAACTGACTTTGTATTCGATGGTTCCAATAACATCGCATACACTCCTGAAGATAAAGCAAACCCTAAAAGTATTTATGGAAAATCTAAATTTGCAGGAGAATTATCTGTAAAAAAATGTCACCCAACAAACAGTTCAGTCATACGAACTTCTTGGTTATATTCGGTATCTGGCAATAATTTTTTAAAAACTATGCTCCGCTTAATGCAAGAAAAAGAATCATTAAGTGTTGTTTCAGATCAAATAGGCTGTCCAACTAACGCTAACGGACTAGCTCGGTTTATTTGGAAATTAACTCAAGTTAAGCAATTAAAAAGTATCTATCACTGGAGTGATAAAGGTGTAGCTTCTTGGTATGATTTTGCAGTTGCTATCCAAAATATAGCGTATCAATACGGAGTATTAGAAACAAAGATTCCCATACAACCAATACCGACAAAAGATTACCCTACACCAGCACCAAGGCCTCATTTTAGCCTACTAAATGCAAATACGTCTTACGATATATTAAATTCTAACCACTGGACAATTGAGCTTAACAAATGTATTAAAAGGCTTGCTTCTACTAAGGAAGCCGACAGTTGATTTGCCTATATTTTGTTCAGAACTAATTAGAAAAACAATTAAAAAGTAATAGTTACCCTGGAGATTAATCTGAATTAATTCGCTTGGGTAACTCTTTTAATTCGCTTTATAAAATATCTTTGAAGGCGCTTTTTATGCCGTTAAAATGCTTATATCTTCCATGAAAGTAATTAGAAAATATCAATAAATTTTTATATAAAAAATTTTGTTTAAGTGCGAATAGTCTAAAATTTAAATGCACTATTTCATCATTAAGTTTTGCAATTTCAGTTAAAACATATTTTTCATCCAAAATACAATTTTTAATAACTTCTGCATTATTTTGATTTAACCATTGCAATAAAACAGAAACAAACTGTTTACGCTTATTTAAATTTAATTGCTGCTGACGCTTATCTAATTTTAAATAGAAATAATCTAAAGGCCCCATCTTATTTGCTGAGTTTATTGAAACTTCTTTAGTAGCATTATTCTCATGCCTTCGATAATCAGCGAGTACTTCATCTAATATTAGTTTCTGGTTATATATAGCCGCACAATGATGCAACCAGGCATCGTGACTTATAAAACTAAAATCAGGTATTGGTAAGCATAGTTGCAAAAAATCACGCCTAACAGCTGTAGCCATACCAACAACATATGTATCCATAGGGTTTGATACTTTTTTTAACCTCTGCAATTTCGTTTGACCTTGCTGAGTTAGCAAACCGTCGCAAAACATCAAATCATGAATTATTAAACTTTTCTCCTGATGATTTTGAAATAGACGAATAATGTGTTCTATTTTATTTTCATACCAGACATCATCTTGATCAGCTAGAAAAATAATTTCTCCACTACAAAGCTCTAAGGCTTTACTAAAGTTTTGGCTATACCCCAGATTAGTTTCATTTACTCTAACAATAAAATTAATATCTTTGAACTTTTTAGCTATTGACAGAACTATTTCAACTGTCTTATCTGCAGAATTATCATCACAAACAACAATTTCATCAGGTTTAACATTTTGTTCAACAATACTTAGCAATTGTTGCCTAATATAGGCTTCACCATTAAAAGTGGCTAAAGCTATCGATATATCCATTCTACCATTTTTCATTAGTATCTATTTAATCTAAACAAGCCAACTTATAAATCTATAAATCATTACAAATAGTCTCTAATATTCTCAGGTTATTTTCTTTAACCTTCTTAATATTTTCACTCGTTTTTCGAGCTAATTCATTAATAGATTGACTATTTATTAATGACGGTAAATCTAACAAATTCTCAACTGGATAACACTTATTAAATGGTGCAACACTCCAATCTGATAGAAAGGCATTCAACTTAGTAATATTAGGATTTATACCGAAATGGGGAACTCCATACGACATTGCAGTAATAACCCCATGTAAGCTTGTGCCAAAAAACATACTTGCATGTTTAATAACATACATGATTTCCCATACATTCAAATCATGTACTAGGATTGTTTCTTTAGTTAATACAGCATTAATTTTTTTAAGTAGATAATAATCATCATGGCCAGAAGCATAGCCAATAGGAAGTAAAAGCACTTTTTTATTCGTTTCTTGATAAAGATTTGAAATTATGGTGCTTAAAGTTTCTATATCGCATGCCACTTTCGCAGGTGCAGCCTGAAAAACAATATACTCACTTGCCGTACAAACTATCAACTCATTTTTTACTTTGCTAACTAACTCACCATCTGTAAACAAATCAGACATGATATAAGCTGAGTCAGGTGATAAATGCGTTTGAATATTTAGCTGACTTAACTCTTTTTCTGTTCTTATATCTCGTACTGAAAGATAATCTGAACTATTCAACCTCCGAACAACATCTTTTAATTCTACATTACTAAGGTTTTGAAGATCTCCACCCACCGTATTATATATAACTTTTATTTTATTTCGGAAAGCTTCTTGCGATGGTAAATAAGGAAACTCCCAACGAGTAGAATATTGAAGCTTGGCAAAACTATAAAATAATGAAGGGCACAACTTACGAAACACCTTTAACAAGAAATTATGCGTCCAGCTAGTTTGCATATGCATGAATAATGCATGACTTCTAGCACATAAAACCTCGCCACCAATAACTATAATAGCCGAACCTTCCTCCAATTCATCAGTTAAAGCATTAATACTTTTTGACTTGTAACAATGATATTTTTCTAAATTTGAATCACTAATTGATGCATAATCGAGCTTGTAACTTTCGAGCAGCCCTGATTGATACTTATTTATAAAAGCATCAAATAACATTGGCATAATATTGTCGCCGTAATTATACCTATCAAAAGCACCGTATAAAACTATCTTTTTCAAAACTTAACCTCTCAGATGAAAACTATTCACCCAGCAGCCTATCGTGTTTTAAGGCTGAAATAAAAACATATATAATAAGAAAAACTTGTGGGATGATACCAAGTAAACTATATAACGCTATTGCGTAAATTTCCTCAGAAAACAGAAAATTACCTAAGAAAAAACCTAAAATAGATAATAAGAAATTTAATATACTGTTCCCTAACAGAAAAGCCTCTAATTTTAACACAGGAATAGCTGCAACACATGCTCTATTAATAAAGTTAAAATAAAACCAAATGGTAAGCCATTGTGAAAACTCTCCAGACTGCTGCCAGTTTTCACCAAAAACAAATGCAAATAACTGTGGGCCAGTTATGATAAACAACAATAAAGGAGGAAGAGCTAATACAGCTAAACCCATTGTAGTACTTTTAAGTAAAGGTACAATCGGTTTATATTGAAGATATGCTTTATTTATTTGAGGGTAGATAACATCATTAACCGATTTTGCGATTAAAGTTATCGGTAAAATTAAAACAGTTCTACAAAGTACATATATCCCAGTTACCGCAGGACTATAGAAACTAGCAAGTAAGATAATAGGAATGTTCTGATTTATATTGGCCAATACACCTTGTGGCCCTCTGTAGACAACAAAGGCTTTATACTTTTTCAATAATTTTACATCAAAATATGCGCCGATAGGGATAGCGGCTGCACCATTTTTCTTGTTTTTTTTTACAAAAGCTATAAGTAATATTGAATGGAGCAATGTGCCAAAAACATTTAATATGATAAGAGCTTTACCTGTAGGGCTTAATAAGCCAATTATGACTTTCAAAGTATTAGATATTATCGAGTGCAACATCATTGTTTTTGCACTAATCATAAATAGTTTATTTCTAATGAGCCATTGTGAACAAATAGCTAGAATAGTGCCCAATAACACAGCTAATGAAATAAGTAATATTAATAATAACGAACTATCTTCATTTGTCTTAAAAAATACAGCAAGTTGACTTTTAAAAATAATAAAAAATATAGCCAAAGCAATTGAGAAAAATACACTAATAAATGTTGCGAGCTTGGCAATTTTTCTAGCTTCTTCATTCTTTTCTGGTAAAACAATTGCAATTGGTAAACTAAATGCGGCTATAGGTAACAAAACGGCAACTATAGCAATAAAACTCCCAAAAATTCCCAAAGCTTCTGGGGTATACAAGCGGGTAATAATAGGTGACAGCAAGAAAGTTACGGCCTGTGCACCCGCTGTTCCTCCAACTAATACTAGAATGCTACGAACTATAGCACTTTCTTTAATATTGCATAAAAAAGGCAAAATTTAATTACTCACGCTTTATCCATTATTAAATCAATCAGTATAATAGTAGTATTTGAATACATAATAAGTATTGACCTAAAGCTCGTTCGGATTAATTAGACGATGGAAAACTAAACAAGTCAAAAACCTTATCTTTAAATTCATCGACTTCATTCACATTTTTGACCACCTTAGTGGTGATAAGCATGATTAATTCTGTTCTTGAATATTTATTAGAAGTAGAAGAAAATGCTTTTCCA
This sequence comes from Thalassotalea insulae, assembly GCF_030161395.1. Lineage (NCBI taxonomy): Bacteria > Pseudomonadati > Pseudomonadota > Gammaproteobacteria > Alteromonadales > Colwelliaceae > Thalassotalea > Thalassotalea insulae. Next base: position 995,912 of record NZ_BSST01000001.1, read on the forward strand.
AGCAAAGGAATACTACCTAATAGAGGGACATGATTATCTTCATCTACTAATTTTTCACTAATAAGTCCACCTAAAGCTACCGTTTGACCATCGGCACTAAAAATATTGGTATTTATAGTTCTATTCGTTATTGTTGGTGTTAGCTCATCATTGGGTGTTGAAGAACTACTAGACATAGTAACAGCCAGGTTTATTAACCCCTTGGCATTAATTGTTGGTGTCACAGACACTTGAATACCCGTGCTAATATACTGAACAGAATTAGTCACCCTGTCTGTATCACTGGTACTTGTTTGGGTAAGTGTAGGGATTTGGTCACCAGAATTAATACTTGCACTTTCCCCATCTTTCACGATTAAAAATGGCTTTGCCAACACTCTAACATCCGACTTAGACGCTATAAAATTAATCGCACTTCGCCAATCCCCATTTATCCCATCAAGGATAAGACTTCCCGTATCATTCAACACAGCAGAAAACTCTTTCCCACCTCGAGCTACTCCTGGTGAGCTCTCACCATTAGAATTATAAAACCAATCAATTCCCGAGGAAACATTATCGCCTAACGTTACTTCAGCAATAGCGATATCCAAAATAACTTGACCTGGAAGTTTATCCAGCTTTTCTAGCAATTGAATTATTTTTCGATACTTATCAGCAGTGGTATAAAAAATCAGTGAATTTTGTACAGGATCTACCGACATAGTCGATGTAGAAACTCCTTTACTACTCGACACATTTTTCACTTCAGAATTACTAGACGGAGAAATAGAGTTTTGCTCGTGAGAAGTTTCATTTAAAATAGCCGAAATCATCCCACCTATAGATGCTTGAAGGTCTACAGCTTTATTAAATTGTGGGCGATAGATATAAAATCTAGGTTCATTTCCAGCAACTGCAATATCTAATTTTTCAGTCCATAACTCAACACGTTCAACCGCTTCTTTGCTCGCACCATATACAACAACACCTCCTAACCTTGGAACGGAGACAAAAGTAATGTCATTATCTTTCCCTACAAGATAACCATCATTCTCAAGTAATTCCTTAAGCTTCTCGACTAAACTGTCCGGAGCAATATAAGCTAACTTAATTAATCGGATCTCTTTTCCAATAGAACTAGGAACATCCAGCATTTGTAAAACACGCATCACTTCGATGATATCATTGGCACTACCTTCAACCATAACCATCTTGCGCTTCGCATCAATTTTCACTTCTATTCCAGTGAGTTTTTTGACGACACTAGCGAGACTTCGACTATTAGTATAGGTATAAGGTATAATTTGAACTATTTCTCCAGTACTAGAGGGTATATCTGCTTGTGTCCGACCTATTCCTACCGATGCACTTTGATAACGTTTATCTTTAAGCTTTTTTTGAAAATAAATAATATTATCCTTACGTAACATAGCAATATCATTATCTTCCAAAAGCTCTTTAGCAGTAGAATACAGTATCTCCTTAGAGACACTGTCAGTTAAACTCAATGAAACTTTATTTTTATTCCCTCCCACTTTAGAAGAAATAACATAATTCAGCGCCAATAAATCATCAAATACATAATGAATAAAATCAACAATGGACATTTTATCTACACTAATTGTTACTTTTTCACTATTATCAAAAATGGGGGGGATTTTTGCCGTTTGCTCCAAAATACCAAAACCAGAAATATTTGAAATTATTTCAGAAGACTTGGTTTTTACGACTGCTTCGCTATCCATAGCAACTAACTCTCTGGATAAGTTTTCTTTTTCATCTAATTTTGAAGCAATGATAGAGTCTTCAATAGTAAAGTTATCCTTATCACTTCGGCTCTTATTTTGTTCCACTTGAGACGTAGAGCTACAGCTCACGACTACAAATGATAAAGTCGCTAAAAATAAACGACATATAATGGGATTGTTACTGAATATCATTATTTGATTCTATTTTATTTAGGTTAAGTTCTTTAGGGTGGAAGATTTTAACAATGTATTGTTCATTCTTATGTTCCACAACCAATTGCTTCGATGAAATATTCTTTATTGTCATTCCTTCTATCACAGTCCCAACTTTCACTGTAAAGTACTTTACTTCCTTTGGTGAGACCGCTTCTAAAATGGTATGTAACTCATTCTTAATTTTTGCCTGTGCCACTATCCTCACCGTAATATTTTCAGATAACAAAAGACCGCCATCCTCAGGTAATTGCTTTTTTGGGGCCTTGTTTAAACCAAACAATGCTAGAAGTTTGTCCATTTTTATATCACTATGACTGACTAAATACTGGCTAATAAGCAAATTATTATCGTTAGCAAGCAAGTTGCTATCTTCTTTAACTTCTTCGACTCGCAACATAGTAAAGTTTACAATAGTGCTAATAATACCTAAAAATACTCCCGCCACTAAAAAGTAAACTTGCTCTTTACTCTTAATCATTGTGTACTCTCTTTGCTATGAGTAAACCAATAGCCAACATATAACTGAGCAACCAACTCCCCACTTTTAGCGCCTTTTAAGGCATTTAAGTTTACTTGTTCTAAAAAAACGTATGGTGCGTTACTCTCTAAATGCAGAATCGATTTTACTACTTCCGTTGCATCTCCAGAGATAAAAAAACGTCCAGTTACATATCCCACATCAGCAGTAAGTAAATTTTCAATTTCAACTTTTTGATTATATATTTTAACGTTTTTGGACTTTAAGGAGTCAATTAATTTAAACCATAAAGTATTTGCACTTTTTTCTTTATCGAGCAACTCCATCGGTTTTTTTAATGTACTTAGAGCTGTTTCTACATTGTCTAAATGAGCCTGAATAGCCTTTTCATTATTAATTGCAAACTCTTGCTTTTCATAAAAAGAAACTAACTGAGATACGGCAAACTCTTTTTCTTCGACCCAATCTATCCAGGGAAAAACAATAAACTTAATAACTAATAGAACCAATAGGGCATTCAAATACAATTTTCTATGTTTCATATGACCTATTTCCTATACGTATCCACGTAAATTTTTTCGTCATAAAGTAAACTAATATTAAAACGCTCGCCTTGCTCTTTTATTGCCACTGGCGGTGAACTAAATGCGACAGAATTGAAACCTTTAACCTTTGACAATAACGTTAATAATTCAGTAGAACTAAACGCAATACCTTGGAGTTGAATTTCAGACGGCAGAATGTTAATGGATTGAAAGATTAACTTTTCATCTTGATTACTAATTTGACTAAGGATCTCAAGTATTTTTACTTTTGATGAGTGTTCATTAATCGTTTGATTTATTTTTTCAAATCCTAATTTTGCATTTTTCAATTGATTTGAAAGTTGAATTGCTTTTGCTGCTTTGTCTCTGTTTGCTGATATTTCTTGCTGCAATTTTTCATACTCCCAATTAAGAAATACAGACTTTCCGAATACAAAAGTAAATAAAGCAGTAATACTAAAAAGTAATATATTCTTGAGTATAGGCTTCTTACCAGATATTTTTTCTCTAGCTAAGACAATTAATTGAGCACTAAAGTCAATTACATCATACATTCCTCTCTTACAAATAATATGACGTAGTTCTTCTGTTAAGATTTCCGAGCTCAACTCAAATATTGGTGCTACAATTCGCAAGCCAGCTTTACTATTCAAAGATAGTGACGATAAATCATCATTTTCAACTTTTATAACTACCTCATTTGAAATAATGTCCTCAGAAATATTATCACCATTTAATGGAGACAAGGAATTTTTACAGAGGTAGCACCCAATATTTTCATGCAATGCACGATAATAAGCTAATGTTTCCGGAATAAAATACCATATTCCTAATTGCTTCATTCTCTCACAAGTTTCAACAGTAAAACAACAATATAGTATTATTGAACGTTGAGCAGAGATATTTATAATATAAGCACTTGTGTTTCCATTTATAGGCGATATATCAATAATTTCTGAATTTATTATTTTGTATAACTCAAATAAATTTCCTGTCGGATAGTAAACTACTTTTTCCCAATAACAATCTCTTGAAACAAAAAACTTCTCTTTAAGCCCACTAAAATTAACTTTAGACTTAAGCTTGTCGAATCGCTTATCTTTTTGTTGAAATATAAATTGATAAAGCCCTGTTTGACCTAAAAACAATGAAGGAACACTCACCTAAAAACCTTTTCTATATAAATTGTACTAACAGTACTTATTTCGCTAATTCTCGCCAGTTACTGATAACAAAAGGCCGAGCTTCACCAAAACGACGAAATAAATGAAACAGTTTACTTGATCTAGCTTGCTTATTACTAGTACTTACTTTAATAATCCAGTTACCACTGGTGTAATCATTTGTAAAAACTTTTGTCTCTTCCTGTCGTTGCTTATTCCTTATTGTTTGTATTTTTTTTGCTTCAAATTCATCAAAAAATGTAGGTAAAAGCTTATCAGGCACACTACCTAATGATTGTCGTCCTGCACCATAAGTAATTAAATTACTATCATTAGCCAATTTGGTCAGTAAAGTAGGTTCTACATTTTCTAACAAACCTAATTCTTTAACATCCTGTATCGATTGATTTAATGGATATCCCACTACCCCATAACTACGTTTTTCAGCACCGTTAATCCGTTGAAAGTCATCATTATCTTGCCAGTCCTCCAACACGTCAACAAAGCTAAAAACCTGCTCACTTGGCCAGCCGGATTCGCTCAAATACTTCATTAATCTGTCACGTTCTAAAGGATTAATAGATATTAACCCTCCCATATCCTGAACTGTAAATACTGAACTACGAAATGAAAATGGAACCCCTTGAAGATTTATTCCCTTTGGTAAAGTACTCCTATCGTAGTCAATTAAATTGCTATCCCCCAAAATTGCGTAAGGTGAAGTTTGAGTAATATATATAAAATAACTTATATCACTTATAATCTGGCGTTCTGCCTGTAAGAATTCTTTCGCAATACTGATTCGTTCAACATGCTGTTTAGTTTTTGCGATGAGTAAAACAGATATACTTACTAACATAGCAGCAATAAATAGCACCATAACTAACGCTGCGCCTCTACAATTTTTATTCATTACGATTATTTACACTATAGCTAACAGGATCTGCATCAGAAATGTGAAACCAAAGCTGCAACGGCTGATAACTATCAGTTATAATTTCGTATTCAAGCTCCACCTTAATATACTGAGGCAAAACACCTCTTTCTCTAGCATCCCAAACGGGACTCCACTCTTTTTCTCTTTCAAGTAAAGGAGAATAAGCTGAATTACCGTATAAACTTTGCAATGACGACCAACCAAAGTATGAAAATTTCGCTTGTTTAATATTTTGTGCAATTAATAACGGGTTTTCACATGAAGATTCAATCTCTAACTCGGGATAATAAGTTTTATTGTCAAACTCACAATAACTTAAGCTAGTTTTATTCTCATTATTTCGCACGATTGATACGCTTATTCGTGTTGGCTGAGATGGAAAATTCATTGCCTCTCTGGATATGCCAGTAAAGCCATTATTTTCACCTAAAAAAAACAACTTTGGGAGAGCAAGGTCTTCATATTTGTTTTTTAAATAATAATGTTGTAATCCTTTGATTGAATTTCTAACCTTAATTATCTCCATAGCTTGCTTCATCACGGACTCACTGTTAAGCGGTCTTTGTTCAGTACTAACAAAAAACTTAAAAGCGCTAGAGGCGACGACTAACACGGAAGCAAATATAGTTGAAGCAATTAATACCTCCAACAAACTAAATCCCTGGTTTTTAATCATTTCTTAACTACTAACTGTGTTACTTCAAACTTTTTGTCAGGATATTGCTCAAAGTAATATGCAACACTATATAAAAAAACATTTCCCGTATTTTTAAACCCAGTCTCATTACCTAGTTCAGGATCAAATGATTTAATAACAGGAGCCGCGCTAACCAAATTAGCTTGCCAAACTAATAGATAACCTCCTATTTGATAACTTCCGGATAAAGTATTTTGCTCTAACGAATATGATAAATAGTCAAAAAATGACGATTGATTTAATAATAAAGCATAATCCAGCATGTTTATTCTTTGATAGTAATTTAAGACTTTATGCACCCCTGAAACAGTACCAATAGCAATAAATAGAATAACTGAAGCTATCAGAACTTCTATTAATGTCATACCACTTAAACGCTTTGCTTTTATCATTTATACTCTTCTATAAAGCAGTAACTACCTAATCGATCAACCGAAGTGAATCAATCTCTTCACTAAATGGCTGACTAAACTTAACGACCTTTTCTCCTAACCACTTACCATGAGAAACAGTAATAACAGTTTTTTCAAAGTCAAAATAACTACTACTAATCTTCTTTAACAATTTATTTTTTTTACTTTCATTAGGTAGTTGATGAATACTCATAGTCCTTTCTTCAAAGGAAATCTGTAATTCACTCGCACTAAAAAAACTATGTTCGACGCTCAGTTCAGCCAATAATCTTATTTTTAACTTTTCTGTATTTAACTTTGAACGCTGGAGATTATTATACAAGTCAGGGGCGACTAGACTTGTTGTAACACCTAAAAGTAGCATAACAATCATTAATTCTATTAAGGTAAATCCTGATGAATGATATTTTCCATTACCCACTATTACTTACATCCTTAAAGTGACAAATCATTTACAGAAACAATACTTAACAACATTATAATAACGACACCACCGACAATTGCCCCCATCATCATTATTAATAAAGGTTCAAGTAAAGTTGTCATCCTCAGTATCCAAGATTCAAAATCTGTTTTAGCCCTTTGAGTGATTTCATTAAAAGAACGTTCGAGTGAACCACTCTGTTCCCCCACTTTAATCAACGACAACGCAACTCGATCTAGAAAATGGCTGTCAGCAAGACTATCAGCTAACGTTTTTCCAGAATCTACTTTAAGTCTTGATTGCTCTAAATGCTCTTTATTTTTTTCCGAAGTTAATGTTTTTATACTTAAAACCAACGAATCAGATAAATTCAGCCCACTTGCTAATGTTAAACTCATTGCAGAACAAAAACGTATTTGCTCAGATTTTTGTATCATTTTTCCAAGCAATGGAAAACTCGCTATCGTACTTAAAATACTTTGCTTAGTTTTTGGCTGACGCCAAAGCATTGTAATAAATACGCCTCCTCCTATGACAAAAAACAATATAAATAGATTATTTTCACTGACAAAATGACTTGTATTCAAAAGCCATTGAGTATATGAAGGCAGGTTCTTTGCAGAAGTAAACACGCTCTCCATATTGGGTACAACAAAATTAAAAATTGAAAATATAGCACACACGCAAACAAGTAAAATAATCAACGGATAAATTAATGCTTGTATAGATTTATTTTTCAAATCTCTTTGAAATGACAAATTATCTGACAAACTACGGAAAACTTGAGGTAAAGTTCCGGTATTTTCAGCAATATTAACCATCTCTAAATAGAGTACATCAAAGTACTCTGGATAATTTTCTAATGAAGAATGAAGGGTCGAACCAGTTTGTACTTTTGTATATATCTCCTTCCAAACAATGGCCGCTCCCTGCGATGGAGCAGTATCAACTAAAATATCAAGCGCTTCGTTAATTCTTAATCCATTTTCTAACAAGGTAGCGAGCTGATTCGTTGATTGCTCGAGATCAGCACTACTAACTTTAAATTCTCCGCCCGTAAAACTTGTTCCTGTTTCAGGTGTGATAGATAACACAATTAAAGCTTTTTGCTTAAGCTCTATTCTAGCTTTATCAATGTTACTTGCAAAAAGAAAATCTGTAACTTTCTCTCCACTTTTGGTTAACGCCTTATATTTAAATTTTTGGCTCATCCTGTTACTCGCAACACTTCTTCAAGTGTCGTTTCACCTTTAATAACTTTTAAAAAACCGTCTTCTCTCAATGTTCGTAAACCACTTTCCTTCATATAATCAGCAACTTTAAGAAAGAAATTTTCATCTTTGGGCAGCTGTTTAACTTCATGATCACAGGGTAAATATTCCAAAATAGCTACCCGCCCCTGAAATCCAGTGTACCCACATGATTCACAACCGACCAAGTTTTTCAAATGCATAATTTCAATATTATACTTCTCTGCTAATTTATTTAATTGATATTGGGCTATCAAGTTACTTGCTTCAGTATCATCTTTATTTGATGCACATTGACATAAACGACGTACTAAACGCTGTGCAAGAATAGAGGTTAAAGCAGCGTTTAATAAATATTCCTTTACACCTAAATCTAATAAGCGAGTATAAGCGGTAGCTGCATCATTAGTATGCACTGTACTAAAAACTAAATGACCTGTTAATGCTGATTGTAAAGCAATACGGGCTGTTTCATTATCACGGATCTCCCCCACCATAATAACATCAGGATCTTGCCTAACTATACTTCTAAGCCCTTTCGCAAAATCATAGCCAATTTCACTGTTTACCTGTACTTGATTTATCCCATCTAATTGATATTCAATTGGATCTTCAAGAGTAATAATCTTAACCTCTGGTCGATTTAACTGCGTAAGATATGAATACAAACTGGTTGTCTTACCCGAACCTGTAGGGCCAGTCATTAAAATAACTCCAGCTGTTTTTTTTAAATCTTGCTCAACCCTTCTTGCTAGATCAGCTTCATACCCTAAAGCTGCTAAATCAAATTTCACAGACTGTTTAATAAGAAATCTCATAACCATACTTTCACCTTGACCTAAAGGTAAAGAAGAGCAACGGATATCTAAATCAATATTATTTGCTTTAGTTTCTATCTTGCCATCTTGAGGCCTACGCTTTTCCGCTATATCCATCCCAGAAAGAATTTTAATACGTGAAATTACAGCTAATTGTAAATTTTGAGGTATAGGATCGGCATCATGCAGGATACCATCAACGCGATAACGTGCACGATAACGTTCTGCAATAGGTTCAATATGTAAGTCAGAGGCACCTAACTTCACACCATGAGATATTAATTGATTAACAAATGAAATCGTAGGGGCTCCCTGCGCAAGTTCTTTTAGGCGCTCTATTTCACCCTCTCCAACTAAATCAACATCTTGGCGACTTTCCTTTGCAGATAATAAATTTAGCTCAAACTCTTCTTTTATCAAAGCCAACTGCTTTTCGGTACAAAACGTTAGTACCATTTCATAAGAAGTTAGCCTAAAATAGTCAAATAACTCCCAATGTTCAACTCCTGCAACAGCGACTGAAAGTTCATTATTATCCAATGCAATTGGTACAGCATCCATCGATAAAACATAATCAATGTTTAACTTATCATTTAGCAATAACGTAATGTTTTCACTATCTAGAGCAGTAGCAGAAGTTGGTAAAACCTTTCCTTGATAAACTTTTGCATAAAGTTCAGGTAAAACATTTATATCAAGCTCTCCCATAGAGACTAACGTACGCTCTAGAGAAGTACTGAGACTTGACTGTAACCGTTTAGCTTCTGAAATTTTATTCTTAGGAACACCGAAATCCTGATTCAGATACTTTATAATACTAGTAGCTGATGTCACTGCTTTCACCTTCACCACCAAGTTTTCCATCACTGCCATAGCTCATTAATTCGTAGTCGGTGATATCCCCAGGAAACTTATACACATATGCGTTACCCCAAGGATCATTTGGAATATTTTTAGGCAGATAAGGTCCTTGCCAATTTGGCTTATTTGAGTGCCTTAACTCTTTTAATGAATCTGGATAGTGACCAACATCTAAGCGATACATATCCAGCGCAGTCGATAGCATTTCTATTTGTGTTTGCGCTGTTTTTTGTTTAGATGAACCTATCTTTCCGAACATTTTTGGCGCAACTAATGAAGCTAAAAGCCCCAAAATAACCATGACGATCAAAAGTTCAATTAGCGTAAATCCTCTGCAATAGGAAGATTTACTTAATTTGTTTTGTACAAAAATATTCTTACGATGCATCAACAATTTCCCTACGAATAGCCATACCAATATTGTAACCGACCAAAACCAACACGTTAATCTTTAGTTTGTGCCGTCGCAATAAACTTATCGATTGCATCACTAAATTGTTCAAAAGTTTTAGCACCCTCGATAATTTTCCAGTTTTTAACCTTACCCGCGCTTTGAAAACCTATAACAAATGATGGTGTCCTAGACATGCCTATAGATTTTGCTAATTGAAGATCTGCGTTAATAGTCTGCTCTACTTTATTAGATGTGACACAACTATTAAACATATCTTCATTTAAAGAGAGCCCTTGAACAAATTCAGAGTAATAAGACTCATCAAATTTTTTACCTGTCTTAAATAGCCATGCTTTAGCATTTTCATATAAAATCTGGTTTTGAGGTTGGCTTTCTCTTGCGCATTCCAATGCTTTAGCCGCAATCAATGCGTTTTTGTGAAGAGCAACAATAGGGTAATGCTTTCCAACGAAAAGTACTTCATTCGATTCAACATATTTTTCTTTTAACTTGCTAAACGTATTGTCATGAAATTTTTTACAAAATGGGCAATGCAAATCAGTAAACTCCATTAAAACAAGTTTTGCCTCAGCACTTCCAATTATCGCACTATTGCCCAATGTTAAAATGGGCTGCCCTGTAAGTGCTTGCTTTTCAGTTTCTTTTATTAACCCTGTATGTTTCGCAATCGCTTGCTGATTTCGCATTATTACTATTAGCTGTTGTTTTATTTGATTAACTTCTGCTTGTAATTGCTCAACTGACTTATCCGTTGCACCATTAGTTGTACTAGCAACAGCACTTCCTAAACCACCACCAATAATCATAAAAACAAACATCAATCGTATTATAAAGATAGAGTAAAACTGCATACTAATCCTCAGTATTTCATAAAAAGTTTTTCAATATTTACTCATCTGTAAGCAAATATATATCGCATAGCTACATAAAAAAAGCCCCGAAAGGGGCTTTCTTAAATAACTTAACTAAGCTATTAAATAGCAAATTAAGCTATTACTGAGTCCAGACATTTTGATCTAATACCGGCATTACACGGTCAACACCACCTGGGATTGCTTGAACACTTACACCGTGTACAGAATCGCGAGGAGCAGTAACTGTGAACGTCATAGTGTGACGGTCACCAACACCCATGTAACCAGCAGCTTGAGCTAAGTCAATTAACTCATTGGCACGTAATACAACTGATGCATGCTCACCAACATTACCAACAGCAATACTTGTTGCTTGGTTACCTGACTCATCAAAGATGTCTAAAGTAATTTCAGCTTCTTCGTTGTGCTCGTTAGTGATACGTACGAAGTTGTTATTTGTGTCGAAAGTATAAGGAACTTTCAATACCGCGCCATTTACACCGATATCGTGAATAGTTCTTTCTTGCACACAGTGATCTAATTCACCAGCAGTGTCTAACTCTAACGTATACTCAGGAGTATGTGTATAGTTAAAGTTCATTACACCAACACCTGGGTCAGTGTTTTCAAGTACATACCAAACATCGTTATATACTGAACCAGCTAATGCAGCAGGCGCAGCTTCAGCTTGTGTACCTGCAACGGCCGTGAATAAATCAGTTGCTTCTGTCAAATACGCAGTCGCATCAGCAGTGCTTTGTGCGATAGTACCAAATGTTGTACCTGTTTCAACATCGATTTGTGCAGCTAGGACACCTGATGCAGCTGTCATTGAATTATAAATACCAGCTTCAACTGTAGCACCTGGATCAGCACTAGTAACAAAGCGAGTAATTAAATGATCGTCTGCATCTAATGCGATTGATTGGTCAAGTAACGGAGCACGGTCAGCAAAACCAGCAATACTTAATACTTGGCTTGCATTAACAGTGAACCTGTCAGCTAAAGTAGCAGAAGCGTCATAAACAAACTCTGTACGAGCAACGATAGCAGCACCTTCACTATCTGTACTTTCTGCGTTTACTTCTTCTTCAATTGAAGTTGAACCTGAGAAAGTTACAAATTGAGGGCTAATATCAGCAACTAACTGAGCAGTTGAAGCAGCACCAGCGATAGAGAAACCTGTACCACCATCAGTTACTGCGCTGTTTGCTTGGATAGTAACAGTTTGAGAAGAAGATGGATCTGTACAGCCTTCATTTAAAATATTAATACTTATAGGTTCAATAGCTGTAGATACAGCACCAGTTGATACTTGAGATAACGCTAAACGAGTACCTGCTGTGATAGTCACACCAGCTTTCGTTAAGAAAGTAATGGTATTTTCACCATCTACCGCACCATCAGTAGAAGCTACAGCAGCAAACGTTGTGCCTGCACCAGCGCCATCTTCATCTTGCACTAAGTGAATGATGTCAGCGTTATTAGCAAATGTGGCACCTGTAATTGTCATTGTGATCAACGTACCAGATGGAATATCTGTAGTTGGGATGTAAACAATGTGTAAATCTGTATCCACACCATCTAATGCGTCAAAATCTACGTCTAAGTCACCAGTTAACTCGTAAGCAATAGCAGCTTCTGCAGTTGGTTCTAAATCTGCAGCACCGGCAGCAAGACGATCAGCTTCAGCAATACAAGCGGCAGCAGCGTAGTTTGTATCAAAAGCAGCAACAGCTAGTGCATCAGCACCTTTATACACTTCAAAACAAGCTTGAGTACCAGCAAACGCCGAGTTAGAAGCAACAATACCTGCAACAGCTAACGGTAGCGCGGCTAAATTAAATTTTTTCATTTGAGATATTCTCCATTTTATTTCTAAATCTTAACAATTATATCGTTAAGACTTGTGAACACGTGTTCATGTAAAACTAACAAGTTGTTATAAAAAATAATGTTAGTTTTCTGTCGTTGTAATTTCTAGTTTTCTAACATTCCTTCTGTTTTTGTTAATAGTTCAGCCATAACTAATAAATAACGAAATTTATTGGCATGCCCTCCCCTATTTATTAACTAAGCTATCACTGCCTACATAAACAAAAGAGATATTATCTAACATTACAAACATAAGGAAATTTAAATTCAAGTTACTGTGATGTCAACACATTATTGGTAAAAACTCGATTATAATCAATTTTATCGGTATAAGTGTTCAAAAAAAGGACAATCAAGATTGTTTTTTCAAAAATCAATCAAAAACTCTATTTGCCAGATACAAACAAACACATTACAGAATTACTTAAACATACGTACAAATTTCCACGCATGCTGCAAAGCATAAGAATATACAATAAATAGCAATAGAAACCCGACTAACATCAACCAATCATCCACTAATAAGACTTCACCTAAAATACCAATTAATGAGCATAAAACAGCTAAACCGGTTATAACCTGTAATGCTTGCCTAGAAGTTAACCCTAACCGAATGCAGATATGATGTAAATGGCCATTATCTGCTTGAAATGGCGAAACCCCTTTACGAATTCGTCTAAGCATTATCGCAAACATGTCCATTAATGGCACTGCTATTACCCATAGTGCGATAACCGGCCTAAAAGCAGCCTGCCCGTGAGGCGTGTTTTGCGTGCTAAGAGCAAGTAACCAAACAACTGTTAATCCCATAAACATGCTGCCAGCATCTCCCATAAAAATTTTCTTACCACGAGGGTTTCGCGTACTCACGTTATAAAACAAATAAGGAATAATGGCGACGACCAAAATAAGCGGCAATAAAATATCGGCTGAGTTATCATTTAACAAGGTTAAAATAGCGATAGAAGCAATACTAACAATGCTCATGGAACCCGCCAAGCCATCAATACCATCTATCATATTAAACGCATTAATCGCAGCTACACAGGCAAACATAGTAAATAGCATACCATAATTGCCTATGTTTGTATTACCTGTTGTAAATAAATTGCCGAGATCCTGAATATAAATACCAGCACCAAATACCATTAAGGTCGCAACTATCCCTTGAAAAATCATTCTTGGTGCAACGTTTAAATCATAAATATCATCCATAGTGCCTATAAAAACAAGTAACGCAGAAGAAATAAAATATAAATTCACAATCTGACTTTGTTCAATAAATAGCGTCGACGCAATTAATACGCCAGTATAAATAGAAATACCACCAATTAACGGAATCGCACCATCATGTTTTTTGCGTTCATTAGGTAAATCAACTAAGCCTATTTGTGGGGCTAACGGCAATAATACTTTAATGGTAGAAATCGAAACAATAAAAGCAACAATTAAAGCGCTTAATATAAGAAACATGGAAAAGCCTTGGTATTTTTAGTCAAATACTCGAATCAACAAATGAATATATAAAATTGCGCCAATTATAGTCGGCTCACCTACGGGAATCTAGGAAATAATGGAAATAATTACGTTTAATAACTAAATTTAACAATTTAGATAGCCAACTAAGTAAAAAATTTGAAAAGGTAAGTTCTATCAGGCTCTTACCTTTTCAATAATTACAACACTTATATTCCTGATATCGCAGCAATAGCTACCGCAGCTTGATAAATAATTTGAGTACCTGTCGCCCATAGTGTCAAGTTATTCATATAATCTGAATCTAACGGTACTACCACTGTATCTCCTGGCTTTAACTGGCTTTTATCATTAGATGAAAACCAACTAGACGAGCTCGGTACTTCAACTGCACCGTTTGCTTTAATAATATAGACTCTGTCATCGTCAGCCTGCTGCTTAACACCACCACTTAACTCTATATAATCAAACGCACTTAAACTATCTTGATAAAAATGCGATGTCGCCACTTGTACTTGCCCGATAACGTTTATAGAATTTTGAATAGTCGGCACGTACAAAACATCACCGTTTTCTAGTAACACATCAACACTTTTGTCAGTTTCCAGGCGAGGTAGATCTACAACTAATCGCCCTACAGGCTTGACCTTGGTTAAATCAGCCAGTAACAGTTTTGCCTGGCTATAATCCACCATTTGAGAGTTTTTATCTTGTGCCAAACTCTTTGATGCTATTTCCATCCGTAAACTTTCAGAAACTTTCAATAAATTTTGTAACTCTAACTGTTTCAATTTTTCGCGGGTAAACACTGAGCCCTCTATATAGGCATATTCAGTAAAACCACCAACCCGCTCAATTAACTGACCAAGAGTTTCACCTCGGCGAATAGTATATTTACCAGGAAACATAAATTCGCCACGTAGTTCTACTAAGTGGTTTTCCTGCCATGAAGGTATTTGCAATACGTTTAATCTATCTTTACTCTGTAATAGAATATTATCTTCTTCATTTCCTGCTAACACTTGAGATAAATTCAAAGCAATCGCATTCTTTGACGCCATATTATTGGCAACCTCATTTCTGGTAATTTCAGCTTTTTGTAAAAACGCAGATTCTAATAAGCCACCGGAAGCTTTTAATAAATCGTTAACTTTGGCATTTTTTGCTAACGGGTAAATACCTGGAAACTTGACTGAGCCAACAATCTCAACTAACTGAATCGGCTTTCCAGATGCAGCCTGTAATTTTAACTTTTCAATAATCGGTGATAAAAGCCTCTTTCGAGAAAACGGATTAAGCTCTCTAATACCCACTTCCTCTTTTACCTTGCCCCCGGTTAACTCTTCTAACGTCTTTGATGCTAACTCAACTGTTTCATCTAACTCATCTTTTTTCTGATATTTATCTTCTGCATCATATTCTAGCCAAAACATTTTTTCTTGAAAGTTATCTTTAGCTTGTTGCTTTTCTTCTTTTTTTAATTGCTCAGACGTAAAAGCAAAGTCATCAAGCCGGCTCAAACGCTCTGCTTTAATTTCATCCATAGAAAAAATTAACACTTTGTCATGAGGCTGTAATTCCAGATTATCTTGAGAGCGATTATCGGCAATAATATTAAATAAACTAAATTGCAGTATCTCAATATTTCGCGCTTTATCTCTCTCTCTTACCACCAAGCCATAAGCTAAATCTGCATCAGCCAATAAGTGAATGTTGACATCAGGTATTAGATCATTTATCCGTAGCCCTTGATGCCATTGATACTTACCAGGTCTGGCAACAGCGCCGATAATAGTTACTGAATCTTCAACAATATCAGAGGTTTTCATTACCTTAATATAATCACCAGCACGCACTTCTTGTGTTAATACATCACTTTGGGTTAAATCGATATTTTTAACGGTTCTTAAATTACGCGCATTAAAACGCTCAACCACAGTCGAAGTAGGGTAAGCTGAAGGTAACAACCCACCAGCCATTTTAATTGCCGTTTGAAAAGTCTCACCTTTTTGTAATTCATAAATTGCCGGGCGGGTAACTTCACCATCAACAGTGATTTTATCTCCTATAGGGTTGATAAATACCACATCACCTGATTTTAACAACACATCGTTTGAAGAATCGCCATTGATCAATAAGTCGTATAAATCCAGCGTAGTTACTAACTTACCGCCTCTTTTTAACTGAATATTTCTAAGCGTTCCGATATCACTGATACCGCCTGCAGCAAATAATGCATGAGTAATACTTGATAATGAACTCAAAACATATTGCCCAGGTTTATAGGCATCCCCTAAAACAAATACCCGAATTGACCTAAGATCACTCAAGGCAACAACAACCTCTACACCTAATACTTTATTTTTGATTTCATTAGCTAAAAATTGTTTCACTTCATTAAATGTCATACCAGAAACCGCAAACGCACCAAGTTCAGGAATAATGACTTTTCCTTCTCGCGTTACGGGTAACTGGTAATCAAAGTTATCTTTCCCAAATACTTGAATAGATAAACTATCACCAGCACCAACAATGTAGTTCTCTGGTACCGCAATATCTAATGTTGGCGCAAAAGTTAATGGTGCATTAGCAAAAACATCGTAACCAAAAGGCTTAGGCTCACTATCATCTTCTTGCTCTTCGTCAAGTAGTTCTTCCTCAGGATCAAATATCGGATTACCTAATTCATCAAACTGAGTACCTCGAGGCATATACTGTTGAAGTTGAGTATCTTCACTGGTATTTTGATTTTTTTCTGACGAATTAATTTGCTTCTGAATGGTACGTAAATCCACTCCCATACTTTGCGCCAAACTTTTTTGCTGTGCCGGCGATAATCGCTTAAATTGTTGCAATTGTTGAGGTGTAATATTGCTTGCCAGCTGGGCAGCATTAGCATTACCAAATAAGACTATAAACGCACATAAGCCAATTGTGTGTAGTATTTTTTTCATTTATTAGACCAGATTTCTTCTATTATTCTACAAAAGGAAATTATTGCTCAAGCTCTTCAAATTCATCCATAAAGGCTTCTAATTCTTCATCGCTTTCATCAACTTCAATCGGTGGATTGCCATCATACACCTTATATCTCATATTTTGAAAATAGGCGTTTTTCACAAACTCGTAAGAATCAACCGAATCATTTATCAACTGTTCTTGATCAGTCAGCGAAGCACGCTGTTCAAGTGCAATAACACCAACCCTTAAGGCATTTGGCCAAAAATCGATGATGGCTAATGGCCAATAGTACCGATCAACATAATCACCGACTTCTTCTCGAACCGATGTTGGTCCCATAGCTGGTACTACTAAATACGGACCGTCACCTACGCCATACTTACCTAAAACTTCGCCAAATTCTTCCTGATTTCTGCCCCAGCCAAAATCACTGGCGGGATCAAATATCCCCAACAGACCTATTGTTGAATTTAACACAAAACGACCCGTACTTTTTGCGGCGTCTGAAAACTTACCTTGTAGCAAATGATTGATAATGGTTGAAGGCTCATTTAAATTCAGTGCCATATTATATAAACTAAAACGCACATCTTCATTAACATGTTCGACATAAGCCTGCGATGTTGGCTTAAGTACATATTTATCGGCATAATCCCAGGTAAATGTCCAAAACGGTCTATTAATAGACTCCAAAGGATCTTTTACATCACCATTAGCTTGAGACTGTTCTGGAACAGAAGAACAGCCTGTGATTATAATCAAGCTTAGTAATATTAAAAATTGAGTGGATAAACTGAAAAATTTCGTCTTTTGCACTGCAACCTTTCCTTGATTTTCATCTATAAATTTTAACAAGGCGGGAGTTTACCACGCGAAAGAGATAGGCGGTATCATAAGACGCTTAAAAATGGCAGAAAAATGTCTAAAAATTGTAAAGAAGTAATCTAGAAAGAAAAAAATATATAGATCGGAAGTTCACTAAGATTTTTTATGCATAGCGATTAAAATTTCAGCTTCTGCCACTGGCAAGCCACATTCTTGAACTATTTCCTCAATATCTGCGCCAAGCGCAACCATTTTTTGCGCTCTGGTATAAAGCCTGTCTTGTGGTTGCTGTTGTTGCAGTTGCGTTAACTGTTCTTGGTAGGCTTGCAACTTTTCTTGGATGACTTTAATGCGATGTTCGAGTTGCTGACTCACTTGTTGATGCTCTAACTGCCAAGATTGTAATTCCTGTTGCTTACTGGCATAAACATCATCGTGTGAGTGAAAACGCTCTTTGACGTCATTGACGACAAATTCAATACTCGACAGTTGGGTTGCTAATGTATTGATGCGCTGCTCAAATCGTCTTTTTAAAAGATAATAAAGCAAATAAATGCTGACAATAAAAACAATCGCAACGAGCAGCAATATCGTTTGATCCATAAAATCTATTTCAACACTCACACACTAAATCATCATTAACGCATACATCTAATTACTAAATACCATGCAAGCTAGAACTGTTTTAATTCATCCCATTCTTCATCTGAAAGTAACTTATTCAAGTCAACCAGAATTAATAACTCGCCATCTCGATTTGATACCCCTTGAATAAATTTCGCACTTTCATCATTGCCAACATTAGGAGCAACGTCTATCTCAGACGCTTTCAAATAAACCACTTCAGCAACACTATCTACGAGTATACCAATGACCTGCTTTTCAGCTTCAATGATGACGATACGGGTATTATCGGTAACTTCAGAGGATTCCAAACCAAAGCGAGAACGGGTATCAATAACCGTCACTACATTACCGCGTAAATTGATAATACCTAACACATAGGTCGGAGCGCCAGGCACTGGGGCAATTTCGGTATAACGCAGCACTTCTTGTACTTGCATTACGTTAATACCATAAGTTTCGCTATCTAATTGAAAAGTTACCCATTGAAGCACTTCATCATTAGTATCTATACTTTCATTCGCACTGCGTCTTTCATCAGACATACTGCTAGCCTCTTAAATTTTTGACTTTATTCATCTATCTACCAATATAGTATAGTAGCTAACTAATTTATATTAATAGTGTTTTTTGTTTAATCCAGTTACTGACTGATATTAGCACCGTCATCGAGCATTTTGATCAAAGCATCAACATCAATTAACGCACACATTCGGTCTTTTACTAAACCAGCAAGCCAGGGGCGCTTAGTTGAATTTTCCAGCCATTTAACATCGTCCTGTTCTAAGGTAACAGTATCGACCAAATTTTCAGCCATTAAACCCCAATGACTATTATTAAGCATAATAATATATTGATATTCTATCGAGCTTAATAGCTGTTCATTGCATTTTTCAGGCATCACCCACAATGCAGTATCCACCACATTGATCTTTTCCTCGCGATGCAACATCACCCCTTTAAACCAATCAGGTTTTCCCATAAGCGGTGTTGTTTTATCGACATTATGAATACCACCGAGTTCGATCAGCGGCACTGCTACGATTAATCCGGCAACATCAAAAAACATCGCCTGAAAACTGCCTTTGCGATAATCTTTTTCCGGCTGAATAACAAAGTCAGCCTGGCTTTTATGGGTGGTAATCTCTTGTTGTGCTAACTCAGCACCCTTTTCTACTGGAATATCTAACTTTTCAACTAGTTTATTTTCAGATTTTACTGACGTAATCGCATCCAGTTTTGCCTTATCAACTTCATGAGCAACACTGGCCTGTTGCAATAACTTATCAAGCTTACTCTTATCTACAATTTCGGTTTGCTCAGCTGCCTGTTCCTGGGGATCTTCGGTTAAAAGCTCCGACAGGTAATTTTGCATTAATTTTTTGCTTGCAGCTAACGATTTACTCATTATCTTTTAATTCTTACCTTGTAGTTTCATTAAATAGTCTAGCAGATTTTTGTAGGCTAAAACGCCCCGAGTCGATGCCATAAAGTCTGAAGGCACTTTTTGTGCTTCACTAGCATTTCTAAAATTAGTATCAATAGGGATCACGCCTGGCCAAACTTTGTCGCCATATAGTTCTTGTAATTTACGGTAAGCTAAAAGTGATGCTTTAGTTCGTTTATCATACATGGTCGGAACTATGGAATAAGTAAATGGGTTGTCTTGCTCGCCTTGCATAATATCCATAGTTTTCATCATCCGGTCCAAGCCTTTTAATGCCAAAAATTCCGTTTGTACCGGCACTATAATACGGTCAGAAGCCGCTAATGAATTTACCATTAACACCCCTAAAACAGGCGGACAATCCATTAACACATAATCATACTCACCCGTTAGTTTTTGCATTGCTTTTTTCAGTACCAGTCCCATACCACCTTTAGTACCTAGAGAGCGATCTAACGTCGCCAACCCCATAGTGGCAGGAAGAATATCGATGTTGGCATATTTAGTAGGACATAAGCTCTGCATGATTTGCTCTTTGCTCGACACCTGAACAAATAAATCATAAACGCTTAATTCAAGATCTTCGGATTCGATACCAAAATAATAACTTAAAGAGGCATGCGGGTCAGTATCAACGAGCAAAACGCGTTTGCCCCGTTCAGCCAATAATCCGCCTAATGAAATGGTTGTTGTTGTCTTTCCAACTCCACCTTTTTGATTTGCTATTGTCCAAACAACCAAAATGCCACCTTAACCTATTATCAAATAAAAATTACCGGCCTTATTGCACTTCTTTCAATATCGCTGATGGAAAGTCTAGTAAGGATAAGTTCATCGACGAAATACCCGCATTTGTCACCGCTTGCGGCATACCATAAACCACACAGGATTCTTCATCTTGCGCCCAAATGGTGGCTCCTTTTGCCTTCAGCATACGACAACCTTCACGCCCGTCTGACCCCATACCGGTTAAAATAATACCAAGTACAGATTCTCCGTAAATTTTAGCGGCAGAGCCAAAACTGATATCAACGCTCGGTTTAAATGCAATGCGATCTGAATCGTCTGACATCACCTTGATTTTAGCTGAACTGTCTTTACCGTCAAACACCATCTGCATACCACCGGGTGCTAAATATGCACAACCTGGTTTGAGCACATCACCATTTTCTGCCTCTTTAACAGATATCTGGCAAAGGCTATCTAACCGACTAGCAAACGCTTTAGTAAATGCGGCAGGCATGTGTTGTACCATTATAATTGGCAGAGGAAAATTCCCCGGTAATTGGGTTAAAATTTTCTGTAATGCCACAGGTCCACCGGTAGAAGTGCCTATTGCAAGCAATTTATATGATTTGATCGGGGTGCTAGATTGTCTTGTTGAAGTCGTTGTTTTAGGAGTCGTTTCGCGAACAGGCTGCTGTCGGTTGGCAGATGCAGTCGTGTTCGTTTCTCGCCGCGACGACAAACGAATAGGAAAACGTCCTTTCTTACGCGCAAGTTCTAATACTCTTTGCTTTAAAACACTGCCGGCATCACTGGTATTCTTGGCTATTTCATTAAACTTTTTCGGCAAGAAATCTAATGCACCAGCATCCAAGGCTTCTAAAGTAGCCTTAGCCCCTTGATGAGTTAAAGAAGAAAACATCAAAATAGCCGTAGGTGAACTGGCCATGATTTGCTTAACCGCTTCAATACCGTTAAGTAACGGCATTTCAATGTCCATAGTAATGACATCAGGTTTTAACTGCTTTGCTTTTTCTACTGCTTCAATCCCATTAACAGCAACATCAATAACGGTTAAGTTTTTGTCACTGTTAATAATATCACTGACTCGACGACGAAAAAAACTCGAGTCATCGACCACTAAAACCTTATAGGTCATTTGTCATCTCTTTAAATATTATGAACGCAGTTTTTTGTTGACGATAGATTTTTTAGCATAATATTTAAGCATGCTAGGCACATCTATAATCAGCGCAATACCGCCGTCACTTGTGATAGTGGCTCCTGCCATACCTGGTGTACCGTGCAATAATCTGTCTAACGGTTTAATTACCACTTCTTCTTGGCCAATCAAACTATCAACAACAAAACCAATTTGCTGAGCCCCTAATTGCACAATAACCACATGGCCTTTATCTCTTGGTTTTTCCTGATAATCTCTTACCAGCCATTGATCTAAATAAAACAGTGGGATCGCTTTTTCACGGACAATGATTGTTAACTGACCGTCAACTACATTAGTATTAGTTAAATCTAAATGGAATATTTCATTAACACCAGCCAGTGGTAAGGCAAAAGTTTGCTCACCTACTATCACCATTAAGGTAGGTAAAATAGCTAGAGTGAGTGGTACTTTTATTTCTAATACAGTACCAATACCCAATTCAGAATCAATATTAACCGTACCATTTAACTGAGTAATTTTGGTTTTCACCACGTCCATACCAACACCTCGACCCGATACTTCAGAGATCTCAGTTTTAGTAGAAAAACCAGGGGCAAAAATCAAATTAAATGCATCTTGCTCTGATAAGCGATTTGCTGCATCAATATCAAGCACGCCACGCTCAATAGCAATTTCTTTTAATTTTTCCGCATTCATCCCTGCACCATCATCTCTGATGGTTAACAAAATATGATCACCTTCTTGTGATGCAGATAAGATCACGGTTCCTTCACGTTCTTTACCATTCGCCTGACGTACATCTGGCTCTTCAATACCGTGGTCGACCGAGTTACGTACTAAATGCACGAGTGGATCTGCTAACGCTTCCACTAGGTTTTTATCTAAATCAGTCTCTTCCCCTTCCAGGATCAACTTAATTTCTTTATTTAAGCTACGCGCAAGATCTCGTACAACACGGGGAAAACGGCCAAAGACTTTTTTAATTGGCTGCATCCGTGTTTTCATCACTGCCCCTTGCAAGTCAGTGGTAACTGCATCTAAATTAGACACCGCCTTAGTTAATTCTTCATCTTCCTTGGTCATGCCTAAACTGGTTAACCTATTACGCACTAATACCAACTCTCCGACCATATTCATTATTTGATCGAGTCGCTGAGTATCAACGCGAACAGTAGTTTCGCCTTGAGAAGCTGTCGTTGGCGCTGCTTTCTTATCTGCTGCGGCTTTTTTCGCTGCCGGTTTTACCGGCGCACTGGCAGCAGGTTTTACCGCTTCAGCAGGTTTAGCTGCTGGCTGAACTGGAGCCGGAGTTACTGCAGTCGTAGCTTGACTTACTGTTTGTGGCCCTTTGCCCTTACCATGTAATTCATCGAGCAGATTTTCAAACTCATCGTCATCAATTTGATCATTAGGAACTGTTTCAGCCTTACTCGCTTTAGCCATTTCAGCAGAAAAAGCTCCTTGACCGTGCAATTCATCAAGTAAGCTTTCAAACTCGTCATCAGAAATTTCATTGGAACTGGTCGAAGAAGATGGTACTGGTGCACTTGGTTTGGTTTCGCCATGCAGCTCATCGAGTAAGCGTTCAAATTCATCCTCGGTCATTTCATCATCTGAACCTGGCACCGATTCTTTTTGCTCTGACACTTCTGCTTGTGTGGGTGTTGTTTCAGGTGCCGCCGCTTCTGTACCTTCTGGCACACTTAATCGATGTAATTCAGCTAATAATTCGGGGGATGCAGGAGTTAATTCTTCACGCGCCTGCACTAAGGCAAACATATCATTAATGGTATCAAGTGCTTGTAAAATGACATCCATTAACTCTGAGGTAACGGTGCGCTGATGATTTCTTAAGATATCAAAAATGTTTTCCGCACCGTGACATACATCGACAAGTTCGGTTAAGGATAAAAAGCCAGCACCGCCCTTAACAGTATGAAATCCTCGGAATATTGCATTTAATAATTCAGCGTTATCTGGATCGTTTTCAAGTTCAACAAGTTGCTCTGATAAACTTTCAAGTATTTCGCCAGCTTCAATCAAAAAGTCCTGAAGAATTTCTTCATCCGCTTCATAAGACATCCAGCAACTCCTATTAAAAACCTAAACTAGATAAAAGATCATCGACATCGTCCTGATCGGCGACAACATCATCCCTTTGTTCTTTGTTGACGATTGGACCTTCTACTAAATTTTCACCCGTTTTCGGCTTAACGTTTTCTCCTGCTTCACCTGAAGAAATACCAAATGCCGTTAACATATTAATTAAGCTATCTTCAACTTCTCTGACCAAATCGATAACTTTACGTATCACCTGGCCGGTCAGGTCCTGAAAGTCTTGTGCCATTAATACATCCGTCATTAAGGCATGCATATGAGTGGTTTCTTTGCTCGTGGTTTTGAGCAAAATATCGATGTCTTGACACAGACTTTTGAATTCGTCGACACTTAATTCATTACGCATTAACTTTGTCCACAAGGGATCAACCGTTTGGATTTGGCTTTGAATGGTGTCAACAACAGGAAAAATAGACTCAACAGCATCCATGGTTTTATTGGCTGCATCTTCGGTACGACTAATGACATAGTTTAACCTTTCTTTAGCATCCGGAATATCTGCCGTTGCCAAATCATTCAAACGAGAGTCTAACTGAAAATTCATTAGTGAATCGTGAAGCTGACGGGTTAATTTACCTATCTCGGCAAATAACTCGGAATTAATCGGGTTCTGAATTTCAGCAATTAATTCATCAGCTTTATCTTGTTGATCCGTTTCAAGATATTCAACAAGCAACTTCGCTTGTTCCAATGAAACATGGACACCATTATCTATAGTCATGTAACGTCCTTACGTAACAACAAGCGTATAATTAACCTAAGCGTTCAAAGATTTTATCAAGCTTGGTTTTCAATGTTGCTGCCGTAAACGGTTTCACAATGTAACCATTCACACCCGCCTGAGCCGCCATAACAATTTGCTCTTTTTTAGCTTCCGCAGTCACCATTAATACCGGAATATGGGCTAAACTCGCATCGGCCCTGATAGCTTTAAGTAAATCAATACCTTGCATCCCTGGCATATTCCAATCTGTAACAACAAAATCAAAGTCACCCTCTTTCAGCATAGGTAAGGCGGTACTGCCATCGTCTGCTTCTTGAATATTAGTGAACCCTAAATCACGTAACAAATTTTTCACGATACGTCTCATTGTTGAAAAATCATCAACAACAAGTACTTTCATATTTTTATCCAAGGCACCCTCCAGGGAGTTCATTCATAATTCTATATATATATATTGTACTTAACTTTGCCAAGATTGCATACGCGCTTTTAATCGATGTAATGCCTGACTATGAATTTGGCTTACCCTTGACTCGCTGACGTCAAGTACTTGACCAATTTCACGTAAATTTAATTCTTCATCATAATATAATGACAGTACTAAAGCTTCTCTTTCAGGTAAAGTAGTAATACATTCAGACAATGCTTTTTTAAAGATAACTTGTTCGATGTCTTGATAGGGGTCATTACTGTTGCTGTCTTCAGAGCTTTGAATAACATCTTCGCTCACCCCTAAGTCATCGATACCGACAATTTTACCCGTACTGACTTCATTAAGAATATGATGGTACTCATTTAATGAAATATCAAGTTTTTCAGCAACTTCAATATCAGTAACATCACGGCCTAATTCTGCTTCTAACGCTTTTATCGCATCACTGATCATCCGGCTATTTTTATGAACAGAGCGAGGGGTCCAGTCTCCACGGCGAATTTCATCCAACATGGCACCACGAATGCGAATACCAGCAAAAGTTTCAAAACTTGCACCTTTGGTCGCATCAAAATTATTAGCCGCTTCTAACAAGCCAATCATGCCAGATTGAATCAGATCATCGACGATGACACTGGCAGGAAGTCTCGCTAATAAATGATAAGCAATGCGTTTAACTAAAACCGTATGCTGTTCTAATAAAGCACTCTTATCGATGTGTACG
Source organism: Thalassotalea insulae (assembly GCF_030161395.1). Lineage (NCBI taxonomy): Bacteria > Pseudomonadati > Pseudomonadota > Gammaproteobacteria > Alteromonadales > Colwelliaceae > Thalassotalea > Thalassotalea insulae. The sequence continues at coordinate 1,021,832 of NZ_BSST01000001.1, forward strand.
TTATAGGCATTCGCTTTTACCAAAATAGTCCACTCTTATGACTAATGCTCTAATAATTGCTCAATAAAAAATTCGAGATGCCCTGAAGGATGGTGTGGAATTGGCCAATTAGCCACCTTAGTTGCTAACGCCATAAATGCCTTAGCTGCAGGAGAATCTGGAAACGCTTGCACAATTGCTTGTTGTTTGCGTACTGATTTTCGAATATTTTCATCAAACGGTATAATGGCGACTAACTCAAGTGCGACATCTAAGAAGCGGTCAGACACTTTAGAAAGTTTTTCAAACAGTTGCTGCCCCTCTCTGGGACCACGAACCATGTTAGCTACCACTTTAAATTTAAAAACATCATGATCTCTGCTCAGCAGTTTCATTAATGCATAACAATCTGTAATAGATGTCGGTTCATCACACACCACCAATAACACATCTTGTGCAGCGCGGGCAAAGCTGAGCACCATATCTGAGATCCCAGCTGCGGTATCGACGATAAGCACATCAAATCCGGTCCGCATATCACTAAAGGCGCGGATCAACCCCGCATGTTCAGACGGTGTTAAATCCACCATAGATTGAGTGCCAGAAGTTGCCGGAATAATTTTAATGCCAGCAGGACCATCAATAATAATATCGTCAAGTTCGCACTCACCAGATAACACGTGAGAGATATTTCGTTTGACTCTTAAGCCAAGCATGACATCTACATTTGCCAAACCTAAATCAGCATCAAGCACTAACACCCGTTTGCCTTGCATTGCTAATGCGATCGAAGTATTTAATGAAACGTTAGTCTTACCGACACCACCTTTACCACCAGAAACTGCTATGACTTTTACTTGATTATTATGCTGCATTTTTCTTAAGCCACTTGCCTGATCTATCATTCATTTTACTCTACTAATATCAATTTTATCACATAGCCATCGCTTGTGATGTCGGCATAGGACGCCGCGTTACCTGACGGTTAAGTTTTGTTGCAAGTCTATCTGCAAGCGTAACCAATTTTTCAGTATTTGCAACTTTAATATCTTCAGGAACCCTTTGTCCGTCAGTAAGATACCCTATTGGTAAACCATTTTGAATAGAAGTTGCAATAATTTCACCAACACTTAGGCTTTCATCAAGTTTTGTGTAAATACAGCCGGCTAATGGCACCTTTTTAAAACGCTCAACGTTTTCTTGCATCACCCGATGCTGCGCATTGGCCGCTAGCACTAAATAATTACGAATTCTAACACGGGAATTAGTGATCAAGGTAGCTAAATGCTCAGCTAAACGCATATCTCTTTGCCCCATTCCCGCAGTATCAATCAAGACCAGCTTTTTATTCGAAAATTGTTGCAGTAATGTTTCTAACGCCTCGCCGTCTTTGGCTAATTTCACCTGACAGCCGATAATACGTCCGTAAGTTGATAATTGCTCAAAACCAGCAATACGGTAGCTATCGGTTGAAATCATTGCCACTTGATCCGCACCATGAATTTGAGCAAAACGCGCGGCTAATTTAGCTACCGTCGTTGTTTTGCCAACTCCAGTCGGACCAACTAGTGATACCACACCACCACGGCGAATGATGTCATTATTCGTTGTGTGTAATTGCTGAGCTAGCAATGCTTTTGCTTGCTGCCAGGCATTTTCTTCATTTAAATCAGTAGGAATACAACTGGCAATATGATCTGCGACATGTTCATTGAGGCCGAGTTCTAATAAACGATTGACTAATAATGCTTTCATTGGATCTTTTTGCGCCATATCTTGCCACATTAATCCAGACAACTGATGTTCCAATAATTGGCGCATTGACAGCATTTCCTGACGCATTTGTTCTATCTCTGCTGAACTATGTGCGGCTGTTTGCCCCGCAGCTATCGTTTGTTGCTGCGACTGAGTAGCTTGCTGAGGCGTTAGCTCACTAATATCCTGCCTTGCCATTTGAATGCTTTCAGTTATCTTAGCCGTGGCATCAGTGCCAGTTTTCGATATATCACCTTGCTCTAATCTGTCGGTAAACGCCTTTAACTGCTGCTCAATATCATTGTTCACTGGTGAACCTTGAGTTCGCTGAACGTTGGCAGTTGCCGTCGCTTGTTGTTGACGTTGTAATAATGCCGATAAGCTGTCTGCTGGTGTGTTAGTTTGGACGCTATCTGAATGAGCTTGCGACTGGGTCTGTGTTATAGGTGTAGTCTGACGTTGGCTACTCAATGAAACGACATCATTGTCAATATCCCGTGATTGAGCAGCATCATCAGTACCAGCTGCGCCAGCATCAGTAACGTCGGCTTCTGCAGCAGGTACTTGTTGTGCGTAATCAACCGCGGCCATTAATTCAACACCTTCAGGTATTTTTTTATTAGACATGATCACCGCATCCGCGCCCAATTCATATTTGATCTGCTCCAACGCTGATCTCATGTCTTTTGCTACAAAACGTCTAATTTTCACGAAAACCCCTTACCGAATGCTTAACGGTATCTGACTGCCAACAAGCTGTTACAGAAGACTATTGGCCAATAGAGCTGACAATTTTAATTTGCTTGTCATCTGGAATTTCTTGATAAGAAATTACTCTCAAACCTGGAATTGTATATTTAACAAACTTAGCCAATACAGTTCTTAGTATGCCCGAGGTCAACAGAATTGGCGTTTCTCCTGCCATTTCTTGCTGTTGTGCACCATCGGTTAACGATTTCTGTAGCCGTTCCGCTAAACCAGGTTCAATACCCGCACCATCGTCTCCTGCCATTTGCATTGACTGGTGCAACATTTGTTCCAACTCTGGTGACAAAGTTATGACGGGGATTTCATTTTCAGAGCCGACTAGCTCCTGAACGATAAATTTACGTAAAGAGATACGAGCTGCAGCGGTTAATACTTCAGGATCTTGGCTTTTAGGACCATACTCCACTAACGTCTGTACTATGCTACGCATATCGCGCACAGCAACCCCTTCATTCATTAGATTTTGCAGTACTTTCACGACCGTACCTAAGGTTAAGACATCCGGGATCAGGCCTTCCACTAATTTAGGATAACTCTTCGCTAGAATATCCAGTAAGTTTTGTACTTCTTCATGTCCTAATAACTGTGCAGCATTATTGGTTAAAACTTGACTAAGGTGGGTTGCTAATACGGTAGCGGCGTCCACTACGGTATAGCCCAACGCCTGAGCCTGTTCCCGCTGTGACTGAGCAATCCATACGGCATCTAAGCCAAACGCAGGATCTTTAGTGGCGATGCCATCTAGCTTACCATATACCTGACCTGGGTTAATCGCCAAGTCTTGGTCATGACGTATTTCCGCTTCACCAACCGTAACCCCCATCAGAGAAATTTGATAGCAATTTGGGTCTAAATCTAAATTATCCCTGATATGCACCGCCGGAACTAAAAAACCAAACTCTTGTGATAATTTTTTACGAACTCCCTTAATCCGATTAAGTAGCTCGCCCCCCTGTGCTTTATCGACCAAGGGGATCAAACGATAGCCAATTTCCAGCCCAACAATGTCGACATGGTTAACATCATCCCAGCCAAGGTCTTTGACTTCCGCTTGCTGTTTCTTACTTTCAACTTGTTCAACTTCCGCTTTTTTTGCATCTTCTGCTGCTTTGGCTAATTTATATTTACTACCAATAAAAGCACCACCTGCGATAAGTATGGCAAACAACAAAAACACCAGGTGTGGCATGCCAGGGACAACTCCCATAACAAACATCACACCTGCTGCAATATATAATGACTTTTCCTGCCCAAGCTGAGTACTAACTTGAGATCCCATATCTTCGCTGGTATTTTGACGCGTTACGACAATTGCCGTACCAACCGACAATAATAACCCAGGAATTTGCGCCACCAGACCATCACCGATAGTCAATAAGGTATAAATTTCTACCGCACTGTCAAAAGATAGATCATGTTGCACCATACCAATCACCAGTCCACCGATGATATTGATAAATAAAATGAGAATTCCGGCAATAGCATCCCCTTTAACAAACTTACTGGCACCATCCATCGAACCGTAAAAATCCGCTTCACTAGTGACTTCAACACGACGTTCCCGTGCCTGCTCAGCATTTATAAAGCCAGCATTTAAGTCCGCGTCAATCGCCATTTGCTTCCCTGGCATAGCATCTAAAGTAAAACGTGCGGTTACTTCTGAAATACGACCCGCACCTTTAGTCACCACGACAAAGTTAATAATGATTAAAATAAGGAAAACCACTAACCCAACAGCATAGTTACCACCAATAACCACAGAGCCAAAAGCTTCGATCACTTTACCCGCGGCATCGGGTCCTGCGTGCCCTTCAAGTAATACTACCCGGGTGCTGGCAACGTTTAATGCCAGGCGCAAAATAGTTGCAATAAGCAATACCGCAGGAAACGAGCCGAACTCCAATGGTTTTAAGGTATAAACAGTGATCAGCAACACCACTAAGGATAAAGCAATGTTAAAAGAAAAAAGAATATCCAATAAAAACGCGGGCATAGGAAGGATCACCATACCTAATGCCGCCATCACTAACAGTGGCGTTCCTATACCGGATAACACCCTGAGCTTTTTCTGTTTGATTTGATTTAAATGAGCTACTAGTTGCATTTAATCGACACGATAATAATTTGACGCATACGCCAAAATTGCAAATCTTGTACCAATTAATAGTGTAAAGCGCTAATAACGAAAATCATCTGGAATAGGTAAGCTTTTTGCTAATGGCACTGGACGCTTAGCCTTGCCTTTTTTATGCTCGTTTAACTGATAAATAAAGGCCAGTACCTGAGCAACAGCAGCAAAGAGCTCTTCAGGGATATCTTCATTAACTTCGGCTGTATAGTACAATGAACGAGCAAGTGCGGGCGAAGCGATAATTTCGACGCCATGCTCTTTAGCAATAGTGCGAATATGTATCGCCATTTCATCTATACCTTTCGCCACTAACTGCGGTGCCCCTCCTTGACTGGCATCATATTTAAGGGCGACAGAAAAATGCGTTGGGTTAGTGATCACCACATCAGATTCAGGGACATCTGCCATCATCCTACGTTGTGACATTTCATATTGAGTACGACGAATGCGACCTTTATTCTCAGGACTCCCTTCTGAATTTTTATGCTCATCCTTAATTTCTTGTTTCGTCATTTTTAATTGCCGGGTGTGATCCCATTTTTGATAAGGAGCGTCTACCGCAACAATAATGATCAAAGAAAGCCCTAGTGCCAAAAACATCCACAGCAATAGGTCGACTGCATGAGCAAAATTAAATGGGATAGCTTCGATACTTAACGACAGAATTTGCTCAAACAAACTGGTTAATAATAAATAAGCTGAAAAAAATACCACGAAAAACTTCATTAAGGATTTAATCAGCTCAACATAGGCTTTTATACCAAACATACGTTTAAAGCCCGCAATGGGAGACATCTTACTGAGTTTTGGCATCATGGCTTCCCAGGAAAAGCTAATACCGCCCAGTAACGTATTACCAATAAAAGCCGCTAATATGATAATGGCAAAAATCCATCCCATAGGCTTAATAATGAGTGAAACATTGGTGCTGGCGACAGCAAATAATGCATTAATATCCATCACTTCCTGTCGACTTAAAGAAAACTGATTCTTCATCATAAACGCGAGACTTTCTACGAGTGAATTTCCCATGAACATCAAAGCAATGGCGCTACCAACCAGAACAAACATAGTGCCTAGATCTTTAGAGCGGGCTATTTGACCTTTTTTTCGCGCTTCTGAGAGCTTTTTCGCCGTCGGCTCTTCTGTTTTTTCACCGCTATCAGACTCAGCCATTAGCGCGCCTCACAGTCAATCAAATAACAGCTAAATTCTAACGCCCGTTGCCATTGCGCTTCAAAATGGGTAAGAAAATTGCCCATGGTTAACCACATAATTAATAAACCAGAACACATGGTAATAGGGAATCCAATAGCAAAAATGTTTAACTGTGGAGCTGCCCGAGTCATAATACCAAAAGAAAAGTTTATCAATAGCATCGCCGTTAGCGGCGCCATAGCCAAAGATAATGCAGTAGCAAACATCCAGCTGCCCCACTCCACCACTTCTTTATATTTTATCGTGCTAAAATTTTCTAACGGGATAGGCAAGGTGTCAAAACTGGCGACAATATAGTGAAGATAAGCTAAATGGCCATCCATAACCCAAAACAGCAACGACGATAAGATCAGAAAGAATTGCCCAACTGCCGGGACATTCATGCCACTAGCAGGATCGACTAATGACGCAAAACCTAAACCAGTTTGCATCGCAATTATTTGACCCGCCATGGTAAAAGTATTAACAACCATAATAGTCACTAGCCCTAGCATCACGCCAATAATTGTCTGTTCAGCCACTAAAATGGTGGTTTGAAATGAAAATAGATTAGCCACTTCAGTCGGTGGAATAGCAGGCATAATCGCAATCGTAATGGCAATGGATAAAAACAATTTAATACGTCGAGGGATCGCTTTGGCACCAAAGCCTATCATTGACATAATCAGTGCGGACACTCGTGCTAAAGGCAGGAGAAAGTCTGCCATATATTGATTAACGACTGACTCGGTAAATTCCATTAGCATTACGCCTTATTAACTAATAACGCTGGGAATACTGGCAATCAAGCGAAAAGAATAATCCATTAACTTTTGCACTAACCAGTGTCCACCGAAAATCAACGCTAATAGGGTGACGATTAATCGTGGTAGGAAACTTAAGGTTTGTTCATTAATCGATGTTGCCGCCTGAAATACCGCGACAATTAAACCAACAATCAAACTGGGCACAATAACAGCACTAACCAATACAATGACCAGAAATAACGCATCACGCAAAATATCAACAAAGACTTCTGGACTCATCAGGGACCTCCCATACCATAGCTAGTAGCAATGGTGCCGATAACAAGATTCCACCCATCGATCAAGACAAATAGCATTAACTTAAATGGCAAAGAAACTATCATTGGCGATAACATCATCATCCCCATCGCCATCAAGATACTGGCAACCACTAAATCAATGATCAAAAACGGGATAAATAGCATAAAACCAATTTGAAATGCTGTTTTCAGTTCACTGATAACAAATGCCGGAATGATCACTGTCATTGGCAGATCCGTTGGCTTATCCACTTCGGTAATACCTGCCATTTGCGCTAAGGTGTCTAAATCTTTCAATCGGGTTTGTTCAAGCATAAAGGCTCTCAGCGGTACTTTAGCTTTATCAATTGCCTGCACTGAGGTTAATTGTTCTGCCAGATAAGGCTGAATCGCACTCTCATTTATCTTGTTATAGACCGGCGTCATAATGAACAAGGTCATAAATAACGTCAGACCAATGATCACCTGATTTGATGGAGTTTGTTGCAAGCCAAACGCCTGCCTTAATATGGCCATCACGACAACGATTCGGGTAAAAGATGTCATCATGATCACGGCGGCAGGAATAAAGCTCAGCGCCGTCATAAAGATCAGAATTTGCAGCGTAATCGAATACTCTTGCGAGCCATCTGGATTAGTAGTCAGCTTTAATGCCGACATTGACAAATCATCTGCCGCATACACACCACCGGTAAAAGCCATTAATAAAAACGTTACTAAGTAAAAAATATGGTTTCTATTAACTTTCTTTTGCATGAATTATTGCTCTATTTATCTTGGCGTGACTTATTAAAAAAACGACTAACGGTTTGATTAAATTCCTGAGTGACAGGCATCGCAATATCAAGGGGCTGCTCCAGCGTTTTAATTAACGATACTTGCTGCTGACTGACAGCTAATAACAACTGCTGTTCTCCCACTTGCACTACAACTAATTTTTCTTTCGTCCCTAACGGTAAGCTAGCAATTACTTTCATGCCAGCGACTGAATGATTGGTTAAGTTAAACTTTTTTAACAGCCAAGCACTAACAATGATCAGCACCAACACCATTAACAATGACATGATCATACTCATGGCATCTAAATTGACATTCGCATGCTTACCCACTTGCACAGTTTCTTCCTGCCCGAGGCTAACGCAAGAAAAAAAAGTCACAATAAGCAGTACTAAATTTCGCAAAGTCATAACGTTATTTAAGCTTTTTAATACGTTCAACCTGACTGATAACGTCAGTTAATCGAATACCAAACTTATCATTGACTACCACCACTTCACCGTGGGCAATTAAGGTACCATTAACTAAGACATCTAACGCTTCACCGGCAACACGGTCTAACTCTACTACCGAGCCCTGGTTTAACTGTAACAGGTTACGAATACTAATATGACTACGCCCTACTTCCATTGAAATAGTGACCGGAATATCTAGTATAGCGTCCAGTTTACGCTGTTCTTCACCACTAACGGGGGCATCCTCTTCTTTAAGCTCATCTAATTCGACCGTTTCGGCCGAATCTTCGTCACCTGCGGCTTCAGCATCGGCTTGTTCATCCATTGCCTCATCCCACATGCTTAAATCTTCATTTTCATCACTCATGCTTTTGCCTCTATCTAATACTCTAAATCATCTTCTAGCAGATGCAGTTCAGCATCACTGTCTAAACGTTTACCGCCTTTAGTTAGGATAGTTAGTTCATTTTTCACTGACTCTGGACGTTTAATTTTCTCTTGAATTTGCAGCGCAACATTGTCTCGGCTCTTACCAAGTTTTGCTCTAAAGGTCGGTAGTTCTTCAATTAATACGGTGATATGTTCCGGCATTTCTATCGGAATAATATCCCCAGCCTCTAATTCCATAATTTTGGATAAGGGTAAATCCACTTCTAAAAATTTCGTCGATAGCTCTACTGGCACATCTAAAATTTCATCACGCAATGCTTTAGACCAGCGCATATCTGTGTCTTCTTTATCACTTTGCACACCTGCGTCAAGCAGTTCACGAATCGGTTCTAACATAGAATAAGGTAAGGCAACGTGGAAATCGCCACCACCGCCGTCCAGTTCTATATGGAACGAACTGATCACCACCACTTCCGTCGGACTGACAATGTTTGCCATCGACGGGTTCACTTCTGAATCTAAATACTCAAACGAGACATCCATCACTGGCGACCAGGCTTCTTTATAATCTTCAAAGATCAACTTAAGTAACATTTGAATAATACGACGTTCGGTAGGAGTAAATTCACGCCCTTCAATCTTCGCATGATAGCGGCCATCACCACCAAAAAAATTATCGACTAAGATGAACACTAAACGGGCTTCCATGGTAATAAGCCCGGTACCTTTTAACGGTCTGAAACGCACCATATTCAAGCTGGTCGGTACAAACAAAGTATGTACGTACTCACCAAACTTGATCATCTGGATACCATTGATTGACACTTCAGCGGTACGGCGCATCATATTAAACAAACTAATACGCATATGACGGGCAAAACGTTCATTCACCATTTCGAGGGTCGGCATCCGACCACGGACAATACGATCTTGCGAGGAAAAGTCATAGTCACTCGTCCCTTCGGCCTGGACTTGATCCTCTTGTACTTCTTCTTCTTCAACTTCATCTACGCCATGTAATAGCGCGTCGATTTCGTCTTGTGATAATAAGTCACTCACTCGATAGTCTCTTTATCCGCTTTAATTAACGCTCAATATTCACACTGTTATTGCATAACAAACCCGGTAAATAACACTTGCTCTACTATGTTACTACCCTCGACATCCGTCATAATTTTTTGTACTTCTGCTAACGATTTCTGCTTTAACGATGTTTTACCTGCACTAGTGGCCAAATCATCGGCATTAGACTGTGAAAACACAGCTAACAGGGTACTTTCAATTAGAGGTACATGCTTTTTCGCCGCCTCTTCATTATCACCACCGCGTACTAATAATTGCACACGGATCTCGACAAAACGATCACGCGAAGCGCCTGGGACATTAAACCGAAAAGGCCTAGGCATAGGCACATATAACGCTGTCCCAGCTTTCGCCCCTGTTGGCTCAGCAGTTTGTGTCGCACCATCACCGCTCCCGGAATCTAACGCTGCATCCAGCTCAGCTTGTGGAATTTCCGGCTCTCCCCCTGCTAAGAAGAAATATGCCGCACCACCACCAATCACTAATACCGCCACGATTGCGATAATAATAATCATTTTTTTCTTTTTGCCTGATTTATCTAGCTCTAATTCTTTTTCTTCATCAGCCATTTTCAGTCCTTAACTACTGAATTTCTTAATAGTTAAACTATATCCTTGATTGCCTTGTTAGCAAATGCTTTTCTTGCATTATACGTAGTAATCAACACCAGTTGCTGAAGCTTTATACAAATTCACCTGAGATCTAACCATAGTCTCGTCATGTAACTCCCCTTCAACACCATGATCCCCTTCCATAGTTTGCTGACCAGCAAAGCTCTGCTCAGCACCTTGTTGTTGCCGTTGTTCAATATTGGTGTCACCGACATCAACACCGCTATCAGAAAGCATCTCTCTTAATTTATGGATATTTTGTTCAATCGCTTCTTTTGCTTGCTGATTCTGCACGACAAAATTCACAGCTGCTTGTTCATTTTGCAAATTCAAACGCACTTGCATGCTACCAAGTTCTGGTGGATCAAGGCGAATATCCAGTTGTTTGATTTTCTGGTTGATCATCACCATCACTTTATCTTTAACCGCACTTGAAAAATCTTTACGATAAATAGCGATAGTTTCATTGTGTATTTGTACGGCTGTTTTCGCCGACTGCACTGAGATAGAATCCGCATGCTCTTTTGCCATGGTATGCTGGAACATGTGCTCTTCAGCCATCACAGTTGCATGTTGCCCTAAATGACTGGCACTTGGCTCATTGATAACAGACGGTTTTGCCGGCATCGCGGGAGAAGTTTCACTAGTAGCCTGCGCTTTATTTACATTTAATGTCTGTTCAATAAGCTGTTCATTACTTTCTTTTCCAGATTGCTGCTGCAAAAACTGATTTGAAGATTGCTCTGACGACGTCTGTTGTTGGCTATTTTGCTGTGCCATTACATTATTAGCCGCTATTGTTTGATTAGTGCTGCGCTGAGTTGTCGAAGCTGAGGTTTTTCGTTCACTATTATTTTCCGCGGTCACTACAGCAGAAATTTCGCTATCTGAGCTTTCTTGACTAACGGTATTATCAGTATTACTTTTTACTGGCGTTTCAACCGCTACTTTAACAGCTTCACCTTGGATATTAACCGTTTGTTTGTTATTTGCTGACTGAGAGCTAGCCGTTTTCTGTTCAACTTCAGCAATACCTGATTCACCATCTGCACCAGATAGTAGTAATTCCTTATTACGTACAAGTTGCTCAACATTTTCACTTTCTTGCTTGATAATAGGTGGTGTTTGCTGAATCGAAATACTTTTCGCAACCTTAGTTGATTGTGCCGCCGTCCCCTCTTTTACTAACTGCTCAAGTTCACCAGCGTTACTGCTTTTAGAGTTTTGCTTAGCCGCCTCTTTGCTAATCACTTCACCATTATTCTTTATAACGCTCTCAGCTGTTGAGCCATTTTTTTCTATTGATGTTTTTTTAATTTCCGATGATGCTGATTCTTTTTGTTTGGTATTTTCTTCAGCGTTATCTGATAACTCATTTGCGGTACTAGTTACTTTAGTAACTTTTTCACTCTCACTGGCAAAAGCGACTTTACCTTTGTTATTCAATGAAATAGCCAGCTCAGAAACCGGCATTTTTTCACCGGCACCACGGATAAGCTCAGTGGTTTCAGTATTAACATCATCTGACGCTTGAATAAATGCTAATAACTGCTGCGCAATATCGTTAACTTTAGCTTTACCCTCAGCATCCAAAGGTTCAGTTAACTGACTGACATCTTTAGCTATTTCGGTTTCATCTTGGCTATTCGTTTGTTTGCCGCCTTGCTGCACTGTCTGTTGTTTACTGGCTGCATCACTATCATCAGCCACAGACCCTGCCTGTTTAGCTTCATCTTGTGATACTTGCTCACTAGCGTTAGCCGGTACTGATGAGACATGCGACTCTAGATCCTGACTTTTTTTGCCGTTACTGTCTCCAGTATTGCCGCTTTTTCCTTGTTGCTGTCGACTCATCACTTGAGAAAAATCTGCGGAACTGCTTTGTTCGCCAGCCGCTTTGTTGCTATTTCCTCCAATAGAATCAACACCTTGAACGACATCTATAGCTAAAACACTAACCTGTGACATAATTTTACCTTAAAAATTATTGAGCGAATTTACCTGTGCTCTCCACCACCTGAGAGATCTTCTGCAAAACTCATTCCAAATTATGCAAATCGGGAGTTTCTTCGTCGGATATATTGCTGAGTAGCAATTTCATCAAACATATTTTGTTCTTGTTTTGCCGCTATTTTTTGCATTTGTTTACGTTTACTCTCGCGCAATAATTCAACCGCCTGAACCTTTTGCCGCTGCGTTAACCACTGCTGCCGGCGCTGTTCAACTAAAGATTTTGCTTGCCTGATAGCGACTTTCACTTGCTCAGCAGCATTATCCAGTTTCGCAACAAAAGCATGGAAATGACGGTAGGTCGCGCTATCAATACCCGCAATTGAGCGTTGATCTAAACGTTTCATATATTCCAGACGAAATGCACCAACGCTTTCCAGGCGGGTGAGGTTTTCCTGATAATCACGTTCAGCCATTTGCAGTTGCTGCGCCGCTTTTTGTTCTTTATCTGACTCGAACTTAAATAAGGTATCAAGTTGCTTCATCGACATCGTCAACCTCCTGCTGATTTAACGACTATCAGGCTAATGTTCAGCGCTATGCTGATTCTGTGCATGAGCTTGTGCGGCAGACTGTATCTCCTGTAGTTGCACTAAGCTTTGATCATAAGGGATCACTTCATTCATTTTTTGTTGTAAAAAGAAGTTAATTACCGGTAATAGCTGAATTGCCTGATCGATGCGCGGATCGCTGCCTTTACTATAAGCGCCGATAGAAATTAAATCTTTGTTTTGCTGATAGAGCGAATACACTTGTTTTAATTGACGGGCTAATTCCTGGTGCTCCTCACTGGTCACCATAGGCATTACCCGACTAATAGACGCTTCAATATCCACCGCTGGATAATGTCCCGCCTCGGATAATTCTCGTGACAACACCACATGACCATCTAATATCGCTCGCGCCGCATCAGCTATAGGGTCTTGCAGATCGTCACCTTCGGTTAACACAGTAAAAAATGCGGTGATCGAGCCTTGTCCATCACCACCATTACCCGCACGTTCAACCAACTGCGGTAATTTAGAAAATACTGACGGCGGATACCCCTTAGTCGCTGGTGGCTCACCAACCGCTAACGCAATTTCCCGCTGTGCCTGTGCGTAACGGGTAACAGAATCAATAAGCAATAAAACATTTAATCCCTGGTCACGAAAATACTCACTAATTTGCACTGCAGTTTCACAACCTTTTAAGCGCATCAGCGGTGAATTATCAGCAGGCGCCGCTACCACTACAGAGCGTGCTCGCCCCTGCTCACCTAAAATTTCTTCGATAAATTCTTTTACTTCCCGTCCACGTTCACCCACTAAACCAACCACAATCACATCCGCAGTCGTCCCTCGGGTCATCATGCCCATTAAGACACTTTTACCAACTCCTGAACCAGCAAAAAGTCCCATACGTTGTCCCTGTCCTATAGTCAAAAAACTGTTAATTGACCTGACACCAACATCTAAAGGCTCTGAAATCGCACGCCGAGCTAATGGGTTTATCGGTTTACTGTTGTACTGATAATCTTCTGCATGCTTAATCGGTCCTTTGCCATCGAGCGGTTTACCAACACCATCAACCACTCGGCCTAATAAATCCATCGATAAAGGCAACCGGGTTTTCGTTGCTAACGGCACGACTCGGGCGCCAGGCAAAACGCCCTGCAAACTTTGTTCTGGCATTAAAAAAGTAATTTCATTCGAAAAGCCAACGACTTCGGCGATCAGATCCCCGTGCGCCGTTTCCACCAGACACTGACTACCAACATGCGCTTTAACACCAACCGCTTCTAGTGTCAGACCAACCACACGCACTAAACGACCAGCAACAGACACTCTATGAGGGTGAATAAACTGCTGGCAATTTGTTAATCGTTGATTAATTCGTTGAACATCGATCATCAGTGTTTTGACACTTTACAAAAAATTTATTGATGTAATGCATCTTGCAAAAATGAGTCCAAGACTTCTCGGATACGAGATTTTATCGAGAGATCGATATTGGAAGTGCTATTTTCAATTTGACAGCTACCGCGATCCAGTTGCGGTGCAGCCATTAGCCGCCATCCCTGCTCCTCAACATATTCTGAGGTAAACTGTTGTTCAACTAATTTAATATCTTCAGGGTGCAGTAATATTTGTGTTTGCACATCATGGCTCGGCAAGGCTTTCATTCCGGCAGAAATGGCCGAAATTAAAATAGCCGGATTGGTTTTCGCTTCTTCTAAGGTAATGGCTTCAGTAAGCTGTACCACTAAATGCAATAACTGTTGTTCAATATTTTGCTCAACTTGAGCTAAAGGCTGATGTAACTGCTCAGTTAATGTCTGCCATTGTTGCGCTAATTGTTCAATAGTCGCTTGACCTTCCGCCAGTCCGGCTTCTACTCCTTCTTGATGGCCAAGTTTCACACCTTCTTCATGGCCAGATTTTTTCCCTTCGTCAAACCCTGTGGCAAAGCCTTCTTCTTTACCCTGATTAAAACCTTCATCATAAGCGGCCTGACGAATTTGTTCGATCTCATCCGCAGTTAACGGCACGATTTCTTCTTCAACTTCTTCGGGAGGCTCATAACGCCAGGTTGGTTTTTTACCTAACGCATTAGTCGCAACATCAGATTCGTCAATTTCCTGCTCAACGGATGGTAAAGACCAGACATCAAGCTCATCTTGTTCAGCAACCTTAACTATCTTGTCGGTTTGATTAACAGAGTTAAAATTTTTCATATCAGCTAAATTTTAGGCTAACGAGCTTATAAGAACTCATCGCCGCCACCTGCGCCACCAAGCATAATTTCACCTGCGTCAGAAAGTCGACGCGCAACCGAAAGAATTTCTTTTTGCGCCGCTTCCACTTCACTGATACGTACAGGTCCCATGGCTTCCAGATCATCTTCCATCATTTCAGCCGCTCGTTTCGACATATTGCTCATGATCTTATCTTTCAGCGTATCATCGGCACCTTTTATCGCTTTCATCAAGGCATCTTGTTGCACTTCACGCAATATCGCCTGAATACCACGATCATCAACATCGGCAAGGTTTTCAAAGACAAACATCAAGTCTTGGATTTGCTGACTCATTTCTTCATCATGTTCACGGATAGAATCCATCAACATACCTTCAATATTGGTATCCAGATAGTTCATAATATCAGCAGCAGCTTTCAAGCCGCCCATTTTCGCTGCTTGTGCCCCGGCTTGACCGGCAAATTGTTTTTCCATAATCTCATTCAACTCTTGTAGTGCGGCAGGTTGTACTTCTTCCAGATTAGCAATGCGCATCATTAAATCTAAGCGCGTTTTCTCGGCAAACTGACTCATGATCTCAGCCGATTGTTCCGGCTCTAAGTATGACAGGACGATAGTTTGGATCTGTGGATGCTCATTACGAATGATATTAGCCACTTGCTTAGAGTCCATCCATTTCAAGGAATCTAGGCCTTTAGCGCCACCACCCATAACGATTTGATCGATAAGGTTACCCGCTTTATCTTCACCTAATGCCGCGGTTAATGCTTTACGAACAAACTCTTCACTTTGGAAACCTATGGTACTAAAGTTTTGAATTTCATTAATAAATAGCTTATGGACAGCGGTGATTTTTTCTTGAGTAAAATCCTCCATCGCCGCCATGATCATCCCAACCTGCTGTACCTGCTTAGGTTCAAGATGTTTTAAGATTTGTGCAGCATCTTCTTCAGATAAGCTCAGCAATAAAATTGCCGCTTTTTCTGAGCCATCAAGTTTATCGACATCAAAACCTGATTTGATTGGTGCTAATTCTTGGGATTCATCACTCATCTTCGTTCAACCAACTTTTCACTACTTGCGAGGACAATTCAGGTTCATTTGCCACGAGTGCACGAACCGCTTTCAATACGTCTTCATCACGGTGCAGATCCGGTAACTGTAAGCTACCATCCGGCGCAAAACCAACGGAACCTGCATCAAAGTCTGATGTTAACATATCCATGGTTTCATCACCTAGATCAATATGAGTATCCAGTGATTTATCACCATAATCTGACGGCGTTTGATCTGGGTAAATTAAACGTTTCAACATTGGACGTACCACAGACAAGATTAGGATAATGATCACTAAACCGCCCACCCCCAACTTTGACATTTTGAAAAACCAGGGTTGTTGATAAAGCGGCAATTCAACTACATCATCCACTTCAACACGTGAAAATGGCAGAGTGACAACTTCTAGCGCATCGCCACGTTGCAAGTCAAAACCTATGCTGCCTTGTAGTAACCGGCGAATATTCGCTAGCTCTGCTGCGCTTCGCGGTACTTGAGTTATAGTAGATTGACCATCTTCTGCACCATCAGGTGCCGGCGTCGTTTGACTTAAATAATCTAGAGCGACGGAAACACTAATACGACGAATGACTCCAGTTTGTTGTTTTGTATAACTGATCGCTTCATCTAATTCATAATTTTTTGTCGACTCTAAATGCTTGCGGCTCGGCATGGTTTTTCGACCATTTGCCCCAACTGCATTTTCAGGAATGTTTGAATCCAGTGGCGGTTGATTTGTTAACGCGCCCGGGATACCACCAACAGAACCGCCAAGCGAGGTATCTTCCACTTTCATTTCACTGCGCAGTGCAGGTAAATCGGGATTATAACGGCGTTGGGTTTCTTCGGTGTTAGTGAAATCCATAGTAACGTCAACTTGCGCGGTATAATTACCTAAGCCAACGACTGGGATCAAAATACTATCAATTTTCTCCATGTACTCGGTTTCACGTTTTTGTTCGATCTCAAATTCTTTACGTGAGCGCGATGAAATAGAATCTTGTGAACCAGAATTGAGCAAACGACCATTTTGATCGGTTACAGTAACGCGATTAGGATCTAACCCTTGCACAGCAGAAGCAACAATATCAACAACAGAATCAACTTCTTCTTCTGAAAGTAGACGCCCTTTACGTAGCGTTAATACTACTGTAGCCGATGGATTCTTCTCTCTCTTGGCAAAAACATTGTCACGCGGAATGGCTAATAGTACCCGAGCCCTGCTCACCGTTTTTAACTCTTCAATAGTACGGGATAATTGTTGCTCACGGGAATGCTTTAAGCGTTCTCTTTCTAAACGCTGACTAACTCCGAAGCCCATATCCTGCATAATGATTTCATTACCCGCTTCAGGTTCATCAGTTAAACCTTCACGCGCTAATAACAAACGAATATCCTGATATTCTTCCGATGGTACCGAAATGGTATTGTTTTCCTGACGATACTCAACCTTATTGGCGTCAAGAAAATCCATGGTTTTAATCAACTGCTCGGTCGGCAGCTTAGTTAAATAACGATATTCTGGCTGGTTTGCCCATAAAATCACAAACACAGCAATGGCTAAACATATTGCCAAGGCCATGATCAAGGTTAGCTGACGCAGTACATCGACATTGCCAAGTGCTGAGGAAAAACCCGACTTTTGATCTTCGATTTGACTGTCAACATTGTCGCTGGCCACAAGATCTGATCCGCTATCAGGGGCTGCTAATGCTGTATTACTGGTATCGGCCACTTAACTTCTCCGCTTAATAATTGCGTTACTACGTCAATAAAATTATCGGTACTTATACCGGCATACTCATGATTTCTTTATAAGCTTCAACAAACTTATTACGCACCTGAACTGTAGCATCAAAAGCAATACCAGCTTTCGCGGCGGTCACCATAGTATCAGCCAATGTGACACTACGATCTCCCATTTCGAAGGCATTACGTTTATCTTTCGCTGCCATTTGAGCGTCATTAACCGAGCCTATTGCCTGTTTCAACATACTACCAAAATCATTAGTAGATGAGTTAACCGGACTGACATTATTCTCAACGGGTGAAGTACGATTGCCCATGGCTTCAAGTTGCATACTTTGCATTTGGGCATACAATGAGTTTGTTTTGATATCCATGAGCTTTCTCGCTTGTGTCAATTTATTGAGTAACTAACTAATACAGTAATTAAAGCAAGCTCAGTGCCAAGAAGTAAATTTTTTACCACCACATTAACACTTTGAATAATAAGAATTAAAAAACAATACAAGACAAAAAATAAAAGGCATGACGAAAAATCAGCCAACCCTAGGGTTGACTGATATCAATATTAGAAAATATAGTTAGGCTGGTATTTGAATGCCGCTATCGCGCATTCTAGCAATTTTATACCTTAAGGTACGAGGACTGATCCCTAAACGTTCCGCCACTGCTTTACGGCTTCCATGACAGGCCTGCAGCGTATCTAAAATAATTTGATGTTCCTGCATTTTTAGTTCACTGCCCAGCTTATCTTCTGCCCTCTCAATCCCTCCAACTTCAGCAACACTTGGCGTGTCGAAATTTTCGATTAGTAAATCACTGGCATCAATCTTTTGTTCACTATGTAAAATCAATGCTCGCTGAATAACATTGTCTAACTCCCGCACATTTCCCGGCCACTGATAAGTGGTTAACTTATTACGCGCCGCCGCGGTTAATTCTGGAATCGCTTCGCCA
Organism: Thalassotalea insulae; assembly: GCF_030161395.1. NCBI lineage: Bacteria > Pseudomonadati > Pseudomonadota > Gammaproteobacteria > Alteromonadales > Colwelliaceae > Thalassotalea > Thalassotalea insulae. Next base: position 1,040,552 of record NZ_BSST01000001.1, read on the forward strand.
CTTTTTTGACATAAGCGTTCAATTAAATGTTTCGCTAACGGCACAATATCATCAGGGCGCTGCGCTAAAGGTAACCAGGTTAACGGAAAGACATTTAAGCGATAATATAAATCTTCGCGGAAAACCCCTTCAGTAACAGCTTCTTTTAAATCACGGTTACTAGTAGCGATAACTCGCACATCTAAGGCGATGGTTTTACGGCCAGCCAAGCGTTCTACTTCACGCTCTTGTAATACCCGTAAAATTTTTGCCTGCAGACCTAAGTCCATTTCGGTGATTTCATCGAGTAAAATAGTACCGCCCTGTGCTTGTTCAAATTTTCCAGGACAAGCCTGAATAGCACCGGTAAATGCCCCTTTTTCATAACCAAATAAAGTAGCTTCCAGCATATTTTCAGGAATAGCTGCACAATTTATCGCAACAAAAGGTTTGTCTGCACGAACAGAATGATAATGAACATACTGCGCCAGCACTTCCTTGCCTGAGCCACTCGGGCCAAGTACCATGACAGAAGCATCGGTTGTCGCCACTTTTTTCGCCAAATTTAGTAACTCAACACTTCGAGCATCGGCAACCACAGGCTCGTAACTTTCAGATGTTTGCATTGGCACATACTGGTTAACCATGTTAAGCAAGACTTCAGGAGCAAAAGGTTTCGCCATATAGTTACAAGCTCCATCTTTCATCGCCTGAACCGCATCATCAATGGTGCCGTACGCCGTCATGATCAATACCGGCAGATTGGGATAGCTCGATTTAATGCTTTTCAATAAACTAAGCCCGGACATACCGCCCATCTGAACATCGCTAACCACTAAATCAACTAATTGATTTTTTAATAGCAATAAAGCCGATTCACCAGATTCAGCTTCAACGCATTGATAACCCGCTAATTTCAACGTATCGATTAAGGCTTCACGTAAGCCTGCATCATCTTCAACCACTAAGATTTTACTTTGACTCATCAGTATGCTCCTGTGATGGTTTAACTTCAGTTGACGGTTTTTCGCTCATAAGCAGCGGCAATTTGATACAAAAATGTGCGCCTTCATGCGCTTTACTCAACAAATAAACATCACCTTGATGTGCTTGTGCAACCGACTTAACAACAGCAAGACCTAAACCTGTGCCTTGTACCCGAGAGGTATAAAATGGTTCAAAAATTTTTGCTGCCAGCTCATTACTGATCCCTGGCCCATTGTCTTTCACACTGACATAGGCGAAGTTATCACGGCAATATGCGGAAATATCGATGACCGCACCTGTCTTTATCACTTGCAAACTGTTGTGAATTAAATTTTGGATTGCTCCAGTGAGCGCATTTTGATTACCCAGCACATGACAATCATCCGGGCACGTTTGAATATTAATTTTTGCATCCGCTTGCGCCGCTAACGCTTCCAAACCATCAGTTGATGACTGGACAATTTCATTCACGGATAGAGGGGAAACCACTTGCTGCTTACCGCTTTTAGCAAATAACAGCATGTCGTTGACTTGCTGCTCTAGATCATGAAGGCGTGACATCAGTTTCTCCTGAAAATTATCACGCTCCTGTGACTGCAACTTTTTACTTTTTAAGTTCGCACCATAAAGCATGGCTGCTGAGAGCGGTGTACGAATTTGATGTGCTAATTTACTCACCATTTGTCCTAACGATGACAAACGTTGTAATTGGCTTAACTTATCTTGCAATAATCGGGTTTCGGTAAGATCTGTGATCATAATAAGCTGCCCTGGCTGATCAACTAATGCGCTGATTTCCAGCTTCACTCTTCGACCATCATTTAGGGAAACTTCGTGCCAGTCATCTGCCCGTGGCTTAAACGAGCGACGGATCACGTCATACCAAGGCTGACCCAAAATCGGTTCATTAAGTAACTGGCTGGCTATTTTATTGATTTTAACAACCACACCATCACCGTCGAGCATTATCATACCCGTTGGCATCACATCGATAAGCTTTTCTAACTGGTTTGATTGCTGACGAAGTAGTGCCAACTCACCCTGATAAGATTCTTGTTCGAGTACCAGACGATTGTCCCGGTATGACTGTTCAATAAACTCAAAAGTTGCCTGGCGAAATAGGTGACTATTTTCGCCTGCTGATTTGGAACTTTCTGTTGATTGATTAGAATAGGCAACAACCATAATGCTTTACTCGATTACTAATAACAATCTAGTTAAAGCAGCTTTTATGCCAATAGTATTTTTATATAAATTACAAAGCGTTAAATGTATAAAGTATGTTGTCAATAAATTGTCTTTATTGACTTTTTATCAAAACTTAACAATTAACTTACGCTATTTTTACCATTCATCAGACGAGGTTAATCCGACTTTTGCATATTATATTTACGCATTTTTTCAACCAGTGTTGTACGGCGCATACCAAGTAATTCAGCTGAACGCGCCACGACCCAGTCATTCTTTTCCAGTGCCTGAGTGATCAAAGACACTTCCAGATCTGCCAGATATTCTTTTAAATTGAGTCCTTGCTCTGGCAATTTATCGACCTGATTTGCCTGCTGCTCTTCACTGTTTTTATCATCTGCGAATGAGTCATCTTCTTCATAGTCATAGTCAAATCCAGCGAACAACTCATTAATAGCTTCCCGCTCTTGCAACTCTTCTGGGTATTCCGGTGTATACTCTTCAACATCAATATGCCGATATTTACGTGGCAATTCGCTAACATTGACCACCTGTTCACCGTACATAATGATCATTCGTTCAATAAGGTTTGATAACTCGCGGACATTCCCAGACCAAGGGTGCTCCTGCAACGAGGCAATTGCCTGCTCGGTAAAACGAACAGAATGTCCCTGATCATGTTCAAAGCGTGAAATCAGCTCCTGTAATAATAACGGAATATCGTCTTTTCGCTCGCGAAGAGCTGGCGTTTCAATCGGAAAGACATTTAACCGATAATATAAATCTTCACGAAAGCCACCCTCTTTGATCATCTCTTCCAAGTTCTGGTGAGTCGCGGCAATCACGCGGACATCAGCCTTAATACTCTTAGCTCCACCAATTCGTTCAAAAGTGCGCTCTTGCAATACTCGTAGTAACTTAACTTGCATTGGCTGCGGCATATCACCGATTTCATCGAGAAATAAAGTCCCGCCTTCTGCTAATTCAAAACGCCCTTTGCGAGTAGAAATAGCACCGGTAAATGCGCCTTTTTCATGGCCAAATAATTCACTTTCCAATAAATCTGGTGGTATTGCGCCACAATTGACTGGTACAAACGGTGCCTTACTGCGGTTTGATAGATTATGAATATTACGAGCGACAACTTCTTTACCCGTACCTGATTCGCCTAGGATTAAGACATTGGCATTCGTTGATGCTACTTGCTCAATTAAAAACCGTACGTGCTGCATCGGTTCACTACTGCCCACTAGTGAACGAAATAATACTTTATTACTGGCATGGCCGCCTTTTTTATGCGGCAACTTATTATGGTATTGATGGCAATGATGCACTATTTCTGTTAATTGCGCGTAGTTGAGCGGCGTCGAGATCTCACCAATCACATTGATATAATCTTCAACAGCATTTTTATCAAATACATCATGTAAAATAAAAGGACAAGCCGGGTTAGCTTTCACTAAACGCACTAAATGTTCGGACAGCTGGCCACAAATAATAACAGTCAGCGTATTGCTGTATTTTTGAAACGTCTCATCAATTTCATCTTCTGCGCAAGTATAAAAATGCTCACCAATAAAAGATAATACCGTTTCCATTTGCTGACGCCTGGCAACGTCATTATCAACTACAAGAATATGTTTTTGGCCATGCATAATTCTTTGATAAACCTATAAGTTCTTCAGATACTATCTTTGATTGTATCTGGGAACAGGAATTTATCAACAAATTTTTGACGCTTACTGTCATATGTTTGACAGTAAAAACCAAACTAACCATTATCATTCACCTAAAAAGTTAAAAACTGCTTATTGATTGAGCCAAATAAGTCAATTAAATAACAATAATTTACATAGTTTAGTATCTTTCTATATACTTGATTTAAATAGATTGGTTTAAAAACAAATTAACTGGAACAGCTTTTGCTTTTCTAATTATCAAACACTAGCCGATGAGAATAGTACTATGGCATCTATGTTCGACAATAAAAGTATCCTTATTACAGGTGGTACTGGTTCATTTGGTAAAAAATATGTCGAAACACTACTAAATACCTGTAGTCCCCGAAAAATCATCATTTATTCTCGAGATGAACTTAAACAGTTTGAAATGCAGCAGGTCTATAACGCACCTTGTATGCGCTATTTTATCGGTGATGTTCGTGATAAAGAGCGCTTAAATAGGGCGATGAGAGGAGTGGACTTTATTATCCATGCTGCCGCCATGAAACAAGTACCAGCGGCAGAATACAATCCCATGGAGTGTGTAAAAACGAATATTAATGGCGCAGAAAATGTCATTGATGCTGCTTTAAATAATAATGTTGAAAAAGTTATCGCTCTTTCTACCGACAAAGCGGCGAACCCGGTAAATTTATATGGAGCAACAAAATTAGCATCAGACAAAATTTTTGTCGCCGCAAATAATATTTCTGGTGGGCATCGTACTAAATTTTCCGTAGTTCGCTATGGAAATGTTGTCGGCTCTAGAGGTTCTGTATTGCCATTCTTTGAGAAGCTAATAACAGAAAACACTGATCATTTACCTATTACGCATCAGGAAATGACTCGATTCTGGATAAGTTTACAACAAGGGGTTGATTTTGTTTTAAAGAACTTCGAACGTATGTTTGGTGGTGAGATTTTTGTCCCTAAAATTCCATCAATCAATATTGTAGATTTGGCAAAAGCCATTGCCCCTAATTTACCACATAAAATTATTGGTATTAGACCCGGTGAAAAATTACATGAAGTAATGTGCCCTGCAGATGATTCGTACCATACATACGAATATGAAGATCATTTTGTTATTGCCCCAACCATTATATTTTCCAGCCGAAGTAATGACTTTACTGTTAATGCAATAAATGAAAAGGGTAAACCCGTTGTTCACGGTTTTGAATACAACTCTAAATCAAATAACCATTACCTCTCTATAGATGAAATTAAAGCATTTAACCAAGAGGCTTGTTTGTAAGCAATGAATAAGGTTATTCCTTATGGTAGACAAAATATTTCGAGTGACGATATTGAAGCTGTCATCGAAGTACTACATTCAGATTATCTCACTCAGGGTCCGCTAGTACCTAAATTCGAACAAAAAGTAGCGCAATATTGCCAGGCTAGTATGGCTGTAGCTGTAAACAGTGCAACATCAGCACTGCATATAGCGTGCTTAGCACTTGGTGTAAAGGCTGAAGATAACGTTTGGACTTCACCAATCTCTTTTGTAGCCTCTGCCAATTGCGCACTGTATTGTGGAGCAAACATAGACTTTGTAGATATCGATGTTAACACGGGTAATATGTCGATAACGGCTCTCGCCAAAAAATTAGCAATTGCGAAGTTAAATAACTGTTTACCGAAAGTGGTGATACCCGTCCATTTAGCTGGACAATCTTGCGATATGCAAGCTATCGCTGAACTCGCTAAACAGTATGATTTTGCCATAATCGAAGATGCATCACATGCTATTGGTGCAAAATATCAAAACCTTCCAGTTGGCAATTGCTTATACAGTGATATTTGCGTCTTTAGCTTTCATCCAGTAAAAATTGTTACCAGCGCAGAAGGAGGTATGGCACTCACTAATCAGCCCAAACTAGCAAAACACTTACGACAATATCGAAGTCATGGCATAGTAACTGAGCCTAGCCTGTTTACCGAGCCAAGTCATGGCCCTTGGTACTATCAACAACAAACGCTTGGCTTTAACTATAGAATGACTGAGTTGCAGGCGGCATTAGGAATTAGTCAATTAAATCGTTTAGATGATTTTGTTGCAAAACGAAATGAATTAGCAAAAACATATGACCAAGCTTTCTCAAAAACAGTTTTAGATAGCTTGTATCAGAATATAGAGACTTACTCTTCATATCATTTATATGTTATACAACTCCCTTATAATTGTGCCAATATACATAAGAAAATTTTTACTTCATTAAGGGAAAAAGGCATATTTTCACAAGTACATTATATCCCTATTCATATGCAACCTTATTATCAACAACTAGGCTTTTCTTTTGGTGATTTCCCAAATGCAGAGCAATATTACCTAAATTCAATTTCAATACCGCTTTACCCTGATTTGACCTCTCAAGAACAGCAATATGTTATCGATACCTTACTAGCCTTACTAGAGAATTAGTATGCAATTAGCCCTAGGAACTGCACAGTTTGGTCTAGATTACGGGATTTCAAATCAACAAGGCAAAGTAGAGCAATCAGCAGTAAAAGCAATTTTAGCGTATGCTCTACAACAAGGTATTCACACGCTAGATACAGCGATAGCTTATGGCAATAGTGAGCATGTACTTGGCAAAAACATTCAACATCCTGAATACTTTAATATAATTAGTAAGTTATCTGTTACTGACCTAACTGATAAAGAACTCACAGACCAAGTCAAGCAGAGCTGTCAGCGACTAAACAGCCCTTCATTATACGGCTTACTCCTACACAATGCAGATGAACTAACAGGCAAAGATGCAAAGCAAAATTACCAAAAACTGTTAAATTTAAAAACATTAGGGTTTTGTCATAAAATTGGAGTTTCAGTCTACAACCCGGAGCAGCTACTGACAATTTTAGAAAATTTCAACGTAGATTTAGTGCAAGTCCCATGTAATATTCTCGATCAACGTTTTCTTGCCACCCCCATTCAACAAAAACTTGAAAAATACAACATTGAAGTACACGCCCGTTCACTTTTTCTACAAGGCTTACTTTTAATGAATAGAGAGTCTTTACCCCTCTATTTCCATCAGTTTCAGTATGAATTAGAACGTTTCTACCTGTATTGTCAGCAACATCAATATAGCCCCATAGAGGCTTGCTTAAGTTTTGCTATGATGCAAAAAGCTATTGATTACTGGGTTGTCGGAATCACTGAGCTTAATCAACTAAAAGAAATAACCAAAACAATTAAAGAGTTAAAAAGCTCCCCTTTAAGCGAAAATAGCAACAAACAACTTGCATCAATTGCCACGAACCAACTAAATTTAATTAACCCTAGCTATTGGTCAACCAGTTAAAATGAGTATCAATATTATTTTACAAGCACGTATGAGCTCGACGCGCTTACCAGGCAAAGTGCTTAAACCAATTTTAGGTGTTCCGATGCTTGCTCACCAGCTTGCACGATTAAAACAACTAAAAACGATTAACGACATTATAGTCGCAACCAGTATAGAACCAGATGATGATGCTATTGAGCAACTTTGTCTTGATTTAAAAATTAACTGTTTTCGGGGAAGCTTAAGTAACGTACTCGAACGTTACTACCAAGCCCATTTGCAATTTCCAAGTGAGCATGTCATTCGAATTACAGGTGATTGCCCTGTTATTGATGTTAACATTATCAACAAAGTCATTAACTTACACATGTCGACTCATGCTGACTATACATCCAATTGCATACCAGCTACGTTACCCGATGGTTTGGATGTTGAAATTTTTACGGCCAAAGCGCTAAAAGTTGCGAGAAATAATGCCATTAGCCCGATAGAATTTGAACATGTGACAACCTATTTTAGAAACCACGCAGAACAATTTAATTACCAAAACTACACTCACCCTACAGATTACTCGCACCTGCGCTGGACAGTTGATGAGCCAGAAGACTTTGAGTTGATTCAACAATTTTTTCAATATTTATCCCCTAAAAAACCTTATTTTGACCTTAATGACATCCTCGCATTACTGACAGAACATCCTGAGCTCAATCAAATAAACAGTAAATTTAAACGCAATGAAGGTTTAAAAAAGTCACAATTAGCCGATAACTTAATATCGAAACAACAGAAGTAAAGCCATGGCAAACAGATATCAAAAATCTATAGACTTACTTAAACAAGCGGAAAAAACAATTCCTCTTGGCTCACAAACCTTTAGTAAAAGTAAATTTTCCTACCCAGAAGGCGCATCCCCACTATTTATCGAGCGAGCTAACGGCTGTCATGCTTGGGACGTTGACGGTAACCTTTATATTGATTTTGTTAGTGGCTTACTCTCCGTTTCTTTAGGTTTTTGCGATCCTGATATTGATGCCGCTGTTATCAAACAAATAAAATCAGGCGTCACTTTTTCGTTACCCCATAAACTAGAAATGGAGCTAGCTGAATTAATTGTAGAACTAGTCCCTTGTGCTGAAATGGTACGTTTTGGCAAAAATGGCAGTGATGCAACATCTGCTGCGATTCGCCTTGCAAGAGCCTATACAGGCCGCGAACATGTCGCTGTTTGTGGTTACCACGGCTGGCAAGATTGGTATATAGGTTCAACCACTAGAGATTTAGGCGTGCCAGAAGCGACCAAAGCACTTACGCATAAATTTGAATTTAATAATATCGCTTCATTAGAAAAGCTATTTTCCAAGCAATCAGAACAACTTGCTGCTGTTATCATGGAGCCGATGAATATCGCCTATCCTGAAGATAATTTTTTAGCAAAGGTCAAAGAGTTGTGCCATCAGCATGGTACTTTACTTATTTTTGATGAAACCATAACAGGCTTTCGTTTTGCTTTAGGTGGTGCACAAGCCCTATTTAATGTGACACCAGACCTTGCAACTTTAGGTAAAGGTATGGCAAACGGCTACCCACTGTCCGTAGTTACTGGCCGCAAAGATATCATGGCTTTTATGGAAGATATTTTTTTCTCAGGTACTTTTGCTGGAGAAACGCTTTCACTTGCTGCAGCTAAAACCACTATAGATAAAATGAGAACAAACAACGTCTTAACACATATCCATCAGTTGGGAGAGTATTTAAAAAGTCAACTTTGTAAACTTATCGATGAACTCAATGCGAATGAATGGCTATCGGTTACTGGTCACCCAGCTTGGTCTTTCTTACATATTACCGATTATGGTAACTACTCTGCGCTACAGTTAAAATCACTATTGTTACAAGAAATGGCTGCACGAGGCATTTTGCTCGGAGGTGGTCATAACCTTAATTTTGCTCATCAGAAAGAAGACATTGATGCGCTACTTAACGCTTATCAAGAAGTACTTTCATTGATTAAAAGCACGGTTAAACATGAAAACTTTGAGCACGTTTTTCATGGTAAGCTACTTGAGCCTGTGTTTAAGGTTAGGTAATAATGAAAATAGCTTTTCGTGTTGATGCATCAAATGTTATAGGTATAGGCCATGTTATGCGTTGCTTAACGTTGGCCAAAGCATTAACAGAACGTGGCGCTGAAATTTGCTTTATCTCTAGAATCCTTACAGGTCATATCTTCGCTGATATAATCGCTGCTGGTTATCAAGTATATCCTTTACCAAAGCCGAGAAAAAAAATAATTAAGTCAGATACATCTACTTGGTTAGGAGAGTCATTCGACACGGAAATAGAACAAATTAGTCCTTACTTTACTACTTCTTCAATAAAAAGTAACAAAGTTGATTTATTGATTGTTGATCACTACGCAATTGATAAGTATTGGCACCAAGCAATGCGGCCTTACTGTCAAAAGCTAATGGTCATTGATGACCTCGCAAACCGTGAATACGATTGTGATATATTGTTAGATCAAACATTAAACCGACAAGCGACTAGTTATAAAAATCTAGTGCCAAATCATTGCCTATTGATGTTAGGGCAAGCGTATATGTTACTTAGAGAAGAGTTTTCTCTGTGGCGAGAGCAAGCTCAAATAAAAAGAAAAAAGGCAAATCTAACAACCTCCAGCATTTTACTTATGCTAGGTGGTAGTGATCCATTAAAAATGGTGACTGAGACATTATCAGCTTTTGGACGATTACAAAAAGAAGGAAAAAATTCCAGCTTAACCATCATATTACCAAGTAATATTCAATTTTCTGATCGTGTTCATGAAAAAATTAAGGGTATAACTAATATCCAATTGATTATTGGATCTGACAACGTTGCTGAACTTATGTATCAAGCAGACATAGCTATTGGTAGTTGTGGTTCAGTTTCTTGGGAGCGTTGTAGTCTTGGTTTACCAACTCTTTCAATAGTCACGGCTGAAAATCAAATAACATTAAACCAAGAATTAAATAAGCAAAATGCTGTTTTAACAACGGGGTTAATTGATGAAATAAATGCTACACGTATTTATCAAAATTTAATGGTACTACTCAATGATAATACTCTGTATCAACAATTAAGTAGAAACGCTTTCACTTGCTGTGATGCTAATGGTTCAAGGCGAGTTACGCCAATACTCATTGGGTTAAATCAAGAACTAACGTTAAGACCTGCAACGGCACTTGATAAAGAACTACTATTCTCTTGGCAACGTCAAGAAAGTATTCGTCAATATTCAAATACCCCAAAGCCACCAAGTTGGCATGAGCATTCCTTATGGTTTGATAAATGTATACTCGATAAAAATAAAGAGCTATTTATATTAACACTAGCCAACCAGCAAGCTGTTGGCATGATACGTTTAGATAAATCTACACCAATTGAGGTAAAGTCAACTAAACCTACTCATACGATTTCAATTATTATCGATCCACAATTCCAAGGAAAAAAACTTGGGCTTTTAGCACTAAAAACGTTAATAAAGCAAAAACCCAATAGCTATTTTTTAGCGCAGGTGCACCCAGAAAATGTGCCATCCAATAAATTATTTTTATTGGCTGGCTTTACAAAAATATCAACAGATATGTACCAACATTCAACGTAAAGTGGATGCTATATTATATATGCTTAAACATTCAGAATTGAGACAAGAACTATCTATGGAAATAGAAATAGATGGCCGAAAAATAGGCCCTAATTATCCACCTTATATCATTGCAGAATTGTCGGCTAATCATAACGGTGATATTAAAAAAGCACTTAAAGCTATCGAAGTTGCAGCTCAAACAGGTGTTGATGCAATAAAAATCCAAAGCTATACAGCAGATACTATGACCATTAAAAGCGATCAGCCCGACTTTCAAATAACTGGTGGCTTATGGGATGGCTATTCTCTATATGACCTATATAAATGGGCGGAGACTCCTTATGAGTGGCATAAAGCAATTTTTGAAAAAGCAAAACAAGTTGGCATAACATTATTTTCGACGCCTTTTGATGAAACTGCTGTTGATTTGCTCGAAGAGTTAAATGCACCAGCATATAAAATAGCCTCTTTTGAAATTACAGATTTACCATTGATTGAAAAAGTAGCCCAAACAGGCAAGCCAATAATTATGTCAACAGGGATGGCAAACATAGAAGAAATTGATGAAGCAATTGCAACTGCAAAAAGCAATGGTTGTCAACAACTTGTCGTTCTTCATTGCATTAGCGGGTATCCAACGCCATATGAACAAGCTAATTTAGCCACAATTCCAGATCTTGCTAAACGCTTTGACATATTGGTTGGACTCTCAGATCATACCGTAGAAACAACAGTATCGGTGACCTCGATTGCTTTAGGCGCGTGTGTAATTGAAAAACATTTTACACTTAATAAAAACGAGCCCAGTCCAGACGTAGAATTCTCTTTAGATCCCATAGAATTTAAACAGCTAGTAAAAGAAACTAAAATTGCTTATGCCGCTATAGGCCATGCAGGCTATGAATGTAAAACTGCGGAGCTTGATAACCGAAAATTTCGTCGTTCCTTGTATTTTGTACAACCTATTAGAAAAGGCGAAACAATTACAAGTAAACATGTTAAACGTATTCGTCCTGGTTTTGGTTTAGCACCTAAACATTTAAAAAGTATTCTAGGTAAAACTGTAAACTGTAATATCTCAGCCGGCACAGCTGTTAATTGGAAGCTAATTAATCATGACATCTAATATCTACTTGATAAACTGTAGCAAAAGACCTTCTTTTGGCTTTGAAGTCACTTTGTATTTCATTAAAATAAACTCCCTAAAACGATAACAAGCTGGCATATATTTAGCTTAAATAATGTGAGGAAGTATGTTATTGACGCGAATTAAACTATGATAAAAATTATCGACAAACAGATCTCAGAGATTTATCTACAAGAGATTACATTAGATGATATTTCTTCAACTTACGTAGATTGGTTGAACGACTCGTCAATAAACCAATTTCTTGAAACTCGATTTCAAAAACAAGATATCACTTCGATAACCCAGTTTGTAACAAACATTATAAATTCAGACAAAGAGTTTTTATTTACCATTAGACTCAAAAAAACAGGCCATCATATCGGTAATATTAAAATAGGCCCTATTTATTTTCACCATGGGATAGGAGATGTAAGCTTATTCATTGGCGATAAAAACTTCTGGGGTTTGGGCTTCGCTAATAAAGCAATTAAGCTCATTAGCCAATACGCTTTTGAACAATTAAAGCTAAGAAAACTTATGGCCTATTCATATAAATCAAATATTGCAAGTATAAAAGCATTTTTGAAAGCTGGCTATCTCCAAGAAGGAGTCAGGAAGCTACATTATATCGATAATAATGGTATCCCAAATGACCTTATAGAATTATGCTACTTTAATTCTCAATATGATAAGAGTTACCTTAATGATTTGTTTATAGAAAAAACTAGTGACAAAGATAATTAGCTAAATTTTCACCTAGCCTGAGGCAGCGATAAAAATGAGCAGTACAGAAAATAAATTAAACAAGCCAGACATTCTAGATTGCACACTTAGAGATGGAAGTTATGAAATTGACTTTCAATTTTCTTATGATGATACAGTGACTATCGCCGCCGCCTTGGACAAATCAGGGATAAAATTAATCGAAGTTGGGCACGGTATTGGTTTAGGTGCTTCAGAAGCAGGGTTGGGAGTTGCTGCTGATACTGATGAAAATTATATGAAAGCGGCAGCCACAGCTATTAGCTCCGCAAAATGGGGCATGTTTTGTATACCTGGAATAGCAAATTTGGCTCATTTAAATATAGCGAAAGACTATGGCATGGATTTTATTCGCATAGGGACAAACGTTGATGACTATAAAAAAGCGTACCCTTTTATTGAAAAAGCTAAAGCATTAGGAATGACAGTATGCTCTAACTTTATGAAATCTTATACTTCTGAGCCAAGTGATTTTGCAGAAATAGCACACGATGCATCAGAAAAAGGCAGTGATTTTATATATATAGTTGATTCTGCTGGAGGCATGTTACCACAAGAATTAAAAAATTATATTCATATAATAAAAGGTAAGTTTCCAAATATAAAGCTAGGTTTCCATGGTCATAACAACCTAGGTTTGGGAATGGCAAACAGCTTAATTGCACAAGAAAATGGAGTCGAGTTGATTGATACATCACTTCAAGGCTTTGGTCGCAGCGCAGGTAATACAGCCACTGAACATTTTATTTGCGCTTTAATGCGTAAAGGCATACTACTCGACATAGATCCCATTGAACTAATGACAATAGGAGAAAAACATATTAAACCCCTTATTCAAAAAAGAGGGTTATCTTCAATTGATATTACCTCTGGCTTAGGGCAATTTCACTCCAGTTATATGCCAATAATTACCGATGTAGCCAAAAAATACCGTGTTGACCCAAGAAGATTGATTATTGCCGTATGCCAACATGACCAATTAAATGCTCCTAAACCATTAGTGGAGAAAGTAGCTTCCTTATTACAAAAGCAAGATTCTACATCCAAGTGGCAGCCACTTTATCAGCACTATGCAATTAATGAGCAGGGAGAGTATTAATGATTGAAAAGCTCTCCAAGCATTTTTCTCATAATAACCAAAATATAGCTATCCAAAGTGACACTGAAACTCTTTGTTATGCTCAATTAACAAAGCTAGTTAACGGCTTAGTTATTCAATGGCGACAACAAGGCCTTAAACCAAATGATATCATTGCCGTAGAACTAGAGAATAGCCTAGATTTTATTCTTTGCTACTTAGCGGCTTTATGGGGTGGCTATACAATTGTCCCTGTAAATTCAGAACTTCCTGATAGGGACAAAGAATATATTATTGATATCACAAAACCTAAATTACATATCAAAGCTGCGCCTTCAAGAACCACCAGCGAAATAAATATCTCTCCAGTGATATCAAAAACTTACTTAATAGCATTTACTTCAGGTACTACATCAAAACCTAAAGGGATATGCCATCACATAAATTCCTTACTAACTAGTGCTGAAGAATTCAATGAGGCAACAGGAATTAATCAGACTTGTCGGATGATACATTGCTTACCCATGGGATATATGGCAGGTTTTCTAAATACTATTCTCTGCCCATTACTTACCGGAGGCTGTGTAGTAATTTGCCCACAATTTAATGCGCTAACCGCCTTAACGTTTTGGAAAAGTGCAATACAATTATCAGGAAATACTCTTTGGTTAACTCCAACAATGCTGATGCTTTTAAATAGATTAGGCGCATCTCAAGAAACCAAAGCTTGGATAAACGACAATATTTCAAATACATTTGTCGGTACAGCTCCACTACCGTTAGCTGTAAAAAATAAATTTGAGCAAATTTTCGGTGTGAATTGCTATGAAAGCTATGGTATGACTGAGATTTTATTTATCAGTACCAATAGTAAATACACAAAAGAAAAAAAAGGCTCTGTCGGTAAGTTGTTAGCAAATAACACTGTGCGTATTTCCCCTATTTCAACGACATTAGATGAAAATGATGAAGGATTAATTTATATAAAGTCCAATACCATTTACACCCAAATTATTACTGATGAAGAATTATCCGAAAATAACATGTCAGCATTATTTGAAACCGGTGATATAGGCAAGGTTGATGAAGATGGATACCTATATATTACGGGTAGAAAAAAAGACATTATCATCAGTGGTGGTAAAAACCTTAGTGTAAGAGCCATTGAAGAAACTATCTATAATATTAAAGGGGTTCAAGAGGTCGCAGTTATCGGTGAGCATAACGAACTTTGGGGAGAGATTGCCGTAGCGTTTATTGTATCTAACAACCCCATTGATAAACAACAGGTTATAAAACACTGCGAGCATCATTTAATCAAAGAGGCCGTCCCAAAAAAATTCATAAGTATATCGGCTTTACCAAAATCCAGCACTGGCAAAATCCAAAAACAACTTCTTAAAGAAAAGCTAACAGACGGTGTTTTATGATATTAGGCATTTCACATATTATTAGTGTTAATTCCAACACACCTAACGCTGAAGTTATTTTTAGAGAAACTATCACTAACCCTAGTAACAAGCTTCTGTGGATGAATAGCAACAGTAAAATTCACACATTAACACTTTTCAATAGTCACCCTTACCAATTTGAAGATATTCAATATAGTGACAACATCATCCCTAAAGGAGTTGGAAGATTCCTACTTGTTGATAAAAAATTAAGCCTGTTCACCAATGATATAAAAGCAGAAGTAGATTTTTGGGTAAATCAATTGGGATTTAAATTCGACAAGACATTAAAGTTAGTCAGACCTATTAGTAACTGGAATATGGAACTTACATTAGAATATAATGAATTTTTACCGCCTTCATATTTAGATTCTAAAGGTCTCACTTGTATTGCTTTTTTATCAAAAGATGTGGCAGGTTTTCGTGAAAAGATGGTAAGAAATGGTAATCAAGTTACGGAGCTTTTTACCGTAAACATCAACAATAAAACATTAACTATATTCATCGCAAAAACTCCAACAGGAGCTTATTGTGAATTTATAGAGGTACAAGATGAGTAAAATAATAGATTTAACCATGACAATAAAGGAAGGCATGCAAACATTTGCTGCCCACTGGCACCCATTTGTAGAAATTACCCAATTAGGACGCCATGGTATAGAAAATCGAGAGACGAGAAAGCTCACTCTAGGTACGCACACGGGTACACACATAGATGCTCCTCGCCATTTTATTCCTGAGGGGGAAACAGTAGAGCAAATAGACATGGATAGGCTTATCGGCAAAGCCGCTGTTTTAGACTTTTCTGAACTTGATGACTTTGTAGAAATATCAAAGGAAATGCTAAAAGAAAAAGTTAATAACCGTACTATTGAAAAATTAATATTTCGCTTTGATTGGCATAAAAGACTTGGTACTAACGCTTACTATTCTGACCACCCTTATCTATCTGAAGATGCATGTCAATGGTTAGTCATGCAAGGATGTAAACTCATAGCGTTAGACACTCCTCAGCCAGACAATCCAAAAAATCACAGAATGGCCCCCAAAGACGCACCTAACCACAAAATATTACTTGGAGCTGGCGTCATTATTGTTGAGTATTTAATAGACTTGGACAAAATAGTTCAACCAGAAGTTTCTCTATATGTTGCACCACTAAAAATTGAAAATGGAGATGGAGCACCGGCTCGCTGCTTTGTTATTGAGGATATTGACTGTGGATAAAGTTATTCAATGGCTCACAGATTACTTTGCCACTAAAGTTGAATTACCAGCTGACTATCTAACGATGAATTATTTTGAGTCAGGTTTTATTGATTCAATGGATGTCATTTTTTTAATAAACGACATTGAACTTGAGTTTGACATCACTTTAACTGAAGAGCACTTTCAGGATAGACGCTTTGCAACCATACAAGGTCTTTCTGAAATCATCTTTTCAACGATAAATACATAAAAAACGACATTATGAATATATAAAATGCATGATTATACCCAACAAGATATTTCTAATGCGTTAAAAAATATAGGTATTTCCAAAGGTGATATTCTATTTTCACATAGTAACGTTGGCTTTTTTGGCATTCCAAAAGGGCTGCGTTCACACGAAAACATCTTTAATACCTTGCTTGATGGGGTATTTGATGTAATAGGAGCAGAAGGAACATTAGTCGTACCAACATTTACCTATTCACACTCAAATGGACTACCTTTCGATGTTGATAACACTCCTTCTACTTGCGGTTTTTTCACTGAAATGCTTAGAAAACATCCAGGTGCATGCCGCTCTTTAGATGCTAACATTTCGGTGGCTGCAATTGGACAAAAGGCAATGGAATTAACGCAAAATTTGCCTCAAAACAGTTATGGCGAAGACTCATTTTTTGATCGATTTTACAAAGCAAATGGTATTATCTGTAATTTCAATTTTGACGCTGGTTCAACTTTTATTCACTATGTAGAAAGATGCCTAAAGGTTCCTTACAGGTACGATAAAACCTTCGAAGGAATGGTTATTCAACAAGGCAAGATTTTTAATAAAAAGTCAATAATATGGGTAAGAGACTTAGAATTAAAAAATAGCGAAGCCAACTTTGAAAAATTTAACTCTCTAGCAGTTAACACACTAAAATATAAAAAATGTAACGTGGGAAGAGGAATGATTGGTGCAATTTCAGCTAAAGATACCTTTGAGCTTATAAAACAAAACATAAAATCATCTCCCAACCTATTATTACAAAAAACAACATAGGATTATTATGCTAGATATTGGTCAGGAAATTTTTCAACTTTGTCAAAGGCTTTATCCTATCTGCCGTAGCATCACAGGCAACGGAGTAAGAGAAACGCTGTCAATACTAAAAGAGTATCTTCCTGAATTATCAATACACGAAGTACCGACAGGAACACAATGTTTCGATTGGCAAATACCCAAGGAATGGAACATTAATGATGCGTATGTTATAGACCCTAACGGTAACAAAATAATAAGCTTCAAGCAAAGTAATCTACATGTAGTCGGTTACTCAACCCCAGTAAATCAAAAAATCACTTTGGAAGCTTTGCAACCTCACCTTTTTTCATTACCAGAACAACCCAATGCGATTCCCTATATTACTTCATATTATAAAGAGCAATGGGGTTTCTGTTTGACTGAGAGTCAAAGAAAAGAGCTAACCGATGGTATATATCATGTATATATCGATAGTAATCTCACTAATGGTTCACTAACTTATGGAGAATTAATTATACCTGGTGAGACATCTGAAGAGATATTTTTATCAACTTATATATGTCACCCATCAATGGCAAATAACGAATTATCTGGACCAGCAGTGACAACATTTTTAGCTCAATGGATAAAAGCATTGAGTAATCGTAAATACACTTATCGTATCATTTTTATTCCTGAAACAATTGGCTCAATTGCATATTTAAGTAAAAACTTAGCCAAGATGAAAAAAAATATTGTTGCTGGTTTTAATATTACCTGTGTTGGTGATGATAGAGCATATTCTTATTTGCCATCTCGTAAAGGAAATACTCTCGCTGATCGAGCTGCCATACACACTCTCAACCACCAGGTTGAATGTTTTGACCGTTATAGTTTTTTAGATAGAGGAAGTGATGAAAGACAATACTGTAGCCCGGGCATCGACTTACCTATTTGTTCAGTAATGAGAAGTAAATATGGTTGCTACCCTGAATATCATACGTCTTTAGATAACCTTTCGTTGATTTCAAAAGAAGGTCTACATGGCGGGTATAACACAATCAAGCATGCTATATTAGCAATAGAAATAAACGAAAAATATGTAACCAGTATTCTTTGCGAACCTCAAATGGGTCGACGAGATTTGTACCCAACCACAAGCACAAAATCTTTAGACTTAGAAGTTAAAAACATGATGGATACCATCACCTATTGTGATGGTGAAGCAGATTTATTAGAGATAGCAGATCAATTAAACTTACCCATTTGGGACGTTGACCAGATATGCCAAACACTCTTAAGCCATCACATTATTAAAAAGAAGACAGATACTTAAATAGAGGTATAACTATGACTTATTCTGCAGCACAAAATTGGAATGAGCTATATAATAACAACATTGAAATTGCCTACCCTGCTGAGGGGGTCATTAGAATTTTTAAAGGCGAATTTCCACAGTTAAAAATGCCAAAACCTAAGGCGGGTCAGTCTATTATAGATGTTGGTTGTGGTGATGGTCGTCACTTATCATTATTTTCAGCGCTAAGTATGGAGTCTTATGGTGTTGAAATATCAGAAGAAATAGTAGAGTCTGTATCAAGTAACTTACAAGCTCTAAACATTAAAACAAACTTGCTTGTTGGATCAAATTCAAACCTTCCATTTGATGAGAACTTTTCTGATTTTTTATTGAGCTGGAACAGTTGCTATTATATGTCACATGAACAGACAAGCTTTCCTCAACATGTAAACGAGCTTGCGCGAGTAATTAAAAAAGGTGGATGGATTATTTGCTCAATTCCCAAAGCCACTAGCTTTATTTTTGACAAAAGCCAAGACAGTGAGATATCTGGCTATAAGGTGATTAAAAATGATTTTTTTAATCAGCGTAATGGAGAAATAATGAGGTGTTTTTCAAGTCAACAAGAAATCCAAGAAGAATTTTCCTCACATTTTGAAAACTTTTGTTTTGCAGATATCCACATGGATTGGTTTGGCTTAAACTACCACTGGCATGTTTTTGTAGCACAAAAAAAGTAATTACGATGTAAATTTATGTGATTCATTACTATAAAACTTAATGAATCACATACGATTATTTAGAGCTCTCTGCTAATTTTCGGATCCATTTAGAGTCTGAATAATGACTAGTTAAAGCATTTTCACGATAATATTGAGGGGCAATTGCTAAAAAGTCATTAAAATAACTTATCCCTTGTTTAAAAACAGCTAAGCCATCTTCTTCTGACTTTCCACCATAAAGCAAATGATTTAGCGTTACTTGTACATGCATCAAGGTACCTACAAGAAGGTCATGCACATGCCCTTTAGAAGCTCTTAGTACCTTAGTATTATCCATCAGATAATTTATCGCATCATCAAATGTTTCAATGGGCTTTTGTGATAACAATATTAGCTGCTGACAAATTTCATCAAAGTCATCAAACGCCAAGTTATTCACTAGCTCTTGATACAACTGATGATTATCATCAATAGTCGCTGTTTCAAAAACATCTTGAACCAACTCAGGTTTATTAAAAGCTGAAAGTTTTGAAAATTGCTGCGAAAACTCTTCTGGTAAAAGAGGTCTTGCACCTTTAATTAAGGAACCATCGCTAAGATTAAAGCAATTAAGATCTTCATTAGACATGATCATTCTGCTTAACGAAAGATTTGAGGTATAAAAGAAATCGTCACAGATAAATTTACCACCTAGATTTCCATCTAGTTCAGTTTCTTTTCCTTCCGCAATTTTATACAACCCTTTATCTTCATTGTCTTTTGAATAATAAAGACTATTAATACTATGATGACTGCCCCCACGTTTATGCCCTAAGTCTACCCCCATAAAATAAAACTCTTTAAAACCAAGAGCATAACCTAAACATAACGCAGTATTCGCGACAGTAGGGTTAATATAAAGATAAGCATCATAGTACTTTTGAGCAGACTCAGTTGCCATCAACATTGCAGTAGACGGTTCGTTACTTTTAGCCGCCATAAATTTTCGCTCAAACTTATTAAAGACCTCGGGATGAACATTCATCGGAGCAAATAAAATAATGTTTTCTAAAAATTCCTTAGGACAATAATGATCAATTTTTTCAGCAACAGGAAAAGTTCGTTCTTGTTCACAATGAAAATCTGGTTTAATACCATATTCATATAGTGCGCTTAACGCACTACCACAGCTGATAATAATAGCCTTATCTTGATATGATTCAATTAAACCAATTAAATCATCCAATGAAGGTCCATTACCCACTATAAATACCGGTTTTTCCTGGCAATTCGTTTTAAACTGAGCATCCTTACTTATAATCGGCACATTGTCTTTAAAGTTTCCTAACATATGCGCTATAGCAATCACACCATCGTCAAAAAAACCCCAACCTTGGCCCATTTCAAAATAACGGCGATTAAACTCTTTTATAATTTCATCCATTTCGTCCGATATATAGTGAATATATCCTGCAATATGCGACATTTGATAACGTCCACTAATTGCTGACATATCCATACATTCATCAAAAAAGGTGTCTTTTTGCTCGCCAATAGAGATATAAATTCTACCGTTCTTTTTATCTATTGTTTCCAAAATATGTTGCCAATTTATACAGAACAAAGATAAATAGAAAAGTTCTATATCTGGTTCGATAATATAAAGGCATTGAGAAACAAATTTTTGTGCAATCATTTCTAGATGATAGCCAGCAGCTACACCAAAAATTATCATAGAACACAAATGTTTTCTTTTATCAAAAGAAAATGGCTGTTTTTTAGGGTGATTGAGCGCTTGGATGTTATCAAGACAATCAACATGAGAAAATTTAGCTTCATTTTCAACTGACTCATTGAAATGAAACTTTTTTAACATATCTGAATGTAAAAATTGATCAAACTGTAATTTAGTCGTTAAAAAGGCAGGATATTCATAAAAATTACGAGCGGCCTTTACATCAACAGCATTTACAAAACCATCCTGTATATTCAGTGCATACTTTTTCGGTTCAAAATCTAGGTAAAAGTTATAAATATCAGGATAATAATTTTTAAATGCTTCTAAATTAACTTGATAACGAGCAAGTAGCTCTTCTTCAGGAGAAACGAGCAAAGACATTTTATTCGCTTCTTGTTGTAAAGCACTTTCTTGCTCTGCAAAGCTAGTAAAATTTAATTTAATTCGTTTTAATTGTTGTTCTAACTGTTGATACTTATCTAATAATTTTTGTTTACCTAGCTCATCGTTCATCATTCTATACTTCGATATAATTTTATCGCTTTATTAGCTTTATTTTTGGATAACACTTTTTCTCCAATAAGCTGCTTCTCTTCAACAACTTTTTGTAACGCTAAATCATCCGTATTCTTTATCCAGGTAAAAAGTGCTTCTATTGTTTTTGTTTGTTCAACTTTCGGCTCAGGTATAGCACTAAACTCCGCAAACAATTGTTCAAGAAGTTGCTGCCTCTCTATTAACAAACCTTCACAAGAAAAGATATCTCCTTCTTGGACAAGCTTGTCAATATCAAGCGTTAATTTTTTAATTTTTTCAATCAAAGCTTGATTCATTAAAACCCGATTACGCCTCTTATTTCTGTTTAAGCTTTTCTAAGCCTTCTTCTTTAGCATCCTGAGGTATATCTCGCCACGCGTCTGCAACTGAGCGAAGTAACCCAACGACTTCATCAATAGTTTCAACATTTAAAGTTGTGCTAGCATCAATCAGCCTATCAATACAAACTTCATAAAATTCATTAAAATTCTTAGAAATATCCGGTTGGCTTTCAAAATCTAACGAATCTTGTAATGATCTAAGAATACTGATCGCTTTTGATATTGAAACAGATTTAGTTTCATAGTCCTTACGATCAATACTACCTTTGGCAATAGCTAACGCATCAAAAATACCATTGAAAAGCATAGAAATAACTGTATGGGGATCTGCAGACAGTAAAGAAGATTTAATATCCACTTGTTTATAAGATTGTAAATTTTTTCTCATGATAACTCCTATAGAACTCATTTAAGAACAAGCATAAAGCATACCATCCTAGGGAGTTTTTTGTTAATAAGCTAATAAAATGGTAACTTTAGCTTACTCCTTTCCTCCACTGCCATTGATATTGGCCAGTGATGATGTCAGGAATGCACTTGTTGCATTAAACTGTGAAACAACAGAGTCAAGATAAGTAAACTGCGAGCGCAATGTACTTTCATAGTTACGTAATTTATCTTCCAACGCTTGCCATTCATCTGGAATTTCACTAATTTGTTCATTTAAACTTGTTTGCCTCTGTGTCAAAACTCCGTCACTATCAATAAAAGTGCCGAGATAATCTGACATCTGCTGTGCTAAACCATTACTTGAACTAAAAAATTCAGCCACATCCTCTAACTGAGTAGAAAGAGCGTTATTTAATCGCTCGCTACCCGTAGGGATATTAGGTGAACTAAAGGTCGACTTTTCTAAATAACCATCTTTATTAACTTCAAGCCCAATATCACGCAAGCTATCAATTGAGCCTGTTAAACCACTAATACTCTCAATCACCATATTCGCCAAGCCTTGCTTTACTTGTCGAACATTTGGATCGAATGCCAAACGACCTTGTTCAGGCGCTCCTAGCCCAGTTAAGCTATCAAAAACGGCATTATAGCCTTTAATAAATTCATCAATTAGTTCCTCGCCTGACTCAACATCTTGTTCAATAGTAATTGTAGCAGGCGATCCTGCAACTGTTTTTTCACTTACGTTAATAGTTAAGTCTTCAATAATATTTTTAAACTCATTGGTACCACTGTACGCAGTTGTGGTTCCATCAATAATGATTTTAGCGTCCTGAGCTAACTGAACCTCAGTATTGTTGGTTGAAATATTATCTAAGCTTGCATCATCGGTTGAAATAGTTAGCCGATTATCAACACCTGTGTTTTCATTACCAAAAACCAGAAATGAACCGGTATCACCGTTTACAATATTAACGTTTACACCAAAATTATCACTAGCTGAGTTAATTTTATCGCGGATATCTGAAAGGGAATCGGCAGCATCGATAGCAACAACGAAACTATCGGTACCATTACCAAAAGTTAAATTACCGGAACCTACTGTTGAAGAGGAACCACCGGCAAATACAGTAGAATTATATTTATTACTTTGGGCAAGTTGTTCTACATCAATACTGAAGCTACCATTACTGGCAAAACCATTACTGGTTACCTCAACAGCAGAACTTGAAGAAGTTAGAATTTGCTTACTAAAAGCATCGTCTTCGGCAAGGCGGGATAAAATATCATCAAAGCTACTTAAAGCAGATTTAAAGCTTCCTACTCCTGATAACTCTAAACCTAGTCTTTCTTCTTTTTCTTGGAGACGTATCTCTTCCGGAATTGCAACAGAATTAACATATGCTTCGACAATTCCTTCAAGATCTAAACCTGATCCTATTCCGAGCGCGGTAATAGTAGCCATATTGGCCTCCAATTAATAATACAAATTAAACCCTTTCATCAAGAAGTATACCAGTTCTTTTACCAATATCTTGACGCAATTCAACTATTCGCTTAGCAATTTCCAGTACTTCATCAGAAGGAAATTGTTTAATTAACTCCTTACTATCTGAATCAAATACTTTAATTACTGTTTTATCTGAACCATCATCCTTAGCAAAGTTGATATTTTTCATTGGCATGTTGATAAAATCAGCGATGACTGCAACAGCTTCTTCTAACTCTTTCACTTCTTCTTCAGCTGTTAACTGCGATTTTTCTGGTTCATCAACTTTTTCTTTCAATTCAACCAACTTATCATCTACATCACCCGTTGGTTGTTGTTCTTTAGTTGCTAAACTTAAAGGGTTAACACTTACGGCGTTGCTATTAAGATCGTTTGATACTTTAACTGCCATAAACACCTCCGAAATTGTGATGACTTTAACCTAAAATGACACCCCTAAGATGGAGTGCCATTTTAGTAAGTCCATTATCAACTACTATTATAGTAACGATAATGCGATTTGTGGTTGTTGATTAGCCTGGGCTAACATTGAACTTGCCGCTTGTTGCAACACTGAGTTACGAGCTAGTGTAGCAGACTCTTTCGCGTAATCTGTATCTTCAATACGTGAACGTGAAGCTGATACATTTTGCGCGGTATTATCATTACTGCGGATTACTGAACCAAAACGGTTTTGCTTAGCACCTAAGTCAGCACGAACACTGTTTACTGCCGCTAAAGCACTATCCATTTTGTCAATCGCCCCTTGAGCGCCAGCAAAATCAGTAATGGTTTCAGCCGCGGCAACAAGCGTTGCAAAGTTAGTTCCAATACTAATTGAGATAGTTTGCCCTGAATCAGCACCAACCTGGAAGTTTGCTGAATAAGTACTATCTAATAAGCTAACACCACCAAAACTCGTTTGGCTGGCAATTCTTACTAATTCCAATTCTAGTTCAGAAAATTCAGCATCTAATGCTTGACGGTCAGCATCTGTATTTGAACCATTAGATGATTGTACAGCCAAGGTACGCATACGCTGGATGGTGTTGGTATATTCATCTAACGCCCCTTCTGCAGTTTGCGCTAATGAGATAGCATCATTTGCATTACGTGAAGCCTGATTTAAGCCATTAATCTGAGAAGTTAAACGGCTTGAAATTTGTAAACCAGCTGCATCATCCTTGGCGCTATTAATACGCTTACCTGATGATAGTCTTTCATATGAAGTACCTAATTCATTTGTAGAACGAGCAAGCTGACGTTGTGAGTTAATTGATGAGATATTACTATTTACTACTAATGCCATGATAAAAGCCTCCGGGTTAAGCCACCCATTTAGTTAATTAATGGTAGAGGCTTAACGTTTTGTCTATTTGCCTCTTACAACCTTTATCGGACATAAAAAAAATAACTTTAAACTTTTTAGAAAAAATTTAATAAAAATCACTCACAGACAACACAACACATTGAAATTAAATCATTTTGTTATTTATATTTTTTCATCCCTAATAATATTAATAGTGTAAATTTTCCATTAAATATAAAAAAACGGCAATAATTTGCCGTTTTTTTATTCTCAATAGCTGCACATTATTGCAATAATGAAAGTGCAATTTGTGGTTGTTGGTTAGCCTGAGCTAACATTGAACTTGATGCCTGTTGCAATACCGAATTACGGGCTAGTATTGCAGACTCTTTCGCATAATCGGCATCTTGTATACGAGAGCGAGATGCTGAAACATTTTGTGCGGTATTATCATTACTACGAATAACCGAGCTAAAGCGGTTTTGCTTGGCACCTAAATCAGCTCTTGTACTGTTCACTGTTGCCAACGCACTATCCATTTTGTCAATCGCCGCTTGAGCACCAGCAAAGTCAGTTATCGTTTCTGCGGTACCAACAATAGTTCCAAAGTTTGCAGGAATTGAGATAGAAATCGTTTGACCGGCATCAGCTCCAATTTGGAAGTTAGCAGAATAAGTACTATCTAACAAAGTAACCCCACCAAAACTGGTTGAGCTTGCTATTCTTACAAGTTCTAATTCTAGTTCGGTAAATTCAGCGTTAAGCGCTATGCGGTCAGCATCAGTATTTGAACCATTTGATGACTGAACTGCCAAGGTACGCATACGCTGAATCATATTAGTGTATTCGTCTAATGCCCCCTCTGCTGTTTGTGCAAGTGAGATTGCATCATTTGCGTTTCGTGACGCCTGATTAAGTCCGTTTACCTGGGAAGTTAATCGACTTGAAATTTGTAAACCTGCCGCATCATCTTTTGCGCTGTTAATACGCTTACCAGATGAAAGTCTTTCATAAGACGTTCCAAGATCATTGGTCGAACGCTGCAACTGACGTTGGGCATTTAATGATGAAATATTACTATTAACTACTAAAGCCATTGCTATCATCTCCTAAGTTTAGGTAGTGGTTCTGTGCTGATAACAACATTAAATAGGAACCACATTACACATTAATTTTTGACACAATTTATTTAAAGCACTATTTATGCCAAGTATTGATTTAAATATAATTGAATAAAGATAATCCCTTTATTTGAATAAACGTTTGCTGTGCTGCTTGTAACGCAACTTGTGATTGTTCAAAGGCTGCGATTGCTTTCGCAAAATCCAAATCTTCTATTTGTGATTGCCCCTGTGAGAGGTAAAGCTCTGAATCTAAATGATTATTTTTTTGAGTTTCAATCATCTTCAGTCGCACTCCAGATTCAGTACGCTGAGTGGTGATATGGTTTAAACCTGCCTCAATCTGATCTAAAATTTCACCATAATCTACTTGGTGCAGTTGGCTATTTACGGGTGAAGCCCCAACATTCATCCAATCTATCGCTGATTTAATAGTTTCAAAAATGCCGACACTATCATCGGGAGTTAAATCAAATTCATCTCCCGGCAACGGATTGCCACTAATTTGAACTTCCACACCATTAAAGGCAACAGTTTGCCCAGGAACATATGCAGCAGTAGTAAAAACAGTCGCACCACCACCATCGGTAACAGTTAAATCGGTAGCAGAAGTAAAGACAAATTTGTAATCAGGTGGATTAGTTAACGGATCATAAGCACTTGGAGTAGCCACAACCGCACGCCCTACTGAAATACCTGAGTTATTATTGACATATGTCGCAGAAAAATCGCCAATCGGATTATCAACCTGTTGAAAAGCTTCATCACCTGGTTGATTGGTTTCGACCAAAATACTTTTAGCTATTTGTAGTTCTCTTTTCCCATTATCCCCTACATATGTCACGCTATTGTCAGGTTGTAAGTTAAATGGCTTTTTATCAATTTGATACCCAGCAAAAACATAACCACCCGTTTCATCTTTTGCATTAGCAATATCAAGCATTTGACTTTGAATATCTTCACCTAAGTCTGCTAAAGAAGATAAGTCACTGTCGGATAACGTGCCATTGTTTGCCTGAATAAAAAGCTGTTTTAATTGCTGCATTAATAATTCTGCATTAGCAAATGAATTTTCCTGCAATTGATTACGGTTTTCTGCCTGGATAATATTTTTTTGGTACTTTTCAATATTTGCCAATTCATCTTTATAACCAACTAATGTACCATAAGAAACGGCATCATCTTTAGCAGTAAGTACTCGCTTACCACTAGAGATATACTTCATTTGATCATTAACGCCCGATTGTTTCTCACTTAATCGTTGGCTATTTTGATAATAAAATTGTGCGGTTGAAACTCTCATCATTTACTCCTGCTACACTGCCGCCAACAAGGTATCGAAAATTTCATTAGCAACAGAAATGATCCGCGAAGATGCCTGATAAGCTTGCTGAAATTTCAACATATTCGCCGCCTCTTCGTCTAAATTGACTCCAGAAGTTTCTTGATTTCGGTTATAGGCCTGAGTAAAAAGTGCATCGGCGGTATCAGCCACTAACTCAGCTGACTTAGCATCAGAGCCAACACGCGCCGTTGAAATCCCCAGACTTTGGCTAAAAGTTTCCTTGCCATTATTTAAAATCCCTTTCTCCTGGGTTAACGCCATTAAGCCAGCATTGTTACCATTACCTATACCAAAAGCATCTTTAATTTCAAATACTTCAGGTGCCAATGCTCCTTGTCCTACTGGGTCGCCACTGATCTCTATCTGAAACGCCATTGTTGCTGGCGCAGGAGGTAAGTCAATGACCGCAGTAGCACCAGGTGCAAAACTGCCTGATGTTATCGCACCAGCAGTAGAAGGCGGATTAGGTGGCGTGACACCCGCATCATAAATACGGTAATCATAGTTAGCACCATTTTGATAGACATCAACAGTTAGGCCACTGTTAGTAACATTTACAAAGTTGCGCGCTGCCACAGGATCATTCATAGCAATAATATTCAACGCGCCTGAACTGACGTTATCTTCCGACGCTTTCACTTCAACTGGCGTACTGGCTGCAATACCATCCGCATCTTTTAAGGTAACTTGCATTAAAGCTGCACTATTTTCTGTAGGACGAACCAAAAATTTATCGCCCGCAGCTGGAGCACCAGAATCAATAACAAATGAAAAGCCCATACCTGTGTCATAAGTATTTGGTGGCGTTAATACTAAAGTTTGTGTGCTATTGTCAGTCATATTAGTCATGACATAGTTAGCGCCATCCCATTCCACTTGAAACTCATCCGTTGGCACTAAAGAAACATCGGTAATATTAACACTAGCTGAAACCGTACCTGTATTATCACTGAAATTACTCACCCGGCTCTGCATTAATCCTGCGCTATTAATATCGGTAAATACATTGAGTCCCTGCTGCTGATTAAGGTCTAAGCCTTCAGATTGGCTTTTATTTAACGTCTGTGAAATCGCCATTGCTAAGCGATTAACTTCATTACGGATCTTGCTCAAATGCTCATCACGAAATTCAAATTTCGCTCCAAGTGCTCCACCAATAGTATTTTTATTGATTTCTACCTGGCCATTAGCACTACTCAACTGTAATGAGGTTTGCATTGGATCAGGATCACCTGCCTCAATTGACAAGGATAACGGGGTAATACCAGCAACTAACGTCGATCCACTGCCTATCATCACCGTCATCACGCCATTGGCATCAGTAACCGTATTAACTGAAGTGTATTCACTCAATTCAGTTATTAGCTGATCGCGACGATCCAGTAAATCATTAGGTTGGCCGGTTAATGAAGCAGCGTCATTTTGCAAAATTTGATCGTTAATTTTTGCTAATTCAAATGAAATTTTGGTTATTTTGTCAGCCATTAATTGAATTTCACCGTTAGCTGATTTTTCCATTTGATCGATATTTTCATTAAGCGAGCGAAAGTCGCTAGATAAAATCTCTGCCTGACTCAATGCTATGCTGCGTAACCCTGAATCACTTGGGTTATCCGCAATACTATTCATGGCTTGATAAAACTTTTCAATTGAATTACCAATTGCCCCACCAGAAAAGCTGGTAATTTCATTTAACTGATTAAGGCTGTTATGTATGGTGTCGGAATAGCCGAGATTGGTTTTACTATGTAGCTGCTCTTTATAAGAGAACTGATTATAAATTCGGGTAACATCTTGAACATAAGTACCAGAGCCAATAAAGTTACCATTTCCGGTATAAATACCAATAGCTGCATTTTGTTCTGCACGTTGGCGGTTATAGCCTTCAGTATTAACATTGGCAATGTTGTGACCAGTCGTTGCCAACTGTTGCTGCGCAGCTAGCAAGCCGCTCACCCCAGTTTGATACAAATTTACCGACATAACTGATACTCCTAATAAATGGCTTAAAACACTTAATCATCAAGTTGTTTTATTTAATTAGGCTGGATACTTTTTGCAGAGTTGCCATGATCTTCTTGGCATAGTTTGGATCTGTCGCATAACCAGCACTCTGTAATCCATGCAGGAAATGTTCCACATTATGAGCTTTTTCTAGAGCGCCTTGATATCTGTCACTTGAAGATAGAAAATCAATGTAATCATTAATACTTTCACTGATATTTTGATAGACACGAAACGGCTCGCGTTTTTTCACCATAGCGCCTTGTTGATATTCTAAGGTTTCTTTATGTGCTTTATCACCTGACCAGCGGCTATCCGCTTTAATGTTAAACAGGTTGTTTGAGCTTTGACCTTGAGGTGTCTTAATGATTTTCTGTCCCCAACCAGTTTCTAACGCCGCTTGAGCAATCACCACCTGAAACGGCACATTTAATTTCTGCTCGACCCGTTTTGCCGGTTCAGTTAAAGCGCTGACAAAATCTTGTGGTTGTTTAAAGGCGACATTTTCTTTTGCCGTACTAACGGAATCTGCAGAATTTTGCGCTGCCGAGCGCTGAGTCACATAGTCAGTAAATTGACGTCGCTCAGGCATGGCTAACTCAGTTGGATCTTTTTTGTTAGCAGCGTCAAAACTCGCCACCTGCGATTTTAATACACTGCTTGGCGTATAGTTTTCACTATCACCACCTAATTGACGAACAATTAAATCAGATAAACCTAACGAACCGTTATTTGATAATTCCAGTGCAAGTTGCTGATCGTGCATATCACGATAGAATTTTGTTGATTGTGAATTAAATGGACTATCCGCTTCCAGCACATCTTGCGCGCTACGCATACTTTTGAGCAACATTTGCATAAATATCGCTTCAAACTGCTTGGCAGCCGTTGCTAATGCTTCATCTTTAGATGCTTTATCGGTTGCTTTTGATTGCTGACGAATACTATTTAAGCCGTTAAGGTCTAAATAATTTTGTGCTTCGTTCATTCGGTTAGTCATAACATCACTGATCATTAAATAATGATCAGCTCTCCTCTTAACGCACCCGCTTGTTCTAATGCTTCAAGAATTGCCATCACATCACCGGGGCCGGCACCAACATTATTAATCGCCCGTACTAAGGTATCTAAGGTAATACCTGGATCAAAAACAAACATCCGGTTATCACTTTCATCGACATTAACAATCGATTGCGTGGTTACCACAGTTTCTCCTTCAGAAAAGGCATCTGGCTGAGAAACATCTTGCGTTTCATTAATGGTCACTGTGATGCCACCATGGGTAATGGCCGCTGGTAATAAACGAACATCAGCACCAATCACAATAGTGCCTGTACGAGAATTAACGATAACTTTCGCCGATGGAGAATCTGGCTCAAATTCTAAGTTTTCTAATACCGCTAAAAAACTCACTCGCTGACTGGGATCACGAGGTGCTGTCACCTTTACTGAAGTATTATCAATGGCATGAGCAATATAAGTTGCCGGATCATTTGGATTAGCAAATTCACTGTTGATCACTTTTTCAAGCGCCTTGGCAGTGCTAAAATCAGCATTATGCAAATTAAAAGTAATATGGTCGCCAGTATTAAAAGGCGATGCTACTTCCTGCTCGACAATCGCACCATTAGCAATACGACCAACCGTTGGCGTATTAACCAGCACTTTTGAACCATCTAAACCTTCTGCACCTAAGCCACTAACCACTAAACTGCCTTGAGCAACGGCATAGGCTTGACCATCAATACCCATTAAAATCGTTTGCAATAATGTACCGCCACGTAAACTTTGCGCACTCCCCATGGAAGAAACTGTAATATCTATTGTTTGTCCAGGCTTAGCAAAAGCCGGTAGCTCTGCATGTACAGCAACTGCGGCAACATTTTTAATTTTTGGCTTTAAATTACTCGGCATGGTTATACCAAAGTTGCTAAGCATGGTTTTAAAGCTTTGTTCAGTAAACGGACTTTGCTCGCCGGTGCCAGGTAAACCTACCACTAAACCATAACCGACTAATTGGTTAGTTCTTACGCCAGCTACGTCGGTTAAGTCTTTAACCCGTTGCGCACTAACAGATTGTGTTAACAGGAATAAGCTTAGGCTGACAATTTTTATTAAATGTATGTTCATCTTAATCTCCACTGGCAGACTGCCTACAACGGCCACCAAGAACTACTGAAAAAACGCGATAACCAACCTTGCTCCTGCACCTCAGCAAACGCACCAGTACCTGAATACTGAATACGGGCATTAGCCACTTTAGAAGAAATAATGGTATTACTGGAACTGATATCCTGAGAACGAATAATGCCGGTTAGTCGAATATATTCATCGCCGTTATTAAGCGTCATCCATTTTTCACCGCGGATCATTAAATTACCGTTTGGCAATACCCGCAAGACGTGGACAGAAATATTACCGCTTAAACTGTTACCCTGATTGCTTTTTGAATCCCCTTTAAACTCAGACTCCTGATCCAGCCCAAACTGTAGCGCATCATTTTTAAAGGTGACTGAAGTGCCACCAAGACCGGTAATAGGATCAAGCTTGGCGCTATTCTCTTTCTTCAATTCGGTTTTGGCATTTTTCTGTGCTTGAGTACTTTCACTTAAGATCACCGAAATAATGTCACCGACGCGATGGGCTTTTGAATCGGAATAAATATTGTTGACATAGTTAGGTCGAAACAATGAGCCAGTAGGTACAATTGGTTCTTCTTCCATTTCCGGTAAGATCGGTGCAAACTCCGGATCGTCGGGTAATGTTTTCGCTTGTTCTACACTGGCACAGCCAGTTAACGTCATCCATGCACAAAGTAGTAGACTTAACTTTTTCATATGACGTACCTCAATCAATTATAATTGCTGATTAATGTAACTAAGCATTTGGTCAACGGCTGAAATCACTTTTGAATTCATTTCATACACCCGTTGGCTTTCTATTAAGTTCACTAATTCTTCGGTGGTATTAACATTAGACGTTTCTAATGCCCCTTGAACTATCATGCCGAAGCCTTCCAGCCCAGGCACACCTTCTTGTGGCGTACCACTAACCGCAGTTTCAACAAACAAATTTTGTCCGATAGGTTCTAACCCGGTTGGGTTAACAAAATTAACGGTATTGATTTGCCCGACTACCGCAGGTTCTGCCTGACCTTGCAACGTTACTGACACTTCACCGTCTTGTGAAATGATCACACTCTGCGCATCTTCCGGCAAAGTAATTTGTGGTTGCAATAAATAACCGGCGCCTGGCGTCACCATATTGCCTTCTTCATCCATAGTGAATTGACCATTACGGGTATAAGACAAAGAGCCATCCGGCATTTGTACCTGAAAAAATCCTTCGCCCTGAATCATCATATCTAGGGAATTATCTGTAGTGATCATATCCCCTTGTGAATGAATTTTCTGGGTTGCCACCACTTTAGTACCAGCACCTAGCATTAAGCCAGACGGCATTTCTGTATCTTGTGCTGAACGACCACCGGGCTGATTAATGGTTTGATAAAGTAAATCTTCAAATACCGCCCGGCTTTTCTTAAAACCAACGGTGCTGGCATTAGCCAGGTTGTTGGAGATCACCGCGATATCTTTCGATTGTGCATCTAAGCCTGTTTTACTGATCCATAATGCTGCGTTCATAAGTCACCTCAATAATTCATCTAGAATGCACGCAATAGCGATGCACTGGCTGAGTCAATTTCCTCAGCGGTTTTCATAAGTTTCAACTGCATTTCAAATTGTCGTTGCAAAGCAATCATCTCAGTCATTTCACCAACCGGATTCACATTACTTGATTCCAACATACCGCTACGTAGCTGTACGGAAACGTCGGCATCAGATTCATTTAACTTGCCACGGAATAAACCGTCATTGTCACGTTTTAAGGTACGGGTATCAGGATTAACCAGTTTTATCCGTGCCACTTCTTCCTGTATGGTAGTTGGTGCTCCGGCAGGTTGAACCATGATGGTACCGTCGGCAGTGATCTCGATATTATTGACTGGCAGCGGTAAGCTAATAGGTCCACTGTCACCCATTACTAAATCACCACGGGAAGTTTGCAAATAGCCATCTTCAGTTATCGATAAATGCCCGTCACGGGTGTAACCTTCACGACCATCTCTTGCCTGAACTGCAATCATGCCATGTCCTTGCA
Source organism: Thalassotalea insulae (assembly GCF_030161395.1). Lineage (NCBI taxonomy): Bacteria > Pseudomonadati > Pseudomonadota > Gammaproteobacteria > Alteromonadales > Colwelliaceae > Thalassotalea > Thalassotalea insulae. The sequence continues at coordinate 1,074,422 of NZ_BSST01000001.1, forward strand.
CCGCAATATCCAGATCCCGTCCCGTAGTTAACAAAGCACCACTGTCAAAGTTTTGGCTGGATTTTTCCGTCATGGCAAACACTCGGGTTGGCAGCCCTTCACCAAATGCCTGCATCGAGCGCGCCTGCGCTAGGTCTGCCTTAAAACCAGTGGTCTTAGCATTGGCTAAGTTATTGGCATTAATCGCTAACGCTTTCATATTTTGCTTGGCGCCACTCATGGCGATATAGAGCATCTTATCCATCGTCAATCCAGGTAAAATCTATCTTAACTGGATAAATGCAAATAAAGTGCCAGAGATGAAAAGTTAAACGATAAAGAAAAATCTATTGGTGGATGGCGAGGTGTAGGTTGAGACTTGCCTCAACAAAAAACGTAATTATCGCACTTCGCTGCGCTCAGGACGGCCTACGGTACATATGCGTTCCTGTTCGTCCATGAACCCACGCTATACCGTACATCCTGTACATAAAAGCCCTTATTTAAAAGGGCTTAGTATTATTGACTAAAAATCTAAAGGAGTAATTACTGTTGCATTCGGATCCGTCAATTGACTACTTAAATGCTCTATATATTCAATTGCCTGTTGACGAGTCATTTCAGTAAGTATCGATGGGCATGTATCTTCATCAGGTACAAGTGTCCCTCTAACCAACCACTTACCATAACTTCCTATCACATTAGCACCATATATAGTTTGATCTAATCCTTCCACTTTGCTTCCAGTAATTACAGACCATACTGAGCAACCAGAGTCGGTCGAAGAATATTGAGTTACATCTATATCATTCCTACAATAAATTCCAGAGCTAGTATAATTAGCCGTTTTAAATAGAGAAACAAAATCTATTGCCGCTTGAGCCTCTACAGGAGTTGGAGCAGGATAATCAATAGAGAATTGATCATCACGGGTTATATACTCTGGAATAGAAGGAAATGAATGAATAAACAAACTAGACATTTCTTCATGGTTGGCAATACGCCAGCCAATAAGATCATAATTCAAAAATTCATATCCTGGTTCGACAGTTTCCTGTGTTCTTCGATAGACATTGAATAAAGAATTTGAAACATGACTTCCCATAGTAACCGATGGACTCAACCACTCTAGCTGAGAAACAGTATCTTCTATAATTAGCCCATCACCTGGAACTTTCCAGTCTTTTACAATAAATTCAGCGTGGGCTGAGGCACTCAATAATGCAACACTAACAATAATTCCTTTAATCATTTTTATCCTCTTTCTATAACTATTTAAAATTTATAAGAATATCAAAAAGGAAAGATTGCAAATGCAAAAATCCATTTTTGCCATTCACAAGCAACTATAAAGAAAAAAATTAAAAATAAAAAGCAGCACATCGTGCTGCTTTTGTTGTTATCAATTAAACATTAGTGTTAACGGATTTGTAAAATCGTCTGGTTGAGCTGATTGTCCACTTCCAGTGCCCGTGAGTTCGCCTGGAAGTTTCGCTGGGCGGAAATCAAGTCGATAAGCTCGGACGTTAAGTTAACATTCGATTGTTCCAGCGCCGACGAGTTAATAGTCCCGAACGTTCCTGAACCTGCTTCCCCGGCTAGTGGTTCACCGGAAACCAGGCTTTCTTTCCACGAAGTACCGCCGACCTGAGTTAAGCCCTGGTTATTGGCAAAACCGACTAAAGCAATCCGAGATAATGGCTCAGAGGTACCATTACTGTAAGTAGCCCGTACCAGACCATCGGCATCGATATCCAGACCGGTTAAACGGCCAACCGCCAAACCATCCTGCTCTAACGAAGTGACTTCAAAGTTGGAAGCAAACTGGGTTGGTTCATTCGGGTTAGGCCCGGTAGTATCTAAATTAAAGTCTACGGTAATTGTCTGATTAGGATCTGCGCCGTTAGTTAAAATACCAGCTCCCAAGATAGTCGTTGTTATAGTATCAGGATATTGACCGACAAAATCACCACCAGGACTATAATACAAACGGGCAGCACCAGCAGCACCAGCTGCTGCAGGGGTAACACCATCGCTTTGTGTACCAGTACCGGTACCGGTATCAACAACATTCACTAAGGTACCGTCAACTGCGGTATGCACATCCCATTCATTGGCAGCGACTTTTCGAAAATAATAGGTCATGACATGGCTGTCACCTAAAGAGTCAAAGATAGTTACCGAAGTCGAATTATTAAAGGTTAACGGGTCGGTATGGTCAAAGGCAAATGGTGGCACCGCATCACCGGCCGGTAAGTTCATCCGAATATCTACTTCCGATGATTGCTGCGGCGCACCGGAAGCCGTTGGAATACGAATTGGTTTTGCGGTACTTAAGGCGACCGATGATGAAGTACCATCCGCATTAACCGGGAAGCCTAATAAATGACCGCCAGCCGAGTTAACAACAAAGTTGTCAGCATTGAGTTTAAATTCACCGGCCCGAGTATAAGACACTTCCAAGCTATCTAATTCAGGTACAGTAGCGAAAAAGCCATTGCCGGTGATCGCCAAATCCAGCGCATTACTGGTAAATTTAATACTGCCCTGAGCAAACTGCTGCGCAACATCGGCAGTCAACACACCGTCACCGACTTTGGTTTTACCGCCGGCTAATAACGACGCAGCATAAACATCGACAAATTCGGCACGTGACTCTTTAAACCCTGTGGTATTCACATTGGCAATATTATTAGATGTAACATCTAAGTCTTTTTGCGCGGCATTTAACCCGCTTAGTGCTATATTAAATGACATAACTTCACCTCATATAAAAATTCTGTACTTGCTGTAGCCTGAATATTTAAATATTCAGGCTACTAGCCTTCGGAAACTTCAACAACATCAGATAATGCCATTGAGCTACCACCATTTAGGTTTAATAAAATACTGCCGCCCGGCCCAGCCAGGGTGACACTGTCGACTTTGCGATAAGTCATTGCTTGCAATTCTGATGCCTGACCATCGACTAAACCGGCAATACGAAAACGATAGGCGCCTTCAGGAGCTGGTTCACCGTCAGACATTTGACCATCCCAAGTAAAGGTAAACTCACCAGCTTGTACTGAACCAATAGGGACCGTTTGAATAATTTCACCAGCGGTATTTTCAACATAAATATTAACGTTGCTAGCCGGTTCATCAGTGACTAATTTACCTTTTACCGACTCACCCGCCGCTTTACCAAACACATTCTCATCCACTAATACACTGCGTCCAACTAAAGATGACGCCTGTAAGGCTTGGCCCGACGACATAGTCGCGGCAAAGGCGCTAAATTGCTCATTCAATTCAGACACGCCATCAGTAGTTGAAAATGCTGTCATTTGTGAAATCATCTCATTGTTTTCAACCGGCTTGGTCGGATCCTGATGAGATAATTCTTTGGTTAACAAGGCAAAGAAATCTTCTTGCGTTAACATGCCACGGTCATTTTCTTCCTTAACAGTATTGTCGTCCTTTTTCCAGCGCATATTGTCTAATGTGTTACCGCCAGTTACCGATTCCATAATTATTCCCCTCTAGTCACTAGCGTTGACCTAACATTAAGGTTTTGTTCAACATATTCTTCGCTGATTCAGCCAGTTGAATGTTAGTTTGATAAGAACGAGACGCTGAAATCATATTGGTCATTTCTTCCACCACATTAACATTCGGCTTATATATATAACCGTTAGCATCTGCCATTGGATGCTCCGGCGAATACTCAACATTGAGCGGTTTATTACTTTCCACTATCCCTAATACCTGAACACCAACCGATTCGCCATTACTTTGCCCTGCGGCAGCTTTTTGCATCTCGGCGGCAAAAACTGGATGGCGAGCACGATAGGTTTGATCGATACTGCTGCTAACACTGTCGGCATTAGCAATATTACTCGCCGTGGTGTTTAAGCGGACAGATTGAGCGCTCATCCCAGTCGCAGAAATGTCAAAGACATTAAATAAGCTCATTATCATTTACCTCCAGATATCGCTTGCTTCAACCCTTTAATCTTACTATTAAGGAATTGAATGCTGGCTTGATAGTGCATTGAATTTTCTAGATACAAGTTTCGTTCCATCTGTACATCAACATTATTACCATCACCTGTATCTGGTTGATTTGGCACACGAAAATCTACATCATTATTAATTTCAGTGCGGACATCGAAGTGTTTTTCATGGGTTTTTGTCATGCCGGCCTGTTGCCGGTTTGCCGCTTGTGCTAATGCGGTTTGAAAATCCATGCCTTTGGCTTTGTAGCCAGGGGTATCTGCATTGGCAATATTTGCCGCTATTACTTCAGCATTTTTTGCCCGCACTTGTAAACTATCAGGAAGGATCCCAAATGCTTTCTCAAAACTTATGGCCATAAAGCTACCTCCAATCTTCTGGAAGAAGCCATTCAATATTTATGCCATAGATTTTTTAAATAGGAGGAGGGTTACTTTTTACGGTAAACGATACCGGGATTACAACGGATCATTTCAAAGTTTTGGTTCAGGCCAGATAACGACTCAGAAGCTCCTAAAAATAGGTAACCTCCAGGATTTAGCACGCCGTGTATTTGCGATAAAATTTGTTTTTTAATTTCAGGTGCAAAGTAAATTAATACATTGCGACAAAAGACAATATCAAAACGCCCCATTAGGCTATAACTACCTAATAAATTGAGTTGTCTGAAATTAACCAATTTTTTGACGGGATCTTTGACTTTAAGCATACCGTTATCAGCCGACTCAAAAAACAAACGCTTACGTTCTGCCGACAAACCTCGCGCTAACGCTAATGAATCATAACGCGCATATTTACAGTGCTCTAACATGGTATTTGAAATATCAGTGCCAATAATTTGCACGCTGCCAGGCAAATTCCCCGGATTACTCTGCTGATACTCCATCGCGGACATTGCAATAGAATAAGGTTCCTGACCAGAAGAACTAGCCGCCGACCAAATTTTAACGGGTGTTTTTTGTCCTTTAAATTCTGGAAATAAACGTTTTTTCAACAATTCGAACGGATATTCGTCACGAAACCATAAGGTTTCATTGGTGGTCATGGCGTCAATAACCGAGGCGCGTAGTTGCCGCTCCGTTGGGCTTAACGTGCGGTTAACCAACTCACCTAAGGTGGCAATATCAAATTTTGCCATTAACGGTGCCAAGCGGCTTTTTACTAGATACTGCTTATTTTCACCTAGTACGATCCCGCATTGTTGCTCCAAAAACTCTCTAAATTGATGATAGCTCTTATCATCAAGCTGACGAGATGCCACTATATTGTTTCCACCTTAATAATTACTCGCTAAATCAAGATAGCTCTTTTTTGTTCAACCACTTTTTCACCGCTGTCGCTAATTCATCAGGATGAAACTTAGGGATAAAATCTTCAGCACCTACTTTTTCGACCATAGCGTTGTTAAAGACGCCGCTGAGCGAAGTATGCAATATCACTGGCATTTTACGCAACTGTTCATTACTCTTAATTTCTGCCGTCAGGGTGTAGCCATCCATTTCCGGCATTTCAATATCAGAAATTAATAATGCCACTTTTTCGTCGATGGAATCACAGCCTTCCGCTAACGCATTTAACTGATCTAATGCATCCTGACCATTTTTTGCCAACACCATATTTAGCCCAAGTGGCTCTAACGCTCTTTTTACCTGGTTACGGGCAACGGTGGAGTCATCGGCAATCATAATTACCCGCTCACCAATACTTTTACCGAAAGACTCATCTTTAACATCGTCACTAAGCTCCGTTGACACAGGGCTGATCTCATTAAGAATTTTTTCTACGTCTAAAATGGAAACCATTTCTTTATCAATTTCTGTCACCGCAGTTAAATAACTGGACTTTCCAGTCCCTTCTGGCGGCGGCATTATGTCTTGCCAGCTTAAGGTAACAATACGTTCGACACCTGCAACCAAAAAACCCTGCACACTGCGATTGTACTCAGCAATAATAACGAATGAATTTTCATCAGGGGTAATTTCGGGGCCGCCTGTCGCTTTACTTAAATCGATAACGGAAATCGTTTGCCCACGGATATGAGCCACCCCTTTAATAAATTTGTCCTGCTTAGGTAACAAGGTTAAACGAGGGCATGGCATCACTTCCCGCACTTTAAATACGTTTATTCCAAACCTCTGCGGGCCAACTAACTTAAATAACAATAACTCAAGCCTGTTTTGACCAACCAACTGGGTTCGTTGGTTTACTGAATCTAAAATACCAGCCATAAAAACCTCATATAGAATGGACCTAATTAACCGCTCACTCATTTAGGCACAATTCTTGATTGTACATATTACCTAGTTAAATTCGCCTGAAAATTGACGGATTTAGCCCGTTACTCTCTCTATAAATAAAGCATAGACGAGTATTTGAATTTCCCTAGTACTAGATTACAAAATTTATGAGCAAATTAAAGATATTTATAACATTTTCACTGTTGTTACCCGTTTTAGCTTCCAGCAATGCGAAAAGCTATAGTGCTGATGATGTCATAAATTTTGCAAAAGCATATGTTGAACAAAACATCGAGCAACCAGCAAACGGAAAAATTCAGGTCACTCCGGCAACAATCGACCCCAGGATCACTATTAAGCCTTGCTCGGTGCCGCTGAGCGCAAATATACCTGAAAACTATTCTAGTAGAAATCTAAATGTGAAAATTTCTTGTGAAAGTTCAACACCCTGGCAATTATTTCTCCCGGTTAAAGTAGAAACTACCGTGCCAGTGTTAGTCAGTAATGGAAAAATTGCTAAAGGCAGTATCTTATCAAATGACAATATCCGCATCGAATGGCATGACTTGTACCGGATCAGAGGTGAAGTTATTGACGAACCATCAAAAGTATTAGGTGCCCGCACCAAGCGTACATTAACAGCAGGAGCTATAATTACTAACAAGGTGATTTGTGTAGTGTGTAAAGGAGAAACTGTAACCATCAGTGCCGAATCTGATAGCTTTATCATTAAAACCTCTGGCATTGCGCTTAAAAATGCAACCTTTGATGAGCAAGTCAGAGTGAGAAATTCCCGTTCCGGTAAGGTGATCACCGCGCAGGTTAAATCGATTAATCAAGTGGTAATTAATTTATAAAAAATGTTAAAGTAACAGGGTAATTTGCCGATAAAAAGATAGAAATCTAGTATTAGTTGCCAATAGGATTTAATTATGGCTATGAATATCAACAACTTGACCAATAATAATCAAGTTAAACAGAAAATTGATCAGCAAACTCAAGTAAAACAGCAAGCAACACAAAACTCTGCTGCGGCTGAGCAATCAAAAGTAGCGAGTAAAGACTCAGTTTCTATTACCCCTCAGGCAAAACAATTAGGCGAATTACAGAAAAAGGCCAATGAAAGTTCAGCTGTAAACCAGAAAAAAGTAGAACAACTTAAGAAAGCCATAATGTCTGGCGAGTACAAAATTAACCCTGAAAAGTTAGCCGCTAGCATAGCTAACTTTGAATTTAAACTTGGGTAATAACCAAGCATAATAATGAATTAAGGATAGTCAGGTGTCGTCAGAATCAGTATATTTTTCTCAATTGCAAACCCAGCTTGAACAATTGCAACAATTAGAAGTAATTATTGATAATGAAAAGCAGATCTTACAACAACACGATCCCGATAAGCTGACGGAAATTTCTGAGCAAAAAAATCAATTATTACTGACTATCCAAGCGTTAGATAAGCAATTTGAACAAAGTCTACAATTTAAAAATGAAAAAGCACAAGGCTTGTTTACTGAAATACTTACCGATATAGAAGCTGTGCTAGTTCGTTGCAAAGAAAAAAATCAAATCAATGGCCAAATTATTCAGCAATCATCGCTCGCCGTAGAACGCATGAAAACGACGCTGTTACAAAATCATAATAAATCTTCAATGACCTACGATAATAAAGGCAAAACCAGCGGTGGATTAAGTAGTTTGGGGATCAAAGCCTAATTAACCACAAATCAAATAAATTTCGTTACTGCTATACATATTTTTAGCCCGCAACATTTCCCTCATATTTGACTCTGACATTCTGCTGCGCTCTAGCTTCTATACCCATCCACTCGTATACAGGCACACTTCTATTGCGATATACCGTACACCCTATACATAAAATCCGGCAAGTTGCCGGATTTTTAACTGTCTTTTTATTGATGGAAATATAGGATCAGTAATATCGCACGTCTTTTATTTCTTTGTGATTGCTGTTAGCAAGATACAAATCATAAACATCGTTAAAGTCTAATGACAACTCAGTAGTATAAGTATCACCAACTGGATAGCTCTTTAATACTTTTGCACCGCGAATAATACCGTTAACCGAAGCGGTAAGTTCTTGATTATTTACGATTAGATTTGCCATTGTCGTGCTATCATTAATGTGCTGACCATAAACTTGTTCGGCTAACTCTGCATAAGCGGCAAGTTTAGATGCTTTAATTGCCATTAACATCCGCTGGGTTTTATTCTGTGATTTTTGTAAGCTAATAGGAGCCTGCCCTATCGCCTTTAACACCGGAAAACGCTCTGGTTTAACCCGTTGCCACTGCACATGTTTATCGTAAATACTACTACAACCAGTTAAATATAAGGTACTCATGCCAAGGATTACGGCAGTTATTAGAGATTTTTTCATTGCTCGCCACCTATTGCTGAATTTCTACTGCTCGTGCTTCATTGGTGAGCATCTCACTGTCTCTGATAATCATGCCATCTACCATTCTGACATTTTCTATACGACTGATTTCATCACCAATAACCCAATTAGGAATAAATGACTGAGCACTAGCCACCACTACTCTTGATTGCATACCTATCATACGGGCATTAACCATAATACCATCGTCTTGTTTGGTCATGGTACCTGTGACGACATAGTCAATAATCTGGCGTTCAGGCAACTCTTTCCAATCACGGGTAAAAACATAATCGCCATCCTTAGTGACACGAATATGCCCAGTAGTCTTAAAGTCGACAACAATTAAGCCGTGACGCTGTAACTCATGAATAAAGTTTTCAGATAGCTGATTACCTAACCAGTTAGTTGATTCTAAATCTTTTAAATCAACAAATGAGGTTACTGCTATCGGTGTTTGTGGATTGACGAAAGAACTCGTTTCAAGCATTTGATAAGCAAGCCCTTTTACTACATCATTTATTGCATGTTTAGGGAGTTTAAAGGCATCAATCTCACCTCGTTCTTGCTGTACAACCCGATAAAAATCGTCGTTACTTGACATCATGCTACATGACACCAAGAAAGGTAATGTTAATAATAGCCATTTTTTCATTGAGTACTCCTCAATCGCAATCAAAATTCTCTGTGGTTTTTCTAGCATTATTTACGCCAACTTTATGCTATTTCATTTTAGGCATAAATAATGCTTAATCCAAGATATGTAAGTTCCGTTTAATTTTTGTCGGTATATTGGTTTAGTAGTTACTTTGAGTGTAGCCACTTTATTCATAAAGTGAGATAGGCTCAGACCATGCCAAATTTAGTAATGTAGGAAAAGCCATGCGTTTCATCGCCATATTGATACTAACACTGCTCAACAGCCATTTCGCCTATGGACAATGGTACCAGGCTCAAGGACAAGCATTTGTCACTAAAGATGATAGCAAGCTTGCTAAAACCAAAGCCATCGAAAATGCATTGAAAAAGGCATTACTGGTCGCCGGAGCCTCAGTATCAAGTGTGCAACAAGTCGTCAATGGATTATTGACTCAGGATGAAATCAATATCCGCGCCAGTGGCACTATTAATTCTTTTGAGCTCATCGATGAGTTACATCATAACGATACGATTACCGTCACTATTCGTGCAGATATTCTACCACAGGAACGGCAGTGTTTTTCTGCGGACTATCGCAAATCGCTACTGATCACCAAAAGCCATTTAAAAAACAGAGAACAAGCGAACATTGGTGGCATTTATCAGCTAGATAAAGTGTTAGTTAAAAAATTATCAGAAAAAGTTCGCCATCAGGGCATGTATCTCGATACTAAACTGGCATTAAAAAATAACTCTGCGTTTTCTCGTTATAATAATAGCGTCAGAGCGGAAAAAATTAAACATATTGCAATGTCGCTGGCCGATATTACTGATAGCCAATACGTGATGTTTTCTGAAATAGAAGATATTTCATTTGCCAATCAGGAAAATAACAGCTGGCTATTTTGGCAGGAAGACGAATACGATCGCCATTTCAATTTTGCTGTCTATATTTATAACGGTTCAAACGGCGAGTTAATATTCAATCACAGCTACCAGAGCTCAGCCCCGTGGACATTTACTAAACGTGCCCAAGTCGATGTGAACTCCAACACTTTCTGGCAAAGCAAATTTGGTAGCACCATAGAACAAACGCTGAATGACGTAATTACTGATATTGATGACAATATGATGTGTCAGCCAACCCGAGCCAAAATTATCCGCGTAGCCGGGGACGAGATAATGATTAACATTGGCAGTAAACATGGTGTCAAAGTAGGTGATGAATTTTCATTATTACATCTCAAAAACTTTACTACTGAAAACGGTAAGATTTACGCAGGCTTTAATGTCAGTCCATTTATGGTTAAGGTCGAACAAGTCAACTTGGAAAGTGCGCAAGCTGTCACCAATGATGCCAGCGTATTAGGTAATATCCAAAGATATGATCTCGCGGTAAGGTATTAATCTATTAGTGATTTTCCCCTTTACAGTATTAAGATATTTGTTAAAATTTATTAAAATATTACGTCCTCATAGTTTAACCGGATAAAACTGCGGCCTCCTAAGCCGCTGCTCCAGGTTCGAGTCCTGGTGGGGACGCCATTTATTCCACCACACATTTATTAAACTGCTTGTCCTGCCTCGTTGCACTCGAATCGCCCTACAATAGCTAAATAAAAGAGAAATTATGTTCCTGAAATTTCGATGTTCCGTACATCCTGTACATAAAAAAGCCTCGCAGTTGAAGTGCGAGGCTTTTTTATGTACATCTGACCAAAAATTAATTGGCTTGTTCTGTTAGCACTTCCGTGTTTTCAGCTACTGAGGTATTACTCAATACCGCTGACAATGCTAATACAAATACAGCTATGATAACGGTTGTCAGTTTGATCCCTTTAGAAGACGGTTTATTCATTATTCTGTCCTGCTATAGGTTTTATTATTATTGTCAAACTCTTACTGCACGAAAGAACTTATACGATAAACATTTTTATTTCAATGATTTAAATAAAAAAACAAAGGTAAGTTGAGAATTTTGCTAAAAAATATAACAAATCACATAATATCATTTGCAGTCAAGGGTCGGTCTAGGCGAAAATAGCGTCACTAAAACACCCTCATCAAAATTATTACAGTTGGAGCAAATATGCCATCGCGTCAAGAACTCGCCAATGCCATCCGTGTATTAAGCATGGACGCCGTTCAAAAAGCTAAATCAGGTCATCCAGGTGCCCCTATGGGTATGGCGGATATCGCCGAAGTCCTCTGGCGTGATTTTTTAAAGCATAATCCTACCGATCCAAATTGGGCCGATAGAGATCGCTTTATTTTGTCAAACGGCCACGGTTCGATGTTGATCTATTCATTGCTTCACCTCAGTGGTTATGACCTACCAATGGAAGAGATCAAAAACTTCCGTCAGTTACATTCAAAAACGCCAGGCCATCCAGAATATGGTTACACCCCAGGTGTTGAGACTACCACAGGGCCATTAGGTGCAGGGATCTCAAATGCCGTAGGTATGGCAATTGCGGAAAAAACGCTAGCAGCGCAATTTAACCGTCCTGAGCATAATATCGTTGATCATTACACTTACTGCTTTTTAGGTGACGGCTGTTTAATGGAAGGCATCTCTCACGAGGCTTGTTCACTAGCTGGTACCTTAGGATTAGGTAAATTAATCGCATTTTGGGATGATAACGGTATTTCTATCGACGGTGACGTTGAAGGCTGGTTCACAGATGATACACCAAAACGCTTTGCTGCTTATGGGTGGCATGTCATTGCCGATGTTGATGGTCATGACGCAGCAGCAGTGGCTAAAGCAATAAAAGAAGCTCAAGCTGTTACCGACAAACCAACCATGATTTGTTGTAAAACAGTTATTGGTTTTGGTTCTCCAAACAAACAAGGCAGCCACGACTGTCACGGTGCCCCGTTAGGAGATGATGAAATCATCGCTGCGCGCGAATTTTTAAACTGGTCACACCCTGCATTTGAAGTGCCAGAAGATATCTATGCCGAATGGGATCAAAAAGAGAAAGGCCAAGCATCACAAACAACTTGGAACGAGAAATTTTCTGCGTACCAAGCTGCTTACCCTGAATTAGCGGCCGAATATCAACGCCGCGTAATTAATGGTGACTTACCAGCAGATTTTGAAGCTAAAGCAAATGACTTTATTCAGCAATGCCAGGAAAAATCAGAAAATATTGCCTCGCGTAAAGCCTCACAAAATACTATCGAAGCTTTCGGTAAAATTTTACCTGAACTTCTAGGTGGTTCTGCCGATTTAGCTGGCTCAAATTTAACCTTATGGTCTGGTTCAAAAGGCATAGATAGCGACGCTGCTGGTAACTATATTTATTATGGTGTGCGTGAATTTGGCATGTCAGGCATTATGAACGGTATTTCATTACACGGTGGCTTCATTAACTATGGCGCAACCTTTATGATGTTTATGGAGTACGCTCGTAACGCAGTGCGGATGTCGGCATTAATGGGCATACAAAACATCTTTGTTTATACTCATGACTCTATCGGTCAAGGTGAAGATGGCCCAACCCATCAACCTATTGAACAACTGACGAACTTACGTACTACACCAAATATGGTGACTTGGCGACCGGCCGATGCTACTGAATCAGCAGTTGCCTGGAAAAATGCGATTGAGCGTCAAAAAGCACCGACATCATTAATATTCTCTCGCCAAGGATTACCAGCCCTTGCACGCAACAGTCAGCAAGTAGCAGATATTGCTAAAGGTGGTTATATCCTACGTGACAGTGAAGGCACACCAGAAGTTATCCTTATGGCGACTGGTTCAGAAGTCGCATTGGCACTTGAAGCGGCGGATACGTTAGGTTCAAAGGTTCGTGTCGTTTCTATGCCTTCTACGAACATTTTTGATGCGCAAGATACTGACTATAAAGAATCAGTACTTCCAAGTGCCGTGACTAAGCGCGTTGCTATTGAAGCAGCTCATACTGATTTCTGGTATAAATATGTTGGCTTTAATGGTGCTGTTGTTGGCATGACTACCTTTGGCGAGTCAGCACCTGGTGGCGTATTAATGGAGCACTTCGGCTTTACTGTCGACAATGTTATTAACACAGTTAATAACTTAGCGTAAAAAGCCGCTACGACTTGATATTATTAAGTTAATATTAAGTCGTGGCCTACTTGGCCCAACTCAAATCTTATGCCGATAAATATAGCTATTAACGGTTTTGGCCGCATTGGTCGCAATGTTGCCCGAGCCCTATATGAAAATAATCACCGCAAGGATCTTAAACTCGTTGCTATTAATGAAATAGCTGAGCCACAAGGTATCGCCCACTTATTAAAATATGACAGCACCCATGGACGTTTTCCATTTGCCGTCGGTCTGGTAGATAACACCCTCAATATTGCCGGGGATGATATCAAGCTATCGCACTGTGAAAATATTGAACACATTGATTGGCAAGATGCTCAGGTCGATATTGTTTTAGACTGCACTGGAAAATATGCAACTAAGCAAGACGGCGAACGTTATTTGGCGAACGGGGCTAAAAAAGTACTTTATTCTCACCCAGCCGATCCCAATGTTGATACCACTATTATCTATGGTATCAATGAGCAAAGTTTAACGCCTGCAGATAAAGTGATCAGTAACGGCTCTTGCACCACTAACTGTATAGTGCCAGTAATTAAAGTGATTGATGACACTTTCGGCGTGGAGAGTGGCACAATAACCACTATTCATTCTTCAATGCATGATCAGCAGGTAATTGATGCTTATCATCCAGATTTACGTCGTACTCGAGCCGCGAGTCAGTCTATTATTCCAGTTGATACCAAACTTGCCGCCGGCATAGAGCGTATTTTGCCAAAATTTGCCGGACGCTTTGAAGCTATTGCCGTTCGGGTGCCAACCACTAATGTTACTGCGATGGATTTAAGTTTGACGGTATCTAGCGATGTGTGTATCAGCGATATTAATCAGGCGATTATCGCCGCGCAAAATAATGGTCTGCAAGGTATTTTAGGCTACAGCGAAGAGCCTTTAGTGTCGATTGATTATAACCATGATCCACATTCAGCCATCGTCGACGGCAATCAAACCCGGGTCAGTCATAAGCGCCTAGTGAAAATGTTGGTTTGGTGCGATAACGAATGGGGCTTTGCTAACCGTATGCTGGACACGACTAAAGCAATGGCTAAGTTACTTTAATACTTTCTATTTTTATTTAACTTTTAACACAATCAGGAAATTATCATGTCAGTGATTAAAATGACGAATTTGGATCTCGCCGGACAACGCGTCTTGATCCGTGAAGATTTAAACGTTCCTATCAAAGACGGAAAAGTCAGTTCAGATGCTCGCTTAAGAGCCGCATTACCAACAATCAAACTTGCGTTAGATGCTGGTGCCAAGGTCATGGTAATGTCGCATTTAGGCAGACCAACAGAAGGCGAATACAACGCAGAGTTTTCACTGCAGCCAGTAGCAGACTATTTAGCAAACGCTTTAACAGCCAATGTTCGTCTGGAAAAAGACTACCTTGATGGCATAGAAATCCAACCAGGTGAGTTAGTGATCTTTGAAAACGTTCGTTTTAACCCTGGCGAGAAGAAAAATGATGATGCGTTAGCGCAAAAGCTAGCGGCATTATGTGATATTTTTGTCATGGACGCATTCGGGACAGCGCATCGTGCCCAAGCCAGTACTCACGGCGTCGCCAAATATGCTCCAACGGCTTGCGCAGGTCCGTTATTAGCGGGTGAACTTGAAGCACTAGGGAAAGCACTCGATAACCCAGCGCGCCCATTAGTCGCCATTGTTGGTGGTTCAAAAGTCTCGACAAAATTAACCGTTTTAGACTCATTAGCAGGCATAGTTGATCAGCTAGTCGTTGGTGGTGGTATTGCCAATACCTTTATTGCCGCTCAAGGCCATCCAGTAGGAAAGTCGTTATACGAAGCTGACTTAATTGATGAAGCTAAGCGCCTAACAGCACAGGCAAAAGCCAATAATGGTTCAATTCCAGTACCAACAGATGTTGTTACCGGTACCGAATTTTCTCAAGATGCGGTAGCAACCCTAAAAGCAGTGAATGAGGTTAGCGATGGCGATATGATCTTTGATATTGGTCCTGATTCTGCGCAGGCACTTGCTGATATCATAGCCAATGCAGGTACTATTGTTTGGAATGGTCCGGTCGGTGTGTTTGAGTTTGACCAGTTTGGTCAAGGTACAGAAGTTATCGCTCAGGCAATTGCTAACAGTGATGCGTTTTCTATTGCCGGCGGCGGAGATACGCTAGCGGCAGTAGATAAATACAATATCGCCGATAAAGTCTCTTATATTTCTACAGGTGGCGGCGCGTTCTTAGAATTTTTAGAAGGCAAAAAATTGCCGGCAGTCGAAATACTCGAACAAAGAGCAAAATAACAGGTACTAAAGTCTGTTAACTGAATAAAAAACCCTTAACCTTAAGCTAAGGGTTTTTTATTACCTTTTTCTTAAAAAAACGCATCTTTTTTCGTAGTAAAATTACATCAATATCAGGATTATCTTGCAAAAAGTTTCACTTCGAAGCCAATATTTTAGTAAAAGTCGACCAAAAGTAATATTTCGCTGTAATTCAGCAACTCTGACCACACTATTCTCTATTTTAGCCAGTGCACAATCATTTTTTTTTCTGTTACAATTACGAAATGAAAGCAGTTAACTTTCACTTTGAAACTTACCTGCCATTATTTTTACTATCAAGATCCAATATAAATGACAATTTAGGAGTTATTTCATGGCTTTAGTTTCTATGCGCCAGATGTTAGATCACGCGGCTGAAAATGGATACGGCATCCCAGCATTTAACGTTAACAACTTAGAACAAGTTAGAGCAATTATGATTGCTGCTGATAAAACTAATAGTCCTGTTATTTTACAAGGCTCTGCAGGTGCAAGAAAATATGCTGGTGCTCCTTTCTTACGTCACCTTATTCTAGCAGCTATAGAAGAATTTCCTCATATTCCAGTAGTTATGCATCAAGATCACGGTACGTCACCAAGCGTTTGTCAACGCTCGATTCAGCTTGGCTTTTCATCAGTAATGATGGACGGTTCATTAATGGAAGACGGTAAAACCCCTTCCAGTTATGAATACAATGTTGATGTTACCCGTCGTACCGTAGAAATGGCTCATGCCTGTGGTGTTTCCGTTGAAGGTGAATTGGGTTGTTTGGGTTCATTGGAAACCGGTGAGGCAGGTGAAGAGGACGGAATTGGCGCTGAGGGTAAGCTAACTATGGATCAAATGTTAACCGATCCTGAAGAAGCTGCTGACTTTGTCGCAAAAACTCAGGTTGATGCTTTAGCCATTGCGTGTGGTACTTCACACGGTGCTTACAAATTTACCCGTCCACCAACGGGTGATATTTTAGCAATTGATCGCATTAAAGCGATTCATCAGCGTATCCCGAACACTCATTTAGTTATGCACGGTTCTTCTTCTGTACCTCAAGAATGGTTAGCCGTGATCAATGAATACGGCGGTAATATCCCTGAAACTTACGGTGTCCCAGTTGAACAGATCCAGGAAGGCATTAAAAACGGGGTCAGAAAAGTTAACATCGACACCGACTTACGTTTAGCGTCTACCGGTGCCACCCGTCGCTTTTTAGCACATAACCCGAGTGAGTTTGATCCACGTAAATTCTTAGCAGAAACCACGAAAGCAATGACAGAAATTTGTATTGCCCGTTATGAAGCATTCGGTACTGCTGGTAATGCAAGCAAAATTAACCCTATTTCATTAGAAAAAATGTTCGAAAAATACAGCGCTGGTGAATTAGACGCGTTAATTAAATAATGCGGTTATTCTAAAAAATTAACGCCAGCAACAATCACAATAAATGCTGGCGTTAACTCACATAGTTTCTATGTCCCTCGCTATTAGCCTTAACTAATAGCAATTAATCCTGCGATAACACAATTTAATATTGGTCTGACAACTTGGATTGTTTATAATTCTCCCAAAATAACGAAGGGAGAGTGATTTTGGACTCAATCAGTCAATGGTTCACCGACAACCAAACCATGCTACAAGCATTTGCCATTCAATTTATTGTCGCGTTAGCGATATTATTTATTGGTAAATTAATCGCTAAGCTCATTAGCAAAGGCGTACAAAAAATATTAACCCATAAAGGCGTTGATCAAACAGTTATTTCCTTTATCGGCAGTCTCACCTATGGCTTATTAGTACTGGTTGCCTTTATCGCCGCTATTTCGCACTTAGGATTTAACACTTCCTCACTGGTTGCTATTGTCGGTGCAGCAGGTTTAGCGATTGGCTTAGCGTTACAAGGCTCATTATCTAACTTTGCATCAGGGATCTTATTGATCAGCTTTAAACCATTTAAATCTGGCGATTTCGTTGAAGTGGCTGGTACCGCTGGCATAGTTGAAGAAGTGCATATTTTTTCTACTCAGCTACGCACTGGTGATAATAAAACGGTGATCATCCCAAATGGCTCTATTACCAGCGGCACTATCACTAATTACTCAAGAAAGGCAACCCGACGTATCGACTTGGTAATAGGTGTTAGTTACGATGCCGATTTAGCAAAAACCAAGGAAGTATTAACCAGGGTTGTTAACGAACATGAATTAGTATTAAAAGAACCTGCAGTGACTATAGGTGTTAGTGCGCTAGCTGACAGCTCAGTGAACCTGGTTGTTCGTCCCTGGGTGAAAACTGAAAACTACTGGCCAGTACACTTTGCCTTGCTAGAAAACATTAAAGTCGAGCTCGACAAGGCCGGTATCGAAATTCCTTATCCACAATTATCTGTACATGTAAACCAAGAGAATGCCAATGAATCATAAATTAATCCTTGCCACCCTGTGTTGTTTACCTTTGATCGGTCATGCCGAAGAAGCGGAAAAAGAACAATCACTGATTACCGCCTCAGCAGAACTAGGTATGCTTTATAAAACCGGCAACACTAAAAGTGCAGATATTAAAACCGGTTTTGATTTCAAATATGAAAAAGACCTATGGCGCTCTACCGTTGCGCTGGATTTGTTAGTGAAAAAAACGGAAAAAGAAGATGAAAACGGTGACGAGCATTTTGATACTACCGATCAAAAATGGACCTTTGACTCAAAAACCAACTACACCTTAGATACTAATAGCAAAAATTATGTCTATGGTGCAGTTTCATATGAAGATAACCGTTTCAGCGGCTTTGACAACCAAAGCTCAGTTTCTGCAGGTTGGGGTCGCGAATGGTTTAAAAATGAGAAAGCGTCATTTTTTGCTGATATCGGACCGGGTTATAAACGTGACGTTACTGCGGCAACAGAAGATATGGATAGTGAAACTAAGAGCGCATTTATCATTCAGGCGCAGGCATTATACCTTAGAAAAATCAACGAACACGTTGAATTTAAACAAACGCTTAGCGCTAAATATGCACCAAAAAGTGGTGAAAATAGCAAATACAAAGCAGAAACCTCAATCACGACTAAACTGATTGAAACCTTAGCATTAAAATTTGCTTTTATTATCGACCACAACACAAAAGTGGATGATGGTGTCGAAAATACCGATACTCAAACGGCGTTAACATTGGTCTATAGCTTTTAATTTAGTCCAGTATTTTAACACCAAAAAAAGCAACCCTAAGAGGTTGCTTTTTTATTACTAACGATACCTAGTTGAAATTCTCTAGGCATTCAGCTAACCACAACGCCAATTGTTTTGGTTGCTCCAACGGCAGCATATGGCCAGTACCGGCAAAAACTGTTAATTGCATCCCTACATCTTCATTTGCCATTTGTTTTAGCAACTCTGCACTAGCTAAGGTGTCTTTATCCCCAACAGCAAAATATTTATTACAAGCAAGTCTCTTTAACTTAGCCGCTAAGTTCTCGCGCAGTGTTGTTGCCTGCAATTGCTGTAATAACACTTCTTTGCCAAGGGCAGCATCCATTGCTTTAATCAGTTTGATAACCGCGTTATTTCTATGGGCACTTGGCGCTAATAAATCCAACACCCGCTGCGTTGGAATGCCATTGTAGCCGTGTCGCTTAATCCAGCTAATGGTACGACTACGATGCTTTATCTCTTGCTGTGGCAATGCACTCGGTACATTAGATAACACCACTAGCTTATCAATATTGTGCGGATATTTAACCGCAAACGCACTGGCTAAATAACCGCCAAGGGAAAAACCAACCAGCACGATAGGGCGTTGTGGTAATTGACGCTTTACATCATCAACAATTTCATCAATCGTCTGTGACCGAGCTAAAGTTAAAAAATGATAATGAAACGAGTTTGCCGTTAAACCTTCAAGCTCCTCCACCAAATTTGACCATAGCCGCTGATCGCACATAGTGCCTGGTAAAAAATAAATATCCAAAGCACTACTCACTATTGCAGATATTTATCAAACATTTGAATATTAACCGATTCACCCGCTTCTACCCTACCGCTATCTGCCGCGAGTACAATATAACAATTCGCCTCTGCAACACTGGTTAAAATCCCTGAGCCCTGACTGCCAGTGGTTTTAACCATTAACTCTCCCTGTTCATTGTTGAACGCTATCCCGCGTTGAAAATCTTGCCGTCCTGGGGATTTTCTCAAAACAGATAGCGTTTTTGCTTTCAGTAACAGCGGCGGTTGATAACGAACCTGCTGCATAGTTAATAGCGCGGGCAATGTGAGTTGGTGAGCAGTCACTAACGCAGATACTGGATTCCCTGGTAGCCCAAAGAAATAAGAATTAGGCAAGGTACCAAACGCAAATGGCTTGCCTGGCTTCATCGCAATTTTCCAGAAGTTAATATCGCCAAGTTCGCATAATACTTTTTTGGTGTAGTCCGCATCCCCAACAGAAACGCCCCCCGATGAAATCACCGCATCTGCTTGTAAATCTGCTTGAATAAACGCTTCTTTAATTGCCTGTTCACTATCTTCAACAATGCCAAAATCCAGGACTTCAGCGCCTAAATTATTCAGCATGGCAGTTAAAAAGTGGCTATTACTTTCATAAATATCACCCGGAGCTAAAGATTGCCCAGGCTGTTTTAATTCATCACCAGTCGATAACAGTGCCACTTTTAATTTTCTAAAAACGCTAACCTCTGCAACCCCTAATGATGCTAAGACACCAATATCTGCTGCCGTTAAGCTACGACCGGAGGTAAAAACTACCGCACCGGCGGCTATATCTTCGCCGGTTTGCCGTACATTATCACCACATTTTCTCTTTGCCAAAAACTCTACTTGCTGACCTTGAACCTGACAGTTTTCCTGCATTTCCACTGTATCACAGCCCTCGGGAATTTTAGCACCTGTCATGATCCGAACGCACTCTCCCGCCTGACACTGTCCCTGAAATGGCTGTCCAGCCATAGAACGTCCAACTAAGGTTAAGCTTTGCTGGGCTGTCAAACTATCCAAGGCAAAGGCATAACCATCCATTGCAGAATTATCATTTGGCGGAACTGCTACCGGGCTTTCAATATCCTGAGCTAACACTCGACCTAACGCCTGAGTCAACGGCACAGCTTCAGTATCCGTTACCGGTGTTATAGCGGAAAGCATTTTTGTTAATGCCTGTGAAAATGGCAACAAACCTGGCGCAGAACAACAATCAACCATTATATTTTTACTCTTTCTGTTATCGTGGCGTTATTATCAAGTATCTATAATCAGATAACTATCCTCTAATTTGTAATATTTTGATATAAATCAAGTTAACTGATCAGCAATAATAATATTATTCTTCCATAAATTTTTGCTATAGTGATAGCTAATACCAAATTGGCTAAATCATTCGTCAATTTGGTATAGATTCGCCGAGCTTCTCGCGCTACCTTTATTTAACCTATGTTTGATAAATATGCGCTATTAGCCGTGATTATTACGATAATCGCCAGGGTTAATTTGGAAACAAATTAGCCTCCCGACATTTGGAAAGGTGGAATGTTAACAGACAACTTTGGCCGTAAGTTTTATTACTTACGCCTATCAATTACCGATGTATGTAACTTTCGTTGCAACTATTGCCTGCCTGATGGTTATCAGTGCGATAATGATCGTAACTTTCTCTCATTGGCAGAAATTTCCCGCATTGCTAAAGCTTTTGGTGAAATGGGCACGGAAAAAATCCGCATTACCGGTGGCGAACCGTCACTGCGTAAAGATCTGCCCGAAATCATTGCCATGTGCAAGCAAACGCCAAACATTAAAAAAGTGGCTATCACCACCAATGGTTATAAGTTACCTGAGCAAATTAACCATTGGTTAGATGCAGGCATTGATGCGATTAACGTCAGTATCGACAGCTTAGATCCACGCCAGTTTCACACCATTACCGGCCATAATAAACTCGACCATATATTAAAAGGGGTCGATATTGCACTGACGAATAATACACAGGTTAAAGTCAACACCGTACTGATGCGGGAATACAATGGATACGACATTCAACGTTATTTGGACTGGCTAAAAGACACACCTGTGACCTTACGTTTTATTGAATTAATGCAAACCGGTGATAATCAGGCATTCTTTGACGCTCAACATGTTCAGGGTTCTCGCATTAAACAAAACTTAATTTTGGATGGTTGGCTCCCTGCGATCAGAGATAAAGCATCAGGTCCGGCACAAGAGTTTTATCACCCGGATTATCAGGGAAGAATTGGCCTGATCATGCCCTATAGCAAAGACTTTTGTGCTAGCTGTAATCGTCTCAGAGTCAGTGCATTAGCTAAATTGCACCTATGTTTATTTACTGAACAAGGGTTGGAATTAAGAGATTATCTACAACAAGATGATGTCGAACCACTCAAAGCTCATATCGCCGCCATGATGAATGACAAAAAAGCAACACACTTTTTGCATGAAAATTTAACCGGCGCAACTAAAAACCTGGCAATGTTAGGCGGGTAATCAGCGATGGCTTTAACGAATACATGTTTAGGTGTCGTACTTGCTGGAGGCTTGTCTTCCCGCATGGGGACAGATAAAGCCCTACTGACACGTAAACAAGACAGCCTGCTGGCCTTTAGTGAAAAATTGTTAAAACAAACAGGGGTTGCTCAAGTAGTAGTCAGTGGTAAACAACATGGCATTGCTGATGAGGTAGAGCAACTTGGCCCTATGGGCGGTATTTACACCATATTAAATAAATATCAGCCCAATGCATTATTAATATTGCCAGTTGACTTGCCTTTAATGGATGTGAATTCGCTAAAACAACTCAAACTGGCAGGCGAGCTTTCTCAACAACCGTGCTATTTTCGCGATAATTACTTGCCACTTTATTTACCCATTACCGCATTAGTACAAGAGTTTTTTAATCACAGCTTTGCAAGCTTAAATACAATAACAAAAACAGGTAAGGGCCCTTCTATTCGCGCGTTATTAGCCGGGTTACCAAGCAAAACACTGACGCCGAAAAATAACTTAGCCTTGTTTAATGCCAATACACCAGAACAATGGCAACAAGCACAACAACATTTTTCTAACCATAGGAGTTCTCATGTCTAGCCATGGTTCAAATAGCTTTATTCCGTTAAATATAGCCGTATTAACAGTCTCTGATACCCGCGATGAAAGTAACGACACCTCGGGACAACTACTGGTTGAACGTGTCACAACTGCCGGCCATCAGCTGGCAGAAAAAGCAATTGTCAAAGATGACATTTACCAACTTCGTGCCATCGTCTCAAAATGGATTGCGGATGAAAACGTCCATGCGGTGATCAGCACAGGCGGCACCGGATTTACTTTAAGAGATAATACTCCGGAAGCATTGATGCCGTTATTTGATAAAAACGTTGAAGGTTTTGGCGAAGTTTTTCGCGCCATTTCATTAGAAGAAATCGGTACATCAACCGTTCAGTCTCGCGCTTTTGGTGGTATTGCCAACCAAACGGTGATTTTGTGTGTGCCTGGCTCTACTAACGCCTGCCGCACTGCCTGGGATAAACTCATCAAAGAACAACTTGATGCCAGCCATCGCCCTTGTAATTTTGTTCCTCATTTAAATACCGAAAATGTTAATGCATGTGAGACTCGCGGCTAATGACTACTGACCATAAAAATGTTGAGTTAAGCCATGTCAATCAGCACGGGGAAGCCAACATGGTGGATGTCACCGAAAAGTCGCTTACCTCCCGCACCGCGACCGCTGAAGGTTTTATTAAGATGACACCGCAAACGCTGGCGTTAATCCATCACGGGGATAACAAAAAAGGTGATGTTTTTGCCGTTGCCCGTATCGCCGGTATTCAGGCAGCTAAAAAATGCAGTGACCTGATCCCGTTATGTCATCCTTTGATGTTAACCAAAGTAAAAGTTGATTTTGAAGTGGATGAGCATCTTAATCAGATAAAAGTAAGCAGTTTATGCCGCTTAACCGGGCAAACCGGCGTAGAAATGGAAGCGTTAACTGCAGTTTCTGTTGCCTGTTTAACCTTATTTGATATGTGTAAAGCCGCTGATCCAGGTATGGAAATTTTCGGTATCAAAGTGTTAAGTAAAGAAGGCGGTAAGTCTGGTTCATGGCAAGCAAAAAGCAAAGGAGCATAAGATGATCAAAGTGGTATTTTTTGCGGCATTGCGAGAAAAGCTAGGCTGTAGTGAACTGACCGTTGAAGCGACAAATATCAACACTGTTGAGCAGGTAAAACAGCAATTAATTGAAACTCACCCACAATGGAGTGAGCACCTGATGCACAGCTCATTATTATCCGCCGTGAATAACGATATGGTTTCTGCCCAACATCAGGTAGCAGCTGGTGATGAAGTCGCATTTTTCCCTCCGGTAACAGGCGGTTAACTATGAAAAATGCGGTTAAAATATCAGTCCAGCAACATGATTTTTGTCTCGCTGATGAAGTTAGCCTGTTAGAGCAAGATAATGACAGTGATGGCGCGGTAGTAACCTTTTGCGGCCGGGTAAGAAATAAAAATCTCGGTGAAAATATTCACGGACTGTTTTTAGAGCATTACCCGGGCATGACAGAAAAATCGCTGGCTGACATTATCGAACAAGCAAAACAACAATGGGCGATCAATCGGGTTACCGTCATCCACCGTATCGGTGAACTCAAAGTTGGTGAGCAGATTGTTTTTGTCGGTGTCACCAGTCAGCACAGACACGATGCTTTTGCCGCTAATGAATTTATTATGGATTTTCTAAAAATCAAAGCCCCATTTTGGAAAAAAGAATTAACCGATAAAGGAGCGTACTGGCTGGATGCAAGAGCGAGCGATCAAGACAAAGCAAAGCAATGGGAGCAATAACCATGTTGACAACTAGCAAGCCTGTTCGATTATGGTTTTTAGTTGTTACCCTATGGCTAACTTTTTCAGTTTCAGCCAGTCAGGATAAGCAAGTATTACGTATTGCCGTTGCCGCTAATTTTGTCGCCCCTCTTAATAGCCTGCTGCCAGAGTTCACCGAACAAACTGGCATTAGCACACAAGTATTTACCGGTTCCACCGGCAACTTATTTCAGCAAATCGCCCACGGTGCCCCCTACGATATTTTTCTAGCGGCGGATACGACTCGGCCACAAAAGTTAATAAGCTTAGGTAAGGCCAATGCTAATAGCTTAAAAACCTATGCCATAGGTGAGCTGGCTTTTTGGTCAAGCCAGTGGCAGCAAGAATCAAAGCCATCACTAGACAAACTGGTTACTCAGTTAAGACAGAATCAGCAAAAATTTGCTATCGCCAACCCAAAACTTGCCCCATACGGTAAGGCAGCAAAACAAGCCTTAGTCAAACTGCAATTATGGCCAGAACTAAAAAAACAGTTAGTTACTGGCACTAATATCAATCAAACATTTCAGCAGCTCAGAAGTGGCGCGGTAACAACAGGCATAGTGGCACTGAGTCAGCTAAAACAGAACAAATACTCAGGCATTAAAATTCCCGTTAATCATTATCAACCGATCAAGCAACAATTAGTCATTATCACCGCCTCACAGCAAATAGCCAAGGCACAAAAATTCAGTGACTTTCTGCTTGCTCCGTCAAACCAAGAAAAGCTCAACCAACTCGGTTACCATAGCGCTAGCGCAATCACTAACAACTAAAAAAATAATGGAATACTCAAACGACTGGTTAGCACTGTGGACAACGATTAAAATGGCGGGACTCACCACCTTGCTGTTATTAATACTTGGTACGCCACTGGCCTGGTATTTAGCAAATTTACGCTCACGCTACAAAGTCATTATCGAAGCGATAGTTGCCTTACCCTTAGTATTACCGCCAACTGTGCTAGGTTTTTATCTGTTAATCACTTTTGCCCCTAATTCTGCTTTTGGCAAACTTTGGCAGCAGCTTTTTGGTTATCAATTGGCATTTAGCTTTAGCGCTATTGTGCTTGGTTCAGTACTTTATTCACTGCCTTTTGTTGTTCAGCCACTGCAAAAAGCCTTTGAGCAATTAGGAGATAATATGTTGCAGGCTGCCGCAATGTTAGGTGCAGGGCCGATTGACCGCTTCTTCAATATTGTACTCCCGATGACTAAAGCCAGCTTTATTACCGCCGCCAGTTTGGGATTTGCCCATACCGTTGGCGAATTTGGCGTAGTATTAATGATAGGGGGCAATATTCCGGGAGAAACCCGTGTATTGTCAATTGCACTATTCGATCATGTTGAAGCCTTTAATTACCAGCAAGCTCATTTACTGGCTTTTGCGCTAATAATTGCCTCCACTGTCTTGCTTTCATTAATTTATTTATTAAATCATCGGCCGAAAAATCATCATCAACAATTAAGCGGAGATGATAGATGAGCACACTTGCACTCAATGTCAGTAATGCTAATTTAGGCTTTACCCTTTCGGTCAATCAAACCTTAGATCTGCATGGGATCACAGGAATTTTAGGTCATTCAGGCTCAGGGAAAACTACCTTATTGATGAGTATTGCCGGGCTCAATAAAGAAACCAATGGCAGCATTTATTTTGATGACCAAGCGCTGCTGGACAGCGACAGCAAACACTTTATCGCACCGGAGCAAAGAAACATCTCGTTAGTATTTCAGGACGCTCGTTTATTTCCTCACTTAAATGTTGTTGATAACCTCAATTTTGCGATCAAACGCTGTCAGCATTCAAGGTTAGCATTAAGCGATATTATCGAACTGACTCAGATAGCTCCACTACTTAACAAGCGAGTGGATACAATATCATCAGGAGAAAAGCAACGGGTTGCATTGGCTCGGGCTATACTGGCAGAACCCAAACTATTGTTGTTAGATGAACCGTTAAGTGCACTTGATCAAAAGAGTAAAAGCCTGTTACTAAGTTTATTAAAGCAAGTTCACCAACAGCTAAATTTACCCATGTTTTATGTCAGTCATCATCTCGATGAAATACAGCAATTAGCAGATAAGTTACTCGTACTGGAACAAGGACAGGTATTACATTATGGCAATGTCCACCAAGTGATCCACCAACTCAATCATTCTGGCTTAATTGCACAGCAAACCAGTTTGTCATTACCTATTGTCGAACAAGATAACCAACACGGCATCACTAGTTTGCAAATCGGTGATCAACAAATTCACCTACTCACTACACAACTAAAGCAACAGGTACAACCAGGACAGGAGTTACGCTGCTATATATTTGCCAATGAAATTAGTATTAGCAGACAAGAACCCGTCGCAAGCTCAATTGTTAATCAGTTAAAAGCACAAATAGCTGACATTGACACTATTAACAACCAAACACTGGTTCAGTTGATATGCGATAACCAGACCTTTTTCGCCAGTATTTCTTCCTACTCCTTGGAAAAACTAGCGTTAGCCAAAGCACAATGGGTTTACATACAATTTAAAGCCAGTGCCGTACGTACTTAAACGGGGATATTATGTTAACCAGCAATGAACAACTCCGCTATAGCCGACAAATTATGCTTGATAAAATCGGCGTAGCAGGTCAGATGAAATTACGTAATGCCACGGTATTAATCGTAGGCATGGGCGGCTTAGGTAATCCTGTTGCCATGTATTTAACCGCTGCGGGTGTTGGTAAACTGATCATCGCTGACGGTGACAAGGTAGACATCACCAATTTACAACGCCAAGTGCTATTTGGCGAGCAGGATGTCAGTGAAAATAAAGCCCAACAAGCGGCGGATAAACTCGCACACAATAATGGTGATGTCACTATTGAAGTAGTAGATGAGATGCTCGATCAGGAACTCGCGCAATATTATATCCCTCTGGCGGATGTTGTAGTTGACTGCACTGATAATATCACCAGCCGTTACCTAGTTAATCGCCTATGTGTAGAACATCAAGTACCTTTTGTTGTCGGCGCAGCCACGGGATTTGACGGTCAGCAACTCGTCATTGATCCTCGACAACCTGACAGTGCCTGTTATCACTGCCTGTTTCCGGCAAGTGAAAAAGCGCCGGCAAACAACTGCCAAACAGTAGGCATTATCGGGCCAGTGTTAGCGATTATCGCAGGCATGCAGGCATTGCAAACTATCAAGTTATTAACGGAGATCCCGGTAAGTTATAATCAGCTTAATCTTTATGATGGCCTACATAACCAATGGCAGCAGTTTAGTTTGAGCAAACAAGCAAAATGTGAGGTATGTGGTTCACTTACAGAAGGAAAATGATGCTCCGTCATTTTTGATATACCGTTTCCCTTGAACATTAAAAAGCCCTCAATTTGAGGGCTTAGTACTCGCTTGAAAATATTAGTTTTTATTTAAATAATCCAGAATTTCTATCTGTCATTGCTTCTCGCCAACCACCGAGCCACTCGGATCTTGCATCATTATTTTGATAAGGACAATTTTCTTTATTTCTACCTGACAAGCCAGCTTGATAACCATTTGAATGCGCTCTACCTAAACGATCTCTTTTTTGTCTTCTCATAAATGAGTCTCCATAACTAATTAATATATATAGCTTTATTAGATGTTTGGTGGCCGATATAAAAACAACTATCGACACTTTATTTAAGAACAATTAAATTTTTATTGCAAGCAACAGATTGTCATAAAAATGTAAAAATATCTTGCTAGATAGTGCATTTTTACCATTAAAAAATTTGACATTTAATAATTATTTGAAAAACAGCTGATTAAATTTCACTACATAGTTCATTCAGCAATAAGCACAATATTGATATAATAAATTTGTTTAAAAAACACACAAAATTGAAAAATCAGTTATCGCTAAGCAAAGGTGCCATCACCTGTTCTAATCCATTGAGTTTGATTTCATAAACCAAAGCCAGTTGCTGCCCTAACCTTCCTTCAGGGAAGCCTTTACTGTTAAACCAAACCAAGTAAGGTTCTGGTAGTTGTAATAATTTTCTACCTGCGTACTTACCAAACGGCATGGTTTGGTTAATAGCGGCAACTAATGCTTGTTGATCTGAAAACATATTTTTACTGCAATAAATGAAAAAAGAGAAATAACCGAATCCCGTATTTTGTGGCTAAGGTGACATAAAACTGTCATAACAGCCACCTATAATTCCCGCAAAATTAACATTTAGCATTTAACAAATAGGGAAATTAAATGTCCATTGTTAGAAAACGTAGCGCAGCTCATAAAGCCTATATTCCAACAAATGCCCGAGATAACCAATACATCTTGGCTGAATTTGCCATTACCGATGAATTAATCAAGCGTATATCACCCGAGCTAGCTAACGATAGCCAGCAAGCGTATTATCAATTCTATCAAAGTTTATCTCAACTGCTATTTACTTTAAGTAATGATCACCAACTTGAGAGCTGCATTTTTGTTGCCAATGATAAGCTCGTGCGCGTGAGGTATAGTCAGGAAATGCATCAATGGCAAACCAGTCAGCAAATCCTATTCTACTATGATCCACAAAAACACAGTTTGCAAAACTCATTTTTTGACGCCAATGTCAGAGTAAAAAAGATCACCTTGCTATTTTTAGCCACGGGGGATGATCTACGGGTTAATGCCGCTAATTTTCACCAACGCGTTGCACAGCTGCTCGCTACTTACCGAGAAACATTAGCCTTAGCGAAAAATGCACTTAGAGTGAGAGATCACCAGCACTTAACTTATGATTTGTTTGCGAAACAAAAAGGCTGCCTTGGCATCAAAGCGCATAAACTCAGAGCAATTAATCAGCGCTATCACAGCCAAAAAGTAAATTTGCCGATCATACATTCCGCCATCACTTACGCGGTGATCAATATCACGATTAATAACCATATTTTAAACTTGGTGGATATAGATCCAAGCTCTGACGATCCATATAACCCTTTATATACCTACCTCACCGATACTTTCTCATTAATTGCAAAGCGTTTTAACTTAAATAATGGTGCCTTAGTTGCCAATGGTCTGGTCCCGATTATCCGATACAGCGAACATGAATTAATATCACGGGTTGGTGAACTACAAATGCTCGGTTATAACCCAGAATTGAGCCCATGTGGCATTGTCAGTAAATGGCAGGCAGACCAACTGGTTGATAATGTTCAACTGATTTTTGTTGCGACTAAGGATAACAGCGATGATTACGGCTACGGCCGATTTTTAAATCAAATTGAGCAAGCTATGCGCCTAATGGCAACAGAGTTAGAGATTCAGCCAGAAAAAGAAGAAATCATGGTCCGTTTTCATCAGCATGTTGCATATGATTATTAACGCTAATTAATAAAAAACATTCACTATCGCCAGGCTAAATTTTTGATTACTATGCAGCTAAGTAAATAAATATTCAGGCGAAGATGATGACAACAACAATTGAACAAGCCACTTTAGCCGGTGGCTGCTTTTGGTGTATTGAAGCGGCATTTAACAGTTTACAAGGAATAGTAAAAGCTGAATCAGGTTATATGGGCGGCACGACAGAAAACCCGAGTTATGAGCAAGTATGTCAGGGCAATAGCGGCCATGCAGAAGTGGTACAATTGACATTTGATAGCAGCAAAATAAGCTATCGTGATATTTTGGAAATTTTCTTTGCCTTACATGACCCAACACAGCTTAACCGCCAGGGCAATGATGTTGGCACGCAATATCGCTCCGCAATTTTTTATCATAATCAGCAGCAAAAAATCGCTGCTGAGCAGATAATTGAGCAAATGACTCAGGAACAAACTTGGGAACAGCCTATTGTCACAGAAGTGGTTACACTACA
Organism: Thalassotalea insulae; assembly: GCF_030161395.1. Classification (NCBI taxonomy): domain Bacteria; kingdom Pseudomonadati; phylum Pseudomonadota; class Gammaproteobacteria; order Alteromonadales; family Colwelliaceae; genus Thalassotalea; species Thalassotalea insulae. Next base: position 1,104,802 of record NZ_BSST01000001.1, read on the forward strand.
AAAATTTTACGGTGGCGAGCAATACCATCAAGGCTACTTCAATAACAATCCCGAGAATCAGTATTGTCAGGCAGTCGTTTCACCCAAACTAGCCAAGTTTAGAAAGAAATTTGCCGAAAAATTAAAATAATGCAATAAAAAACAATGCCGCTAGTAGCGAGTAAGCGGCATTGTTAGCATTAACTACAACACAATTAATACATTAAGGTATAGAGCTTGCGACGGAATTTACTGGCAAGCGGGTCGCCATCCGGCAACGCCTTTAATACATCCAGTAATAATTCCTTACTTTTTTGATCACCGGCATCTTTTTGTACCATAGAGAATAACAAGCTTAACGCTTCTTCATTGCGATTGACCTGACTGTATTGTGCGGCAAGTTTTCTTTGTAAATCAATATCATCCGGTGACGATTGCAACTGTGCTTCTAATGCCTGAATCTCAGGAGAATCAGCCGCTTGAGTCGCTAATTCCAGCTTAGCCATCACCGCTTTATATTCACTGTCTTGATCGACCATTTTAATACTATCAAGCAACTGCTCTGCTTCTGCAGTTTTACCTGTACTAATAAAAACGTCAGCGAGTAAAAGTTTAATATCAGCCCGCTCCGGTGCTAACTGGTGCGCTTGTGATATTACTGCAAACGCTTGATTAACATCACCTTCACTCACTTGCTGACGTGCTTGGGCAAGTAATAAGTCTTCTTGTTTAGGCAAATGCTTATCTAAAAATTGAGTAATAGATTCTTCGGTTTGCGGGCCAGATAAGCCATCGATTGGCTGACCATCTTTAACTAACACCGCCGTAGGTAAACCTTGAATACCAAATTGTTGCGCTATTTGCGCCTGCGCCTGACAGTCAACCGTCGCATGAAGTAAATACTCATCCGCATCGGCCACCTTAGTGGTTAATTTATCTTTTAATTCAACACTTTCTGGGACTTGTTCCGCCCAAAATGACACTAATACAAGTTTTTCTTTTGACTGTTCCAGCACAATTTGCTGAAAGTTATCCAAGGTCATGGCAATACTATTCGTCGACACTGGGAGTTCCTGTTAACTAAACTATGCTAATTAATTTGGGGACTAAATCAGCGATAACAAGGGGCTCCTTCTGGCAAACGCATCAATACTATCAATTAGTCTTGTTTCAACTTATAGTTATAAATGGATTGAGGCTGTATCCGAATGTAACGCAATAATTCATGACAATAGTGTAAAAACACCAATGAAGAAAAGCTTAATCACTTCCATACTGCTATTAGTATTTTTTTCTACCACAGACGCCTATCCTCAAGATATGGCAACCACTAAGATTAGCTATTGCGTCGACCCAGATTGGGCACCTTACGAATCAATCGAAAATAATCAGCATATCGGTATCTCGAAACAATATCTGACGCTAATTGAACAACGCTCTTCTTTACGTTTTACCTTTGTACCAACTCAAACCTGGGCACAAACCCTCTCTTTCATAAGAAATGGTAAATGCCAAGTGATCCCTTTGCTCAATAGCTCGATAGAACGCAAACAATTCCTATCTTTTAGCGATGCTTATTTTCATGCCCCCAACGCACTCTATGGTCATTATGATCAAGTCATGGTAGGTAATCTTTCCAGCATTACCAAACAATCTGTTGCGGTTGTTGATGGCTACCGGATGCATCAATATTTAACACGTAAATTTCCCGAGATGAAGCTGATCACGGTAGAGAATGAAAAAGCTGGCTTAATCAAGGTCGCCAATCAGCAAGTTGATTATTTTGTTGGTTCGTTTTACTCCGCCAATAAAATCATTCAGCAGCATGCACTCGCCCAACTAAGAATTGTTGGCATTGCAGAATTAGAAGATAAATTACGAATGGGCGTAGCTAAAGAGAGTTCTGAACTTTTACCTTATATAAATCAAGCTATTGCCCAGCTAACCTCAGAAGATCACAATAAAGTTTTTAGCTATTTAAAAATGGCCAATTTAGTTAAACAAACTAATTATGCCGTAGTGTTTAAAACCGCAATTTTCTTTACGTTATTAATTCTGATCTTATCAGCTGCCTATATCCGCTCGGTAAAATACAGCAAGGTACTTGCAGCTAAGAATCAGATCTTAAAAAACCTCTATCAACAACTCGATCAAAAAAACCAGGAATTAGCTGAAATCAGCATCAGAGATCCGCTGACCCAGCTCTATAACCGCAGTCATCTGGCTGAAATTATCGAACAACAAATTCGCTTAAAGCATAGGTATAGCACCACCGCTTGTCTGTTAATGATAGATATTGATGACTTTAAGCAAATTAACGATAACTTCGGCCATAAAACCGGCGATGATATTCTCAAACAATTTGCCAAAATTCTCAGTCACTGCGCCCGAGATTCAGATATTGTTGCCCGCTGGGGCGGTGAAGAATTTGTCTTATTGTGTCCTGAAACTGAACCGGATGAAGCCATGGTGATCGCTAAACGCTTTCAACAAGCGTTAGTTGAAGCACATAAAGATGATTTTCCCGTAGTTACCTGTAGCATAGGTATTGCAGAGTTAGACAGTAAAACAACGGCTGAACAGTGGTTTGTCTCTGCCGACAATGCGATGTATTACGCTAAAGATAAAGGTAAAAATACCGTTCACTGCCTCGAAAGATAAAACTGCATCTATGACTGAAATATAGCAATAAAAAACCCCGTAGTTTATAGCTACAGGGCTAATAAAAATTCACTTTCTGCGGAATTTAAATGTCTTTTAATAAATCGCGGGCGATGATCACTTTCTGGATCTCGCTGGTGCCTTCATAAATCGAAGTCACCCGCACATCACGCGCCATACGCTCTAGTGGATACTCTTTAATATAACCAGCACCGCCCATTAATTGCAGTGCATCATAACATGCAATATTCGCTTTCTCGGTAGCGAATAATTTCGCCATAGAGGCAGCCTTGCCAAATGGTAAGCCCTGTTCTTTGGTATAAGCCGCTTGCATTAATAATAAACGCGCCGCTTCTAGATCGGTATAACGCTCAGCCAATTTCCATTGTAATCCTTGAAAATCAGCAATTGATTGACCAAACTGCTTACGCTCTACCATATACGCTTTCGCATAATCCATCGCAGCTAAGCCTACGCCTAAGGCAAGAGAGCCAATACCAATACGCCCGCCGGCAAGTTCACCAACGGCCACAGCGAAACCTTTATTTTCTTGTCCCATCATGGCACTGGCGGGCACTCGGCAATTTTCAAAATGAATTTCATTCGTTGGTGAGGCTTTTTGCCCCATTTTATCTTCGGTTTTGCCCACCGTCATACCCGGTGTACCTGCTTCGACAATAAAGCAAGAAATGCCCTTGCCTTTTGGCGCGTCAGGGTCGGTTACTGCCCAAACCACGAAAACGCCAGCAAAAGTGCCGCTAGTAATAAATAACTTACTGCCATTGATAATATATTCATCGCCATCTTTAACCGCAGTAGTTTTCATTCCTGCAGGATCTGACCCCGCAGTGTTCTCCGTTAAACAAAAAGCGCCAGCTTTATACTCACCGCTACATAATTTAGGAAGATATAACTGCTTTTGCTCTTCATTACCAACCGCCTGAATGACTTCCGCAACCATATTTGTCACAGAGGTTGTTACCGCTGTTGATGCACAAGCTTTTGCTAATTCTGTGATTGCGACACTAAAGGCTACTGAACCCGCTTCAACTCCACCATACTCAGCTTTAACGTTGAGGCCCATAAAACCTAGCTCTGTTAATTGAGCCAGGTTAGCCAGAAATATTTCCTGGTTCTGCGTTTCATCAAGCTCCGCAGCAACAGGAGCTAACTCAGTTTCAGCAAATTTTCTTGCCATATCCTGAATCATCATTTGCTCTTCAGTTAATGAAAGATCCATACATTCCTCACAATCACTATATTCTTATCGCTATAGTGTAAACAAAGATCCAGTTTTACACATCAATTATTTAACGTTTACGTTAACTTCCTTCTTGTCTTTTAGTCATTTCATCGCCGCTTTTATGCATCCATACATCCATGCTATCGCGACATATCGTACATCCTGTCCATAAAAACGCGCCTTTTGGCGCGTTCAATTAATCTTTATCAAGCTAGTCTTAGGCAAGTACAAACCACAATAACCCTGCGCCAAGCAACAAACGATAAATCACAAACGGCATCATTCCCATACGGGCCACGATGATCAAAAAGTAATGAATACAGGCATAAGCACTAATAAATGCCAATACACTCCCCATTGCCATCGCATACCAATCAACCGGTTCAACATCAAAAATCAGCTTAGCCGTTAAGTAACTGCCTGCCATTGCAATTGCAGGAATCGATAATAAAAATGAAAAACGCGCGGCATTTTCTTTGGTTAAGCCTAGCATTAGTCCCATGGTCATAGTTATTCCTGAACGAGAAGTACCAGGGATTAACGCTATCGCTTGCGCTAAACCGATCAAAAATGCCCCTTTGAAACCAAGCTTTTCTAAACTAACATTTTGCTTAGCCTTAATATCCGCATAGCCTAAGAACACACCAAATATAAGTGTCGTTATCGCCATCACGAGTGCAGTACGCAAGTGCGCTTCGATAAAGTCCTTACCAAATAAACCAAACAATCCTGCAGGTATAGTGGCAAATAAAATCCACCACGCTAACTTACCATTAAGTTTTTGATCATAAGTTAATGCCGCATCATCTTCTTTGTTTGGCGTTAATGTTGCGTACCAGGCAATTAACATATCGCCAATTTCTTTACGAAAATATATACACACCGCCATTAGTGACCCAACATGTACCGCTACATCAAAGGCTATCCCTTGCTCTTGCCAACCAAATAATTGTGAAGGTAATAATAAATGAGCAGAGCTTGAAATTGGCAAAAATTCGGTTAATCCCTGAATCAAAGCTAAGAAAAATATCTCCAATGTTGACATAAATTTTAAAATTCCTGTTCTGGTGACCAGCTTAATGGCACCTTTATAAGTTGTTGTTGTGATTTATCGTATGCTTGCCATAACTGGCCAAATGTTTGATTTAATATTGGGTGGAGCACATCAGGCGCTATTTCGGCGAGTGGCCACAAGACAAAGGCATTAAACGTAATTTCAGAGCGCGGCACTTGCACAGGCTCTTGAGCTACTAAATCATCATAAAGTAAAATATCTAGATCCAAAGTTCGCGGACTAAATTTTTTCGCATCAATTTCCCGGCCGTGTGCATACTCAAGCTCTCTTAATTGCTGACTCAAGCTGGTAATATCTAACGAAGTGTCAAAACCAACCACCATATTATAAAACGGTGAGCCGCTAAAACCGACCGCTTCACTTTCAAATAATGAAGATAAGGTTAATGCACCAAGTTGTCTGTTTAACGCTGTCAAACCGCTGAAAAGATTTTTTTCACGCTCGATATTGGTGCCGATTGATAGGTAGACTCGCGCCATTACACCCTTTGGCCTCGTTCGATTTCAACACCAACTGTTTGCGCATTATGCACCGCATTGGGTTTACCGATAGACAATTTAAGCCAGGGAATGTGATATTGCTGCATTAAGAATGTCGCTAGACGCTCTGCTAAGGTCTCTATTAAATCCACCGGATTCTGATTAGCAAACTCTGCTATTCTTTCCGAAATGTCTGCATAATCCAAGGTTTTGGCAAGTTCATCATTTTCCGCTGCCGCGGCAGTATGCCAACCCATAGATAAATCAATAACTAAGGTTTGTTTAATTTCTTTTTCCCAGGCATAAAACCCTATCGTGGTTTGTATACTCAGGCCCTTAATGAAGACTTTATCCATGTTTATTCTCTTTCAATCAATAACGATCAGTGGCAAGCTAACAATAAATGGCGAGTTTACCTGCCTAAGAGTAGAAAAACTAGCTTAGATAAAGGTACAATTGCTAAAGTCTAGAAATATTTTCAAGGAGATTGCGCTGCAATGTTGTGGCTGACACTAGGATTAACTATCCTGGCCTATTTAGTAGGTTCAATCTCCAGTGCAATTCTGGTCTGCAAACTTTTATCTCTGCCAGATCCAAGAACTCAGGGTTCAAATAACCCCGGGGCTACTAATGTTTACCGCATCGGCGGTAAAGCTGCCGCTATCAGTGTCTTAGTATTTGATATTTTAAAAGGTGCGGTTCCGGTATGGGGCGCCTATTTTCTCAAAGTAGACCCTATCTCTTTAGGTATCATCGCATTAGCGAGTTGTTTGGGACATATGTTCCCAGTGTTTTTTCAATTTAAAGGCGGAAAAGCCGTTGCTACGGCATTTGGCGTATTATTACCAATAGGGTTAGATTTAGGTGGTTTGCTGGTATTAACCTGGTATAGCGTCGCGAAAATCACTCATTATTCCAGTCTGGCAGCAATTGTTTCAGTTTCACTAGCACCATTTTATATCTGGTTGTTAAAACCGCTCTATACCTATCCAGCGATGATGCTATCCATTTTGATCCTTCTTCGACACAAAGCAAATATTGTCCGGTTAATCAAAGGCACAGAACCAAAGATCACCAGTAAAAAACTCAACTCTTAACCTTATCTATATCGGCGGCAAGGTATCTAACGGCCAACGGGGCGTCGCTTTAAAAGTTAAATCTGTGGTTACCCCTGCTTTTAATCGTTGCATACCGGCATAAGCTATCATCGCCCCGTTGTCGGTACAAAACTCAGGCCGAGGATAATAAACCTTGCCCTTTAATTTCGCGGTAATTTGTGCCAGTTTGGCTCTTAGTTCCGTGTTAGCACTGACACCGCCTGCGATAACGAGTCGTTTTAACTGACACTGCTCTAACGCCCGGCGACATTTAATGGCTAAGGTATCAACCACAGCTTCCTGAAACGCATACGCAATATCCGCATGGGTTTGTTCGCTCATAACTCCCTGTTGTTCCGTTTCTTTACGAATACAGTTAGCGGCAAAAGTTTTTAAGCCGCTAAAGCTAAAATCAAGTCCAGGTCTATCTGTCATTGGCCGAGGGAATTTATATTTTCCTTTTTCCCCTTGCTCTGCCATTTTTGCAAGTACTGGCCCACCAGGATAATCTAAACCGAGTAATTTGGCCGTTTTATCAAATGCCTCACCCGCGGCATCATCGACAGACTCACCCAAAAGTTGATAATGACCAATGCCGTCAACCCGCACCAGCATGGTATGACCGCCTGAGACTAATAATGCGACAAACGGAAACTCTGGGACATCATCTTCCAACATAGGTGCTAACAGGTGTCCTTCCATATGATGCACTGGCACCGCAGGAATATTCCAGCCATAAGCGAGACTTCTGCCAATCGAGCAGCCGACCAATAAAGCGCCGACCAATCCCGGCCCCGCAGTATATGCGACGCCATCTAACTCTTGCGGGGTCATATTAGCGTCTTTTAGTACTTCCTTGATTAACGGAATAGTTTTACGCACATGGTCACGCGACGCCAGCTCCGGCACCACACCACCATAATCAGCATGCACAGCTATTTGACTATAGATACGATGCGCCATAATACCTTGTGATTCATCATAAATCGCAATTCCTGTTTCATCGCAAGATGTTTCAATACCTAAAATTCGCATAGCTTCTGTTAACCGATTTGATAAGACCTAAACTTCAAAGGCGCAATTCTACCTAGTTCGATAGGTTTTCACCAGCCAATTTCAATTATAACTTTACAACGGTGGTAGCTTAGCATTAGAATACGTCACCCATTTTTGATAGAGCGGGTGAATGGCGAGGCAAATTGTCGAGTCTGAAGCCGATTTATATAGATACATAACTAAGGTAAGAGGCACAATGCCAGTAATTAAAGTAAGAGAAAACGAACCATTTGACGTAGCACTACGTCGTTTTAAACGTTCATGTGAAAAAGCAGGTATCCTTTCAGAAGTTCGTCGTCGCGAATGTTATGAAAAACCAACTTGGGAACGTAAACGTAAAAAAGCAGCGGCAGTAAAACGTGCTGCGAAGAAGCTTTCTCGTGAGAACGCTCGTCGCGTTCGCATGTACTAAGAACACCTTAGTTATTTGAGTTTACTAACTTTAGTAAAATGAGCTTACATAGCCACCTCAAAGATGAAATGAAAAATGCCATGCGTGCCAAAGACAAATTACGTCTTGGCGTTATCCGCATGGCATTGTCTGCTATCAAGCAAGCCGAAATTGATCACAACACCGAAGCAACTGATGACAATATTATTGCTATTTTGACCAAAATGGTAAAACAGCGTAAAGAGTCTATCAAGATGTTCACGGATGGTGGTCGAGAAGATATGGCTGCAAATGAACAGGCAGAAGTTGCGGCACTGGAAACATTCCTGCCACAGCCACTATCAAAAGATGAAATTCAACAATTAATTGAAACTGCAATTACCGAATCAGGTGCTAGTTCTATGGCTGATATGGGTAAAGTGATGGCAATTTTAAAGCCAGCGATGCAGGGTAAAGCTGATTTAGGTGCCGTTAGTGGCCAAGTCAGAGCCGTACTCAATCAATAGTCACGGATCTAAACTTTTTCTTAAAAGCCGCCTCTATATAAATAAAGGCGGCTTTTTTATTTCACTATAAAGTAGATAAACGCTTTTTATTGTCTTAACGCTAATATCAAAGGTAAACTGAGTACTACCTTTTTCATTATTTAACAGGTCTTTTATTTTAATGGCAGGCATGATTCCCCGACAGTTTATTGATGATTTATTAGCTCGGGCTGATATTGTTGAATTAATTAACTTACGTGTACCATTAAAAAAGGCGGGCAAAAATTATCAGGCTTGCTGCCCGTTTCATACTGAAAAATCACCTTCTTTTAGCGTCAGTCCAGATAAACAGTTTTACCACTGCTTTGGCTGCGGCGAACACGGTAATGCCATTTCGTTCTTAATGGAATTTGACCGCTTAGAATTTCCCGATGCCATAGAAGAGCTTGCCGCCCATTACAATATGGAAGTGCCGAGAGAGCAAAACAATCAGTCTCCAGCACAAATCAAGCAACAGCAGCAAGCTTATCAGCAAAAACAAGATGATTATGCGCTAATGGCAGATATCAGCCGCTTCTACCAACAACAGCTAAAAGTAGCTGAAGATAAAGCTGTTGCAGTTGATTATCTAAAAGGCAGAGGTCTCAGTGGTCAGATAGCGAAAAAATTTGGTATCGGTTATATCAGCGATCAATGGGACAACATGATGCGTGCCTTTGCTAAAAATTCGCATGTGACGCAGCAACTGATCGATTTGGGCATGGCGATTCAAGGAGATAAAAATAAACCTTATGATCGCTTTCGTGGCCGCATTATGTTCCCTATCCACGACAAACGCGGTCGAGTTATTGGCTTTGGCGGTCGAGTATTAGGTGATGGTACACCGAAATACCTTAACTCACCAGAGACGCGAATTTATCATAAAGGCCAAGAACTATATGGCCTATATGAAGCGAAACAAGCCAATAAACAACTCGAACGCATTGTTATCGTCGAAGGTTATATGGATGTGGTTGCTCTGGCCCAGCACGGTGTTGAATACGCCGTTGCTTCATTAGGCACTGCCACCACACCTGAGCAATTGCAAACGTTATTTCGTACCGTAAAAGAAGTCATTTGTTGTTATGATGGAGACAGAGCAGGTAAAGATGCAGCATGGCGCGCGATGGAAAATGCCTTGCCACTGATCCAAGATGGTTATTCGCTTAAGTTTGTTTTTCTACCAGATGGTGAAGATCCCGATTCTTTAATCAGGGTACAAGGTCAACAAGCCTTTGAGCATATCCTTGAACAAGCAACACCATTAACTGAATTTTTATTTGAACATCTAATGCAACAAACAGAGATGAATTCTCTGGAAGGTAAAGCGGCTTTAATGGGGTCATTTCAACCCTTGCTGACAAAAATGCCAGAAAGCACAATTAAAGACGGCATCATCACTAAACTTGCGCATAATTTTGGCGCTGGCAGTGAGAAACAATTAGCCAAGCTCAACCAAAAAGCTAACCAAAGTAGCATACAACAAGCCACACAAAAACAACCAAAAGTAACCCCGGTAAGATTAGCTATTGCATTATTACTTGAATATCCCCATATAGTAGATGCACTGCCAGACCCATATGTTTTAGCCCAGCTAGATATGCCTGGCGTAGCCTTGTTAAACCAATTGATCAGTTTGTGTAAAAACAACAGTAAGGCAAACAGCGCTCAGCTTATTGAACACTTTAGAGGAACGGCAGAAGGTAAACAACTGACTAAACTAATATGCTGGCAACATCATGTCACTGCAGAAGCGGCAGAAAATGTTTTTTTAGACAGCATAGAAAAACTATTAGATAGCTTTGTCGAACAACGTACAGAGCAGTTATTGCAAAAAGCAAGAACGGGACAAATGAGTCCAAACGAAAAACAGGAACTGCAAGCGTTATTAAATGCGTAAAACCCGTAAGAATAACCAGAAGCTTGCTATAATTTACATTATTAACCTCAAGTTAAACAACATTTTTGCTGGTAATTTTATAAGCAATTTGCTAAAATTTCCGGCTTTACTGTTCGTAATTTGATAGCCAAAAAGGTGGACACTCGTCAATGGATCAAGCCCCACAATCTAGACTTAAAGAGTTAATAACCAAAGGTAAAGAACAAGGTTATTTAACTTTTGCCGAAGTTAACGATCATCTTCCTCAGGATATAATCGATTCAGATCAAGTCGAAGACATTATTCGTATGATCAATGACATGGGTATTCAGGTATTTGAACATGCGCCTGACAGCGACACTTTAATGATGAGTGAAGCCAATACCGATGAAGATGCTGCCGAAGCTGCTGCTCAAGCACTTGCCACTGTAGAAAGTGAAATTGGCAGAACAACTGACCCAGTTCGTATGTATATGCGTGAAATGGGTACCGTTGAGCTTTTAACACGTAAAGGCGAAATTGTTATCGCCAAACGTATTGAAGAAGGCATTAAAGAAGTACAACGTAGTGTTTCAGAATATCCACCTGCGATTAATTATTTATTAGAGCAATGGGATAATTTTGAAGCCGAAGAAGGTCGTTTAAGCGATATTATCGTTGGCTTTTTAGATCCTGATGCCGAAGAAGAAGAAATTCCCGTTGCTGCAACTCATATAGGCTCTGAATTGTCTGATGAAGAATTAGATGATGAAGATGATACCGATACCGACGAAGAAGACGAAGACGAAGAAGAGGAAGATACAGGTCCAGATCCTGAACTTGCTCGTGAAAAATTTGGCTTATTGCGTGCGGCTTATGAAAAAGCAAATAAAGTTATCGATGCCAAAGGTCGTGGCCATGCTGATGCTCAAAAAGCTATCGATGAATTAGCTGAAGTATTTAAAGAGTTTCGTTTAGTACCGAAAGTGTTCGACCGTTTAGTGAAGAACATGCGTAGCGTAATGGATCGTTTGCGTGTGCAAGAACGTTTGATCATGAAACATTGTGTTGTTGGTGCAGGCATGCCGAAAACCACATTTATTAAGGTTTTCCCTGGCAATGAAACATCAAAAGACTGGTTTGAAGAACAAAAGAATGCAGGTTTACCTCACTCAGCCAAAATGGTTGACATAGAGGCAGATGTTGAGCGTTGTATCTATAAACTAAACCAGCTAGAAGAAGAAACTTTCCTTAATGTTCATGGCATTAAAGATATTAACCGTCGGATGTCAATTGGTGAAGCAAAAGCTCGCCGCGCGAAAAAAGAAATGGTTGAAGCCAACTTACGTTTGGTAATTTCTATCGCGAAAAAATACACTAACCGTGGTTTACAATTCTTAGATTTGATTCAAGAAGGTAATATTGGTTTGATGAAAGCGGTTGATAAGTTTGAATATCGCCGTGGTTATAAATTCTCGACCTATGCAACTTGGTGGATCAGACAAGCGATCACTCGTTCAATTGCCGATCAAGCCAGAACTATTCGTATTCCAGTGCATATGATTGAAACGATTAATAAACTTAACCGTATTTCACGTCAGATGCTACAAGAAATGGGCCGAGAACCAACACCGGAAGAATTAGCTGAACGTATGATAATGCCGGAAGATAAAATCCGTAAGGTATTAAAAATAGCTAAAGAACCAATTTCAATGGAAACACCAATCGGTGATGATGAAGACTCGCACTTAGGTGACTTTATTGAAGATGGTAGCGGTGAATTACCAGTTGATTCAGCAACCTCTGAAAATTTAAAAGATGCTACTCATGAGGTATTAGCAGGTCTTACTGCCCGTGAAGCTAAAGTGTTAAGAATGCGTTTTGGTATTGATATGAATACTGACCATACACTTGAAGAAGTTGGTAAGCAGTTTGATGTAACGCGTGAACGTATTCGTCAAATTGAAGCAAAAGCGTTACGTAAGTTACGCCACCCTTCACGCTCAGAACAACTAAAAAGCTTCTTAGATGGTGAGTAAAGAGTACTTACCATTATAAAATAGCATTAAAAAAGCCAGCTTAATCGCTGGCTTTTTATATATTATCTTATTTCATATACTCGCGTTTCAGCATTGCTATATCGCTAATAGATACGTGAGTTCCACGATTCTGTATTGCTCTGATCATATCATCTGCATTCTTACCGTATGATTGAACAAAACTAATAAGATCATCTGCATTACAACGTAAATTCTTGGCTATAAAATTTTTACTATAGCCGCTCGCTTTAATCGCGTTATACATCGCTGGGCGACTACTCGACACTGCAGTCAGGCAAAGCTGAGTATAAGTACTATTATCCGCTGCTTTTAACTCTACTGCCTGACTAGAAAATACAAAACCTGTGCTTAGTGCTGATACTACAATTAATTTTTTAAACGTATTCATGGTGCTCTCTCCTACAAGTAGTGGTTACACTGTAATAGTGAGCTAAATTGAGAAAATAGTTTCAAAAAACGGCAGGCAAATGTAAATAGAAATGTCAAATTATTGACTAAAAAAGAATATGTTTACTCGTTGATTTTTATGATAAAGCTTGTTGTTTTGTGAACAGTTTTCTACTCAATATATGTCTAAACTATTACATTCATACACAGAATTTAATAACTAAAAGTCACTTGTCGCACGGCTAATAGCAGTCTTATTCAGGTTGGGCAAGATTTTTATCTGTCAGAAACTTTTCATCAGTTAAACTCGATAAAAACGCTAAGAGATCGGTTTTATCCTGTTCGCTCATTGCAAAACCTTTAACAAATGGCGATTTCAATGGATTTTTCCTGCCGTCTCCCTGATACTTCCCTAGCTGGATATTACGACCACCCGCTGCATAAAAATCCAAGACATCAGATAAAGTCTTAATGCTGCCATCATGCATATACGGAGCTGATTTTTCGATATTTCGTAAAGTTGGAGCCCTAAAACGCCCATTATCGCGTGCTAGTGTCGATATTTCCGCTAAACCAATGTCTTTTACCGGATAGCCATTTACCCGTTCGACAAAATACAAGCCCGTATTATGAAATGGCCGGCGATCAAGCAGCTGCTTTTCATGACTGGTTGATTGAGTGAAATTAAAGCCGCCATGACAATGATGACATTCCAGCTTCTCAGAAAAAAACAGATTCATTCCCCTAAGTGCCGACTCAGACAAAGCATTATCATCGCCCGCATAAGCATAGCGATCAAACGGCGAATTCAATGAAATCAAGCTGCGAACAAAACTCGCCTGTGCTTTTACAATTAAATCAAAGCTCAACTCTTCCCCTGGAAATGCCTGCGCAAATAATCGCTGATATTCTTTACTGGTAAAACGCTTAAGCACTTCTTGCTCATGACCAGTAACCCCCAATTCAACCGGTGCTTCGCCAAATATAGGTAATAACAACTGACGCTCGATTGTCGTTAAGCCATCATGTGCCCAAGTCAGGGTTTTGTTGTAAGCTATATTGACCAAGGCTGGCGCATTACGCCTATGCTGCTCTCCTGTACTACCTATCGATTGATCAATATTTTCACCAAAAGCATATTGCTGCTGGTGGCAACTGGCGCAAGACTGCTGCTGATTAAATGATAAATTATTGTCGTAGAAAAGAGCCCGTCCTAATGCGACTTTCTCTTCAGTCATGGGGTTATCTTTCGGAACTTGAGGTTTTGGAAAACCTTTCATTAACGGCCATTGATACTCAACTTGCGGTGGCTGTTTTTCGGAACATGCAAATACGCCAACTACCAAACATAAAATGACAAAAAATCTATTCACTGGTTGCCATCCTAAATACTGACTGCCCACTTACATGAGATAAATTATTAAATAAACGCCGACAATTAGGGTTGTCATGCTCTGATTGACAATGTGCCTGTTGACCTAGTTCCACTTTGTCTAACAGCTTAGCTAAATCAAAAACCAATTGATCATGATTATCTAACGCCAGCTCAAATGAATATAAATTAGGGTAACGGCAAGGCTCACTTGGTGCACGCATTACACTAGGTGAAAGACAACCAGTTGAGCCTAAATGGAATATCCAGTTATCTGACGCACTTTGCATTTCAATGCGCGCAAACTTATGCCCGGTTTGCCACACCCAAAACATAGAGGAAACATTAAGAGGGCTTGTTTGCGTTAGAGGATTAAGATGATTCAACTCAAACGGTACCCCTAACTGAAAACGCAGTCGCTGAAATTGCGATAATTTAACGTCAGGTTCAAAGGTTAACTGCCAGTTAGCTTTGTCTTTTTCAGCACAATTTTGACCGACAAGAGCGAGTGTTGACGATTGTGTTGCCATAGACTTTAACAGTATCGTTTGCCACCTTCCCTTCGCGTCTTGTGCTTCAACATTTGCGATAAAAAACTGCACTTGCCCGATACGCCAAACCTTGTCACCAAGACTCAATTCGCTACTACAACTAACGATTTTTTGGTTAAAGCGCATAGAAATTTCAAGCTGATTATCGACTTTTTCCGTGCTACAACCAAACAATATCAGCAATAGCAAACCTGCTATTAAACGAGAAATTATCATTAATTTTCTATCTCTTATTGCTTATGCACAATTTATTTTACATTATTGTAACATTCGCGACAGCAAAAAAGTTCAAAATATCGCCTATTACTGCTAACGTGTAACTTATAACGATAGAAGTAGTAGAAATTTAATTTATTTAAATCTGTTCCAATATTATATCGGCAGATAACAAGGAATTGTCATGAGAACATTAACAGCATACCTAACAGCAGGGTTACTGTTGTTAACCAGCGGGTTAGCCTTTGCTCATTCTGAGCATGATAAAGCGCGTTTTGTCTCGCCAGACGGCAAAGATATCGGCAACTGTGATAACGTATTACGCCCTTGTAAAACTATTGGCTACGCCGCATTAAGAGCAAATAAAGGCGATAAGGTATTAGTGGCCGGTGGCAGTTACAAAATAGAAAATACCGAAGAGCTGTTTTATCTGCAAAGTAATTTAGTGCCAATTAAAGGCGGCTTTAATAAATTTGATCATTATCAAAATCAGAGTCCAGATATAAATGTCTCAACCTTAGTGGGTGTTCCTCCCGAGTTTGCTACTGAACTGGAGCAAAGAGGTTTTAATGTGATTACCGATGCCAAAGCGCTGGCAAAAGACCCGGCACTAGCAGAAAAATTAGCCGCGTATTCTCATCTTTCACAAGCTCAGCAAAATACACCATGTAACAATGGCTTTGCAGGTGGGTTTAGCTGTAACAATGTCAACTTACTCAGCCATATGCCACTGAGCAGCTTTTCAATTGATGCCAAAGCAGGTAGTGATATTTGGGGGCATGTCGACTTAAATACTGGCAAAGAATACGCCATTATAGGGTTAGATTCAGGGACATCCGTGGTTGATGTATCAAACCCGAGTAATCCGGTAGAGGTGGGTGCCATCGCTGGGCATAATGTAATTTGGCGTGATATTAAAGTCTATCAGTTTTTTGATCCTGAACTTAACCTTTGGCAATCCTATGCCTATGTTACCTTAGACGGTTCCAATGCCACCAGTACCGACAATGTCACTATTATTGATTTAAATAACCTACCTCATTCCATCAGCCTGGTAGAGAAAAACACCACTGTTTACAAGGCGCATAATATTTATATATCGAATGTCGATCACACACTTAATATTGCCAATTCCGACGCTGCCCCATTATTGCATTTAATAGGCACAGATCGTAAAAGTGGCCAATACCAAAACTACGCATTATCAAATCCAAGAACCATTACTAAATTAACCGATAACTATAGTAACTCTTTATCTACAGGAAGCCGCCCTTATACTCACGATGGTGCATCGATGATGATCACTGATCAACGAAAAGACAGTGATTGTGT
Organism: Thalassotalea insulae; assembly: GCF_030161395.1. Classification (NCBI taxonomy): domain Bacteria; kingdom Pseudomonadati; phylum Pseudomonadota; class Gammaproteobacteria; order Alteromonadales; family Colwelliaceae; genus Thalassotalea; species Thalassotalea insulae. The sequence goes on from NZ_BSST01000001.1 coordinate 1,121,083, forward strand.
CAACGCTGATACTTTCTGTAGCGTATTTATCGACTTTAACGAAACAGAAATGCTGCTATGGGATATCACCAATAGCAGTCAGGTGACTTCCTTGGGCAAAGGCACTTATAGTAACCCACAATATGTTCATTCCGGATGGTCAACCGAAGATAACCAATACGTATTCGTTCATGATGAACTGGACGAAGCCAGATTAGGATTAAATACCACATTACGGGTTTTTGATGTCAATAACTTAAGACAACCAACACTGACTGGTACTTGGACAGGCCCGACAAATGCGATTGATCATAATGGTTTTGTCCGCGGTAATCGTTACTATATGTCGAACTATGAACGCGGCTTAACAATTTTAGACATCACAGATCCTGTGGACCCCGAGCAAGTAGGTTTTTTTGATACTTTTACCGTCAGTAATAACGCCAGCTTTAACGGCGCCTGGGGCGTTTACCCTTTTCTGCCTTCAGGTAATATTTTAGTCAGTGATATAAATAGCGGCTTATATATATTAGAAGACAATACGTTAGCATCAGAACAAGGCACTATTTATTTCAATAGTAGTGACTTAGATGTACTTCCTGGAGAAAAGGTCAATGTTCCTATCCGCCGTAGTAATGCATCAAACGATGCAACTTCTGTTTCTGTAAATTACGAACTACTTTCTGGTAGTGCCCTCTCAGGTGTTGATTATGAATCTACTTCTGGTGAATTAACCTGGGATGAAAATATAAATGGCATTCAATCGATCAACATAAATGTCGAACAGTTAAATGAAGACGGAAAAGCCAAAACATTTTTTGTCCGATTATTTGATCCACAAAATGGAGCTACTTTATCCAGTCCTAGTTACTTAACAATAAAAATTGATGGAAACGCTGAAAATAGCTCTGTTTCCTTTATACAGGAAACAATAAAAACTAGTGAGAATCAGGAGACATTTGAAATAGCAGCAGCGAGAAATGGCAATACCAACAAAGATATTAGCGTTAATTACACATTAATAGCTGAGACCGCACTGTCAGGAGAAGATTTTATAGCACAATCAGGCAGTATTAGTTGGCTAACAGGTGATAACGAAAATAAAACAATTACAGTTCAATTAATCAATGATGAAACAAAAGAGCCTATTGAAAGCCTTTCTATCGTTTTTAGCGAACCAAATAATACCCAAATAGGTGCTATCGGTGAAATGACGGTCACTATCGCCGATGACGATAGCAACGAAGCGCCAGCAGTAATCCTAAATGAGAATTTCCAGGCCAATACCGGACAAAGCGTCACCCTAACCGCACAAGCCACTGACCCTGAAAATGATGAAATGACATACCTGTGGGAGCAAACCTCAGGTGTTAGCGTCAATTTAAGTAATAGCGACTCATTATCAGCAAGTTTTACCGCGCCCGGTAGCGCCGGTGAACTAACCTTTAAATTTACCGCCACCGATTTTCGTGGCGCCTCAAGCTCATCAGAAATCACAGTTACCCTAGTTGCCGCTCCAGAGCCAACGCCAACGCCAACAAAAAGCAAATCATCCGGTGGCGGTGGTAGCACTTACTGGTTAACATACTGTTGTTTATTAGTATTGAGCATGCGTTATATTTCTCTTGGCAGAAAATAAAATAGCATCTCAACACTTAAAAATACGTTAAGCAATTGTCCAAAGACAGGCCAATTGCTTAACAAATAAGCTAACGAATTAAAAAGCAGTATTTTTTTAATTAGACTAGGGTGACAACAAAATAAAAAATGCTTATACTGCACGCCGTTTTACAAATCTACTTTGTTAAACACCTATCAAAATGGCCCCTTAGCTCAGTTGGTTAGAGCACCCGACTCATAATGAGCGGGCTTAAGTGGTAAGAGTAGAAAAGCAAGTCCAAGCTTTAAAAATGTGGCCCCATAGCTCAGTTGGTTAGAGCATCCGACTCATAATCGGCAGGTCCCCTGTTCAAGTCAGGGTGGGGCCACCATCTCCACTAAATACGTGGGCTTGATGGTGAATAACTTCTCACTATTTTCTGTTTTACCAGATAAGTCGCCAATCCCGACCAAGGTCAACTAGGACCACCTCTATTTTCCCTAAATTTCATTTTAAAAAGTAGCCACGTTTGTAACGGTATGATTTAACTAGAGACTTCGTTAGAGGTAAAATTACATTAACTAACGAGGTCAAAATGCCAAAGAAAACATTAACAGCAGAATTTAAACGTGAGTGTGCAGAGCTAGTCATTATTCACGGTTATAAACACAAAGATGCGGCAGCAGCAATGAATGTTGGATTGTCATCAATTCAGCGTTGGGTAAGCCAATACCGAAAAGAACAAAAAGGTTATACCCCCAAAGCCAGCGCCTTAACACCAGAGCAAATCCGCATCCAAGAATTAGAGAAACAAGTTAAGCAACTACAAAGTGACAATACACTGTTAAAAAAAGCTTCAGCCTTTTTCGCTATGGAAATGAGCAACGGCAGCAAGTAGCTGCCAAGCTGAAAAAGGCAGGAAGTAAGGTTCAGCAAATATGCCGTTGTTTATCGATACCGTTTAGCTCATTTTATTATCGAGCTAAACCAAAGCCTATTTGTGCTGAGCGTGTAAAGCTTGATGCTGCGATGAAGCAAATACATGTGGACATGGACGCTACTTACGGCAAAGTACGTATGCACGGTGAGTTGCAAGCATTAGGCTTTGATATTGGGCTTCATCGTGTCCGTACATCGATGAAACGGCTAGGCTTAGTAGCTAAACGACCTAAACAGCATAAATATCCGGCTGGCGGTAGACCATCTGTGATTGCACCTAATTATTTAAATCGTCAGTTTAATCCACAAAAACTAAACAAGCTGTGGTCTGGCGATATTACGTATATCCGCACACAGCAAGGCTGGTTGTACTTAGCGGTGATTATGGATTTGTGCTCTCGCAAGGTGATCAGCTGGGCGTTCTCAGATAAGCCAAATAGCGAGTTAACAACACGCGCATTACGCTTAGCTGTAAATAAACGACAGCCAACTGATGGAGTGCTATTCCATTCAGATCAGGGCGTGCAATATACGTGTGAAGCATTTCAACGCTCATTGAAAGAACACGGATTAGTCTCTAGTATGAGTCGTGCTGGAAATTGTTTAGATAATGCGGTTACGGATCGCTTTTTCCGCAGCTTAAAATCAGAAAGAATTAACTATCGCCGTTATCAGACTAGGCGTGAGGCAATGGCTGATATTATTGATTACATCGAGCCGTTTTATAATCAGAAACGGCGACATTATAAATTGGGGAACATCTCACCAGCAGAATATGAGATGAAATTAAGAAAAAGAGCCTAAAGAAGTCTCCAAGTTTATTTGACTGTTACAACTCGACATAGTTGAGTTTTCAGAACTCTAATCTGAGCATCTAGATTTTGTTTATTAACTGAACCTAGTTTGCTACTTGAGTATTCAAGTATGGCAGTAGAGAGTTTAATAGTTGGCCTGTCACCTAAAACGTGCTGACGATACAATGTCTCTCTTAGCTGACTTTCAAAACGCAGAGCCAGTGACTTCTTTGTTGTTTTTGTACTACGAATCAATACTTTTCCGTTAAAGGATATTTCACAATAGTAAAATTTTGAGTTCTTGCGTTTGTAGATTGACATACTATTTTCCTTCTTTACAACCAATAATCCCCTACTTCTAAAGCACAGCCAACAGTCTGTATATTTAAACAGGTATTTTAACCTTTCTGTCTTCACGGACTTGTTTCAATCGGTTAGAATGTCGAACCGTATAATTTACGTAAAACAGGTAAAAAACAGATTAATGGCAATTGAGTTTTTAGGTCACAAAAACAATCTATTAGATTTTATTTTTGGCGTTATTGAAAAAGAAAATATACCGACCGACGGCTCTTTCATTGATTTGTTTAGTGGCACTGGTTGTGTATCAGCAGCAGCAATGAAGGTAGGATTTGAAGTCAAAGCAAATGATATGCTTGGGATGTGTAATCGATTTGCAGAAGCCGCTCTGCTAAACAAAGAAACTCCTAACTTTAAAAGTGTATTACCTGAAATTACTGGTAACTCAAACACAGCTTGTGAAAGCTCTCCTTTTGAATTGGTCATTGAATACCTTAATGCATTACCTCCAACAGAAGGTTATATATGGTCCAACTATTCCCCCGCATCATTACATAAAACAGAACATGAACGGATGTACTTTACAGAGTCCAATGCGGGAAAAATAGATGCTATTAGAGAAAAAATTAAATCTTGGAAATACAGTCTAACTAAAGCTGAAGAGTCATTATTGATTGTAAGTTTAATGAAAGCAGCAAATCGAGTTGCAAATACGGCTGGCACCTATGGGTGTTACTTGAAGAAGTGGAAAAAAAGAGCACTGAACCAGCTCAAACTCGAAACGATAGAAGTAGTCACAAGTGATAAAGAACATCAAACTTATAACGAAGATGCTAACGAATTAATTAAGAAGATTAGTGGTACTGTAGTGTACGCTGATCCACCTTACACAAAGAGACAATATGCTGCTTACTATCATATCCTTGAAACAATTGCTCTTGGTGACGAGCCCAATATAACTGGTTCTACAGGTTTAAGAAGCTGGCAAGATTTATCATCAGATTACTGCTACAAGAGAAAAGCCCCCGACGCTCTTAGAGATTTATTAAGTGAAGCAAAATGTGACCATTTTCTGCTCAGCTATAACGAAGATGGTCAGATACCGCACGAGATCATTCTAGAAATACTTTCAAAATACGGTTCGGTCACCACACACGAAAAAAGTTACAAACGGTATAAAAGTAGTTCAATTTCTCACAAAGGTAACACACTAGTAGAGCGCCTTTACCATTTAAAAATGAATAAAAATTAAGGGACTAATATGGCCAAAAAGAAATTAAAAGAAATACTATGGAGAAAAGCAAATACCTCAACTATAGATGCTCTCTCTGGTGCTAGTGATTCACAGCAGGGTATAGAGCTTGGAAGGTTTGAGGTTTTTCAAGACTTTTTCCTTAGTGGCAGTAATAAAACTGAGGATGAAATAAAAGAAGGCTTTCAAATAGTCGTTCCCATTGAGCCATTTGAAGGTGAACAACCGATAGATGCATACAGCTTAAACGTAACCTTTCGTGGCACGGAAGATAAAAGTAGACCTACTTGGTATTTGCCAAAACAAACTCCAATCAAAAAAAAGAACCCAGAAGGTGGCTATCCACTTTGGTTAAATTCAAGAGGCTTTAACGGAGAGATAGTTGAGGTAATAGACGAAAATGGGAATGTAAAACAGAACTCAAAAGGAACAGGTCCTAAATTAACCTGCAAACCTGACAATGGCCATGATGATTACATCTTTTTAGCGAAAGACTTTGAAGGGAAAGTTCATGCAAGGTGGCTTACGAAGCAAGAACTTGACAGATTACCCCACCAGATAAGAGTAGAGATCGAATCAAGCTCATTTGGTACCTACAAAATAGGAAGTAAAATGAGTGTAACCTCTGAAAAAATAATAAAGCTTTTAAAAGAAAAAAAGAATGTACTCTTATACGGCCCTCCGGGAACCGGCAAAACTCATTTAATGCAAGAAGTAATTAGTAATTTTAATAGCCCAGCTATAGAGCTAGACACTGAAAAAGAACAGGACTCTGTAGTTTCTCGCTTGGATGCAGAGTTTGATGACGTGTTACATAAGTTCGTTACTTTCCATCAAAGTTACTCTTACGAAGATTTTGTTATTGGATTACGACCCGATCCGGAAAGCGAAAAATTGTTGAGTCTTGTACCAACGCCGGGAGTATTATTAGAATTATCTGAATTTTGTAGAAATACTCAAAACGCGTCTTTACTGTCTATTGATGAAATTAATAGAGGTAATGTATCGAGGATCCTCGGTGAATTTATAACACTAATTGAACCAAATAAACGGCTCAACTCAAGCAATGAAAAAACATCATCAACGGTAGAAATTACCCTTCCTTACATGAAAAGTGATTCCAAAGTGAACGTATCACCTAAAGGAGAACCCTTAGAAGTTCCAGTTCCTTTTTCATTGCCTCAAAATTTGTTCACTTTAGCTAGCATGAACTCTGTTGATAAATCTGTCGCTCCATTAGATGCTGCAATCAGAAGAAGATTTCACATAGTACCCTTGGAGCCAGACTTGAGAGAGTTAAAAGAACACTTATATTTTGAAGCTGATTCGGAAGACGTTAAAGAGGTTAAAAAGGTATCTATAGAATTGTTGGACTACCTAAATTGCTCAATCGCCCAATTTATTGGAAAAGATTACCAATTAGGTCACTGGTATTTCAGCCCTCTATGTAATCACTTTGAAGACGTAAAGTATTGCGAAGAGGTGTTAGTTGATGTGTGGCTGCATAAGGTTATTCCACAATTAGAAGAGTTATTTCATAGTCGTATCGAACAACTTATTGCGATATTAAAATTAACTGAAGAAACAAAACCCTTAAGAGTCAACAGGCCCGATGATGAGTTCGAACAATTAGGCGCTGCCTCATTCATAGAGTCAAATCAGGGAAGTACACCAGAGGAGTGCTTAAGACACATAAAAATAATTTGTGGTGACCAAGAAAACACAGCTCATGAAGGGTAACAATGTATTTGACTTGGAACAATCAATGAGCACGCAGAATCAAGTTACTAACATTTCTTCAACAGCAAATAGCGGTATTAAACCTCATATACGAGTTTTGGAAGGAAAATTTTTCCCACTTGAAGATGTCTATGGTAGTGATATTGAATACGACCAGTATTTATTGATAAAAGATAATATTGAAAAGTATAGTCAGAGGCTAAAGAAAGATTTAGGACTCAGAGGCTCACCATTTTCATTTAAGAAAGTTAATGGTAATCATTGTCTCCGAGTTTCAAACATAACCGGCTCTATTCTTCTATCAAACAAACAAATCGAAGTTATCCCAAAGTTTATTCACAGCACGCAAAGTGATATTTGGCCTGACATACTATTAGAACTTCTTTATAGAGCTAAACATAAAAGATACAGCTATTTAAAGGGGCACGGCACAAAAAATAAAAAACTAAGGTTCATCGATCACATTGCTTTGGCGTACTGCGATTCACTTGAAGCCGCCTTAAATCAAGATATGATATCTACTTATAAAAGTACTGAAGAGATAGGCTCTGTTTTAAGGGGACGATTACTAATAGAAAGAACAATAGTAAACTCTTTTTCGAAACCCCATCAGTTCGTCTGTGATGTCGACTATAGAAGCACCGATAATCAATATAATAGGCTTCTAGCATGGGCAATATCAAAGTTTATAAACATCGTTTTTGATTCTTCAGTAAAAAGAAAGCTTCGAGATTTAGAGCAAAGGTTTCCAACCTTTTCCGGAAACCACTTCCTACCAAGGAAGCTCCCTCTTTCGACGCCATCACAATTTAAACACTATGATGAGGCTTTGGAAATAGCCTCAAGTCTTGCGCTTGGAAATCATGTAACTTCAAACGGTGGTTCTGCTTACACCTATGGTTACACCATAAACACAGAAGTACTATATGAAAAATATGTTGAAGCGACCCTTAAAGTTGCGACAGGATTTTTAGGGAGTGAGGTTTTTGTTTCTTCACAAGATACAAAACTATATGCCGAAGGAATTACTGCTCACACGAGATCTTTTTTTACACGCCCCGACAATGTTATTTATAAAAACAAATCACCACATATTTTAGTTGATGCAAAATATAAAAAGATATTTGAACAAGAGTCAGGGAAAACTAAAAAACCACAAAATTCAGACACCTACCAACTAGTAGCGTCGCTAGTATCTCACGGATGCCAAATTGGAGTTTTAATGTATCCACACCTTGGGGATAGTGAAAATGACGTTAAGCGGCCCCCTATAAGAGCGTGGAGAGTAGAAAGCCATGGTTTAACATGGTTAATAGTAGCGATTACGATAGATTTGGCGAGTCTAACTAGCTTAGAAAAATTAAACTTAATGGATCAAAAAATTTCAAAATTTTTAACGCTCCTCTTGAGTGAGAGCGTAGAAAGCCTCAATCCTGAAAAACTGATGACCTTTGATAACAATATTTGGAGCACAACTTGAAAGAGCTAACTTATAAAGAGTTTTTCTCTATATTTATTAATGGGGTCAATAGTTTTTACAAACACTTGAGTACTACAGACGGAGATGAACTTAAAGATTTAGGTGAATATAGAGCTGCTGTAGCCTTAACCTTTGACGTAATAACTAACAGTCTAAAAAGCAAAAGCTTAACATCGATAAACGAGAACAATTGGCGTGAAACGTTTAAATCTTTTGCCATCCAGATAGACCTAATTAGTCATCAAAGTGACGTAGACATACATAGTGGTAAAATTCTTGGATTAGTCCAGCAATACTTTGAGAGTGTCTCAGAAACGTTAAGTAAAACAAATTTCCCCTTAGAATATCTAGGGCAGTCTTTTGAGCAAGTTTATGGTGCTCTCCCAATTAAGGGAGAAGGTGGAAATTTAGAAATTGGAACCACGCAAGATAGAAGAAGTTCAGGAGTATATTTTACTCCAAAGAGTATGGTTGAACTGCTCTCCGATTACTCTTTATCACCTTTGTTGAATAACAAAACTTCAGTGGAAGAGATTCTCGACATTAAAATCATTGATCCCGCCGTAGGGCCTGGATTGTTCCTCGTAGAAAGTTCAAAGCTAATAGCTCAAAAAATTTATGAGATTGATAAGACCAGACCATTAGAAGAAATAATAAAAGAAGTCATTAAAAACTGTGTACATGGCGTAGATATAGATCCGCTAATTGTAGAAGTTGCGAAGTCAATACTTTTGCTCGAAGCTGACAATTGCAAAGATGTTGCAAAAGCTTTAGAACGTAACGTAAAAGTTGGTGACTCATTACTTGGACTAACACTTAACAAACTGAAATATGGGGGATACAAAGCAAAATTAAATGGTCACGAAACAGCTCTTAGCAAATCATCTGAGCTAAAGAGCTTGAATAAATATAACAAAATTCATAATGAATACTTTTCTGAACATATTAATGGCGTATTAGAAAAAACAGCCACTAAGAATAGTGCTATTTACACGCCTTTTTCATGGGACTATGAATTTCCAGACGTGTTTTCAAGAGAGCATTCGGGCTTTGATGTAGTAATTAGTAACCCTCCTTGGGGAAAAATTAAACCAAATAGCAAAGAGTTTTATTCTCACATATTACCTTGCAGTAAGAACTATCAAGGGAAAGATTTAAAAGAATATGTATCGAAGTCAGGTATAAACAAAGAACTTTGGGAAGAATACATAAAAAAGACAAAGATATATTCTAGAGTATTGTCGAAGTCTGGTATCTATTCTGCGCAATCATTTACGAAAAATGGTATTACAACTAGAGGTGATGCAGACCTATACAAATACTTCATGGAAAGAGTTTTTGAAATAAGCACTTCAACAGCAAGAATAGGGCTGATAATTCCAAGCTCCTTTCTATTTTCAGAAGGTGCGGCGGGACTAAGAGAATTGTATTTGAAAAATGGAACTTTTGAGAAAATTTATGATTTTCTGAATAAAAAGCGCCTCTTTCAAATTCACCCAATGTTTCAGTTTTTAATCCTATCTTATAAAAAGGAGCACAGAGCTGGCATTCAAGATCTTAGATTTAATTTGACAGAATTACCTGACATAAGCTCTAAAGTTGCTTTAGATAATGGTCAAAATATATGTTTACCATACGAACAGATTCAGAAGATTAGTAAATCTATCCTAAACATACCGAAACTTGCCAACAAATATGAAAAAGACCTACTGCTAAAACTAAGTACTGGTTTCCCTTTGCTCGGGGAAACAGTATCAAACGCATGGAATGTAAAGTTCGTGCGTGAAGTAGATATGACTAATGGAAGTAACCATTTTGTTAGACAAGGCGAATTAAATCAGGATGAGATAGCTCACAATTCAAAATCGGGACTGTTAAGTCACGATAAAAAGTCATATTTCCCTGTAATTGAAGGAAAGATGGTTCACCAATATGATTATGCAGCCAAAGGATATATGTCAGGGCAAGCTAGAACTGCTGTGTGGAAGCCTCTAACTTTTACCAATAAAAAAGTGCTTCCTCATTACTATATGTCCAAAGATGATTGCGTACAAAAAAGGCCTGAGTGCACAAGCCCCAGGGCTGGATTCTGTGATGTTACTGGCCCCTTAAATGAAAGAACAGTATTAGCTGCATTAATTCCGGGAAACACTATTTGCGGTAACAAGGTCCCTACATGCAGGTTTGATAATGAAGATCCTAGCCTACATTTAATATGGACAGCCATGGCAAACAGCTTCGTTATCGATTGGCTAATTAGAAGGCGTATAACAACAACTTTAAACTTTTTTCATTGGAACTTAATACCGTTTCCTAGAGTGCAACCTAACTCAGAGATCGGTAAAATTTTAATTAGTGATTGCGCCCAGCTTTCCGCAATACAGTCTGAAAATCTAGAGCTTAACAATTGGTTATCTAGTTATACTAGGAAAGAGTTGAAAGAAGACAGCAAGGAATTTATTCGAGCAAGAATTGACGCATGTGTAGCATCTATATTTAACCTAGAGTTATCAGAATTTGAATTGATTTTGGAAGACTTTAAGATTTTAGATAGAAAACAGCCTAAGATGAATGGTGACAAATCGAATATTACTAAACATATGGCATTATACACCTATGAGTGTTTGAGAAACGGAACTCCTGTAACCGAGTTAACATATAACAATCTTTTTTCTAAACAAAAAGGTTCTGAAAGTAATATTTTTCAAGAGATTGTTAACTCTAAAAAACAAGGTTCTTTTGGTTACGTACCAACTGAACTTGCAAAAGAAATGCTGGAGAGTGGTGACACTGACTTACCAATAATTATTTAATAAAGTTTAGATAGTTATAAAGTATAAGTATGCCTACATGGAATTTACCTGTAAATACAGAAAGTTAACTATGTTGATCTGACACATGTTAGGAAAAGCCTTAGCGGAGTTGGCCTTTTAAAAGTAAAAAGGCCATTTTTTAAGAGTTGGCTTCAAGTACCTTTTGGTTAATTATTATCTAAAGAGCTAATTTAAACACCAATCAACAAATTCATTGATGTGTTCTACGTCTTCAACGACATCCTCTATGGCTTGTTCTATAAGATTTTGCTTAAACTTGTACCACTCACCAGTTTCCTTAGCGTTCAGACATAAATGCGGTTCAATAGCACCTAAAGACCACAACCAGATCGAGTTGTCTTTGAAATGTTCGCGTAAATTTGTAATATGCTCCTGAGCCTCATGTTCTTTTGCCACCAACTCATAAATGTCAGCAGCTTTAAATCCATTCCCCTTCGTAGGGTTTCTGCCATCAAGGGAAAACCCATGTACTGGTTGAATTTTTTGAATGATGTCTAAACAAGACTCTAGTGATGGATGTTGTTTTTCAATCAAATTTTTCTTTTTCGCTACAGTAAACGCAAAGTCCAAATCTGCTATTGCTTTAGCAGGAATATTCATTTCTCTAAGAATCGACAGCATTCCCGGAATATTGGGAGAACCAGTTGCGATCACTAAAGACAGCTTAGATTCACCAAGTGTCTTACCGCTTACCGATTGAAATAGAGTAGGTAGAACGTGTTTTTCGGTATCGCCTTCAGCAACCAAAACCATATCCGAAAATAGAATCTGACCTAGATTATATGTGTCAAATAACAATCTTGCTTGAGCTTCGTTGTCGTCTAGTACTTTTTCTACAGCTTCTTTTAGTCTTGTCTCAACAACTGTTCCGATATCGTTTTTCCTGACGATATTAGTGGTTGGAATATCAGCTTGTTCGATCATAAAAGGAGAATGTGTAGAAAAGACAACTTGATAACCTTTCTTTGCCAATACCTTCAAAGACCCTCTAATTTGCTCAATTGCTTGCGGATGTAAAAATAATTCAGGCTCGTCTATCAGTAATAAGTTTGTTTTACCTTCTTTTGTTACATCTTTAGTAGTTTCAGCAAGGTGCCTAATCAGTGTCATTTGTATCGCTCTTTGAGCTCCATGTCCCATATTTGCGAAGTCAGTAGTTTGCTGGTTTCCGCTTTCCTTAACTTTGATATTACCTTGTTTAAACAAGTCTCCAATGCTTGGCGTTGGTATATCTAAATTTAAGGTTAATCCGGGGAAAAAGTCTCCGATCTTCCCGTTAATTGAGTTATCAAAATCAGAGAACTCTTTTAACCTTTCCTCTCCATCTAGGTTTAACTTTTTACCTATAGCGGCCAGCGCTGTGTTTATTTCATCGCCCTTAGCTTTAACAACTTCTTTTTGTAAGTTGGCAATAAGTTTTCCAATAGTATTTCCAGCTTTGAACTTTGAAACATCTTCAGCAGAGTCTTCCATCGAATTAATAAATGTAGGTTCGGGAAATAGAGTAGTAACGGCTTGAGGCAATCCATTTGGATTACTCCACTCATCTTGAAGATTACTTGGAGCTCTAATTCCAAGTGTCGCTGCATTTCTTCCAGTACCGGGCTTTTCTTGATAGAAGCGGATATCCAAAGAGTTGTTTTCGATGTAGGGCGTTAAGCTAGACTTTTGAGCTGGAGAAAGGTGACTTAACGTATCGTCATCTAGCCCCACTAAATGAGCAACTATCTCAATTGGTTTCTCCGGGTCATTAAAGTTAGCAAGCGATTGACCTCTCCCTGTCACAAGAGCATCTAAACATTTGAGTATGTTTGTTTTACCAGCATTGTTATAGCCAACTAACGGCGTAAATGCTTCCAGTTTAACTCTTGTTAATTCGCAAGAGCGGTAATTCTTAATTTCCAATTCAGCAATACGGTGCACGAGCATATCCTTATGATAATAAATAAATTTTTAAACAAAGTAGCCTGATAATAACCTTATTAAATATTGTGTTAAAGATTACTAATTAAATAATTAGACAAAACGTTTGTTACTAGTACTAAAGTATATCAAGGAAGATAGTTGCAACTATTATCACAACGGAAAACTAACACATGAATAAACTTGAGTATGATTTACTAGAAAAGTACCTAGAACAACTATCTTTCAGAACCAATAACGCCATACATGAACTTCAGCAAGTTCAACGCCATCTCGAGTCATTTCAATCGCAGATATCAAAACGCTCGTTTGTCTCACAGACGATGCCAAAACTTAATTCAAATCAGTCAAATACTCACGCTGATAAATTCGAAAATAAAAACCCCAGTGATCTAATTAGAATGAAAGAAGTAGTTCAAATGACAGGATTATCGAGATCCAGCTTGTATCGGTTACAACAAATGGAAGAGTTCCCAAAAGCAGTTAAACTAGGATGCAGATCTGTTGCTTGGGTTAGAAGTGATATCAATGATTGGATTAGAGAAAAAGTGCAGCAATAGTATGGTACGAGTGATTGGTAACTTTTGAGGATAGCCTATCTAAAATAATCTTGTTTAAGACGTTACCAGTAAATGTGACCACTCAACGATTCACTGGTAACGAAACTCGTAAACTAATGGCCAGAGCCAGCTTCAAAGCTGCATTAACTGAGCGATTACAAACTTGCCAACGGGGCCTCATAATCGGTAGGTCCCGTGTTCAAGTCAGGGAGGGGCCACCATTTCCACCTTTAGAAATGGTTAACAATACTCAAACATCTCAACAAAAACACCTAAAGTAGCTAAATTTAAAGATTTCTAACGGTTAATAAGAACTTGCTACATTCAAGTTTTTAAGTAACACTCGTAGTAACACTTACTTAATGTTACTAACTTTGGTGTTACTATGGCGCGAGTTACTACCCCATTAACCAATACAGAAGTTAAACAAGCAAAGCCTAGAAATAAGGAATATAACCTTGCTGATGGCGAAGGCCTACAGCTTAGGGTTAAAACCAACGGCTCTAAATTATGGCTGTTTAACTACTACCGCCCATATACCAAAAAGCGCGCTAATATTGGTTTTGGGAAGTATCCCGAAGTAACACTGGCACAAGCTAGAGCCAAGCGTAAAGAAGCACGAGAGCTACTAGCGCAAAATATTGATCCTAAATCTCACCGCGAAGAAACCGAGCAACTAAAAAAAGAAGCGCTAGAAAATACCTTTGGTGTTGTTGCGAATAAATGGCTTGCGTTAAAAAAAGAACAAGTTAAAGCAGAAACAGCAGACAAAGCATGGCAAGCGTTAGAAAAACATGTTTTACCTGAATTAAAGAACATGCCTGTTAATGCGATTAAGCCTAAAACTATTATCGACATAATGACCCCAATAAAAAACAAAGGTAATTTAGAGACTGTTAAACGCCTTTGTCGCTATATTAATGAAATCATGCGCCTAGCTGTTGCCAGTGGTTTAATCGAAATTAACTATCTAGCCGATATAACCAAGCTGTTCCCTGCCCCTAAAAAGAAAAACATGGCAACCATTAAGCCTGAACGCTTACCAGAGTTAATGAAAGCACTCTATAACGCCAGCATAACCCGAGTAACACGAACACTAGTCGAATGGCAGTTACACACTATGACGCGCCCTATCGAATCAGCTACCGCCAAGTGGGAAGATATAGACCTAGAGAATAAAGTGTGGGTAATCCCTGCTGAGCGTATGAAAATGAAAAAGCCTCATACTATCCCACTAACACAGCAAACATTAGAGTTACTAGAATTTCTAAATTCTATTCGCGGCAATAGCGAGTATTTATTCCCAAGCCACAGAAACAATAACAGCCACGTAAACAGCCAAAGTGCCAACATGGCATTAAAACGTATGGGCTTTGCTGGAGAACTTGTTTCTCACGGACTAAGAGCGTTAGCTAGTACCACCTTAAATGAACAAGGCTTTGATCCTGACGTGATTGAAGCAGCACTAGCACATATAGATAAAAACGAAGTTAGACGCGCTTACAATCGCGCTGAGTACCTTGAACGTAGACGTGTAATGATGACTTGGTGGTCCGAACATATAGAAAAAGCTCAATCTGGAAAAATAATAAATTCCAAAAAAAGTTTAAAGGTAGTAGGTTAATTTCATTGGGATAGCTTAAAACTGATCATTTTAGGTGAAAGATGCTTACCTCAGCATTTTCCCAATATATTGTGAGGATGTGAAAAGAGGAAGTCACATGATTAATAGGTTCAAGCGCGGCCTTACAATAAACGATGCCGCATTAATTGCTTCTGATTTATCTAAATATAGTAGCTCCATTAAAATGGTTAAAGACCATTTAAAGCGTTACAAACCTATCATCGATGATGCGGAAGCGGAATTAAATAATCCATATAATGATGAAGGGATTACTAAAGGCGGAACAACAAGAGAAGAAATAAACGTTTATTATGATGATTGTGAGAAACTTCAGTTAGCAGAAAACATTTATGAAGCCTTAATTGATGAGGCAAGAATTGCTTGTCAATGGTATGACTATCGTTCAGGTGAGGGTGGATTTTATGATACTGCCCCTGATATAGCACCTACCAATGATACCGCACTGGAAGTCTTTGAATTATTCAGATACGGGCCTGATTATCCAGAAATAAGCTTTGTGCCAGATTTGGATAAAACTATGTTCACTAAAGTTAGTATAGCTAAATGGTTCGAAGCGCACTTACCTGAAAAATCAAACATATTTGATCCCTCTGAAAGTTACAAGACCTTAAAAACAGGATATTCAATAGGTATTAACACACCATCAAAGATTAACAACTTAAGAACACCTGAATCTTCTTTAATTGACTCTTTAGCCATTATGGCTTGGCTATTAAGTAAGAAATCCAATATTTTTGAAAGGGGCGAGAAGCCAAATGCGAAACAGATTAAAGAAGCTATTGAAAAAGCGGTTGATGCTCTTAGCATCAGCAACGATGAGGAAAACAAAATCCTATTAAGTAATTTAAACAAAGATATTTCTATGGCGCTAAAACAGTTAGAAGAGAGGTTAAAGCTTTAAAGCTTTGGCTAGCCAAAATCAGCCAAACAACTTTTTGGCTAGCCACCAAATTAAGGTGAATCACCAATATTCTATAAAAGTTCAATAAACACAGAGGACTTTTATATGAACTCCAATTTTCAAAAAATCATCAGAAAGCCTGATGTTTTAAATATCACAGGCTTTTCTAAATCTACTTTATACAACCGTATTAAAGATGGCTTATGGCCTTCTCCAATTAGCTTAGGCTCAAGAGCCATTGGTTTTGTACAAGCAGAATGCGAGGCTGTACTAAGTGCCATGATCGCAGAGCAACCGCCAGAGAAAATAAAAGCACTAGTTTCTGAGCTTATTCAATCACGTAAACAAGCAATATAAGGGGGAAAAATGGATAACTTATTATTTACTGCCCCTGATGGAGCTTTACCAGAGTCTAATAGCCCTGCCTATGAGTTACTTTCAATTCTTGCCGATGGGGATAAGCATGCTAGAGATAATCTATGTAATGAACTAGGCGGCGGTTTTCGTGCTTATCTTCAACAACTTACTGGTGAGTATTATCAACACTGGCTTATTCATACGGAGCAAGACGAGTACAACGGTAAGAAACAAGCCTTCTATTGGCTTGATGAAAGACACTTTTCTTGTGACTGGGAGCAAGATAAAGACGCCCGTACTATTGCTAGAAAGCAATATAAAGACCGCTCTTACTATGGTTCTAGAAATGCTGTTAAGCGCCTTGAACAAGCAAAGCAAGAAAAGGCTGAAGCAGACAAAGAGTACCAAAAACGTATAGAAAGCAAAAAGCCCACTGAGGACTAACCAAAGTAGGCTTTATATTAACTAGTTGGTGGCTGTAGTTTGCGACCACTCCACCAACTAACAACAAAATTATAGCTAAGACAGCATTGAAAACAACGTTAGTGACTACAAACCCAGACAATCAATATATAAAAGACTTGTTCTTTATTGTACGTTATTTATAGGTTTTTACCCCTTAATATTTTCAACTTTAATAGACTAGCCCCAAATTTATTGATACTGGCAATGTATAGCGTTTACTAACTTCGAACTAGGTAATTAATAATATCCTTTTATGCTCTATTAGTTATTTATTATACAAATGAAATATATAACTAGAGACAAAGCAATAACTATAAATGGCAAAACGTGGTGGGTTAATTCAAAAGGAAGTGGATTACTTACGCACACTATCAAGTCCATGATTGGTCAAGTGGATGCTATGTTAAGTTACCATAGCAAAATTCACCTTATTCGCTTTGACCTAAGAGTTTACGGATATACAGAAAACAACGACATAATTACAAAATTTAATAAGCGTTTTCACCGCTGGCTTGAACGAAAATATAAACTTTCTAGAATTGGCTTTTGCTGGTGTAGAGAGCAAGAGAACCAAAAGCACCAACACTATCACTATGTGCTAATGGTTGATGGTCATAAAGTACGTCATCCCCATGAGATATTGCCAAAGATAAAAGAAATCTGGGAATTGGGTTTACAAGGCTCAGAGTTCACACCAAAGAATTGCTATTACAACTTAAAGCGCGATGATTACGATTCAATTCAAAAAGCTATATGGCGCATATCTTATTTAGCTAAAGCTCGCGGCAAAGGCTATAAACCAACTCAAACTAAAAACTATGGTACAAGTCGTGTAATATTTAATTTAAAAACCAGCTAAGTTAGGTTCAGATTAGGAGTTTTTGGAGTCCTTAAAGGGTATAAATTTAGATGCGAATAAAGCGTTCCTTATATTCTTAACTTTAACTGCGGAAAATACAACTAGGTTTAGATAATGGTTTATTTAAATAAGAGCAAATAAGGGTATTAATTCTCACAATAAAAAAGGGTATTTTCTTACATCATAAAAGGGTATTTGAACACCAATACGCGCAAGGAATTCTATGAAACGGCAAGAGCAAAAAGACTTAAACAATAACGTCATTTCATTTGTTTATAGGTTAATCAAGAAAAAGCGTTTTCACCCACCCTCATATAAATTTGTTTGTAGTCACCTAAACGAGGTGAGTTTTAAGACGAGTAGAGGAAAGCATTGGACACCAAAGCGATTGTTTAGGATGTTACAAAGAAACGGCTTTGGCGGCCTATATGGCCTCTATCATTCTGAAGGTTTGGGCGGGCCTATTAGCTCGGAATCATTATCATTTCTAAACTGAATAAACGCGTCAATACTAAAGCGACTTGCTACAACTATCTGCTCTATTGGTATAACTATTGAAAAATCGGCAACGCTTGAATGAGAGTCACCTTCTTCAAATTCATTACCATGTATATATTTTTCATAATGTAAGTAATAGTTGTTGTTGAAAATGATTTTTTTCTCATCGTTGACATAACCGCTTAATAGGGGAAATAACGCTATAAAACTGACTTCACCGCGATCAATGTTTGGTTTCTCAGATATACCAACATAAACTTTACCGCAATCAAGCTCCACCCGAATTGGTGATACATTTTCCGTACTTTCGATTAGAAGTAACTCTAACTCATGAGCAATCTTTTTGACTCTATTAAGCGACTCATTATCTGTTTTAAAACAGCTTCTTATACCAATATAAACTAGAGTAAAAATAAACATTAAGGCAAAAATAGCTACTAACTTTATATCAGCCCAATGTTTTCCATTTTTTATATAGACTATTGAATCTTTTAGATTTAGATGCTCGATAAAAGAGGATGGTAAGTCAAAGTAGTCGATAATTGACCAGAAGGATAATGAGATCGATAGTAAGACGAAACCAGAAAGGCCCGCTTTAAAATATATATGATAACCAGTACTACGAATCAGTTCTAAGCGCCTATACGGATGGTGACTTTGATAGAAGTAACCAATGATAAGCACTATACCAAGCGCCAATGCGCCCATATAAGTCCCTTTATTTTGCTACTTTAAGCTCATTCTCATAAAGCTTAAGCTTTTTTATCTGTTCTATTAGTTTCGACTGTACAGACTTACTTTTTAAGTTAAGACTGACAATACCATCTTTGTTAATTTTTACATTATCACTTGTAGAGTCAGCATTCTCAGCGCTTTTAGAATTCACGTTCATGAAATACCACCTTTCTCTTACTAGTACAATGGGAGAGGGATTCTACTACTTAAATTAAGTTTACTCTAGTAGTAATATGTTTAAATCCGCTTATTACTTAACAATACGCGATTAACGCTACATTGGCAAACTATGTAAAAATACAAAATGTAACCATATAGCCTTACAAGCTGACTTTTACCTTTAGTAACAATGATAGTAACACCACCAGGAAACTAAAATAAAAAGTCTTTCAAAATCAAAGGCAATAATTAAAAATTCAAGTCACGGAGGGGCCACCATTTAATTCAATGCCTTCAGCGTATGTGCATCAAAGCATAACTTGGCCACTTTGGCCATATTATGGTGTCAACGAAAGCATAACCTGGCCAGTTTTTCAAAAAAACACACTCTAAACATTACTAATAATTCTCCAGCTTTACATTTTTAATATTTGACGTAATCTACAAATTCTTTTTAGTACAAAGTAACTTAAGGTATTTTTCTTGTATGAGATTCGCATTGGTAGGGGAAGATCATACATAAATTTGGCCAATTTTAGTTGACAACTACAGACCAATACATCTCAAATAAATATCAGTCAATGGCCTTAACAATAACAAGGAATAAAATGATTAATTGGATAAACAAATATTTAACAGGTAATGCATATAGGCTTGAAAATAAGTCCAAATATCCTTTAGGTAAGGAGTACGTGTTAAAAGGAAATACTAACGATAAACCCCTAGAAAAAACAAATAACGAAGTCGAAGTTCCATCACACCTCGAAGTGCTTCAAAAAATTATTCCTGGTGAAGCCATTTCTATCTATTTTCTTGCAATATCATTAAGTGGTATTGCAAAAAACCAAGCTGCCTTTGACAACTTTGCCAGTTTTTTAACCGTGATAGTTGCTGCAACCATTAGAATTTTTCAAACACAGGACACTTCAAAATTGAGCAGTTGGAGTACTGTTCAGTGGTCCTTAGTATTCTGGTCAACTATATGCTGCATTACATGGGTATATGCTATCGGTGGTACTTTGTATTTCTCAAAAGCTGACTACCCTGACCTTCAATTATACGCGCAACTTTTAGGCTTTACACTTCCTATGATTGCACCAATGGCCATAAAATCACAGTTTAAAACCACTTAAGCTCATGATTTTTATGTTCCTTTCTCGAAAAAGCCTTTCTTATTGAAGGCTTTTCTCTAATAGCTGTCTCTTGAGAATAACAAGCTACTCTTAATTCTCGCAGTGCTCCCAAAGTAATCTCTAGAGGGTTGACTACAGTTTCTCCATCCACCACTTTAAAGTCATTGCTCTCTAGCACCTTATTAAATTGTTTTTCAAATGCGTTATTAAATAATTCCGTCTTTATTTTGTCGTTTAAAAGCTTCATAGAAGGGAACTTAACCATTCCTAAACCGCTATCACTTGACGTATAATCAACCATAAAAGGGTGCTGCTGCAGATCACTATACCAACCAACGTCTCTAAGCCCTATTTTGTTTTCTTTACTAGATATTAAACTTTTCCGCGAAAATTCATTTAAAAAAGTAAATGTAAAAAGGCCGTGGTTCAAATCACTCAACTCTATACTTGATTCATCATCTAAGCATGAACAAAATATTTTACCAAAACCTAGCTTTGCATGTTTTCTAGTTAATTTCTCTTCGGGCTCCTGAATATTATAAATGTAATCCATTATATCCCTTGCTACTGCTCCACTGTGGCAACAATCTAAAAATAAGTCCAATCTGCAAGGGCTTTTACAATCTTCACTACTAGGTAAGCAACTTAAAATAGATTCAGCTATGGCTGCTGATGAAAAATCTCCATCTGAAATAACAATTCCACTTTCTTCACTATTGTTAAAACCATGCCCACTAAAGAAAAAGTTTATTTGAATAGATAAAAATTCAGGATCGTTAACATTGTTCTTTACCCATAATTTTCCCAACTCAACTGCGTCTATCACTTCTTGGCTACTTGGGTTATCCAATTCAATAGTTTTATCAAAATAACCTGCACTTCGGCCTAGTTTATATTTATAAACCAGATTTGGAGCTCCCAATCTGGTTGGAGTATAAAACTGGAGGAACGCCTTCAAATCATTCTTAGCATTATCTAACGTCCCAAAATTCTTTGTTTTATTCTCTTCCTGTGAATAGCTTCCTTTATCAACATCTGGACCATCGCATGCAATTATAATATTTAACCAAAATACCCTATCGTAATCATTCAATGCTATTGATTGATTTCTTGGTTCATGCCTTTCATGATCGCTCATTTGAAATGTAAACAGCCCATCTTCCTTTTTTATAATTTCAACACTTTCAACCTTCGAAGGTTTACTTCGTTTATTTTTATTGACATGTACATCACTAACTACCTCCAAAATTAACTCTTCTCTGGCACTCAAACTCTTCTTTGATTTATATTCGTCAATAAGTTCCAATGCTTCTGCTTCGCTAATTTCACTCAGCTCAGTAAATTCTGCCACATTTTGTTCTTGTATTTCGTCTTTTCTAAACCTGTTTAGCAATTTTTTAAACATACTTCCAAGTCCTTTATTTCAATACGTTTCAACTGGTTAATTCACAGCTAAACTACAATCTAAACTCAATAAGATGTTTCAAGTTCTATATACTTTCAATAATAAATTTCATTCTTACTAAAAAAATCATGACAGTCCAAATTAAGATTTATTCACAAAATAACTAGTAATTGGATCCATGGGGGCTCTAAATTTTTTATTTTTGTTTTAACTCGCCAATATCCTTGAATCCAAATGATAGAATCAACTAATGATAAATTAATAACAAAAGTTAAAACTATTTTTCGGCCATTTTATGCTTTAGCAACTCGGCCAAGTTATGCTTTTATGCACAAGCGTAATTAGCCACTAACATTTTCTATCAAGCTTTAAGAAAAGTAGCAAATTTGTAGCTAACTCTCATTACTGTTTTCTTAAGTTCTGCTTAGTGCCATTTGCAGACATTGAACTCAAACTCATATCTGCTCCAAACAATCATGGTTTTGTTTGTTGTTGCTTTTAAAACTGCGTGTTAGGTTAAAGATATTAGCCCTATGGACAGACATATAATTTGATTTACCAAACTTTAAACCACCACGTTTGTGAGGAAGCATTATCAGTCACTATTGTTGACGGTACCCCACTTGATATCCGCCCCAAAACCTGCCAGTTGTTGCTCTTGTTAATCAAGAACTCTGGAAAACCTCTTAGCAAAAAAATGTTATTAGAAACAGTGTGGAAAGACTCGGTTGTCAGTGAGCAGGTTGTTTTTCAGTCTATTAATGAAATACGACAGTTATTTCCGAATGAAAATGTAATCAAGACCATTCCAAAACAGGGATATTTATGGCTACCGGAAGTTGGTTCGTTCGATTCGGTAACAGCCGAAATTGCCAGTCACTCAACGCAACCTGCTAACACTATGCGCACGCAAACCCAAGCAAATGTACTCACTGTTCTGATCTGTTCGCTCTTTGCTGCGGTCGTGTTAATGTTTGCCTTTAAAACATACGACACGTCGACCGAAAATCAAAATACTCACCAACAATTAAAAGGCTCAATCATGATTTTGCCTGCCCAAAATCATATTATTGGTAACGATCATAATTGGGTTAGACTTGGCATGATGGATCAGGTCATTCAACGTTTACCTAATTCAAAGCACAATGCTGTTTTGGCAACCGATTACGTTTTACAAGTTTTAAAACGAGCAAACACCCCCAAAAACAATATTCAAGTAAAAGACATACAACAAATCTTTCAAGTTTCTGGTGCAGAACTTATTGTCTTATCAAAGTTATTAGGTACACCGCACGATTACCAGCTAGTTTACACGTTTCATTATCGTAACCATGTGAAAAAAGGCGTTATTACTAATGGAAAAATACAATCCTTAATTGATGACTTTAGCCAACTAATTGCAAAGCAAATAGGTGGGGGGGCGCTGTCACCAAGTCTCACGTATGACACTGACTTCAATAATCAAATGCTCGGTACGGCTATTGAGAGGCGCGATGAAGGCAACTATCAACTAGCCAAATCAATGCTAGAAAGTATCGTACTCAGTAATCCAAACAATTACACGGCCCAGCGGATATTGATAGAAGTTTTACTTAGGTTAAAACAGTTTGAAAAAGCGAAAACACACATTAAAAATGTGCTACCCGCAGTGCTCAAAGCCAAAGATGACGGTCAGATAACCCAGCTACTTTACCTACAGGCCCTAAGTTTTTACGTCACCTATGACGATAAAGCCTCGACAAAATTCGCCGAACAAGCACTTAGATCTGCGAAGAAAAATAATGACTGGTTGTTAATGGCACAAATTAAAAACCTACAAGCAGCCATCGCGTTAAACACTCAAGATTATGAACTAGTCGAGAAATTATACAAAGAAGAAAAAGAACACTATCAAGTTTTACGCTGTCCAGTCGGCGAGGCTCAATCTTGGGCAAATTTAGCTAAGCTTGCAAAAATACAAAAACAACTAGAAAAATTCCAATATTCAATAGAGCAGGCTATTACCATTGCTAAACATCGAAATCTGGATTCGCAATTGGATTATTTCCTTGAAACCAAACACATGAGTTTCAATTAATTCAATAGTGTCAATACGAAAAACATTCAATAAAAACAGTGGCTTTAGAAAATTATAGAAAGCTTTATTAACAAAGTAGAGTGAGAAAGGAGTACAAAGTTATCAAACAATAACGCGTAGATAGTGATAAGGATTGCACTGCGCAACTTTTTAATTATAGGGAAAATGATGATAAGAATATTCTGTTTGCTTTTATTGCTTACCATTTGTTCAATCAACGCCACAGTAGCAAAGGAAATAACAATTGGAAAAAGTGAAACGCTTCATTCAGCTATTTTAAATGAACAGCGAGGACTTCTCGTTAGTTTACCTAAAGGCTACGATAAAAGTGGATATTCTTATCCGGTTATATATTTTACTGATGCCGATGCCCACTTTGAATTAATGGTCAGTACGGTCAATTTTTTAATACAATCTGACATTATCCCACCGTTGATTCTCATAGGTATTCAAACCAGCTCAAACAGGACTCGAGACTTAACACCTAAAATATTTAATGAAGAAGACAAAAAACATCCGTGGTTCCAAAGTACAGAATATGGGGGAGCTAATAAGTTTTTAGCTTTCATCGAACAGGAGCTTATTCCGCATGTGGATAAAAAATATAGAACGGCAGATTTTAAAATTTTTTCCGGTCATTCATTTGGCGGGCTTTTTAGTATCTATACTTATGTAAACAAGCCAAACCTTTTTGATGGATTTATGGCGATCAGTCCATCGTTGGGCTGGGATAATGAGCGCATTGTCAATGAAGCTAAAGAATTGATAAAAAATAATTCTTTACCGAAAAAGCCTTTATTTCTTAGCAAAGGAAGTGAGCAAGGTACTATCGCAACCAGTTATACGTCAATTATTAACCTGTTTGAGAAAGACACTACATACCCGATGATAGCTCAAGAATTTCCTGATGAAAACCACCTTACTGTAGTATTTGACGCTCAGTTTCACGGCCTTAAAGCGATATTCATGGAATGGGAGTTACCTTTCTTAGAGAGCGCTAAAGGGTTAAAGCTAGTTGAAACACATAGTAAAAAAGTAAAAGAGGCGTTTAAAATTAATTTCACCTCGGAAAATTGGCTAATAAACTTAGGAAACAGCTTGTATTATAAGAAAAGTTACGACTCAGCTATTGAAGCATATGAATACAACTTAAAGCTATTTCCAAGTCACGCCTATTCCTATTTTCAGCTAGCTAAAACTTATGAAGCAAAGAAAGAGTATAAATTAGCTCGCGTGAATTATATTAAAGCTAATGAATTGGTACCAGTATCTAGTCCATTTAAGTCAACCTATGAGCTGGCAATTCAAAATCTAACGAGTAAAGAGTAGATTACTCTATGGTTTCATTGAAGCTTGTTGGTTTAGCGCAACAAGCTTCAATGAAACCATAGAGAAGTAAAGCACTCTTTATTTACTTAGTCATTAGTGTTCATTATTAAACTAAAGCGAACAACCGCTTTTCGCTCTTTTCCGACCTAAATCATACTTAGTACAATTATTTACAGAATTCCAAGGGAGAGCAAACTGCGTTTGCTCTTTCTATTCTCCAACTAAAAATCGCGTCATAATTTTCTGCCCCTGATACATAATGCCTTTCACTGTTTTTATGAACCCATCACCGTATTTATTCGATTTACATTCGCCCGTTTCACTATTCTCTGAAACATCATAAGTTAGTTTAATTGGTTGCTGATTACGCCTGGCGAAAACACCGCCCATAGCGTCAACATAATCTTACCAACGGCTGTTAGTTATCAAGTTCAGCCCTTACAATTTCTCAGCCGAAATGTATTTTACTGGTAGAGCCACCAAGTATCTATTCCAAGAGAACCCTGGAGACGTTGAATTAGGCTGTTTGTTTTGACAAGTAATTCGGGATTTTTTATTGAGCTTTGTTGTAACAAGTTTTCTATCAAGTGCTAGTTTTCTATTTAACAGTCAGGTTACTGTAAATGTAATTTGGATCATAATTTAATGACTATCTATAGACAGCTATTTAAAAAGGTAAAAAATAGCAAAAAAAATAGGTTGGTGTAACAGGTAAATTATTAACGCATTTTTGCTGATAAACTCAGCGTATTTGGGACACTTTATATTTTTAAATGGATAGTTAACAAATAACTTTTGATGGGCTAACCAAATGCCAATAAAAGGTATTGCTAGCCAAGGAAAGATAGCCGTGTAGTCATTTGTATATTGTGGTAAATAAGCTTCAATGTAATTGAATGGCCAGCGCCGTGGCACTAATTGCATGTAATCGACAAGTAAAATAATACCACCGATTATTAGCGCTATATTGGGTGAGTTTCTGAATGCTATGCAACAAAGGCTTGCAAAGAATATGAAATGAATGATGCCAAAAAATATCCAGTTTTCAGGCACTATCAATAATGACGCGAAAGAAATGAGAACAGCACTTACACCGAGCTTTGTTATTCTTTTTATAAACTTTGACCAATGTAATTGGCTTGGATAAGCAAGTTTAAGGCTAATCCCCATTGATAGTAAAAAAAGTGTGACGATAAGTACTCTAAACTCTCGCCATCCATCTCCATTTGGAATATCAATAGCGGCAACATTAAAAAAATTTAGATCGTATGCTAAATGAAATATTACCATCAAGATCACGGCCGTCGCTCTCATGATATCAATGCCAGCATGCCTTACTGACGCAGTTGATGCTTTAGTTATCGTGCTGTACGGTCTGAGATTGATAAAAAGTCCGGTTGTTAACATAAAATCTCCATCATAAAAGCCTTAATGTATTAGCTTTGTCAGGCTAATTTTCAGTAAAAAAATACGAAATATCAGCTTTGTTGAATTGCCTGCTGTCTATTGGCTTTATATTTTTGGACTTTTCGGAAAATGAACCAACCACTCCAAAATATTGTAGTCAGCCCTATTGCCGTAATAATAGCTGGTTTAGGGTTGTCTAATGTACTAATAGAACCCGCATAAGTTGCAATAATTGCGTAGGGTACTGAGCTACATATCCAAGCAATTAGAAATTTACCAAAGTTCATTCTAGTGATACCTGACATGCATGCCGTCACTTCAGGTAATATTGGCATTGCACGAGAGAGTAAAATCATGAATACCCCGTATTGTTCAAACTGTGCTCTTAAAGCTTTTCTTTCTTCGAGATTTTTGACAATGAGCTTTTCTAATTTTTCTCCATATAGGTAGCTTGCGACATAACCACATATTCCTGCCAGCATAACGCCAGTAATAGAGGCTATTGCACCATAAAAGTGACCTAAGAAGTAACCGCTCAGGATCATCACAGTTAATGTCGGTACAGCTATAAACAAGTCAGCGAATAATAGAGCTGTTACCACTAGTGCAACATAGAAGAGGTTAATTTCTTTAGCTAATGAAAGCCAAGTTTCTATTTTATCAACACTGATCACACCGGTAAGCTTTATTACAATAAAAGTGCTTGCAAAAAAGAGCGCTAAGATGAGCATTAATTTAATCAAGGCTTTCATAACGTATCCTTATGGGTAAATTATTTGTATTGCTAGTGAATCTTCAATATTGCTTTTTAATAGCTTGGCTTCATCAAAGTCTGGAGGGCCAAAACTTAATTTAGCACCGTTTGAAAAACCTAGTCCTTCACTTGGGATAATACCCGTCCAATTTTTGGTTACTTCCCCTGATTCATCTTCATCATGCAAAACCTTGACAGCGAACTCTTCTGGCACTTGTTCAAAAACAAATGTCATTTGGTTTGTTGTGGCCTTTTTTATGTGTGTTTTGATGGCTTTGTCATGCTTTTGTGGGAAACCTTCTTCGGCAAATAGCATCACGATAATGTTGCCTGCTTTTTTATCATCTATATTCAGAATATTAACTGAAACTTCTTTAGCGAATAAAGGCATGGCAATAAAGAGGGTTAATAGGATGGTTATAAACAGCGTTATAGGTGTTTTCATGTTAATGATTCCTCATAATGTTTCTTGCTATAAAGGGTAAAAATCGTAGTAATATCCGCAGCAATTTGACCTTTCCAATGTCATTGTCATCAACTGACTTTTCGATACCATCAATGATCAGCGCACTTACTTTACTTGGTGACATTTTTCCTTTGCCTCTCCCTTTAGTCATCGCAGTATCAACGAGCGGTAAAAATGCCTGCATAACTTTTATATTGGTATGTTGAAGCTGATACCTTAAGCTTTGCGAGAAAATATTGAGTGCGCCTTTGGTCGCGCAATAAATCGCGGATGTTTTTTTAGGGACTAAACTTAATCCACTATTAACATTTAATATGGCAGCAGGCTTTTCATGATTAAGCAATGGTAATAGCAGATGAGTTAAGCAACATAAAGATGTAAAGTTCGTGGTGATTTCTCTTTCAATGGAATCAAAATCAAAGTCGTCATCAATAAAGGTTGGTGTATACTGAACAGCAGCATTGTTTATCAACACATCTAAGTGGGGTGTTTCTGAACGAAGCGCCTCTGATACCAACTTAAGCTCATCTATATTATTTAAGTCTGCTTTAAATACTTTTACTAACGCAAACTTCTCTTTTAACGTATTGATTTTTTTCTGGTTACGGGCGATGATATAAATAGTATTTTTCTTATAAAGTTGCTCTACAAGCTCAAGTCCTATCCCAGAAGTTGCGCCCGTTATCAGAATATTTTTATTGATTAATTGCATATCTTTCTCTATTTAAGCAATAAACTACTTGGATACGAATTTAGTTAATCTGATGCGCTTAGTCGTTAACATAGGTTAAAAAAATGAATTTCAATGAATTAGCCCAGCGTTATGGCAAGGTTGAAGTATTAAAGAAAAAATCTTATATCTTCTCTCAAGGTGAGGAAAATCAATATATTTATATTATTCTCGAAGGGGTTTTGAAAGCATATTATCTCTCTGCAGAAGGAAAAGAATGTATAAAATCATTTCTATTTCCTGGAGATACTATTGGCAGTTTACAGGCGTTACATGGGGGAGGATGTAATTTTAGTTTACTTTGTTTAAAGAAAGTAAAAATACTCAAAGTCCCTTATAAAAAAGTACTATCAGAGGCCAAAACCAATATTGAGGTTGCCAACTCTGTCATTGATATTCTGATGTTATTTGCTAAGAAAAAAGAAGAGCGGGAATATGAATTATTATGTTTGTCTGCTGCTCAGCGATATCAAAAATTGTTAGAAAAGAAGCCTGATATTTATGATGTGGTGACACAAAATGACATCGCTAGGTA
This sequence comes from Thalassotalea insulae, assembly GCF_030161395.1. NCBI lineage: Bacteria > Pseudomonadati > Pseudomonadota > Gammaproteobacteria > Alteromonadales > Colwelliaceae > Thalassotalea > Thalassotalea insulae. Next base: position 1,149,939 of record NZ_BSST01000001.1, read on the forward strand.
TTTAGGAATAACACCGGTTGCATTAAGTCGCATTAAACATCAGCAATCACCAAGTAATACTAAATAATGCAGTCTTAAACATGAAAGCGTACGACGTTATAGTTTGATGCAGTTGTAAAGCGATTCTTTTGAATACATTTGCGATAAATTAAGGGTATACCATCGTAATTTTTATCTTACCATTTTTGGGTTGCTGAATTTTTGCTGCATTGAATGACGGGGGGCCAAAGCGTATCTTTGCACCAGCTGAAAATCCTAAACCATCTGCTGGCAATATTCGGGTCCAATTTTTTCTGACTTTGTTCAGTTTCAATTGATCATGATGTACTTTTATAGCAAATGCGCCTTTAGGAATATTAATTTGTAATGTTTGAGTTTTATTTTTGGGTACGATTTTATAACGTTTTAGGGCCTTAGCATGATCTTTCGGAAAACCATCTTTCTGATAGATTAATATCACTATGTCACCTCCACGGGTCGTATCAATGTTTGAAATAATAACTTCAGCTTCACGCCATTTATTTGATTGTTCAGTTAATGTAACGGTATTTGTCATAATAGATAAACACTGCAGTTGTTAATTACAGTGCTTTCCTTGCAGATAGTTTAATTTTGCTTAATGGTAATATTGTCTCAAATTGACATTTGCCATCATGCGACCACAATTCACATTGAGTGAATTATTCGATGTTTTTTTTTCTGTTGCCGAGGCTAGAATAGGTAGCGGTAAAACAGCTGCCGCTCCTAAGGTGAGTGTTTTGGCCAAAAACTTGCGCCGATCCATTACTAACTTCATTTACTTTTCCTCTTTGGGTTGATGTTACTAATAACTTAATCATTCATGTGTTTAGTAATTTAAGTATGGTTATTTTTTTTCAGCCAATGTGTAGCAGCCATATACCCCGATAAGGCTGCTGCACCTGCATGTTCACCTGGAGGATAAATGGTATGTCCAGCACGTAAAATATTGTCATTATCGGTTTTTATCGTTGGTTTATTGTCGTGGTGGATAAATGGCATTACTCGGCTTGATAAACCATGATAATGAACAAAGTCATCAGGTGTTATGAGCTCTTGAAACACAATGTGTTGCTTTATCCCGGGTAACATTTGCTCTAAGCAACTAAGAATGTAATCACAATAATATGAACGGCCTTCTTCATCTAGTTGGTTGATATCCCTAGGTAAATAGAAATAGGCATTGATAGTGTACTCATCTTCAATTTGTTGCTTTAAATCGCTCTTAAAAACATGAAAGCCAAATTTATCAGGTTTTTCTCCTTTATCTAAAGCTGTAAACCAAGAAGATACATTTTCCTGATAGTAAGACAGGGTATGTGTATCTTCTGGGTATATAAATTCTTTTTTCACACTAAGGCATAGCATTGATAGTGGTAGGCCTCGCTTAGTGCCTTCAGAGTAGTTACTTGCACGCTCAGATGTATCAATTACCGCATCGACAATAATTTCATCTTTACCGTTATTAAACTCTATATGGTATTTATCATTATCAGGAGTAACGTTAGTGACATGCCTATTGAGTCTTAACGCTCCTTTTAATCGTGTAAACTCATTGGCAATTGCATCAGACATCACCTGCGGTCCACCAACAGGGCAGGCCATATTGATGTAACCATAGTTGTAGGTTTTGTCTAAGGTGAAGTAGGACGTTTGAATATCATTAGGCGCAACACCCATAAAATAAGAGATTATTTTAGCTAAGTCGTTAACTGCCCCAGGGGTTGTATGTTTATCAACAAAATGACCAATAGTCTGTGTTTTTTTAAACGGAAGTTGCTGCGTTAAAATGGCTAAAATTAATCGACAAAGGTTCTTCCAATCACCTTTTAATTTTTTTACCATATCAATATCAGGTGAGGCATTGAACCATTTATTGCGATAGAAAATAGAGGATTTCTTATATTCAAAGTCTAGCTTAACATCTAGTTGAGCCAGCATTTTAACTAGCCCTTCACCAAAGTCATTGCACGCAATAACAAATTCACGTTCACCGATGTAAAAAGTACCACAAAGCCCCCCAACTTGGTGGCGTTTATCTATTAAGGTAACTTGGTGCCCTTGTTTTTGAATGGTTAATGCTGAAATTAATCCAGCAAGGCCAGCCCCTATAACGGCAACATGCTTTTTATTGACATCATCCATGGTAGTCACCTTGTTTTCTATGCCATTTTTTAATGATTTTTTTGGATGAACGTAGTGCTAGCGCATGCATAGTTAATGTTGGGTTTACTGAGCTACCTGTTGGAAATAAACATCCACCACTAATATAGATATTTTTAACCCCATGCACTCGGCCAAAACGATCTGTTGCTGACTTTCTTGGGTTCCATCCCATTCTCATTGTCCCCATAGGGTGACTTTCAAAAAGTTCTGATGTGTATGTTCTAGTTGATCCTGCGGCATACATGAGTTCATTTAATTTGTCTGTTGCATGAGCAAATGCATTTCTGTCATTTTGATGCCATTCATAATGGATATGAGGTTGCGGCATACCCAAATCATCAAGGTTATTCCAGTCAACAGTAATTCTGTTCGATTCCACAGGCATTCCCTCAATAAAAGCAATGGCGACCATAGATTTATTGTAATCTGCCATTTCTTCTTTAAGCGCTAGACCATTAAGTTTATGCAGAGGAAAAGCGGCTAATGAACCTGCGCCAGAACCATTTAATGAAAGTAATGTAAAGCCACCGATATAGTCATCTCGTTCAGTGTTTACGCATGTATCAAGTGACATGACATTAGCCATACTATGACCAACATAGGTATTCAATTCATAAGGCGTGATCCCCATGCCAATACATGTTGCATGAGAATAGAAGTTTCGACCAATTTGGTCATATTTATTGCCTATGCCATTTGGGTGTTTGTCACTTACAGAGCTTAGTAATAATCGAGGAATTTCAAAAGGATTATTAGCTAAAATGATAAAATCGGCCTCTGCTTGAGATGTCAGCCCTGTGTTTAAGTTAGCATAGCTAATACCTGTAGCTCGCCTTCCAGAGTTATTAGTTTCGACTTTTGTGACGACACTATGTGTTTCTAAGGTTAAAAGTCCGGTTCGAAGCGCAGGCTTTATTAAAACCTCATCAGCTTGATATTTTGCATCAGTGCGACAACCAGAGCGACAATAACCACAATTTACGCACCCGCTTCTACCATTGTATGCTTGTGAGTTGGTGGCGACTCTCCCAGCATGTGAGCGCAATCCTAAGTTTGCAAAGCCTTGCTGTAATTGGCGTGAACTCGGGTATATAGGCATCGGTGGGTTTGGTGGTAATGGCGTACCTTGTTCATCCCAAACGGTTGCCTCTCCAGAAACCCCCATTTGTTCTTCTGCTTTATTATAAAATGGCTGTAACATCCTTTTATTGATGGGCCAATCCGCTGTATTGGCACCTTCTGGACAACCAAATTTAGAGGCAAAGCGAAAATCATGTTTAAACATACGAAAGGCAGCTGCTGTCCATGATAATGTACCTCCGCCAACTTGAGTTCCAAGGTTTGGGCCACCATCAAATGCATCACCGGTGATCTTATAGCCCGTGTAATCCCATATAAAGCGGAAAGTTTCAAGCTCATTTTCGATAAACTCTTTTTCATGATCCTTATAAAAAGGACCTTTTTCTATGCATAAAACTGTCATACCTGCTTCGGTTAATTCGTGCGCAAACACTGCTCCCATTGCTCCGGCACCGACAACGATTGCATCATATTTTTGTATATCTGACATATTCTTTTCCAAATCCTTAAACTGGGTAACCTTCGGGGGTTAGTCCGCCTTGATCTATTGTTGGGCCAGGTAAACCTATGGCTTGATAGGCAGCGGGTAATCCGTAGTAATTTAATGTCGTTAATATTCTGAACGGGACCCAAAATGGGCGAAGATCTTCATTTTCCGCGATTACATTTGTCAGCGTTTGCAGGTTGTCTGCGGACAAATCCCAAATATTTTGGTTATAAAAAGATAAAGAAATGCCGTTGATAATATCTAAAGCTGTTGCTGTTTTATTAAACGTATCGCTATCCCAACTAGCGGCTATACTGGCAAATATTTCTGCAACAGGTAAATCTGAAGCTGCCGGGGCATCATTTGACGGAGGAATGATACCGTCCTGTAATACCCTGATGACTTTAAACTGTTGTTCATTAAAATTCATATTGGACTCGTAATCTTTATTGGACGTTATGTATTATTAATCTCATGTAAATAAAGGTGTTATATTGATTCAGATAACACGCGAATTGTTGTATCGAGATCTTCTACTGTATGCTCACTACTGATGAAAAAGCGTAACCTTGCTTCCCCTAAAGGTACTGATGGATAAAACATAGGATGCACACTAACCCCTTTTTTAAATAATTTGTCTGCCAGAATAATGGCTTTTTCTGAATCACCAACAATTATTGGTACGATGGGTGTATCGCAACTTGGGCCGGTGTTGAAGCCTGACTGCTTTGCTTTTTGAATAAAGAGCTGGGTATTTTTTTGTAAACGTTGAACACGTTCGTTTGATCGTTCAATAACATCTAAGCTTGCGACAGCGGCAGCAGCATTTGCTGGAGTGATACCTGCTGCGTATACAAATCCTGGTGTCGTATATTTTAAGTAGTTAATTAAACTCTTACGTCCAGCAATATAACCACCATTGCTTGCTAATGCTTTACTTAACGTCCCCATCCAGAAGTCGACTTCTTGAGCATTGATACCATAATATTCACCTATGCCCCGCCCTGTTTTACCTACAGTACCTAATGAATGTGCTTCATCAACATAAAGTAATACTGGATATTTTTTTCTTAAACGGACGAATTTGTCCAGTGGTGCCAAGTCGCCGTCCATACTGTAAGCACCTTCAATGATAATAACGATTTTCTGGTAGTTATTAATATTCTCCTTGATGATTTGTTCGCATTTTTCTGTGTCATTGTGAGGAAAAGCAATGCGACGAGCACCAGATAGAATGCAACCTTCTACAACACTATTGTGACTTAAATCATCATAAATAATTAAGTCGTTACTATTAAACATATGACCTATAACGGTAACATTTGTCGAATGACCGCCGGCGCATACTAGCGCTGCCTCAGTACCGATAAAGTTAGCTATTTTCTGTTCTAACTCTCCGTGAATGGGTTTTTCACCAGCGGCGAGGCGGCTAGCAGATGGCGATGTACCATAGATATCTATCGCTTCTTTCGCTTTTATTTGCACTTCTTCTAGACCTGATAAACCTAGGTAGTTGTAGCTTGAGTAGTTAATGTATTGTGTGCCAGAAATTTGGGTGACATTACCTGCAACTTTTTCGTTAATTCTAAAATATGGGTTTTCAACCCCACATTTGTTTAACAGTGCTTTTACCTGATTAAATTGTTTGACTTCTGGGTAATTATCAAAATCTCTAATATCAAAGGCTCGCGCATTTATTTGTTGTGATGGTGGTGCTTTGACGACTTTTGATGTGTTTTTTTGTTTGGCTAATAATGCCATTACGTTAGCTTTACGATTAGCAATGTCTGAGTTTTTCGAATCTATTGATTTCTTTTCACTTTCTAAAGCGTACATAATTTTATCCTTTTACTATCACGCTGTTGTAGTAAATGCGGATTGAAAATTCTTATTTTCAATCCGCTACAATATTACTGGTTAATATTTTTCACTTATTTGAAGGGCTAAAGTATTAGCCACTTGGTCTAGAGACGGTCCACTTAGTAGTTCCATTGACGTTACACTGAAGCCAAATTTTGTCCGTAAATTGGCAGAGTATTCAACACTCATTATGGAGTCTATACCTAACTCGCTAATGCTACGGTCACTACTAATGTCATCAACTGACATATTGAGTAGTTGACTAAGTTCTATTGATAATATCTCTTTCAAACGAGAGAAGTATGCTTCCTGATCGTCAATCAACTCCAATAAGCTAACAAGTCCAGCAGGAATTTCACTATTGGCCTTCGCTTTTTCTACTAGTCCTTTAAAACGACTAGAAGCAGAAGATTTGGGTGATTCTTGTGCCCAAGCTGACCAATCAATGTCGAAGAAGCCTACTTGTCTCGGTTGCTCATTTAATAGATAGCCAAGACCTTTTAGTACATCATTTGTCGTGAATCCTTTTAAGCCTTTTGCCGTCAATATATTTGCTAAATCCTGATCTCGAGAAACGACGCCAATCTCTTGTAAAACCCCAAGATTTATCGTGGTTGAAGATAGCCCTTGTTGGTGACGTTGTTGTGCAAACGCATCTAAATACGCATTAGCGGCTACATAGTTAGTTTGCCCAATGTTGCCAATAATTGAGGAGATGGATGAAAAGCAAATGAAATGATCTAGTGAGATGTTTTTTGTTGCATTGTGAAGGTTAATCGCTCCAGCAACTTTCGGCTCTAATACATACTTCATACGTTGAGCGTTCATGTTGACAGTAAGATCATCATCTAAAACCATGGCACCATGAATAATGCCTTTTAGTGGTAGCATTGTGCTTTCAATATCTTTGACTAAATCTGTTACTGCTTGTTTGTCAGTGATATTAACATCGAAAAGTTGAACATTTATTTGTCGTTTTTCCATCTCTTCGACAAAATTGCGTGCCTGAGTACGAGTTGAACCTTTGCGACTGACCAATGCCAGTGATTGTACTCCTTGATTAGCTAGCCAACGCGCAATTTCTAAGCCTAAACCGTCTGTTCCACCTGTAATAAGATATGTCGACTGACGATTAACTGATGGGATATTGTCAGTACGATGAATTTCAATGTTAGCGTTATCAAAGTCTATACGTATTGGGGCTGTTTCATCGGCGCATTCGATGAGTTTTTGTAATACGGGCCATTGAGAGAAATTGATACGAGCTTCTGCTACTTGGGAGAATTTATTATCTCTAACAGCTGCCAACCAATTCACGTGATATTCAGAACGATATGAAGTATCTGTTATTAAACGGTTTAAAACATTGACTGAGCAGTATTGATAATTATCTGGTAGCTGAGCACTTTCAGGAAAGTTCAAAACTCCTGATTTCTCTTGTGCAACGTGGCAATACAAGCTTGACTCACTTAGTAACTTAAAGCAGTGTGTAAAATGCTCCTTATTAAGGTCATTGATAACTAAAGCAAATTTTTCATTATTCGTTGATTGATTCAGTTGACTGATGTAGCTTAAGTCTGAATTATCTGCAACCATAGATACGCCAAGTTCTGCTAATTCTTGGCGTAATATAGACGTAGGTGCCGTTGTATAAACTTTGCAGTTTTGCGCCAACGCTAATTGTATTAACGCGGTGCCTGTGGTTGTATGACCATTTTGAATGAACACATTGCCATGAAGTTTTTCTTTGACGCTATCAAGCGTTGCTAATGCACTTAATTGGCCAATATAGCGTAATGCAATTTCAGGTTGTATGTCTTTTTCAAGCTTCTCGCAGTAGCTTTCTGACAAGGTAACGACGTTAGATAATGTTTGATCTGTGATTAGCGCAACGACTAGATCACCTTTGCCAAACTCTTTACTTTCACTTTCTACAACAGTTGCCATTGCTACATGTGGAACAGACAAAGCGTTTAAAGGTTGTTTATTTGCTGCTAAATTACCCGCATTTGTATGAGCAGAATGCAAACGTATAGTTATTTGCCCATCGCCTGGACTACTCGGAAGTATTAGCTGATAGCCGCCCTGATTGGATGATTGCGCCGTTAGGTCAATTGCGATTGCCGAGGTTTGTGAATTATGCTGTTCAATTACGTTTTGTTCACCTGATTCAACACTTTTAGCAGCTAACACTTTAACAAACCTTAAATCACCACGGTATGCTATATCTTCACAGTTATCCTTGTTTGTTAAGTCAATCCATAATTGCGACATTTCTTCAGCGAAATAGCTTTCTTCACCACTAAAATCGATATGACGTGGTTGAATATTTGCAATCTCGTTGCCTAATAAATGCGTGAGTGAGCTAATTGCTGATTGAGCTGCGTTAATTTTTTCTACTGGTGTAACCGCTTGGCTACCTTGACTTATAAATACGAAGTTTATTTCGTTATTCTTTACATTATCAAGGGTGAGGTTTGATATACAGCGTGCAACACTGACCATAGGTAAACTCTGAGAAATACATTGATTGACTGTTTCTTCAGAATCTAATGGGGTAGTGTTGCAATCAGGAATATAAATTAATTGAGTAATCCCTTTTTGTAAATACTCGCTTACTAGGTTTGACAGCTCATCTAAGTAATCATCGGACTCAGTGTTATTTGTCATTTGACTCAAATCTATTGATGAGTATTGGCCGTTAGCATCAGATGCTCGTGCTTGTATTGCTTGAGATACTTTAAAGCTTTTTTCATCACTGTGATCAGCGATGATTAACCAGTTTTCATTGATTAACAAATCACTCGTATTAAGTTCAGTGGTATCTTGTTCAGTTGACAGCCATTGATACTGATAAAAGCATTGCGTTATATCTGTGGTGAGTTGCTCACTTTCTTCACTCGCTAATGCTTGGCAAACGAGTTGCTGTAATTCGACTAAAACTTCCCCCGTAGCATCAATCAACTTTATGCTACATGTCATCGCACTGCCAGTTTGCTCAATTAATTCTCCAACACACCAGCACTCTTTACCAGGTTGGCGGTAAAGTGTTATTTGACCAACTTCAACAGGTACCATCGGAGTTGCATTATTAGTGTTATCTGTTAAAGCAATTAAACTTTGAAAAGCGCCATCAAGTAAGGTGGGATAAATTTGATATTGGTCAAAATCATTGTCTGATTCATCCTGATTGACTACAAGTTTAGCGATGACAACATTATCTGCAGCATGTATTTCTTTTATTGTTTGAAAATGCGCATCATAGCCCAACCCACGTTTTGCAAATGCTCGATACAATTCTTCTATATTGATCGTTCGATTGGTAGTTGCTTTCAACGATGTTAAGTCGACTGGTTCTGCGTTTTTGCCAACTGGTAGAGCAATTAATTCTCCACTTGCATTTAATGTCCAGTTGTCATTATTGACATCGCTCGAATAAACTCGATACTGCCCCTGGTTTTCAACGATTCTTAGTTGCTGGGCTTTTTCCTCATCTATCATTAGCATGCGATAGAACTTTAAGTTTTCTATGGTAAAACTTGCGTCTTTATTTTTTTGATACTTCTGTAAAGCTAGACCTGCTTCAACATAACCAGCGCCAGGGAAGACGACTCTAGTTGAAATTTTATGATCGGGTAAGAAAGGGAAGAAATTGTCATTTATTTCTACTTGCCAAGATGGCTCAGGAGTCATTAATTTCTCGTAGAAAAAAGGATGTTGTTCGCCGCTACCAAGTAAGAAATTATTAGATAGCTTGGATTCATTCCAATATTCCTCTCTCTGCCAAGGATAATTAGGCAATTTACAATAATTGGCATTGACAACTGCATCAGGCCATTGAAGTTTGTAGCCTTGATTAAATATACAGGCGAGAGATTGGAAAAACTGTATTTGCTCATCTTGTTTTCTTATCAGACTAGGAATTACTTTTCCGTCAGTTTGTTTATCAGACAAACATTCACTAATAAAGTTACGAGTTACTGGATGAGGACCAATTTCAACAAAATCTTGATAACCATCGTCAATCAATTGTTTGATAGCTTTTTCAAAACTGACAGGCTGACGAACATTATCCCACCAATAGTTAGCGTCAAATTGGGTGCCGCTTATTGCTTGACCTGTAGCCGTTGAGTACAAAAGGGTTGTTTCTTGATTAGGGGTAATATCAGATAAGACGCTAATTAATTCATCTTTAATCGGATCCATTTGATAGCTGTGATAAGCAACTTCTACAGCTAATATTCGATTAAATATACCTTGCTGCTCTAATATTCCTGCAATTTCTTCTAACTGTTCTTCGTTGCCTGCAAGCGTGACACTTGAATTTGAATTGACAGCAGCTACAGATACTTCGTCATACATGTCAGCTAAATCAAAGGCACTCTGTCCTCCCATGCCGATAGCTAACATACTGCCCTGACCTGCGACTGTTTGTTGTAGTCGACTTCGGTGGAAACTTACTTTTAATGCGTCAGAAAGGGTCAATGCCCCAGATGCATATGCTGATGCTACTTCACCTACGCTATGACCAACTACTGCTGATGGTTGGATCCCCCAACTTTTATAAAGAGCTAATAATCCGGCTTGAATAATAAAATTTGCTGGCTGTGCCACACGAGTACGCGCCATATTCGATTCTGCTTCCGTAGCCAGCATTTCAGCTTTTATTGACCAACCTGAAATTTTGTAAAATATGTTGTCACACTCGTCAACCACAGATTTAAAGATAGGGGATTTGTGATACAACTCTTGCCCCATTTTCCACCATTGGGGTCCCATACCAGTAAAGACAAAAACTAAGCCTTGTGATTCATCGCTGTTTTGACTACTTGTTACACAACCTTCAGGAACTTCACCTCTGGCAAATTGCGCTAGCTTTTCTATTAAATTCTCTTTGTCACTAACAACAAAACAAACTCGCTCTTGAAGTGCAGTTCTGCGTAATGCGAGTGTGTAATTTAGCTCATCTATTGAGATATTTTGACCTGAGCTACTTTGTAAGTGTGTGAATAGCTTTTGGCAAACCTCTTTAAGAGCATCCGTTGTTTTTGCACTTAATGGAATTAAATGTAAAGGGTGCTGATTTAATGCAGTATCATTTTTTGTATTCTTCCGCGCAGAGCTACCGTTGATATGTTGCTCTAAAATGATATGACCATTAGTACCGCCATAGCCAAATGAATTAACCGATGCCATGCGGGGTTTATTACCTTCATCCCATACCGTATTTTCAACTGGAATTTGAATTACCCCATCTTTAAAGTCAATGTTTGGATTAGGGTTGTTAAAATGAAGGTTTGGCGGAATGATTCCTTTTTCAATTGATAAAGATGCTTTGATAATGCCCGCAACACCAGCAGCCGATTCTGTATGACCAATGTTTGACTTAATTGAGCCAACATAGCATGGTTTTTCGGCAGATCTTTTTGGTGTGAATGTGGATGCGAGAGAATCTATTTCGATTGGGTCGCCAGCTTGTGTTCCTGTGCCATGTGCTTCGATATATGAAACATCCAAAGGATTAATATTGGCCTCTTTATAAACTTGCTTTATTAAGGCTTTTTGGGATGTAGAGCTAGGGAATGAGATACCATTTTGTGTATGACCATCCTGGTTTACACCGGTATTTCGAATGACAGAATAAATATGATCGTTATCTTCAAGGGCTTTTGCTAATGGTTTAATGAGAATAATTCCCGCACCTTCACCACGAACATAACCTTGGGCGTCGGCATCAAAAGATTTACAACGACCATGAGAGGATAAGAAGCCACCTTTACTCATTGATACCATGTATTCAGGCCGGGAGATAACATTGACCCCACCACTGATCGCCATTTCGCACTCGCCATTCCATATGCTTTGGCATGCGTAGTGTGTTGAAACCATTGATGATGAGCAAGCCGTGTCGATTGTTAAACTAGGACCTTTCAAATCAAAGGTATAAGAGAGACGATTCGACAGCATTGTCATAGTAACGCTAGCTGCAGTAGACGACGTTATTTTTTCTAAGTTATCTCGACCAAGTTGTAGTAGTAGATTGTCAAGGTTAAATGCGCCAATGAAAACGCCGGTATTTGAACCTTGATAACGATCTTGTGTTAAACCCGCATCCTCAAATGTTTCCCAAAGCACTTCAAGTAAAAGGCGTTGTTGTGGGTCTGTAAAGGCTGCTTCTCGTGGTGAAATTCCAAAAAATAATGGGTCAAACTTTTTGAGAGATTGTTTAATATAGCCGCCTTGCATCACTTTGGTTTTTCCTGGGCGGTTATCTGTTTTATCGAAAAATTTTCGTTGATCCCAGCGTTCCATTGGTACTTGACTTATACCGTCAACGCCTTCTGCTAACATTTGCCAAAAGCTTTCGACATCATTTGCACCACCTGGATAGCGACAACCTATACCTACGATAGCTAATGGTTCTTTATTTGTAGTTAACATTTTTTATTTCCTTATATCTAAAAAAACTGGTTGATTAGTAGATGAATCAACCTACATATTATTCGTAAATGGCTGTTGAAATACCGCTAAATGCTTGGCGTAAATGGTTTAGGTGTGACTCATTAATATCCTCATGAAATCTTAGATTGAGTAACGTCATTTCTTCAGGTACTGAAGGGGGACCGACGACAATTGTTTTTATCGATTGATCAAGTAATTTCCGTTGAATTGTTAATGCCAACATAAAGTCTGAAAGTACGATAGTGACGACCGATGTGTCATGATAAATAACGCTAAAGTTTTGCTGTTCTAACGTATTTACAAATTCGTTGATACGGTGATAAAAGCTTGTTCGCTTAGCGATAACGGTTGAAATATTGTCTTGGGCATAATTCAGTAGCGCACTGTCAATATCAGAAACGCCTGCCGAAAATATTAAATCTAGGCTGGCATGTTTAATATAATCGATACACTTTTTTGTCCCCCAAACTATGCCACAGTCAATATCAAAACCAGGAATACAAGAGGCGGTAATAATATCAATATCTTGAGAAACATTGAGAAACTCTGCAAGACCAGCGCCTTGTTCACCTATTATGCCAAAAGCCTGGCTTTCATCGATATATAGTCTGAATTTGTGCTGCTGTTTAAGTGAAACAAGTGCTTCTAAATCCGCACTATTTCCTAACAGAGAAAAAATGGATTCACTGACAACTAAAGCATTGCGATCTTCATGTTGACTGATTAATGCTTCCAGAGAGTTAACATCATTGTGAGAGTAAGAAATAACCTCTGCACCTGATTGTTGTGCTGCCTGCCATAAACCAGGGTGGCAAGCGTCGTCTATGAAGATAAGTGAGTCATTATTTAATATTGCCCCCAATACTGATTGATGAATTGAGGTGGCCGAAGGAAAAATTTGGCTCTGTTCTTTATTGAGTAATAACGCAAACCGTTCTTGTAATGATTTAATGCTGTTACTGACACCAGAAAACATTGGTGCATTACTGGTATTCTTCGTTCCGTCAGATAAGGTCTTTACAATAATATCTGTTGTTTGTCCCACATCAGCACAACGAAAAAAGTTACTGCGTGCAAGATCAATATCAGTGTCATTGATATCAGAATAAAAACTATATAACCCCCCTACTTTTAGGATATCTATTTCATAATTAGATTCTACTGAGTGCAGTACGTCTTGTTCGTTATATAAATACGATTTGCTATTAATTAATTGTTTGTAGGTATCAACTGACATTGTGTCAGGCCAGTTAGGTGTTTTAGGGTAATAGTTTAGCTCTTCTGGATGATCAATAGCGTCTGTGATCATTCTAGTCACAACTGAAGTAAAGTCCGAGTTTTTCGTGTGTTTGATAAAATAGATTAATGGCTGCATTTTTGCGCCAAGTAGCTTCTTAGGTACATAATTTGTCATACCTAATTGCATTCGTCGTTTGTTTAATTCAATGGCGCGCTTTACTGATAAAACTGATGCTGCGCGATAAAAATTGGCTTCACGATATTTTTCAAAACTATAATCAACTCCCCAGTCAGCCATATGATAATCTTCACTGCCAATTAAGTTCCACATAAAAGCAACAAGCTTTTTATTATGAAAGAACAATATGGCTTCGCTGGATTCATTCAGGCGTTGACCTGATTCGTAAAAAAACTGCTCATCTAGTTGTTCGCGATTATAGTCTGATGATGATGCATTAACATTTGACCACAATGTCGCCATTTCTTTTGCTAAATGACTATATTGAGAAGTGATCTCTATCGTTAAATTAAAGTCTTTTTCAATGGTTAAGGTATTTTTAAGTTTATGGCGAGTTTTTGATTTTCTTGACAATAAATAGTCGTCTAAACTTTCCCACTCAATGTCTAGAACAGCATTAGTGAATCCTGCACAAGGTAAGTAACCTAAAGGAAGTAAAACTTGCTCGTAGTGGTGGTAATCATTGATTTTTACATCACGAAAAACACACAAGTCTAATGATTTTTCTATGGCGACAGCTTCAATGTCTTCTGCTGTTTTAGCAATTACATTAGGTAAATCTGCTTCATTAGATACAACTAGCCCATCACCATTCATTGCAAATAAACCGCATTCAATCATAGATAGGTTTAAAAAATCAGGGTACCAATCTTTGATTAATTTTCTAGCGTTATCAGATAAATTTTTATCCATTGAAGTGAAGTCCATAGAGACTTCATAAAGGTTTGCTTTCCCTAATAGCTTATCGTTATGTTTGAAGGTTAAGTAAGAGCATATCAAATTATTTACTTTTGATTTTTCGAATGTGCTAAGGACATCGTATTTTAGGCCGGTAGCTCGAGGTACTATGCTGTCCCACTCATTACTGACTAATTTATCGATAGATAAACTTTTGTGTACTGTTATATCCGACTTAAGTTCTTCTTTAATATCCATATTGATACCTTTGTATTTTAATTGTAAATTCATGCATCACTAAACCATTGAAATTCAGATGAAATTTCATTCTATAAAATATACTCGCTTAGCGTTCCGTACTGCTAAAAGGTGGTTATAGTCTTGTTATATAGGAAGTTAGACTATCTTTTTACATACAAAATTCTTCTAAATAAAGCAGATACTTATACTTTTATAATATATAACACTTAGGGTGTCACCTTGTGCTCTAACGTAAAAATATCAATATTTTCATAAACAATTCATCAAATATTAATAAAGCAAATCATGGTTATATCGTTGATATACGCTTACTAATAATGTTGCAGGAATGCCTTATCTCTTAACTTTTTTTCTTGATAATCTTTGACGGGGATAATTTAGAGAATCTTCTAATGTGAATCGTTAACATATGTTAAAAAAGTGGTAACTATTCAACAAAGTGAACTGTTTTTTTTTATTCGGTAGTTTTTAGTGGGGAACTTACGCTTTTATGACGGGAAATGATATGAATACCATTGAAATAATTAAAAAAAATAAAACTTAACTGTCAAAAAAGTATAATATTTCCGTGGTTGATAATATGTATCTTTTATCACTTTTTATGATTATATAAAATGTTACATTTATGTCTAGGGAGGTTTCATGTAGGTTCAATTTAGACATTATCTCTAATATTATCTAGCCCGCTGATTTATTGTAGTAATCAATGAGTTTTCAAGAAGGATAAAATTGCACCTATATTCATCGGCAATATTAATCCCTTCATTCATTATTGCTTTACTGACTTTCAAGTATATATATTTCTCTGCTAAAGAAAATTTAGTGACAGTAGCGCAATCAAAATCAAAATACCTTCCTACAAGTGGGTAGATTGCTTTAAATAAACTTTCTTTGGCTGAAAAAATGAGCGTGCTAGCAAGCTTATGGGATAACTTCTCATTGACTAATTTTTTTATTTCGTCCTCAGAGTAGATTGAACAGCCTATTTTATCTGCTAGTTCGTCTGACATATGGTTTTCTATATCTATACCTATACAGCTATTATGTTTTTTCAGTGAAATAGCGCACATCGCATGATTATGTGTATGACTTATTGAGCCTATTAAATGTTCTGGCCAGATAGGATTTCGCTGTTGACCAATGTTAATGGTGGGAGGATTCGATTGATATAAACCTGAACGCAGTAATGTTTCTTTTGCTGATATTCTTCCAGCAAGAAATTCAGCCTGCCTTTTGACTACAGAAGCGTCCAGTTCTGGGGGATAATAGATCTGTAAATCGTTAAATAAGGTTTTGTCATATAATTTATTGTCAAAATGACAAGAAAAGAAATAAATATGACTTTTCTTGTCATAGGTGAATGTTTGGTCTGTGATAAAGTTGCTATCGCGATGTGAGCATAAACTTTTCTGTTGGATTTCTTTCACTAAAAATGACATGTTAATAAGCAATAGAGAATTATTTTACAACACACATCAATCTCAGGATAGCTAGCACATTAAATATTCTTGCTGAATAACATTGAGTAATACATATCGCTCATAATCGGTAAGTCTCGTGTTCTAGTCCACTTAAATACAAACTCACAAAGCAATGTATAAGTCGAAGTTATAAAGGCATTAGCCTATCATCAACACCCCAACCAAATTAGACAGAAACTTGAAAAATACAAGCAAAACATTTAATCCCATTGAAAGAGTAAAAATGTATCTGCTTTACAGTTTCCCTAACAACGCATGCCTAGCCCTGCACTTTTTGTTACATCATATGCAGCTCAAGTACTAATTACTACTGGTCGATAAGATTTTTAATAAAGCACCAGTTTAAAGCATAATGCTGAAATCAAATTTAGTTACTAACTAATTTCTCATCAATATTTTCCCCCAATAGGGGTAAGTTAAATAAAAATCATACATTTAAACTACAACCGAGTAGATAACACCCCCACGAATGTTGGTAAAGATGTAGTAGTTGGGCCGTATTCTATTGTTGATTCGACATCTTTAAATTTGTAATCCTTACCGCTTAAACTGGTAATTCGCTGTTTAAATGCGGCTTTACTTGCTTGATAACTAGCGCTAGTCATTCGATACCGCACCCAAGGACGAAATCCCAGAATAATCTTACTCGGCATGAGTTTTAATGTGCCATTGTCACCAAAGAATAACGACATAGCATCAGGTTTTGCTCTGCGCTGCAGTCTTATCAATGACAGGTTAAACCAAAGTCCGGGGTTAATATCAAAGCTGCCTAGACGCTGAAAACCCACTTCTATTGTTGAGGCCTGCCTAACAATAGGATCATTGATATTGATATTTGGGGATAAATTCTGATCAAGTGCCATCGCCTGACATTGAGAAACATTGTGACAAGCTTGTTGATTGATTGATGATTGATTAATTTCAATGGTTACCGGATTTACTTTAGCACTTCGCCAATGGGAAAACTGCTCAACAAAGCCCGGCATTTCATAACGTGGAAAATAAAGCCCAGCAGTTGTCGATGACCTCATATTCCAGCCAGTAGCCTCAGTAATATTATTCGCCAGCCATATTTTACTGCGGGCATCACTAATAATATTGGCATATCTTTGCTGATCGCTGAGCTTAAACGCCTGTGACAACGACTGTTCCTGCTGATGTATAGATTTGATAACAACACTTCGTTGCTTAATAAAGTTCGCAGGATTATCGACAAAAGATAGTGGATTTCTACTTAATCCAGACAGTTGTTTAGCAATTGACTGCTGTAACGCTTTTATATCTGGCGCAACTGCAACCTTACCTGAGCTTGCCATGCCTAATAGTTCTGGCGTTAACATGTTTAGGAACAATTGATAGCTGGTAAATAAATCGCTATACGGAATATAAGAATTACTTAGCGCTGGAATGCTATTACCGAGCCGGTAAACGGCATCATTGATGAGCTGATTTTCAGCATTCACTAACGCATATGGGGTGGTTAACCCTGAACTACAAAACCACTGCAGTTGAGGGTCGATTTGCCCAACGGTTAGCTTCACAATATTATCGGCATAATATTGCCAGGCGCTGGTCGAGTCCATATATATGATTAAGAATAGCGCTACGAATAACGCTATTCCTCAATGCTACCGGTTAGATTTTAGTACTAATGACACCTAGTAATAATGGCACGGTACTTTTCACTGGACCAATTTTGATCTGACGACTTGATGCATCAAAGTTAATATCTTGACGACTACCGTAAGTAGAAACATTGGCGCTACCTAATCGAAATGGCCCTAAATTTAACGATGCTGACGCATTCGCCTGCCAAGTTTGCACAAACTTATCATAGTCCGCCTGATCAAGTGTTAAGGTAATCTCAGGTTCAAAACCAACAATAGCTTCTGTTGGAATAAGCCCCATAGAACCATGTTCACCGAAAAAGTCAGGAGAATTAGGCTTAAGATTATTTTTATAATCCTGAACCAAGCCTGCTTGATACCATTTTCCTTGATTCAATTGGAAAGTACCTAAGCCTGTGAATGACACCTCTAGACCAAAAGATTCTGATTGGGTATTAAATGTAGTTGTTTGACCACTGGTTGACCCAGCCCCAACAATTGATAAAAAGTCGCCAAATAGGCCACCAACATTAGCGCTCCAACCAAATTGACTCCATTGAGAAGCTTTTGAACTCGATGATACGGAAATAGTGCCACCGGTACGTTGATTATTAGTGCTGGCCGCCTGCCATTCCTGATACTTAGTAGTAAATGCATTTAAGTTATAAGCAGGCGCATAACTATCAACTAGTTGTGATGCTGGTTGTTGAGGTGCTTCACCTGGTAATACTGCAGGACCACTACCTGCCGGAGCAGTAGCTCCAGAAGCTACCGCCATGTTATATGGCGTTTGTGCAGTAATATCTAAAGCCCCTGAAGATGAGCTCACCATATTTATCGCATTTGCAATGATTTGATAACCTTGACCATATTTTTGAATATTTAACTGTTGCAGCTTACTTTCTGTCGCTTGTAGCGTGCTTTTCGCTTGAATGTAAACTGGATAGTTACTTTGTACCCAAGTAAAGAAAGAAACGTCTGAACCTGAAGCCGTTTTAAAATTAGCCCAGGCACTATAAGCTTTAGTTTGCACATCAATAAAATTAGTTTGCGCATTATTAAATGCTGTAGTAGCGTTATTAATTTCCGGATCTAGATTCGGATTAGGGTCACCTTTTAAATCAATCGCATCTAGAAACGATGCATATGAGCTGATCAACCCCCCTTTAGCCGCATAAGAAGGGCTATAAGCGGGTATGGTATTAGCGATATTATAAACAACATCATTAATTACTTTTGCATTTGCGTTCCCTAAATCTACCGATAACGTAGTACCGGCAAATGAGATCACTTGACTATTGCTATCAAATTGACCCGCGGTGACTAAGTTAGTTAGTTCAGTTGCATACTTTTGCCAAACATCCGTAGTAGTTGTCATAGTTTTTCTCCAAGTAATGACAGATAGAAAAGCTCGCCATCCTGCACATTGGCTAGCCCAAAAAGGTGAAATAACGAAGGTAAGTGTAAGACATCATTGCCTAAACCGTAGGTTCAACTTAGTGTCAGTTTGAGTTCAATTTGGTGTCAAAAAAATAGCAAGAAATAACGCCCCAAAAACTGCAGCATCACAACCGTTTTAACAATGAAAATAGCGGATAAACTAGAGTTGATTTTTACATTAAAGCAACAGAAGCAGGATTTGCTGCACCAACAGCTAACTCAATGGTGAGTTTAGGCACATTAACGTTGAGGCTTTGCTGTAGCAGTGACAAGTTTTCACACACACCTTTAGTGGTTAAAACGAAAACCAACGGACATTGCCTAGCGGCGTGAATAATTTTAACCAGACTATTAATAAGTAACTTTTGGGCGTTATCAATTTGCTTAATAAAAATAACACGTGGCAGCTTATCTTTATTCGCTATGGTAATAATATCCTGTAACCAGAACTGTCCCTTCTTTTCTTGATAAAAATGGTGAGGGATTGACCCACCTCTACTATCATCACTTTCAATAAATAGGTTTGCCAAATGCTGCAGCGGCGTAAACCACAAGTGATGCGCTTTTTCAATCGACACTTCATAAGAGCAAATATCTTTTCGTGCCACCAATTTTGACAAATCAGCAACCAATGAGTCGATGGCGTTTGGCTCATCACTTTTTAAGCAAATTAGATGCGGGCTTGATAACTTAAGCGCCCGCATCAAACTCATTTCAAATTGCTCCAGCTCAAAATCGTAACCCGACGAACACAATACACTCTCTTTTTCACCAAAAGTTTTCCCATCAGTAAATAAGCCATCAATGCTATTACCTTCATCATATTTATCATTTAGCATTAAATTTTCTATTGGGCATTGATGAAATAATGCAATATTACGAATGGTTCGAAGCGAAACTGACTTACCACTTTCTATCCGCTTGATAGTTGATAGCGCGACATTTAACCGCTTTTTCTGACTCGCAGCAGCCATATCAGATTGGCTCAATCCTAATGTCCGCCGAAGTTTTTTAATCAGTGCGATATTAACTTGCACCTGACTCATTATGCTACATCCTTGTCAGTCATAATCTTGAATTGCCACTAAGTGTAGATGAAGATATCAGCGCTTTCTAATCGGATATGAAAAATAATTAAGCCATTATCCTTGCTAGATATGTAAATATATATGACTGCTGATTGATTCACTTTTTTAGGTGTTATATTATCACAATTATATGAACAAATACTTTTACACTCAAAGCCGCATATATCGCCAATACAGTATACTATTGCTTGCTGTATGGCTGTTTGCGCTGCTTGTTCATAATTCACATATTGAGATCACAGCTCAACTTGATAACGGCGTTGAATGTCATTTATGTCATAATCATTTAGATAAAGTTGACGACGTCGATGTCGTCACTACCTTCAATCAGCAGGTTATTCGTGCCTCGGCGAAAATTGAACAGCTACTTGTATTAGCGCGGGTTCAATTTATTAGGCCTCAGCTACGCGCACCTCCTTTATTTAAAACACTTTAATTTTTTAAATGCCTCCGGGCTAAACAAAGTTTTTTATTTAAGGGTTAATCCATGCAATTTAACAAAGTAATGATCGCCTTGGCGATCACTTCTTCCTATAGTAGTGCCAGCTGTTGGGCACAGGATATTTCTGGTCAAGTAACAGATGCTAATGGCAAACCAGTCGCCAATGCCGAAGTTCATATTGATAAAGAAAAAACACACGTCTTTACCAATAACGATGGCTATTTTGTTATCAGTAACGTCAATAAAGGGGTTGCTGAGCTTCATGTTAGTGCAAGCAAGTTCAATCACTTTAACCAAAAAATCACCATTACCGAACAAGATGTCAGCAACTTACAGATACAGTTAACGCCTTCGGTCATGGAAATTATTGATGTTCACGCTACCCCACTACATTCATCAACAATCGAATCAGCACAACCAGTCAATGTCCTGTCAGCTGATGAGCTACGAATGAAACAAGCATCAACCTTGGGTGAAACATTAAAAAATGAAGTAGGTGTCCATTCAACTTACTATGGACCTGTATCCAGCAGCCCGATTATTCGTGGCTTAGACGGCCCTAGGGTATTGATCAGCCAAAATGGCTTAGATGTGGGTGATGCTTCGCGTGTGGGTGGCGATCATGCGGTCTCCAGTGAAACCAGTACCGCAACTCAAATTGAAGTGTTACGCGGCCCAGCTACTTTATTTTATGGCAGTGGTGCCATTGGTGGTGTGGTAAACGTGGTAGATAATCGCGTACCAACTAGCATTGATACCACCTTAGAATATTTAGCACAACATCATAGTGTTTCCGATGAAAATGAAGCATCTTTTGCCGTTAATACTGGTCAAGGTCAATATGCTATGCATTTAGATGGCTTTTGGCGTGAATCTAATGATTATGATATTCCTGGATTTGCCAACCTAGAAGAAGACGAAGCGCACGACGAGCATCAAGAAGACCATCATCGTGAGCAAGAAAAAGGCACACTAGCCAACAGTGCATCTAACTCATCCGGTTTCACTGTTGGCGCAAGTTATTTACTGGAGAATGGTTATATCGGTTTTTCTTATGGCCGCCTAGATCGCGAATATGGTATTCCGGGCCATGCACACCATGATGAAGAGCACGACCAAAAAGTTGAAGAATCAGAAGCACACCAAGAAAAAGTTTACGCAGATCTGACACAAAATCGTATTCAAATGATCAGCGACTTAAACTTTGAAGATAAGTTTTTAAGTCGCATCGCTACCAAGTTTGCTTATACCGATTACCAGCATCAGGAAATTGAAAACGGTGAAGTGGGTACTACCTTCAAAAATGAAGCCTCTGAAGCACGTTTCGATCTTTATCATCAGGAATGGCAAGGCTGGAGCGGAGCTTGGACCTTACACTTTAAAAATAGTGATTTTCAGGCGCAAGGAGAGGAAGCCTTTACACCACCATCGGAAACCACTTCCTTTGCGCTCGGCTGGTTAGAAGAAAAACACCTCAGTAACAATTGGTTATTACAAATGGGTGCTCGGGTTGAGCACGTTACACTCACCCCGAATAGCACTATGGATAGCCATCATCACGACGAAGAGCACGATGAAGAAGAACATGACGATCACGAAAGCCTCTCGTTAAATGAGCAAAGCTTTAATCCGATCAGTGCTTCTCTTGGTTTAGTTTGGGATTATCAACCCGGCTACAACCTTGGCATGTCTTTAGCCTTTTCGCAGCGAGCCCCTTCGGCATCAGAGTTATTTTCCAATGGTCCTCATATTGGCACTAACACCTTTGAAGTAGGCGCGCTTTATCAACTCCATCAGCAAAGCGATGACATACATACCGACATAGGTACACAAAACGTAGATTTAGAAAGTTCCTACAATATAGATCTTACCTGGCGTAAATTTGAAGGTGATTTTGGTTTTATTATCAGTACTTTTTATAACCATGTCAGTGACTATTATTATCAGCAAGATACCGGTTTTACGATTGAAACGGGTCATGAACATGATGATGAAGCTATTGGTGCTGACGATGAACATGAAGAAGATGCCCTACCGATATTTGCCTACCGCCAAGATGATGTAAAACTCTACGGAGTTGAAGCTGAATTTGTCTATCAAGTTACTAAGCCGTTAAAACTTACCGTCTTTAGCGATTATATCCGAGCAAAACTTGATAACGGCGGCAACCTACCTCGTATTCCACCAATGAGATTAGGCGCCCAGTTGAACTATCAAGGGGAGAAGGTTAATAGTGAGCTCTCGGTTAGCCATTATTTTAACCAACACGATATTGCAGCATTTGAAACAAAGACTGATGGTTACACTATGGTTGATGCTAACATCAACTATTTTCTTGATGGTTTTGGTGCTGACACCGCCTTGTTTGTTAAATTAGCCAACATTACCGATGAAGATGCCCGAGTACACTCATCTTATCTGAAAAATATAGCCCCATTGCCGGGACGTAATATCGCTGTCGGTATTCGTGGTAGTTTCTAACAAATAAAGCTATATCAACGGTTGTCAAACCAGCTTTAGGCAGCACTAACTATACTGCTGGTTTGGCAACTCCTACTTTCTCTGTTTACGGCGATTGACTCTCAGCTACCTTTTTAACCATTGCAGCTTAAGCTTATTGCTGGCACAACTGATTTTACGCTGCTTTCATTGTCACTCACTTTCTGAACACAGCAAACGTAGCGGCTGTTTATTATTTTTTACAAAATATCTCTCCGGTATATGGCTTAAATGTTGATAAACCTTATCAGCTAGCCTACAGTCAATTAACATCTATTTAACAACTATTAATAACGACAATAACAAGCAAAATACAAATGGGTCTTCTATGAAATCAATACCAAAACTATTTGCACTGGGCGCATTGACCATTGCGATTAATGGCTGTGTTAGCAATGAATCAAGCATTACAGCACAACCACAGCAATTACCTGCCACAACTACTCAGTCATCTACGCCAACCTTAGCATTAGAAAAATATACTTTAGCGAATGGTCTGGAAGTAGTATTGCATCAGGACAAATCAGACCCTGTCGTTGCCTTAGCGATTCAATACCATGTTGGCTCTAACCGAGAAAAACCTGGTCGTACTGGTTTCGCTCACTTTTTTGAACACATGCTATTTCAGGATTCAGAGCATGTTGGCGCCGGAAACTTTATCAAGCACATCGGCAACATGGGCGGCGTATTGAATGGCGGTACCTGGCAAGATGGCACTATATACTATGAAGTGGTTCCCAACGATGGTTTAGAGCAAGTGCTATGGATGGAATCAGACCGTATGGGCTACTTTATTAATACCGTCACCCAGCAAGGATTAGAAAACGAAAAGCAAGTCGTTAAAAACGAAAAACGCCAGGGCGTGGATAACAGACCCTATGGTCATACCGAATACGTCACCCTTAAAGCACTTTATCCCGAAGGTCATCCGTATAGCTGGGATGTCATTGGCAGCCTGGAAGATTTACAAAATGCGACCCTTAAAGACGTACGCGAGTTTTATCAACAATGGTATGGCGTTAATAATGCGACCTTAGTACTGGCAGGTGACTTTGAATCAGCGCAGGCTAAAACCTGGATAGAGAAGTACTTTGGCGAGCTGCAACCTAGAGGGGATGTTACGCCATTGCCACCTATGCCTGTCAGTATTAAAGAAAGCGTTTCTTTATACCATGAAGATAACTTTGCCACTCTACCGGAATTAACGCTAACCTTCCCCACCGTTGAGCAATATCAAGCAGATGCCTATGCCCTCGATATTTTAGCTGAACTGTTAACCGAAGGTAAAGACAGTGTTTTATATAAACACCTAGTCGAGAAAGACAAAATAGCGCCAGCGGTTAACGCCAATAATAGTAGTGCTGAACTGGCTGGCAGGTTCACTTTAACGGTGCGTGCCTTTAACGATACCCCATTAGATAAAGTTAAGGTCAGTATTGATAATGCGTTGCAGGAGTTTGCAACACAAGGGTTTAGTGAACAGCAATTAAAGCGCTTACTTACGAAACGCGAAACAGCATTTTACAACCAGCTCACCAGCGTGTTTAATAAAGCGTCGACTATCGCACAACATAACGAGTTTGCTGGCGATCCGGCACTAGTAACAAAGGAAATAGAACACTATCGCGCCGTCACTCGTGACGATATCATGCGCGTCTTTAAACAGTATATCTTTAACAAAAATTATATTGCCACCAGTTTTGTCCCTAAAGGTAAGCAGAAACTGGCATTAACCGGTGCCAAAAAAGCAGATGTCGTCGAAGAAAAAATAGTTCAAGGAGCTGAACAACAAATGGCCGCTCAATCAGAGCAGCAAAAATTAGCACCAATCGCGCAAGCCCCATCTTCTTTCGATCGTTCAGTAATGCCTAAAACCGGAACGTTAAATCCGATCTCGCTACCCGAGGTTAAAGCAACTCAATTTGATAATGGTTTATCTGTGTTATCGATTGAGCATACTGAACTGCCTTTAGTGTCATTTTCCATCCGGGTTCAAGGGGGTCATTTACTCGATCCTGCCAATAAAAATGGCGTCGCTAATTTGCTGACCTCCATCATGATGGAAGGTACAAAAGACAAAACGCCACAACAACTGGAAGAAGCGTTAGGCGCTATTGGCGCAACACTTAATTTTACCGCCAACGATGAATTTATTACTTTATCCGGCAGTACCCTTGCGAAAAACTATTCTCAAGCGATGGCACTTGCCCAAGAGATATTATTGCAACCTCGCTGGGATGAGTCTGAATGGCAACGAATCAAGCAAGAAAGTAAAGCATCAATTCAGCAAGCCAATGCCAACCCAGGCAATATTGCACAAAAGGTCTACGCGAAGTTAATGTATGGTGATAACACTAAGCTAGGGTCACCTGTTACTGGTAATATCAATGATGTTGATAATATATCTTTAACCGATGTCAAAGCTTATTATCAACAAAATATCGTCGCTAATCTCACCACCGTGCATGTCGCCGGTGATATTAGTGAAGATCAAGTACTAGCCAGCGTAACGCAATTAAAACAAGAACTACCGAAATCAAGCGTGACCTTACCAGCAGCCTCTCAATTGCCTCAGGTAGAAAAAGCACAGGTCTATTTTGTTGATGTTCCAGGCGCAAAGCAGTCATTTATTCGCATCGGAAATCCAGCCATGGTTGCCAATGCCAAAGATTACTACCCTGCCGTTGCCGTTAACCATAATTTAGGCGGCAGCTTTTCAGGACAGCTATTCCAAATTTTACGCTTACAAAAAGGCTACACCTATGGTGCGTATTCTGGTTTTAGCAGAGAAAATTCTGGTGGCGTATTTAGTGCTCGTTCCAGCGTACGTTCGAATGTCACGCTAGAGTCACTACAAACCTTTAGAGAGATATTAACTAACTACGGCAAAGACTTTGACCAGCAAGCGTTAACAAATACTAAATCTGTGCTACGAAAATCAAATAGCCGGGCATTTGAAACTACCGGTAGCTTATTGGGAGTACTACAAAACATTAGCAGCTATAACCTAGCGAACAATTATGTTGAGCAACAGCAACAGCAACTTGAACAACTGACATTAGCTCAGGCACAGGCAACCATAGCTAAATACATTAATCCCGACAAGATGGTTTATTTAGTCGTAGGTGATGCGAACACTCAGTTGCCTCGCATCAAAGCATTAGGACTTGGCGAACCAATAATACTAGATCGTAACGGAAACAAAATTTAGCATCCAACCTTTATAGCAGGTATACCCTCTGATATACCTGCTACTGTCACTGTTATTTCAACCCCGCAGCACTCCATTTTTACTGTCAACTTTTTTTACAATACATTAACAACAAAGAAGCCCTCTGAAAAATAAAAACTTATAATTCAAATGGTTATAAAATAGGTCTATTTATTGCAACATACCATTAACATAAAAACAACAATACCTTTAAGTAATAATAACAATAGGGATCAAGTATGAAGAGAAAATATTCATTAGTTGCAGGCGCAATTTTAGCAGCAACAGTACTACTGCCATCAGCCAACGCTACCACTATCGCACTAGACTACGATGCCTCAGAGTTTACAGGTGATCAAGGTCAACAAGCATTAGCGGGTTTTCAGCAAGCAGCGAGCTTTTGGGAAAACTTATTTTCCGATGATATTACCGTTAATTTAAATATCAGTTTTGCTGAGCTTGAAGAAAACGTCATTGGCTCAACACGTTCAAACCGTAGCCTATATTATTATCAAGATGTTGCTTTAGCTATGATTAATGATGCAACGTCCGTTGCAGATGCACTAAACGCCAATACATTAACATGTGAAGATCAAGGTGCCGGTGTTTGTGCCCGTAGCTTTTTAGACTCTGAAGCAGATGGTATCGGTGGTGCGACACCAGGTTTAGATGAAGACGGCACCATAGATAACATCGCTATTGCTGTGACGCAAGCCAATGCAAAAGCCTTAGGCTTATCAACAGACGCAACTGGTTCGGACTTTGAAGCAATCGATGCCATTGTCCAATTTAGCTCGGCCTTTGCCTTTGATTTTGATCGGGAAAACGGTATCGATAACGATAAAATGGACTTTGTTGGGGTGGCAATTCACGAAATCGGTCATGCCTTAGGTTTTACCAGTGGTGTTGATACATACGATTTTATTTATAATTCAGGTGAAGATTTTGGTGATTTAGATTTGGACAATTATGTCGTTGCCAATACACTAGATTTATTCCGCTATTCGGAAGAAAGCGTATTAGCGGGCGCTGGAGTATTGGATTGGCGCCCAGGTGCCGATAGCTATTTTTCCGTTGACGGTGGCGCTACAGCATTAGCCCCATTTTCAACCGGCGTACATGGTGGTGACGGTCGTCAAGCAAGTCACTTCAAAGACAATTTAGGTATCGGCATCATGGATCCAACGTTCGCATTTGGTGAGTTTGGCCAGATCTCCATGTTGGACGAAATTGCTTTTGATGCCATGGGTTGGGATTTAGCCTCAGTTACGCAAGTACCTGAACCAACAACAATCGCTTTATTTGGTTTAGCTACTGCAGGTTTAATGACGTCACGTCGCAAAAAATTAAACATCGCCAAGTAAATAGCATATTGCAAATAATAAAAAACGCTGAGTTACCTAGTTACTCAGCGTTTTTTTATATTTTCACTTACTCTATTTGTTACTATTTAGAACGAAAATCTAGAATTGCGACCTGACCATTAGCCCCTGCAAATAAAAACCTAAAATTATCGGACGCTAGCGTATAAAACCCTTTATCTTCGGTTGTCGTTGTATGTTTTAACATTTGCCAGCTTTTACCGCCGTTATAAGAAATATCATTATTGGTCTTTCCGGTAGTGATACAAATAACCCCCTGGCAACTAAACGCGGTTCTTAATCCTCGGTCTCCTGTATTAACTTTTTGCCACTGACCATCCACAAAGGTTGCCATATTCGCGTATCTAGACGGACGCTGCTGATAATCACCACCAACGACAAATGGCTGTTGCTGATGATTAAGCCCTAAACCATACCCCCCCGCGGTTTGAGTGGTATCTAGTAACGGTACCGTAGAGCGCTGCCATGTCTCTCCATAATCGTTACTTTGATAAACCGATGCTAAAAAGCCACCAGTTGTTAACCAGGCTTGTCCATTTTTTCCGACAATTAAGGTATTACCACTGGCGGCAAATGCGGCTTCTTTTTCTAACAATTTTGGTAATTTGTTTCTCGCGATACGACGCCAGGTTTTACCTCCATCCTCAGTTTTCTTGACAACATAATAGCCATCCACCGGGTCTCCCATCAGTAAACCAGTAGATTTATCCCAAAAGGCGATAGAATCAAAAAAACCTTGCTCAGCGGTATTTTGATAAAGTAACTGCCAGTTATCACCACCATCAGTCGTTTTAAAAAGCATCGATTGCTTTCCATTACCAACCCCCATGACAATCGCAGTGTTTTTATCAAACAATTCAATATCTCTAAAATCGGTAACAATCGAATGCGGCACCGATTTATTATGCCAGCTGTGACCGCCATCCTGACTGACAAAAACGCTGTTATTGGAGCCTGTTACCCATAATGAATCGTTAATAATCGCTGAACCGCGCAATGACGGCACACCTTCCATTTGCTGATGCTGCCAAGAGGGCAATTGTGCCATAGTCGTCGCATTGACTTGGATAGCAAGTAACAGCAGAGATAATAATCCACAGCTGTAACTTATTAAAACTTTTAGATAAGCACTTATTTTCTTAAGCAAAATTTTGTCCTTATTGGTTAAATTGATAAGAAATCACTATTGTATAGATCAAAACAAAGTACAAGTAATAAAATGAAAAGGCGCTAAAATTATTGTAAATCAATTGATTTTAAGCGATAGTAATTTGCTTAAATTTTATACCACGGTATTAGATAAAAAGATGCTACAGGTTGATGATAAAGTAATTGCAGATATTGCCCGAGGCTTTGCTATTCCTCCTCAGCCCAGCTTATTAATAAAACTGCAGCAACTAATGGCGAATAAAGAACCTGATATCAATGAGCTAGCACAGGTTATTTCACAAGACGTCGCCATTTCGGCAACAGTATTAAAAACCGTTAATTCTCCTATTTATGGTCTGTCACGCTCAATATCTGACATTCATATGGCAGCAAGATATATTGGCAGCGAAGGTATTTTACTATTAGTAACCAATTGTTTATTAAGAAAAAGTTTTCAGCAAAGTGATTCAAGCATCACCTTGGAAGAATTTTGGCATAATGCCAATAACATCGCCAATACCAGCGTACTGATCGGTAATTCATTAACACAAAACGTCTCTAAAGACAGATTATTCACGTTAGGATTATTTCATGATTGTGGAATTCCTGTCATGGCATCAAAATATGCAGATTATAGCCAAACCTATGAGCACGCTTTAAAAACACCATCAGAA
The DNA here is from genome assembly GCF_030161395.1 of Thalassotalea insulae. Lineage (NCBI taxonomy): Bacteria > Pseudomonadati > Pseudomonadota > Gammaproteobacteria > Alteromonadales > Colwelliaceae > Thalassotalea > Thalassotalea insulae. Next base: position 1,179,401 of record NZ_BSST01000001.1, read on the forward strand.
ACGCTAACGGCCATTGAAGAAAGTGTTTATCAGGTTAACCACGCCACTTTAGGCTATTACGTTGCGTCTTCCTGGCGACTACCGAAAGACATTTGCCAGCTAATTTTGTGCCATCACGACCGAGAGTTTCTCAGCACATCAAGCAATCAAAGCCAGCGCTTTTACTTTGCTATTCTAAAAATGGCAGAAAACATCGTCCATCGGCATAAGTATTTTCGTGATGCAGCAGACTGGCCTTATATCAGCGATTCAGTACTGGCAATATTAGATATGGCGGATGAAGATTATCAGGACTTACTCGAAGATAGTGCAGAGCAGCAAATTTAGCGGTTTACTCACACATTCAGCGCTAATGACAAAAAATAAGCTGCACTATGTATTTTTAACAGCTAGAATCCCGTTAACCTAGCAATACTCGCGAATATAATTAAGCTTTTGCTTACATTAAAGCTAAGGCATGTTGAGCTTTAGCATATATTTTTGCGGTGTAGTTATTCTAGATAAATGAGCGATAAAAACTTTTAACGCAGGCCACTGTGCCTCTAAGACGGCGCCGCGTTCAGTAAGCTTTGGAATTTAACAAGGCTTATACTACAAAGAGCAATACGCCTTAGTTTCATCAATATGATAGAATTTAAAACAGTCACGAATAATTATAAAGCGATTTGATATGGACATCAGTTTAACTAATACCAACCCACAGTTTATCTATATCCTACAACACAGCTTTATTACAGATGTAGTTAGAGTTGGTGCAAGTGAAAAACATCCTGAATTAATTGCTCAAGAGCTTTCTCATAAAATTAATTTACCCGGTGAATATCAGGTTATTTCTTCCATGCATTGTGCTAACGCTCAATCGGCTAGTGCGTTGATCAAACAGTCGATTAAACACTATCAAACGGCCGGTGGCTTTTATCAGTTAACCCCCGAACACGCGTTAAAATATATTAAACGTGACACGATGCGCATTCCGGTAACTGTCACCTTTAACAACAACTGACGATTAATAGCAAAAAAGCGCCAGCATGATGCTGGCGCTTTTGCTTAAAAATAACGAAGACTGTTAACTTTCCACTGGCTGAACTTTTTCTTCTCGTTGTTTGCTAAACAAATTACGTATATCTTCTTTAATCAGATATAACGCAGGGATCAAGAATAAGGTGATCACTGTCGCAAAAACAATACCAAACCCCAACGAAATAGCCATAGGTATGATAAATTGCGCCTGTAGGCTGTGCTCAAAATACAATGGGAAGATGCCAAAAAAGGTCGTTAACGAGGTCAACAATATCGCTCGAAAACGTTGCGTACCCGCCTGACAAACCACATCTATCATCCTCATCCCTGAATCTTTCGCCTTATTAATAAAATCCACCATGATCAAGGAATCATTCACAACCACGCCGGTTAAGGCAATAAAACCATAAATTGACATCATATTAATGGTTTTACCTAGTAACCAGTGGCCAAATATCGCGCCTATGATGCCAAAAGGGATCACAGACATGATCACTAACGGCTGGGTATAAGACTTTGTTGGAATAGCAATCAGACCGTAGATCAAAAACAATGCGCCAATAGCAGCAATGCCGAGCTGACGAAGAAAATCTTGCTGCTCTTTACTGGCTCCTTCAACGCCATATTGTACGCTTGGGTAGTTCGACAAAATCTCAGGAATGCTGGTGTCATTCATTTCACTGATCACTTTACGTGATTCTACTTTTTCACTATCAATATCCGCTGAAATGGTGATCGAACGTTTTTGATTAATGCGAGTGATCGAGGAAAACCCTTGCCCTATGGCAATATCAGCCACCTGATAAAATGGCACTTGCTCACCGCTAGGTGTTCTGATCCACATATCTTCCAGATCTGATATCGACAACCTATCCTCTTTCGGATAGCGCACCATCACTTTTAACTCATCACGGCCTCGCTGAATACGCTGTGCTTCATCACCATAAAACGCCTGACGCACTTGTTTGGCTAGATCTGACAAGGTGAGTCCTAACGTTTCAGCTTCAGGACGAATGCTTAACTTGATCTCCTGACTACCACGGCTAAAAGAATTACGAATATCAAAAACTCCGTCGTAGGTTTTTAACTGTTCCTGAATGTCATGAGCTGCGGCTTCCAGTTCTAGATCGTTCTTTCCAGTTAATTGGAACTCAATTGCAGCACCACCGCCGGCATTAGTACCAGCAAAAAAACGTAATTCTTTGGTGCCGGCAATTTCCCCAATTTCATCCCGCCACAGTTTTTCGATTTCATAGGCATCTAAATCCCGGTCTTCAGATTTAACCAATTCCAGTAAGAATGTCGCCTGAGTATTCCCTTGAGTAAACACCATGGTATGTTTAATAAAACTGACACCATCAATTTTATTTTCTTCTGCAACCTTATGCGCCGCCGCGACAATTTTATCAATCGCCTTATTACGTTCACGAGGAGCAGTACCATCAATCATAGTCACATTGCCCTGAATAAAATCACTCGGCACATTAGGAAACACTTCTACTTTAACAAACGCACCAGTGATCAATGAGAGCGTTAGAAGCAACCCAGCGATAAATAATGCCATCGTGTTGTAACGCATTGCCAATGCCTGTCTTAATCTAGGCTGATAAACATAGTGAATAAAGTACTCTAGCTTTTCCTTAAAACGCATTTGAAATCGTTCTAAGCGATTCGCGGTTTCATCAGTTAACGGTACGTATTTCATATGCGCTAAATGCGCGGGTAAGATCCACTTTGATTCAATTAAGGAGAAGATCAGACAAAAGGTTACCACTAAAGCAATAGCGCGAAAGAACGCCGAAAAGGTGGCATCTATCATCAATAATGGAGCAAATGCCGCGATAGTAGTTAGTACGCCAAAAGTGGCCGGCATTGCCACTCGCATAGTGCCGCGAATGACATTATCACTGGAATGACCATAACGCTGAATTTCCGAGTAGGCACTTTCACCAATGACAATTGCATCATCCACAACGATACCGAGCACCATAATAAAGGCAAACAAACTTAACAGGTTGATTGATACTGACCAGTCACCTAATAGCGGCATCATTAACAAGGCACCGAGAAAGCTGATCGGAATACCTAACATTACCCAAAACGCGATACGGATCCGCAAAAATAGCGTTAACACCAAAAACACCAGTGCCGCCCCCATCAATAGGTTACTGAGCATCATATCTAGACGTTCCGATAGATAAAATGAAGAATCGCCCCAAACCGCTAATTTTGCACCTTCAGGTAATTGAGTACTTTTCTTGGCAACATAAGCCTTCACTTCCGCCGCTATCGCCAGATCATTTTGCTCACCGGTTGATTGCACCATAATACTGGTGGTGCTTTCTCCATCAAAGGTGGCAAAATCTTCACTTTCAACAAAACCATCTTTGATATTCGCAACATCAGATAACACGATGCGAGTACCATCTTTCCCAGTTCTCAATACCAGCTTACTATATTCTTTCCCAGTGTAAGCTTGACCCTGAGTTCTCAACTGAATGTCACCGCCATGTGTTTTAATAGTACCACCTGGCATATCAAGCGATGAACTACGCACAGCCCGCGTCACCGCATCAAAGGTTAAACCAAATTGTTGCAGCTTGTTTTCTGACACTTCAATGCTGATTTCATAATCACGCTTACCAACTACCTCGGCACTATTAACGCTCGGTAGTAACATGATCTCATCACGTATATCCTGTGCTAAGTTCTGTCTTGCTCTGCGCGACATCGAACCACTCATCGACAACCACATCACCTGGCCTTTAAATTCCTGCTTAGTGACGATTGGTTTTTCCGTTTGTTCAGGAAAGGTAGTGATCGTATCAATCTGCATCTGCACTTCGTCTAATTTTTCTGCCAGCGAATAACCAGATTGCAACTCAATAGTCACGATACCGACCCCTTCCTCGGCACGAGAAGTCACACGTTTAAAGCCTTCAATATCTTCCAGTGCTTCTTCCACTTTCAGAATAACGCTTTTTTCTACTTCCTCTGGCGACGCACCTAAATGCGGCACCATGACCTGAATACTATTAGGGTTAAAATCCGGAAACATTTTCTTATTAATGTGTTGATAAGAAATAAACCCCGCCACTAAAATAAACATCATTAACAAGTTAGCTGCAACACTATTGCGGGCGAACCAAGCAATAGTGCCGGTAAACTGCTCTTTATGAACTGTCATTAGGATTCACCTGTTTGCACGTTCGTACTTTCAGACGCCAATGTTCTTAATGTCATACCGTCAATGGGGGTTTCTAATTTAGTCTTCACTAATTGATAGTCTGGGTTTAACTCATCCTGTGTATAAAGGTACTCACTATCTGAGCGTAAAACGTCAATCGTTTGGATATGCAGTTTGTTGTCACTATCGAGTAAATAAATCGTATTAGCACCCGAGATTGCACTACGAGGAATAGCAATAACATTTTCAACAGTTTGCCCGGTAATTTTAGCATTTACAAAGGTACCAATACGTAATTCGCTTTGCCTAGTAGCTCCTAACAGTGCATAAGGGTTATCGATTTGAGCGACCACATAATGCACTCGGCTTTGACTATCGACAACTCCTTCATAACGGCTTATTTTTGACGACCAGTGAAATTGCTCATTGCCAATAACAAGCGTTAACTCCACCGCTGAGCCAAATGATTTTTCCTGATTAATTTTTGGCAAGTCTAAAAACAAGATATCTCGTTGTTTAACCGGCAAACGCACTTCAGCATAATCTACTGCAAAGGTCATAGCGATTTGACTGCCAGTTGAAACAAACTGACCAATATCGACGTATTTAGCTCTTAACATGGCATCATATGGCGCAACAATTTTGGTTCTGTTAAGTGTAACTTTAGCTTGTTGTAAGTTAGCCTGAGCAGCTTTCAATTCCGCCTGTGCTTTTTGCAATTGTGGTTGACGCAGTGCAACTAATGGCGCATCTGCTAATGACTTACCTGATAACAGCCACTCTTCTTTTGCTTGTTCGACTCTGGCCTGCTCCTCTACTAAACTAGCTTGGGCGGTCCCTAGCCGAGATTCAGCCTGTACTAACGCCACCTGATAATTTATATCATCAATTTCTAACAGCACTTCGCCTTGTTTAAAAAAACCACCCACTTTAAATTTATCTGACACGTTAACGACATTGCCTGATACTTGTGAAATCAACGTGGTTTCAGTACGTGGACTAACTGAACCTTGCGATTCAATATGGAAGGTAACCGCCTCTTTTACTAGCGGCATAATTTCGACTAATGGCGCTTTAATTTCAATTGGTTTCTTTGCTGGCTTTGGTGCAACAGCACTGACAATCATTAAAATAACAATAGCAAGAAAAACTATTGCTATAGGAGTAAGTACATAACGTAACGGCACCATACGAGGTTGAACTTTAGCAGACGACTGTTTATTAGCCATAGTGTTCTCAGAGTTTCAGGTATAAAAAATAGAAAGGGTATTATTGCGCTAATAGAATATATTTCAATACGATTTTGTTTAAAAATTGTAAACTTAGCCTTTAGTAAACTTAGCCCAAGATAAAAGTATGCTTCTAAAATCTTCAATACCACAGGCAGAGCTATCCAGTGCATCGAATTGTAATTCATCAGATTGTAATTCTTCAGGTAACTGACATTCACCATTGAGCAGAGCATTCACCTGTACTTGAATATCATCTTGACTTAATATCACAGAATATTCACGCCCCGTGATCAGCAGTTCTTGTGTTTTTCCTGATGAAACTTGTTCAAGTGCCGTTAACAGTTCGGTCAGCTTCTCAGTATTATCGCCTATTTCTGTCTCTAACCACGGTCCTATGATTTGATGTTCTAATGAAAATTGTGCTTTTGCATTACCTGTTATCGCATCATGAATAAATTCATATTCCATAGTCACCCCAAAGCCGCACAGCTAAAAGCCTTATTGTTTTATCTCTATTGGCTAAGTATAGAAGAAAAAACGCCTGAAAGAACGCAAAATCAGTAAACTTTCGCACGAAGCAACGATCTCCATTATAATTATTACCAAGGCTTTTTACTCGGTAAGACATTTGACGTTTAAACGACTATTCCTCATCGTTATTTTTCTGTTAATGTATTCAAGTAAAAGTTATGCATTTTTACCAATAAAAGTCGGTGTTTATATCGAACCGCCCTATGTCAATTATGTAAACAATGAGTTCGTTGGCATCAATATCGACATTATTAAGTCATTCGCCCAACGGCTAAATACCGAACTTATTTATACTCCTTGTCCATTTATTCGCTGCATATTACTAGTAAAAGAAGGTCAGATAGATGTTGTTGTAGGCATACAAAAATCACCAGAACGAGCGAAGTATATGCAGTTTTTAGCACAGCCTTTTAGTATTCAATATTACCCGTTAAATTTCTATTTATTACAAGACAGTCAATTAACAATCAATAATTATAACGACCTAAAAAAACTGCGTATTGGCACCATTCGTGGCGCGCTCTACTTTGATACTTTCGATCAAGATAATGCGCTGATAAAAATGCCTGTGACAACGTATGAGCAATTAATACAATTATTATTAAAAGGTCGCATTGATACCTTCCCTGAACGAGAAGAGTCTATTACTCCTTGGTTGTCACCAGATAATACTAAACAGCAACTCAAAGCCGCCAGTTTTCATTTTCAAAAAGCTGTCGGTTCTTATTTTGCCATATCAAAAAAATCTCAATTAGTTGACCAGCTCCAGCGCTTAAATGATATTCAACAATTATTGATCACCTCAGGTAAAATTGATGAGATATATGAAAAATGGCGAGAAAAATAAACTCCCCAAGTGAACAATTAAATATTTCTACTGTCTATTGAACACCTTAGGCTTATAAAAGATATAGTGTTTTTGTGTTAAAAGGACGTTTTTCAGCAATCAGTTTTGCCTTGATAATTCATGCTGCAATAATTTTTTTAGTGAGTTATAACTTAGTGATACCTACGCAAAAAAAAATCACACCGAAAGCAATTAACAGTTTTTTATACATTCCCCCTAAACCTGCTCCACCATCAGACCCTTTAGCTGATGACATAGTAGAACAGCAACAACAGAAAAAATCACAAAAAATAATAGACTCAGATAAACAGCAAACGAGTAAAGAAGCGCCTGAAGCGCCGGCGGAACAAACTGAAAAAAGTACAATTACGCAAGCTCCAGCGACAAAAAAACAACCTGAGACACCTCCAAGAACTGCATCAAAAAAAGCTCTAAAGTTTTCCGCAATCCAGCAACTAGAACATTTAAGGCAACAGCTGGATCAAAAAACAATTGAGCAACAAAGTTTTGAATATAGTCAAAAAAAATCAGCCTCGATTATGAACGGTCAGCCCGAACCAATTCGACATTCAACAACACAATTGAGTAAAGAAGAAAAAAACGAGCAAGCAACCTACCAAATGAGCAGTGATTTAAAAATCATCAAGGGAAATGACGGTACTTGCTTTATCAAAAAAGATCTATCTACTGTAGGTATTGAAGGAGTGACCTCGGTTGAAAGCTTTAGTTGTGGTCAGTCTAAATTTGATAAAAGCTTTAAAGCTCACATGAAAAAAGTGTTAAAGAAATTAGGTAAATAGTAAGCAAAGAGCTGCTTACTATTTACACTAACTATCGTTTAGTTATAACTCGGTATAAAGTGCAGGAGTTACATTAGGTGACCATGACGGCTGAGAAACATGCGCTGAAACCACCTGGTATTCTTTCCCCATATAACTCACTAAGTCACCTTCCTGATAAGAGACATTTTCATGCCAAACAACAGATGGCATATTACGTAACCATAATGATGGTGTAGTACTTGGTAACCAGTCAGCCTGTGCAGTATGGGCACTTTCTGTTTTATAAATAACCCCATTGTAAGTAACGTAATCGTCTACGTCATACGCAGCCCCTACTTGCCACTGCGGCGCATAGTTATCCATGGTATCAAAGCTATAACCTGCTGCTTTTGCTAATGTTATAAATCGAGCTAATTTTGGCAGATTTTTGCTAGCTCCTTGACCACGCTTACCATCTTCAAACAAAAAATCATGAGTTAAAATAATCACTTTGTCTGCATGTAAACGGTCACCACATGGAAAATTTTGTGCTTTAGAGTTAACAGGATCAATCGTCACTGGCGCACAAGCATTTAACGCCGCATCAACATAAGTTAACATTTGATCAGCTTCTGTCAGACTATTAGCAGGAAATGGAATCCCCCAATTTTCAGGTGCCCAGTCAACATCCCAGCCATGAATAATATAATCTTGATCAGCCAAGATGTTCGACACTTCTATCCCCGCTAACGAACTGTTTGATGGATCTTGTGGATCACAAACATAACCAGGTTCCCAAGGTTTAAAATCATCAGATGTTGCACATAAGCCATCAGCCTTAAGCTCTTGGCTTGAACGCCAGCCATTTGTATACGGCAAGCGTGCCAATTGATCAGCTTTGTAGTTTGGGTAACTTGAAATTGTTGGAATGTATTGTGAAATAACCGTAAGGTTTTTACTAAACATAGACGCATCAAATACCGGGTCTACGTATGAATGGATTTGATGGTTACCTGTCGCATTACATTCAGCGCCACTATCAGGGCCAAATTCATCAACACAATTATGAACCATATGATCATAACTATGATTACCAATAACATGGCCATCATTCAACGCTTGTTGTAATGCCGCCAATGCTTGATCTTCATTCTCATCGCCAATACCATCTAAATGCCAAGCATTAATATAAAATGTCGCTTTGATCCCACCCGTTTTTAACGTATCTAATAACGCTGGTGTAGCATTCATAGGACCATCATCAAAAGTTAAATAGATAGTTTTATCCGCCGCTGTAGCCAATGAAGCCGTACAGGCTAACGCAATACCACAAGCTAAATTTGTTAATTTCATAGTTATCCCCTTTCCTTTTCATGAGTGTTAAAAGTTCTTGGCAGATACAATGTCAATACCAAGAATATAAACATCCTAAGTCAGTGAAAAACTTTAAGTGGTACAAATCTAGCAAATTTACGTAAATTTCTAACATCAGAAAAATAACAATACTTAAATTTGATATTACAAATAGCAAAAAATTCATAAAACCATCATGAATTCGACAATAAAAAGAGCTATACACCAATGTTTTTGTTACATTTATCATAAATACTCCCAGTACACAAAGCCATCAACACGTGATACTCTTGATAGTCTTCATCAACCGATATCGATAAAACGAAAAATGAAATTATCGAATTTTACAACAAATCAATAAATATATTGGAAGATAGGAAGCTTGAATGAAAGCTATTTGTGGCAAAAGTATTCCCAGCGATAATTGCTCATGGCGTTTTGCCAAGGTGAATTTAACCACAATTGAATTTAACTGGCATTATCATCCTGAATATGAAATTTGCTTGACGCTTAATAGTGCTGGTTCTAAACATATCGGGGATCATACTAGCTATTATAATGGTCCAAACTTAGTAATAATGGGACCCAAACTACCTCATAGTTGGCACTGTAAACCAACTCCCCCACATAATGAATTGATTGTTTATGTCGCACAAATTCCAGCAAAATGGCTCGACGATCTGGTTTACAACAATCCTGAGCTAGGTATCCTTAAAAACTTACTCGAGCGCTCAAAGCGCGGCATAGAATTTAGTCAAGCGACCACAAGAGAATCACTCAACATATGCAAAGCGATGTGTCATGCCGAGCCACTTAAACGCTACTTATTGTTAATCGAGTTATTCGATTTGATGGTTAACGATCAACAGGCAAAAGTGTTATCGTCCAACTCCTTTAGTAATCAATATCAGCAAGACACAGCTGTCGCTAAACTCGACAAAGTAATTAACTATATTTATCAGCACTATACCGAGCCATTAACCGCAGAGAAGCTAGCGTCATTGGTCTATATGAGTACCAACCATTTACATAGATTTTTTAAACAACGTACTGAACACACGCTGAATCAATTTATTAATCAACTACGTATTGGCAAAGCTTGTAAACTACTTATTGATAGCGACACCCAAATTTCAACCATTAGCGATCTCTGCGGATTTAACAACATTTCCAACTTCAATCGACGATTTCGCATGATTAAAGGCGCAACACCAAAAGAATACCGCAATAAAATAAAGAACCCTGTCACAATTTAATTATTTAATAACAAAGACATGAAAGTAAATATTAGTTCGTTCCTCTAATCAATAAAATGGGATCCTCTACATATTTGCTTACCTTTAACTACATCTTTTAACTGTATCTAGCATTAAAGAGCATATAAATTATGCACACACTTTAGCGCTAAGTAGTTATCCCAAATAAAGATCAGACGCCATCAAACAAGATTAACCTATTGATTTTTAATCGCTATATATAAAAACAGTCACAATTTTGCTTATTCTATATTGAAAATAAAAAGGACATTTCATGACACGCTATAAATTACCAACTATTGCACTTGTTCTCTCAACAATTTTATTGAGTGCATGTGGTGGAAGTAACAAAACTTCAAACAATGAGGTTGCCCAGCCCTCACTACCAGAGCCAACCATACCTGAGCCAGAAACTTATACTTTTTCTGCTCAGTTCAAATCGCTCACTCGCTGCGGCACAACGCTTGCCAATAGTGACTTTTCATTACTTATTTATGACCAAGATTGGCATAAACTCAAAGAAATCATTCCTGATGGCGACGGTGACGTAACCTTTACCTCTGAACATGCTGAATTAAACATTATCAAGCTGATAGATACTTCCCCTCAAACCACTCCGGTTAACTGGTTTGCAACAGTAATAGAGGGAGTACCTTCACAAGATCACGGCCTAGTATTAACTAGCGATAATAGTGAACAAAGCTGTAGTTGTGAAACCCGTGATCTGTACTTCACCGTACCGGATGATTTTTATCAAGACGGTGCTGAAATATCCATTCATGTCCCTGGCAACGCAGTTGTAGAATACACATTTGATGGCCAGCCATTAAATGTCATTCCAACTCAAAAAATATGTAAACCGGAAAACGGCAACTACCCAGAAACTCCCGTTTTTGTTAACAGTAAAGCCCAGAGCACAGATCCTAACAACGCCAATTTTATTTATACCGGCATGATGGCAGCAAGTATTGATTTTGATAGCAGTGAGAATAATTGGTTGGCAATGGTTAATCTTCCCGCTCAAGAGCACATTTTAAACGATATCAACGAGCTTTCGCTTCCCCCTATTGTTCGTAATTTTACCCACTGGCGTAAATCACTTGCCTTGACCTCAAACCTAACAGGCAATGACTTTAGCGTTTTAAGTTATGATCAACACCTGAATAAACAAGACGATTTACATCTTTTAGATGTCTATAACCCTATTGTCGGCGTGAATCTACCAGGCATAGATTTGCCAAACAATAAATTTAGTTATTTCTATGAACAAAAATTAACAAACAATATATATGAGCTGTTAGATGTCAACTTACCTGAACCCATTCGAGAATTTAGTTACCAACAACAAATGGTTGATTTGTTACTAAACCTTGAGCAAGACTATCAGTTTGACTTCTCTGGTGCAGGATACAATTATGGTGAAATAGAACTATTAGCCTATTTGAATGATAAAACACCTTCAACCCTTAAGGACTCCGTCCGCATTCATTATTATGGTCCAAGTGCTTCAACCCTACCGATTCAGTCAATTCTAGCACCAGAACTAACAGGGCTAGATCTTTCCAATATTACAGGATGGCATTTAGCTATGGGGGCTATTGATGTTACCAATAAAGGAAATTATCAAACCGATCAAGCCATTTTCCTCACCGGAGGATTATCTTCCCGTAAAGTGGGTCATAAAGGCTTAATAAACTCATCTTATTCAATTTCAATTCGTGACTAAATTGACGCTGCTATCACTATCAGTGATAGCAGCAACGTCACCACGTAATAAAAATTTTTATTTGATAATAAGACACACCATTCACCTTGTGGTAACTGCTGACAGTAGAGAAAATTTCAGCGCTGGCGCTATATATTAGCTTTACTCAACACGATGTAAACATCGCTCATTACTTGTTTATTATTGAGGTAATTTTTCAATAATATGAAGCCTTTGTTTTATTTTTATTATCTCACTTTTATGCTGTTGAGTAATAAGATTAATATAATTCAGCATCTTAACTTCCCTTAGCGTAGATAAATGAAAAGAGGTTGGTGTGAATGGCAAATTTTTCGCTATCTTAAGGTTTTGTATATGATTTTTCCGCATCAAATATTGTGCAACATTATATTCAATATCAGCACCATCAGCTCTTTCGGTATCAACCATCTTCAATGCAGCTAAAGCATTGGTGGTTTCGATAAACTTAATATCATACATATTCTGAAGTGGGTACCAGGCGACAGGAGAAAAACCGCGAGGAAAAGCTAACGAGTTAAAATTACTCACTTGAATATTAAGGTTCTGCTGTTGAACGATTGTTGTACCAAGCGCCGTAATTAGCTCTTCACTAAAATATCGGGCGCCCCCTTGTCCACGATGCCAGTTTGGGTTGTCTGGGTAAATAAAATCTAACTTGCCTGCTTGTTCATATTCCAATACTAAACGTTTTATTGGCAACGATCTCACTAAAAATTGGCATTGAGTTTTTCTTTCCAGCCATTTGATAAAGTCACCAAAAAAATTCGGCTGACTGGGGCTAACAAAGTTATAGTGTGGACTATATTCAATTGCTTCGACCCCGACAACAAATACCCTCTCCGGGTATAAACAAGCATTACTATTCTTAGCGCTAAAAAGAGTTAAAGCGACTATCACTACAATATTTAAGTTAGCAATAACGAGGTTCTCACATGACAAATTACTAGGTACTAATAATAAGTGTGGCACTTTATCTTCGCTATTGCACCGATAATGTTTTGTTAGCTATAACGACAAACACGCAAATTCCACTTAATCGGCATTATCTAGTCACTGTTGACTGTATCATCGGAATAACAGAAAGCACTAAGATAACAGCCATACAACGATTAAACCAAATGAGAAAGTTTGGCTTGTTCAACACTGACTGCAGCCCTAACCCCATGCTCAACCAGAACAGCGAACAAGGTAAGCCAAAGATTAAATACACGGCCGCAATGGAAAACACTTCAATGGCTACGCTACCATCGGTAGAAGAAAATGCAACAATTGCACTAACCGCCATCACCCATGCTTTAGGATTGAACCATTGAAATAATGCTGCCTGGGTAAAAGTAAACGGGTTGTTTTCCTCATTTGTCGACAATTTACCGGATAAAGTGGCAATTTTATAAGCTAAATACAGCAAATATAAGATACCAATCACTTTAAGCAATAAATAGAAGCTAGGCACCTGTTTAAATAAAGTCACTAAGCCAAAGCCAACGCCGATCACCATTAATGGAAAGCCAATGTTAATACCGAGGACATGAGGGATACTTTTTCTAAAACCATGGTTCACGCCCGAAGTGAGCAACATCACATTATTTGGCCCAGGAGTGCCCGAAGAAGATAAAACAAACAGTACTAATGCAATCAATTCCATATGTTAGTCCTTAAAAGATGCAAAACGTGATTAACACTGTACCTAAAATTTTGAATACCTAACATATACAAAAATCATAAAATACAACCTACACAGTTAAAAAATCCGATACACCTAACACCGCATTGGTTTTAGGCTTTTTATTCCTGCTCAAACAAAAAAAGTCGCCCTAAGGACGACTTCTTACTTTTATCAAGCTAATTGATTTTGCTAAATAATTGGGCTTTAGGCAAAGCCGTCAAGCTTATGCCCCATCACATAAATAGATATATATGTGATGGAAAGATAAACGCTGACAATACCGCATAAAGTTCAAATACAAGACAAAATTAAGCTGGTTCTTGCATAATAACCGTATCAGCTTTCTTAGTATATTGTTCCATTTTATGGAAGTTTAAGTAGCGATATGTATCTGCCGCCGTTGCGTCAATAGTTTTTGCATATTCCATATACTCGGCTGGCGTAGGTATTTTACCCATAATTGCACCAGCAGCTGCTAATTCTGCTGACGTTAAGTAAACATTTGCACCTGTACCTAAACGGTTTGGGAAGTTACGCGTAGAGGTAGATAAGACTGTCGATTTGTCTGCAACACGTGCCTGGTTACCCATACATAACGAGCAACCTGGTGTTTCAATGCGTACCCCTGCTTTACCGTAGGTAGAATAGTAACCTTCTTCCGTTAGTTGGTCACGGTCCATCTTAGTTGGTGGTGCAACCCACATACGAGTATTTAACGTACCACCGTAGTTTTCTAATAACTTACCAGCAGCACGGAAGTGACCAATGTTAGTCATACAAGAACCGATAAATACTTCATCAACACTGGTGCCAGCTACTTCCGATAATAACTTGGCATCATCAGGGTCATTTGGACAACAAACGATAGGCTCTTTAATTTCATTCAAGTCAATTTCTAACACATGAGCGTATTCTGCATCAGCGTCAGCTGACATTAAAGATGGATTTGCTAACCACTCTTCCATTGCCTTGATACGACGTTCAATGGTACGAACATCACCGTAGCCTTCGCTGATCATCCACTTAAGCATCACAATGTTAGATTCTAAGTATTCTTTAACAGCGTCTTCTTCAAGCTTGATAGAACAACCACCAGCTGAACGTTCCGCAGATGCGTCTGAAAGTTCAAATGCCTGCTCAACCGTTAAACCTTTAAGACCTTCAATCTCTAATACACGACCAGAGAATTCGTTGATCTTACCGGCTTTTTCAACAGTTAATAAACCGTTTTTAATACCATAGTAAGGAATCGCATGTACTAGGTCACGCAAGGTAATACCTGGTTGCATTTCACCTTTAAAGCGCACTAATACCGACTCTGGCATATCAAGTGGCATAACACCAGTTGCGGCAGCAAACGCTACTAAGCCAGAACCTGCTGGGAATGAAATACCTAATGGGAAACGCGTATGAGAGTCACCACCTGTACCGACAGTATCAGGCAATAACATACGGTTTAACCATGAGTGAATAACACCATCACCTGGGCGAAGCGAAACACCGCCACGATTCATAATGAAATCAGGTAAAGTATGATGTGTTTGTACATCTACCGGCTTAGGATAAGCAGAAGTATGGCAGAATGACTGCATGGTTAAATCAGCAGAGAAACCTAAACAAGCTAAATCTTTTAACTCATCACGAGTCATAGGACCGGTAGTATCTTGTGAACCAACAGTCGTCATTTTCGGCTCACAGTATTGACCTGGGCGAACACCTTCTACACCACAAGCTTTACCTACCATTTTCTGCGCTAAGGTGTAACCTTTTGAAGACGCTTCTGTCTCGACAGGTTTAGCAAATAAATCAGTTTCCGCTAAGCCTAGTGCTTCACGAGCACGCCCCGTTAAACCACGACCAATAATAAGCGGGATACGACCACCAGCACGAACTTCATCAAGTAATACAGGGCTTAACTTAAAGGTAGAGATAACTTCGTCACCTTTTTTCACCACACCTTCGTATGGATAAATATCGATAACATCGCCCATATTCATTTTCTGAACGTCTAGCTCAATTGGTAAAGCACCTGAGTCTTCCATCGTGTTATAGAAAATAGGCGCTATTTTACCACCTAAACAAACACCACCTGCGCGCTTATTTGGTACATATGGAATATCATCCCCCATAAACCAAAGCACTGAGTTAGTCGCTGATTTACGAGAAGAGCCAGTACCAACAACATCACCTACATACGCTAATGGAATGCCGTCTTTTTGTAATTCTTCAATTTGTTTAATCGGACCGACAGAACCCTCTTCATCCGGGTTAATACCTTCACGTTCAATTTTAAGCATCGCTTTGGCATGTAAAGGAATATCAGGACGAGACCAAGCATCTGGTGCTGGCGACAAGTCATCTGTGTTAGTTTCACCAGTAACTTTAAATACTTTAACCGTGATTTTTTCAGCCACTTTTTCTTTCGAGGTAAACCACTCGGCATCTGCCCATGACTGCATCACTTTTTTCGCAGCCGCATTACCTGCTTCCGCTTTTTCTTTAACATCAAAAAATGCGTCAAACATTAATAAAGTATGTGATAACCCTTGTGCTGCTTTATCTGCCAGTGCAGCATCGTCTAACAAATCAATCATCGGCTGAATGTTATAACCACCTAACATGGTGCCTAATAATTCAGTTGCTTTTTCAGCCGGTAAAATTGGTGAACTTACTTCGCCCTTCGCGACAGCCGCTAAAAATCCGGCTTTAACATAGGCAGCATCATCTACACCTGCTGGTACACGATTGGTTAATAACTCTAATAAAAACGCTTCTTCACCTGCTGGAGGGTTTTTCACTAATTCAACTAATGCAGCAGTTTGTTCTGCATCTAACGCTTTTGGTACTATGCCTTCTGCGGCACGCTCTTCTACATGATTACGATATTCTTGAAGCACGGCGTTCACCCCTGTGATAAGTAGAAATCACTAAGTAGCCCACTTAGCAATTACTATTGATTAGAAAATTTTCGGCGTGATTATACGATAACCGTTTCGTAATTAAAATCTCACAACCATTCAGCAAACTTATAACTATTATAAAAAATAGTTATACTTATTAAATATTAATCACTTGCCTGGAAAAAACTGGTTTACCAGACAATAGGCTCATGTAGATTAAAGATAGTCTATTTCTTAGGACAAACAAGGTTTGCAGATAATGATGGCTGAATATAATTAGGGCTCATTTGACGATCGTCAAATTGCTCCACTCCGCTGAGTATTTTTAATTCAAAGTCATAACTGCCACAAAGCTTATAAGCATGACGCAACAAGAAAGTTGCTAACTGACTAAAGCGTGTTTTTTCTTTCTGTAACGCTTCAATTTGATAGTGTCCAGGCGCCAGACGCTTTTGTTTATAATGTACTTTATGATCAAAATCATAATTGACTTCTTGCTCAGCTGCACTCACTGCACCAGAGAATATAAATAAAACCACCAACAAGATTTTCATTGCTTTTCTTTCCTTAATCAACAACTAGCTAAATTATAGCGCTTTTCAAGTTATTTAATCTACTTTTCTAATAAAAACAGGCTTGTAATACTAGGCCTATCGGCAGTACTCGCGTAAAATATGCGACTTATTCTTACCTCTGTTGACGACAATATAAGGGATCTCAATATGCGTCTGTTATCTAACTCAAAATTTTCTAAACTTTGTCAGGTGATCAGCCTTTCACTATTTTCTTTGCCACTACTTGCTAACGAACAGCCCGATGCCAGCATCTTTGTCGGTCAAAGCTATATCGGAGGCCATGGCATTTACCTTGAAGCTGATAATGATCGTTTGTTTAGCGAAGACAAACATTCTGAAATTGCTCATGGCTCTGGTATTGGTGCAGAATATGGTCACCGCCTTTCACCATCATACGAAGCTCGTATTTCATATAGCAACTTAAATATCAACACTCAACATAAAGGCTATGACGTTGAAGATGGTTCAAGTGTTGCTTTAGATATGTTGTACTTCCCTTATCAAAAAAGCCTTTACCTTGTCGCTGGCGCCGATTTTCTTGATATCGACAAATCTAACCTATCTGCCGATCTAGGTGCTGGCTACCGTTACTTTATTAACGATAATGCAGCTTTCTATATTGAAGGAAAAGGCCATTATCAAATAGATGACAACTATACTGATTTTTCCAGCAAAATAGGCTTCATCTATTACTTTGATACCAATACACCAAAACCTACTCACGCTAAAACAAGTTCACCCACAGCTAAAAAAGTGACAAAAACGCTACCAAAAGACAGCGATAAGGATGGTGTAGTTGACAGCCAGGATAATTGTGCTAACACGCCATTCACACATAAAGTAAACGCCCAAGGCTGTACTGTTTACATGAAGCAGAGAGAAACTTTTGAATTGTTAGTTAACTTTGATAATGATAAAAGCGATATCAATGCCGAAGGGAAAAAAGAAATTACTAAAATGGCTGATTTTTTACAGCGTTATCGTCAAACCAGGTTAACCGTACACGGTCACACTTCGGCGCAAGGTGATGCTAACTATAATCAGAAGCTCTCAGAAAGACGCGCACAAGCAATTGTTAATATGTTAGTGAATGACTTCTCAATTGCTGCCAACCGTTTAACCGCAATTGGCCATGGCGAGCAGCAATTAAAAAATAGCGCTAATACCGCCTCAGCTCATGCGGTAAATCGCCGCATTGAAGCAACCATCACAGGCGCTCAAAAAGTACCGGTAAAACGATAAGGTAACTGCTAAATATTTAAAGTATAAAAAAGCCAGCTAAATACAATGCTGGCTTTTTACTATAAGTTAACTACTTAATACTATTAACGTTTTTGCTTCCTTAAACTTAAGCTAATTAGCGCAATGGCTAATAGTGCGATAGTACTAGATTCTGGTACCTGTCTAACACTAAAACCAAATTGCAATGATGTATGCTCGTCTTCTGGTGTAACAAATCCAACACAGGTAGCGCTTAAACCTAAGGCTGCACAATAATCAGCTCCTAATGCTTCAATTGGTGCTGCGCCACCAAATTCATCAAACACTAGAATATCAAGGCCATAATCTACACCATCATAGGTAAACGGAATACCTGATGTTGATATATTGTCAAAGCCAAATAAATCGCCACAACCTGCAGCCGGCACAGCAGAGCCATCTAAACAAAAGCCTCCTGAACCTGCATTTGGCGTTTCCAAAAAGTTAAACATAATATCTAATGTAGGGGCTGGCTCTGTACTCCCCGCATATGGTGATAAAGCTGTTAGTGTTAAATGGTCAGTTAAGGTTCCTGAGCTAAGGAAACTAAAATTGCTGTTAATGGGGTTGTTCCAGTGAGTCATACTGACCCCTAAGCCAATTTCATCTGGTGGTGTCGGTGGAGCAAAACCAAGAATAGTATCAACCGTTCCTGTCACATGACCACCTCCAAATCGATCATCACCTGATGTACCTGTACCAATAGTTAACGCACTTTGGTTATCTGAAGCATCGCCTGTTGGTGAAGCATAATCTCCCCCGTCAGCTCCCCATGATAAC
This sequence comes from Thalassotalea insulae, assembly GCF_030161395.1. Taxonomy (NCBI): domain Bacteria; kingdom Pseudomonadati; phylum Pseudomonadota; class Gammaproteobacteria; order Alteromonadales; family Colwelliaceae; genus Thalassotalea; species Thalassotalea insulae. The sequence continues at coordinate 1,198,516 of NZ_BSST01000001.1, forward strand.
TCGTAGTCAGAAAAATTTGTTGTCCCTGTACCGCCGGTAAAACTTGCTGCTGTAAATTCAGCCCAAGTATCAAATTCCCACTCTGTGACAATCACTCCCGCTTGAACAGAAGTAAGCGTCGACAAATAACAAACAGCAGAAATAATTATCGTACGCCAACAACTAACTCGATTAGTCTTATTCATATCAAACCACCTTACTCTATTAATGTAAAATATAGTGGAAGCACCGCTACCTAATGTAGCTTCCCTGCACACTTTCTATGCATATCTGAAGCCATTTCACTAGATACCTGATTTATAAGTATAAAAATTAGACAGTTATTTATTGAAACTGAGGTTTGTATAAATTTAAATAGCAGTTGAATAGATACCAATTTTCTTAACCTACTAAAAAATAACAGAATATTATAAATATGGAACTATCCATCACACTGAAGTGATCCAGATAATTGTAAAAAATATTGACACTTAAAATGTGGTAATAAAAAAGCCAGCTTGATGCTGGCTTTTTTAACGATAATTTTTCTTTTAAAAATAACGAATTATTTCTTTTTCTTCACCGCTTTGGCATTTGGTAAATCAGTAATTGAACCTTCAAAGATTTCCGCCGCTAAACCAATTGATTCATTTAATGTCGGATGCGCATGGATCGTTAAACCAACATCTTCTGCATCAGCACCCATTTCAACCGCTAAACAAATTTCACCTAGCATTTCACCAGCATTGATACCAACGATAGCACCACCTAACACACGACCGGTTTCTTTTTCGAAGATCATCTTAGTTTTACCTTCGGTGCGCGCAGAAGCAATCGCACGACCTGAGGCTGCCCAAGGGAAATTTGCCACTTCAATGTTTAAACCCTGATCTTTCGCTTCACGCTCTGTAACACCCACCCAAGCCATTTCAGGATCAGTATACGCAATAGAAGGAATACAACGCGGGTCAAATACATGTTTCTTACCCGCAATTACCTCAGCTGCAACGTGTGCTTCGTGTACCGCTTTGTGAGCAAGCATTGGTTGACCAACCACATCACCAATGGCGAAAATATGATTCACATTAGTACGTAACTCATTTGAAACGTTAATGAAACCACGCTCATCAACATTGACGCCTGCTTTATCAGCGGCAACTAAGTGACCATTTGGCTTACGACCAACAGCAACTAAGATCTTATCGTAACGTACTTGCCCTTCTGGTGCATTTTTACCTTCAAAAGAAACATATAAGCCATCATCTTTCGCTTCAACTGCCACAACTTTAGTTGACAACATGATATTGAATTTCTTTTTATTGTACTTGGTATAAATTTGCACAATATCTTTATCGGCTGCTGGTACTAATTGATCAGCAAATTCAACCACAGAAACGTTTGAACCAAGCGCTTTATATACTGTGCCCATTTCTAAACCGATAATACCACCACCAAGCACTAACATTTCTTCCGGTACATCTTTAAGCTCTAAAGCACCAGTAGAATCAATCACACGTGGATCGTCATTAGGAATAAATGGCAAATCAATGACTGAAGAACCACAAGCGATAATCGCATTATCGAAAGTGATGGTAGTTTTACCGTCTGCGCCTTCCACTTCGATAGTTTTATCAGAAGTGAATTTACCAAAACCTGTCACAGTTTTTACTTTGCGCGCTTTAGACATACCGCCTAAACCACCGGTTAACTGACCGATAACGCTTTCTTTCCAACCACGAATTTTATCTAAATCAATTTCAGGTTTACCAAAAGTAACGCCGTGTGATGCCATTTCAGCCGCATCATCAATTACTTTAGCAACATGCAGTAATGCTTTAGAAGGAATACACCCAACATTTAAACAAACACCACCTAACGTTTCACGGCTTTCAACTAATACTACGTCCAGACCTAAATCAGCTGCACGGAATGCTGCTGAATAACCACCAGGACCTGCACCTAAAACAACGACTTGAGTTTTAATCTCGTTACTCATGCTAACCTCAAATTATTTTGGTTTGTACAATGGCATTCAAATAAATCGTAAGCCATTGGAACTGAATTTTTTTATGGTGCGAAGTTTACTCAAAGTGAATAAAAATCGCCATCTTTTAATCAAATAATGTCGGTAATAATAAAAACTTCACAAGCAGATTTCATTATTACCGATTTGAATTATGGGATAATTACAATATTAACTTACGGATATCGCTCATCACTGAAGCTAAATGAACAGTAAAGCGTGCAGCAATAGCGCCGTCAATCACGCGATGATCGTAAGACATAGACAATGGCAACATTAAACGCGGAATAAACTCTTTACCATTCCACTTAGGTTTCATTTCTGATTTTGACACCCCTAAAATGGCCACTTCTGGCGCATTAACGATCGGCGTAAATGCCGTACCACCAATACCACCTAGACTTGAAATAGTAAAACAACCGCCTTGCATATCGCTAGCCGTAAGCTTGCCATCACGCGCTTTTTTACTGATTTCCAGTAATTCACGCGATAGTTCATGAATGCCTTTTTTATCGACATCGCGTACTACCGGCACCACTAAGCCATTCGGGGTGTCGACCGCAACGCCAATATTACAGTACTTTTTAAGGATCAAGCTTTCGCCATCATCACTTAAACTTGAATTAAATACCGGGAACGCTCGCAATGCATCAGCTGCGGCTTTCATAATGAACACTAATGGTGTGATCTTAAAACCAAGCTGTTGTTTTTCACAAACAACATTTTGTTCTTTACGAAATGCTTCTACATCCGTGATATCAGCTTCGTCAAATTGGGTAACATGAGGAATAGTCACCCAGTTTCGATGTAAAAACGGTCCTGAAATCTTCTGAATCCGTGTTAACGGTTTTTCTTCAATTTCACCAAACTTAGCGAAATCTATCGGCTTAGCCGCTACTACTTGTAAGCCACCTTCACCAGAAGCCACTGAACTGCCGGCATTGGCTTTCGGACGTGATAATTCATACTTAACGTAAGACTGAACATCTTCTTTTAAAATGCGCCCTTTGTTACCACTACCTTTGACTAAGGTTAAATCAACGCCAAATTCACGCGCTAAACGACGAATGGATGGCGAAGTATAAATTGCGCCGCTTGACTTAACGCCAGATTGTGGATGATGAGGCACAGGTGCTGCCTTTTTCTCAGGTGCAGGTGCTGTTTTTGGTGCTTCAGCTACAGGAGCTGGAGCAACAGGCTGCTCAATCGCAGCAGGAGCGCCGCTGTTAGTTTCAAGTTTGATCACTAACGATCCCTGCTTAACTTTATCGCCAGTTGCCACTAACACTTCTTTAACGATACCAGCATGAGATGATGGCACATCCATGGTCGCTTTATCCGTTTCTAAGGTGATCAAGCCGTCTTCTTCAGCAATTTCATCCCCAACGGCAATTAAGACATCGATAACATCTACTTCGCCATCTTCACCAATATCTGGTACCACAACATCAATCACTTCACTGCCACCAGTTGCAGCAGGTGCTTGCTCAGCCGCTGGCGCGGTTTGCTCGGCCACTACTGGGCTTTGTTCCGCTTTTTCTACAGGAGTAGCTTCAGCTACAGGAGCTTCACTTGTCGTCCCAACGGCTTTCATTTCACCGATTAAGTCGCCTTCTTTGATTTTATCACCAACATTAACGCTTAATGACACCAACTCACCAGCAATTGGCGCCGGAATGTCCATAGAAGCCTTGTCGGTTTCAACCGTGACTATCCCTTCATCGGCTTCTAAGCTATCACCGACAGCGACACAAATTTCAATCACTTCAACTTCATCGCCACCAACATCAGGAACTAGAACTTGTTGAACATCTGACATAATAATTCTCCTATTTCCTGATTAAGCGTAAAGTGGGTTAAGTTTGTTAGTATCAATATCGAAACGTTTAATAGCTTCACTGACAATAGAACGTTCCACATCACCACGGTTAGCCAATTCATAGAGCGCAGCTACCACGATATAATCGGCGTTCACTTCAAAATGACGACGTAAGTTTGCACGGCTGTCACTGCGACCAAAACCATCTGTACCAAGACAACGATATTGAGTATCAATAAAAGCACGGACTTGATCAGAATAGGCTTTCACATAATCAGTTGCAGCAATCGCAGGTCCGTTTTCTTTTTTGATCACCTGACCAATATAAGGCACTTGCTGCTCAGCTTCTGGGTTGAGCATGTTTTGACGCGTCACTTCCTGACCGTCACGCGCCAGTTCGTTAAATGAGGTGACTGAATAAACATCACTAGAGATGTTGTAATCATTGGCTAAAATTTGCGCCGCTTCTCTCACCTGCAATAAGATGGTGCCTGAACCCATTAACTGAACATTTGCCTTCGCTTTTTTCGCAGCAACTGTTTCTAGCTTATAAATACCCTTAATGATTTCATCAGCAATGTCTTTTGTTTCCGGCATTGCTGGGTGCTGATAGTTTTCATTCATTAACGTCAGATAGTAGAAAATATTTTCATTATTTTCATACATCCGGCGCAAACCATCACGCACTATCACCGCCACTTCATAACCATAAGTTGGATCATAAGTCACACAGTTTGGAATTAATCCAGCTTGAACGTGAGAGTGACCATCTTGGTGTTGCAACCCTTCACCATTTAGGGTTGTACGACCTGCGGTTGCACCTAATAAGAAACCTCGTGCCTGGCTGTCACCCGCTGCCCACGCTAAATCGCCAACACGCTGGAAGCCAAACATTGAATAGTAGATATAAAAAGGTATAGTCGTGGCATTACAAGTTGAATAAGAAGTGCCTGAAGCAACCCAAGAGGCCATCGCACCTAATTCATTAATCCCTTCCTGTAATACTTGGCCTTTTTTATCTTCGCGATAATAAGCTACTTGGTCGGCATCCTGCGGAATGTATTTTTGACCTTCGTTGGCATAGATACCTACTTGGCGGAACAACCCTTCCATACCAAAAGTACGGGCTTCATCCGGAATAATAGGCACGATACGTTTACCGATTTTCTTATCTTTTAACAAGCTATTAAGCACACGTACAAAAGTCATGGTTGATGACACTTCACGCTCACCTGAACCTTTCAAAATCGCATCAAACGATTTAAGTGGTGGAATTTCTAAACTCTCATCAGCCTGTTGACGACGCGCCGGCAAAGAGCCGCCTAACGCCTGGCGACGCTCACGCATGTATTTTAATTCAGGGCTATCTTCATCAAATTTAAAGAAAGGTAAATCTTCAATTTCATCATCAGAAATAGGCATATTGAAACGATCACGGTACGCTTTGATCGATTCAAGATCCATTTTCTTAACATTATGGGCAACGTTTTGCGCTTCGCCCGATTGGCCTAAACCATAACCTTTAACGGTCTTCGCTAAAATCACCGTTGGACGACCTTTAGTGTTCATCGCTTTTTCATATGCGGCATAAACTTTTACTGGATCATGACCCCCACGGTTTAAGCGCCAAATATCTTCATCAGACATATTAGCAACCATAGCAGCGGTTTCTGGATATTTACCGAAGAAGTTATCACGAGTATATTTACCACCTTTCGCCTTACAGTTTTGATATTCACCATCAACGGTTTCATTCATTAACTGTAGCAACTTGCCTGAAGTATCACGTGCTAATAGGGCATCCCAATAAGACCCCCAAATCACTTTAATCACTTCCCAGCCAGCACCACGGAAAGTACCTTCAAGTTCTTGGATAATTTTACCATTACCACGAACCGGGCCATCTAAACGCTGCAAGTTACAGTTAATGATAAAGGTTAAGTTATCTAACCCTTCACGAGCCGCTAAGCCAATAGCGCCTAATGATTCTGGTTCATCCGTTTCACCATCCCCTAAGAAACAGTACACTCTTTGCCCTGAGCAATCTTTAATACCACGATCAGTTAAATATTTTAAGAAACGAGCAGTATAGATTGCTTGTAATGGCCCTAAGCCCATTGAAACCGTTGGGAACTGCCAAAAATCATCCATTAAATGCGGATGTGGATAAGAAGATAAACCATTGCCATCCACTTCCTGACGGAAGTTATCCATTTGCTCCTCAGTCAAACGACCTTCAACAAACGCACGAGAATAAATCCCTGGAGAGATATGACCTTGAGCAAATATAAAGTCGCCACCATCTTTTGGTGATGCCGCTTTAAAAAAGTGGTTAAAGCCGACATCATATAAAGTTGCCGATGATGCAAAAGAGCCAATATGACCGCCAAGTTCCAAGTTTTTCTTTGAAGCTCGTAACACTAACGCTGCTGCATTCCAGCGAATTGCCGCACGAATACGTGCTTCAATGGTAAGATCACCTGGCATATGAGGTTCTTGCCCAGGCGGAATAGTATTAACATAGGCAGTAGTTGCATCAAAAGGTAAATGTGTGCCGCTACGACGTGCTTGATCAATTAACTTTTCTAATAGAAAATGTGCTCGTTCTGGGCCTTCATTTTCCAGAACCGATTCCATTGACTCGATCCATTCCAGTGTTTCAATAGCATCAATGTCGTTATTTGGGAGCTCAGACATAATCACTTAGTCTCCGTTTTGTTATATAAAATTAAAATTTGTAGATTAAAGAAAGCTAAATACCGCTTAACTTAAGTTGCTTTAATCTGCTAACTGCTCGGCAAACGCATTGCCGCTATCAGGTTAATATTCCTGACTTTTTCTTTACTATTACAAAAATTGTTATAACTTTTGCATTCTGCGCATTGAACGTTCCATGCGACTTTGTTCTTCGGTTAAATTCAGTAATACTTCTTCAATAAAAGCGAGATGGCGATGACTAGCCCCCCACGCTTTTTGTGGCTGACCACTTAAAATCGCGTCCATTAAATGGGTGCGATATTCGGCAATTTTGGCAAAAATATCAGGACGTTGTGCTAATATCGTTAAGTTTTGTTCAATATTATCAATAACCACCGCCGACATACTGCGTGCCAAATGCAAAATCACGCCATTGTGAGAAGCACCACAAATCGCCAAATAGAACTCAAATACTGCTTTAGCTTCTTCGCGGTAATTATGCTCAAGCTGTGCTTCGCCAATAGCATCATGCTGACGGCGAATTTCTTCGTAATCTGCTTTAGTGCCACGCATCGCCGCATAATAAGCCGACATACCTTCAATACCATGACGAAATTCAAGCAAATCAAATTGTGATTCATTGCTTTGCGACATCAAATCAAACAGCGGATCAGAAAAGCCTTTTAATATTTGCTCGCTAACAAAGGTTCCACCGCCCTGACGACGATTGACTAGCCCCTTAGCTTCTAGCTTTTGAATTGCTTCACGCAACGATGGACGAGAAACATTAAATTGTTTCGCCAGATCTCGCTCAGCAGGTAACTTTTGACCGGCCTTTAAACTGCCTTCCAGGATCATTGTCTCAAGTTGCGACAAAATCACATCGGAAAGTTTCGCCTGTTTGACGGTATGTTTAATCTGACCTAGTACCATAAAAATTCAATAAATAGCCTGAAATAATCGTTTTTAAATAACAAAAACACAATGGTAAATTGGTATTACCAATTTTAAAGTGACGTAAAAATAGCAAAATAAATAGATTTTGTAAATAGAACATAGTTCAGGCGAACAAAAAAACAACTATAGCCATTTAAGTAAGGGAGAGGATTATTAGGAAAATAACACCGAGCAACAATACGACTAGCTAAGCTCTATTATTGTACTTATCCCCTAAGAATGGCTTAAGCAGTAACTGAATAGCTATTCAGTTACTGCTTGTCTTTTAATTATGCTCAACAAAAGAGGTAACAAGCCGAAAAACTGATGCAGTTTCAAAGTTCGTCTATATTAATTTGTTGATATAACGCCGGATAGACAGGTTTTACTTGGCGAAATTAACTACCAACCTAGATAAATATTTGGTCAATTAGCAAGAGTTTAACAACTTAGAAGCAAGGCATTGAATGCAAAGAATGGTGATTCCCTTGTTAAAATCAATCACGCAGTATATAAGCTGTTAGAAATAGCCCTTTGGGGAGTTAGTCCATGATAACTTACACTTTAACAACTACTGTTAAATGGTCTTAAGCCTCGTTATGCACGAGGCGCGCGATTAAACCACAATTAACTCATCACACCGGTAAGGATCAGTAAAGAAATAATGGCTAAGCACAGCAGTAAGGTACGCTTAGCTAAACGCACTAATAAACAAGGTTCTGCGGTACAGTCACTATGATCAACCATAAAATCTTCTGATTTTTCTGCCACTGAAACCAGTATTTGATGTGGCAATTTTCCTATATCAAATAGGTTTTCTAGCCAAGTCGGCATTGCCCGAGAAAAATGCCCCACTAACATATAACCAAAAGCAACAATACGCACAGGCAGCCAGTCGAGCCAAAACAAAAGTTGTTGGTTAAATTGTGCTACTTCCTGAGATGCATCTATCTTTTCTGTAAACGGTTGCTGTTCGTCATTTTCTTGTTCTATATTGTGCAGTTTATCCTGTTCACGTTCAGTTGCCTGCTCATTCACTCTACTGATTAATCGATACGCTAACGCTCCTGGCGCGCCGAAAATAACGAAAAACAACATAATGGCAATAAAATAACGATAATTAAGCCAGATCAGCGTTTGACCAAAACCGATATCAGGTAAATTTTTATCCTGTAATAATTGCTGATAATGCATGTCACAGGAGGTTTGTTCGCCACGAAATGCGCACAATAAATATTGTTTAAAAGTATCGCGCGTTTTTATACAGCCAAAACAACTGATCAAAATCAAGGTTGACAATAAGAAGTGGAGCAAACCATCGTCCACTAATCCAAGCAATAAATAACAAGTAATCACCGGTAATAAAATAAACAGAGCATTAGCCACTAAGGATTGTTGTGGCTTACCTATGCGAATAACACCAGTAAAAAATGCCTTATACTTCGAAAAATGGGTGCCAAACTGCCAGGCCGACGAAGATAAATAACGCTCTGCTGCTAACGCAATTAGCAAACTAATTAGACTCATATGTTACATTCCATCATAATACTCTAAAGGTTGTTGTTTCAGTGACTTTGTAATAAACGGCGGTAATATCCCCAGTTAAACGCATCGCCTGGGTCTGTTTTTCGCTCAGGGGCAATATCACAATGACCAACGATATTATCGCTTATCTTGGGGTAATGATATTTCAATGCCTGCGTCAACGCACTAAGTTGTTGATATTGTTCCTCAGTATAAGGAATATCATCACTTCCTTCCAGCTCAATACCAATAGAAAAATCATTACATTTTTCCCTGCCTTGATAATTTGATACTCCAGCATGCCAGGCACGATCATTAAAAGAAACATATTGAATGATGTGGCCGTCTCGGCGAATTAAGCAATGCGCAGAGACTCGCAACTGATAAATATCTTCAAAACTCGGATCAGCAGCAGGATCTAACTGTCCTAAAAACAAGTCAGTTATATAAGGTAAACCAAACTTTCCTGCTGGCAGTGAGATATTATGGATCACTAATAAGTCTATTTGCCCTTTCTGGCACTGTTCACGCTGATCATAATGGGGCGATGGGCATTTAGTAACCTCAGTTAACCATCCGTCAACGAGATGAAATTTAGCTTTAATTTGAGAAAGATTTGAGTGATTAGCATCAGTTGTCATACAATAGTCAGGATAAATTTATCAGCATACCCGCTATCATACTGCGAGCCCTTAACGAATAAAAGCCATGCCTGCACCTGTTAATGACAACTCTTCTGTATTCGGTCGATATTTTATCTGGCTTGCCTGGATTATCGCGATAATTCTGCTGATCTATTTATTTCAAGATCTGTTAGAAAAGCAATGGAACCCTAATCAACAGCCGGAATATCGCTTAACAAATGCCGGTCAAGCGGAAGTAGTATTACAACAAAACCATTACGGTCATTACGTCACTCAGGGCACTATTAATGGTTACCCTGTGACCTTTTTGCTAGATACTGGCGCTACCAGTGTTTCTATCCCGGCCCATTTAGCTAAACAACTTGAATTAACAAAAACAGGGAGTTATTTAGTACAAACAGCGAATGGTTCAGTGCGTGTTTTTCAAACGCATATTAATGAACTGACCATTGGCAATATTATTCTGAATGATGTTAATGCCAACATAAACCCAGGCATGCAAGCAGATGAAATTCTATTGGGCATGAGCGCACTAAAAAAGGTAGAATTCACTCAATCAGGAAAACAACTGGTACTGCGTCAGTAATTACCTATCAATAGATCAGCAAGAGAATTAAATAACCATGTTAGCTCCACAGCTTTTAAAAGATATTAAACAAACCGTTACCTGGGCGTTATGTGAAGACTTAGGGGCAACGAATAAAACAGAACTAAAAAATGCCCAAGATATCACCGCAGAACTGATTCCTGCAGAAAATACTGCGGTGGCGAACGTTATCAGTCGCGACGATTGTATTATTTGCGGTGTGGAGTGGGTCAACCAAGTGTTTCAACAACTTGATGCTATTTATGGTTTTAGTGGCGAACAGGCAACTAAAATCACCTGGTTTGTTAACGATGGCCAAGCAGTTAAAGCGAATACCACCTTATTTGAACTTAGCGGTAATGCCCGACTTTTATTAACTGGTGAACGCACGGCGTTAAATTTTTTACAAAGCTTGTCAGGCACCGCCACTATTACTAGTGAATATGTTGAATGCTTAGCTGGCACGGATACAAAATTATTAGATACTCGTAAAACTGTGCCTGGCCTACGTAGCGCTCAAAAATATGCCGTTACTTGCGGTGGTGGCGTTAATCATCGTATTGGCTTATTTGATGCGTTTTTAATTAAAGAAAACCATATAGCCGCTTGTGGTTCTATTACTCAGGCAATTAGCACAGCCAAAACAAATCATCCGAATAAAACGGTAGAAGTGGAAGTAGAGAGTGTGGACGAACTGACTCAGGCATTAAATGCACAAGCTGATATCATCATGTTAGATAATTTTACACCAGAAATGATAGAACAGGCGGTTAGCTTAAGAGACAGCATATCGCAAGGAAAAACCAAACTGGAAGTATCCGGTAATATGACCCTGGCAACCATGGAAAATCATGCTAAAGCAGGCGTTGATTTTATCTCTGTCGGTGCACTAACCAAGCATATTAAAGCGGTCGACCTTTCAATGCGTTTTGTTTAAAACTAATTTATTAATTTAAAAGGAGAAAATTAAAAGCTCTCCTTTTAAACTCTACTATTTATCTTCATCTACCATTTCACTGTTGATACCTTGTAAAAACGATAATAAAACTGTCAACATCCGTTAATAAACTGTTAATTTTTAACCAACTTTTGTTGAAAAAAAGCAAATTATTAAAAAAAATAAAAAAAAATCCACACAATATTTTACATTTCTAGTTTTTTGTCGCAGTATGAAGTCAGCCCCCGTAATAACTAGTATGGAATTACTGATTATGAAAAAGACATTACAAAACTTAGCAACAGCGAAATCTAATAACCAAGGTTTCACCCTAATTGAATTAATGATCGTAGTCGCGATCATCGGTATATTGGCAGCAGTCGCCTTGCCGGCATATAAAACGTACACAGAACGTGCCAAGTTTAGTGAAGTTGTACTTGCTGCAACACCAGCTAAAACAGCCGTTGATGTATGTTTCCAGACAGGAACAAGCTGTGCAACTTTAGACGAGACTAATACAGGTTGGGCAAACTCTGATCTGGTTGATAGTGTTGCGATTGATGCAGAAATTGATGATAACGGAACACCGGATGATGCTTCAGATGATTCACTTACTGGCAAAATAATTATTACAGTAACATCTAACAGTACTACATTTACTGGTGGGCCATATACTTATATATTAACTGGAACACCAAGCACAAACAAGGACTCATTAGATTGGGGATCTTCAGGTACATGCGTAGCTGCAGGTCTGTGTTAGTTAAAACTTAATACGCACAAAAAAAGCTCCTTAGGAGCTTTTTTTATGCGTATTTTTTGTTTTTAATGTTGAAAATAGGTTACACTTTTAATTAATTCTATTTAACAAATTTTATCAAGGTGTTATGAAAGGACTTCACCAACAATCTAGTGTTTTGTCTGCCTTATCAAAGCACAATATTGTATCTACTAAAATGGTTGAACAAATCAGTGCTGACTTTATCCAGCAAAAAAAACCTTTCGTCCGCTATTTAGTTGAAGATAAACATTTAGATCCGCACCATATTGCCAATATTCTCTCCCGCAGTTTTGGTTACCCATTAATTGATTTAAAACAATTTGACACCTCATTAGTGCCTGACGGGGTACGTAACGAAAAACTGATCCGCAAACATAATGCCCTGCCGCTGTTCTTACGTGGTAAAGTGCTGTTTGTTGCGATGTCGGATCCTACCAACTTAGACGCATTGGAAGAGATTCAATTTAATACTGGCTTTACCACCGAACTAGTACTGACCAATGAAAAAGGCCTAAATGAATGCATTGAAAAAGTAATAGAAGAAGAAAGTGATGCCCTAGATATTTCTGATATGGATACCGAAGAGCTTTCCGGTATTGATGTTCATGAAGATCGCAAGGACGATGATGATGTCGCTACCGGTGATAAAGAAGATGCCCCTATTGTCGTTTATATTAATAAAATTTTACTGGATGCAATAAAAAAAGGCGCATCCGATTTACATTTTGAGCCTTATGAAAAATCATACCGTATCCGCTTTCGTATCGATGGCATTTTAACTGAAATCGCCAAACCACCAATCGCGCTTGCCGCGCGCATGGCCGCTCGGCTAAAAGTGATGTCGAAACTCGATATTGCCGAGCGCAGAGTGCCACAAGATGGTCGAATAAAACTTGCATTATCCAAAAGAAAATCGATAGATTTTCGCGTCTCGACCCTACCCACCATGTGGGGAGAAAAAATCGTAATGCGGATTTTAGACTCTTCCAGTGCTATGCTCGGTATCGACATGCTAGGTTATGAAGCTGAGCAAAAGAAAATCTATATGGATGCCTTAGCCCAGCCGCAAGGCATGATATTAGTTACTGGGCCTACCGGCTCAGGTAAAACTGTTTCTCTTTATACTGGCTTGAATATTCTCAATACCGCTGAGCGCAATATCTCGACCGCCGAAGATCCAGTGGAAATTAACTTGGAAGGTATTAATCAGGTTCAAATTAATACTAAGGCAGGATTAACCTTCCCTAGTGCGTTGCGTTCGTTTTTACGTCAAGATCCCGATATCGTCATGGTCGGGGAGATTCGTGATTTAGAAACCGCAGAAATCGCCATTAAAGCGGCACAAACAGGGCATTTAGTGTTATCAACCTTACATACTAACTCTGCAGCAGAAACCTTAACTCGATTGTTAAATATGGGCGTACCATCCTATAACGTTGCCAGCTCAGTCAGTATTATTATTGCTCAACGTCTGGCGAGACGCCTGTGCACTCAGTGCAGGGAAGAAGAGCAAATCCCGGAAGCTGAATTACGTAATCAGGGCTTTCCCGAAGACAAAATTGGTCAATTTACGCTATTTAAACCTGTTGGTTGTGACCAATGTACTGGTGGCTATAAAGGCCGGGTCGGTATTTACGAAGTAATCAAAATCAGTGAACAAATCGCCAGTATTATCATGGAAGGCGGTAATTCTCTCGATATTGCAACACAATGTCAAAAAGAAGGCTATGATAATTTAAGACAATCTGGCTTAAAAAAAGCCATGCAAGGCATGACTAGCCTGGAAGAAATAAACCGGGTTACTAGCGCTTAATAACTAATAAGGTGTTTTATGGCAGTGTCAGCAACTAAAACAAAAGCTATCGCTCCTAAAGAGCTCGAAGTATTTCTCTGGCAAGGGGTTAACCGTAAAGGCAAAAAAGTCAGCGGTGAATTATCCGCAGCCAGTTTAATGGAGTTAAAAGCCCAATTACGCAAACAAGGCGTCACGCCAGGAAAAGTCAAAAAAAAACCCAAACCACTATTCGGATTAGGTGGTGATAAGGCTATTACAGCTGCTGACATTGCCGAAATTACCAGACAAATAGCCACTATGCTAAATGCCGGTGTGCCTTTGGTACAAACTATCGAAATGATCGGTAAAGGCCATAATAATGGCAATATGCAAAAATTACTGGCCGATGTCGGCAATAAATTACAGTCAGGTATCCCGCTGTCTGAGTGCCTACGCGAGCACCCAAGGTTTTTTGACGGTTTATATTGTGACTTAGTCCATTCAGGTGAACAATCCGGCGCCTTAGAAACTATTTATGACAGGATCGCCACTTACAAAGAAAAAGCAGAAGCATTAAAGGCAAAAATTAAAAAAGCCATGACTTACCCGATTGCGGTATTAGTAGTTGCTGCTGTAGTGACATCAATATTACTAATCTTTGTTGTACCGGTATTTAAAGAAATTTTTGATAGCTTTGGCGCCGAACTGCCCGCCTTTACCTTATTCGTACTGGCGATTTCAGATATTATGCAGTCTTATTGGCATATTGCATTAGGTATTATATTTGCAGCTGGTTATTTGTTTAAACGAGTTCATAGAAAAAGCCAACAATTTAGAGATAATGTCGATAAACAAATTCTTAAGCTGCCTGTCATTGGAGAGTTATTAAAAAAAGCTGCAGTTGCCCGTTATGCCCGTACCTTGTCAACCACCTTTGCAGCAGGTGTGCCTTTGCCCGACGCCTTAGAGTCCGCTGCTGGTGCTTCTGGTAATGCAGTGTTTCGTGATGCAATTTTGGAAATTCGCGCGGAAGTCACCTCAGGGATGCAAATGAATCTCGCTATGCGTAACTGTAATATTTTCCCTGATATGGTCATTCAAATGGTGGCGATTGGTGAAGAGTCGGGCGCCGTAGATGATATGTTAGCAAAAGTCGCTACCGTGTACGAGCAACAAGTTGATGATGCCGTCGATAACTTAACCGCCCTTTTAGAACCTATGATAATGGCTGTGTTAGGGGTTGTCATTGGTGGTTTAATTGTTGCGATGTATTTACCTATTTTCCAAATAGGTATGGTTGTTTAGATTGTAAGTAAAACCGCTGAAACTAAGTATTTTCATTTTCTCTGCTTTTGCATACACTGTGGGCAATTAAACACAGTGTATCTGTTGTACTAAACAAAATAGGCCTTTTGTGTTCACTAATATTTTAACCCTATTCGAACTATACCCCTTCAGTTTCTATCTAACTGTAGTGATATTTTCATTAGCCATTGGCAGTTTTTTAAATGTCGTAATTTACCGTTTCCCGAAAATACTCGAACAAGGCTGGTATAACGAATGCCGTGAATTTCTTGCTGATGAACTAGCAAATGTACCCGCTAAACAGCAACAGCTAATCACCCTATCGAAGCCAAATTCAACTTGCCCTCACTGCGGCCATGCAATTAAGTTTTATGAAAATATTCCGGTTCTAAGCTGGCTATGGTTAAAAGGCAAATGTAGTCAGTGTAAAAATAAAATCTCAGCCCGCTACCCACTTATTGAAGCTACTACCGCAGCATTAAGCCTAGTGGTTGCACACCAATATGGCGTTAACCAAATGACGTTTTTCGTTTTATTACTAACCTGGGGGCTGATCTGCCTGACCATGATCGATTTTGATCATATGCTACTACCTGATCAATTCACTTATCCGTTACTATGGCTTGGCCTGTTAATAAATATAAATGGCCAGATAGTGCCACTGGAAACCGCGGTAATTGGTGCTGTAGCTGGCTATATGAGTTTGTTTAGCGTGATGTGGTTATTTAAGCTGTTAACTGGTAAACAAGGCATGGGCCATGGTGACTTTAAACTACTGGCGGTTTTTGGTGCCTGGTTTGGCTGGCAATTATTACCCTTACTGATCTTAATGGCCTCTGCAGTTGGCGCAATTGTCGGTATTTCATTAATGCTGTTTAATAACCATCAACGAGAACAAGCAATCCCATTTGGTCCCTACCTCGCTGTAGCTGGCTGGATTTGCCTGTTGTGGGGTCAAGGGATCTGGCAATGGTATCTTGGATTAATTCTTTAGGTTAATTCCATGGCAGATTTTATCGTTGGCTTAACAGGTGGTATTGGCAGTGGCAAAACCACAATATCAAACTTGTTTGCCAAGCTTGGTGTGAATATTATTGATGCCGATGTGATAGCCAGAGACGTTGTCAAGCCAGGTAGTCCCGCATTAACCGCTATCACTCATCACTTTGGTCAGCAAATTTTACAAAACAACGGCCAACTAAATCGCGGCTTATTAAGAGCAATCATCTTTAAAAATCAAAATGAAAAGGCTTGGCTTAATCAGCTGATGCACCCATTGATCAGAACAGCTATTACCAATGCACTTAAAGAATGCCCTGGAAGCTATTGTATTTTGTCAGCGCCACTTTTGTTTGAAAACAAACTCAATGCCATCACCAATAGAGATTTAGTGATTGATGTTTCACCGACAACACAAATTAAACGTACCACCGGGCGAGATGATGTTGACGAACAACAAGTTCAGGCAATTATCGATAGCCAAATGGCCCGTAGTGAACGATTAGCTCTGGCGGACGATGTTATTGATAATGAGTCATCTGACCTAGCACAGGTAAAGCAGAAAGTCGCCAAGTTGCATCAGCAGTATCAGACGCTGGCACGAAAATAATTACTGTACTATAAAAAATGGCGTACTTAATTTCGCTCATGACAACCAACGAGTATGAAAACCTAATTAGACAATTGTAAAAAAATTAGCCATTTAGTATCGCACTAGGTAAGATAGTAAGATTCATTGGCCAATTAGTTGTAATATGTCTTCAGTATTATATGAACATCCGCTCAACGAGCGTATTAGAAACTATTTGAAACTAGAGCAGCTCTTTGCTCAAACCAATGATTGTTTCTCGTCTAATATTGAACTAAGCCAACAAGTCTTTTTTTCCGCTTTATTTGCAATTCTCGATACCTTAGAGCGGAATGATATCAAAGGCGACTTGATTAAAGATCTGGAAAAACTTGAGCAAAACTTAGTGTTATGGTCGCGCGCGCCCAATGTTGATGGTGCTGCACTGGAAGAGAACATTAAACAGACTATTTCCTTGCTATGCTCACTCAAGTCTCCCACCCAGCAATGGAATCAATTAAAAGACGATAAGTTTTTATCAAGTCTTAAGCAGCGTTATGCGATGCAAGGGGGCAACGCCAGTTTTGATGTGCCCCAGCTTAAATTCTGGTTAAATCAACCGATAGATACAATTAAAAGTGAAATAAGTAACTGGCTGTCACAATTAAGTGACATTTTTGATGCATTATCTTTGGTATTGAAATTTTTACGACAACGCTCAGGTTTTGAAACTATTTATACTGAAAAAGGTTTTTATCAGGACAGCGGTGAAGGCTTATTTCTCCTGCGGATGAAACTAGATAGCAAAGCCCATTATTATCCGACAGTCAGCGGCAATAAATTTCGTTATTCCATCCGTTTTATGATGCCTTGTGATATCACAGGACGAAAATATTGCGATCAGCCTATACAATTTAAGCTTGCCCGTTGCTAATAGTAATTTAATTATTAATTTTATCTCTAGCCTAATACACCTGCATTTTTTATAATAGCATCTACTACTAATAACGATTTATCGCCTGTTATGCCCTTAAAAGTATCTTGTCCAACCTGTAATAACGACGTAATTTGGCTGCCGGAAAACGAATTCCGCCCCTTTTGCAGTAAACGATGCCAACTCATAGACTTAGGCGATTGGGCAGAGGAAAACCATAAAATATCCCAGCCAATGCAAAAAGACGTGGCATTAGATGAAGAAATGCTTGATGCACTGGAAGAGCAGTTTCTACAGCACAATAAATTTTTTGTTGAACCTGAGTAATACCACTAAGCGATTGAGTTGCTAGTTTTGGTAAATAGTCATTAATTTTTCAACTATCGCTTTATTCGCTTCCGGGAAGTTAATCGTTGCTAGCTCACTTAACGCAAACCAACCTTGTTGTTGCCCTTCCTGAGCGCTTGGTTCTCCTTGAAAGTTATCCACCAGATAAACAGCTAATAAAACACTTTTATCACCATAATCATGAGCAATTTCAATTAAAGGCCGACACGTTAACACCTCAATGGCAACCTCTTCCTTAAGCTCACGGTAAAGTGCCTGAGCGACGGTTTCGCCTACTTCTACCTTCCCTCCAGGAAACTCCCATTTTCCTCCCTGATGAACATCTGGATGCCTTCTGGTAAGAAAAAACTCACCATCTGAGACTATGACACCGACCGCAACATGTACTTGTTTCATTATTTATCCCCCCTAAAACAGCAATGCCAATCAAATGATTGGCATTGCTAATTAACTATGTTCTGCAAATGCTAGGTTAATTTACCATGGCATTGTTTGTATTTTTTACCTGAACCACAAGGGCAAGGTTCATTACGACCAACCCTAGGTCCGCTAGGCTGTGCAGCTGGATTATCTGAGGATTCATGAGTAAATTCTTTTGGTACTTCATCCGCTTTTCTGTGCTGCTCTTCTACCGCCTCAACATCTGACTCGGCTCGGATTTGCACCTTACTCAAAATACCTATTACATCATATTTTAAGTTATCCAATAACTCTGAGAATAATTCAAATGATTCTCGCTTATATTCCTGCTTTGGATTTTTCTGAGCATAACCACGTAAATGAATACCCTGACGTAAATGATCCATCGCAGCTAAATGCTCTTTCCAGTGAGAATCTAAGCTTTGCAACATTACTGCTTTTTCAAACTGACGTAGCACATCAGCACCAACCATTTCTTCTTTCGCCTGATATTCTTGTTCTACCTGCTCAAGTATTTTTTCACGTAAGGTTTCTTCGTGTAATTTACTATCTTCTTTTAACCACTGAGCAATTGGCATTTCAATCGATAAATCGCCTTTTATCCGCTCTTCCAGTCCTTCGATATCCCACATTTCTTCTAAAGATTGTGGTGGAATATGTTGATCAATAATACCGTTAACTACATCGGCACGAATTGCGATAATAACATCCTTAATATCGGATTCATCCATCAACTCGTTACGTTGCTCATAAATAACTTTACGTTGATCATTTGCCACATCATCGTACTCAAGCAATTGCTTACGAATGTCAAAGTTACGACCTTCAACTTTACGTTGTGCGTTTTCAATACTCTTAGTTACCCAAGGGTGCTCTATCGCTTCACCACGTTCCATTCCCAACTTACGCATCATATTGGTAATGCGCTCAGAAGCAAAGATACGCATTAAGCCATCTTCCATCGATAGATAAAAACGCGTTGAACCCGGATCACCCTGACGACCAGAACGACCACGTAACTGATTATCGATACGACGAGATTCATGGCGCTCAGTAGCAACGATATGCAAACCGCCAAGTTCAAGTACTTTATCGTGTTCGATTTGCCATTCTGCTTTCGCTTTTTCAATCGCTTCTTCAGTTGGATTTTTCAGCTTAGCCACTATGGCATCAAAGTTACCACCTAGTACAATATCGGTACCACGACCCGCCATGTTAGTGGCAATAGTGACCGCACCAACTTTACCGGCATCAGCAACAATTTCCGCTTCTTGCTGGTGAAATTTAGCATTCAATACTTTATGTTTGATTTTTGCTTTTTTTAGATAAGCGGATAAAAATTCTGAGGTTTCAATACTAATAGTTCCCACCAATACTGGCTGGCCTCGCTCAACACAATCTTTGATGTCTTCGAGAATGGCTTCGAATTTTTCTTCCGCGGTCAAATAAATCAAGTCCGCCATATCGTTACGGATCATAGGTTGATTCGTTGGAATAACGACCGTTTCCAAACCATAAATATGATTAAACTCAAACGCTTCAGTATCTGCAGTTCCTGTCATACCTGAGAGTTTTTCATAAATACGGAAATAGTTCTGGAAAGTGATAGAAGCTAACGTCTGGTTTTCATTTTGGATGTTAACCCCTTCTTTTGCTTCTACCGCTTGATGTAAGCCCTCAGACCAGCGACGACCTTCCATTGTCCGGCCTGTATGCTCATCAACAATCACAACTTCATCATCTTTAACGATATAGTCAACGTCTTTTTGGAATAACTTATGAGCGCGCAGTGCCGCCATTACATGATGTAACAAGGTGATATTACCAGCAGAAAATAACGAGTCACCTTCCTGGATCAAACCTTTTTCTTGCATGATCTCTTCAATGTGAATTTGACCACGCTCAGTGAGATAAATTTGTTTTGCTTTTTCATCAATAGTGAAATCGCCTTCAACAAAATCTTCTTTCTGCCCAGTTTCTTCGTCTTTATCTTCTTCGTTTTGCAGATCTAAAGTTGGCACAACCTCGTTGATCATTTTATAAAGTTCTGAGCTATCTTCTGCTGCACCCGAAATAATTAATGGTGTTCTTGCTTCGTCAATTAAAATTGAGTCAACCTCATCCACTACGGCAAAGTGTAAAGGCCGCTGCACTCGCTCTTCGGGTGAAAACGCCATGTTGTCACGCAAATAATCAAAACCAAATTCGTTGTTCGTACCGTAAGTAACATCAGCTTGATAAGCAGCTTGCTTGTCTTGATGACTCATACCAGGAACATTACAGCCAACGGTTAAGCCTAAAAACTCAAACAATGGACGAGACCAATCAGCATCACGACTCGCTAAATAATCATTGACGGTAATAACATGGACACCTTTGCCAGTTAAGGCATTGAGGTATGAAGGTAAGGTTGCTGTTAATGTTTTACCTTCACCGGTACGCATTTCAGCAATTTTGCCGTCATTAAGCACCATGCCACCGATCATTTGTACATCGAAGTGACGCATACCAAAAACACGTCGACTCGCTTCTCTGACAACAGCAAAGGCTTCTGGTAACAAACTTTCTAATGTATCACCATTAGCTAGACGCTCTTTGAACTCAGCAGTTTTCGCTTTTAATTCTTCATCGCTTAACGCTTCAATAATGGGTTCGAGTGCATTTATTTTTGTTACTTCTTTGCTCATTTGCTTCAGTAATCTATCGTTACGACTACCAAACAATTTTGTCATTAACTTTACAAACATCTTGTTTAAACCATATTTAAAAATGAGTAGCAGAAATCTGCTGCTTTAAAATAAAAGTGATCGGCCGGAGCCGATCACAAATAACGCTTTTCTTATGCTAATTATTTAGCTTTTCGATAAACATATTTTATTGGATCTATTTGAGTATTGTTACGTAAAATTTCATAATGTACATGTGGCCCGGTAGAACGCCCGGTACTTCCCATACGTGCAATGACTTGCCCTTTACTAACAACATCCCCTACTTTTACCAATAATTTTTTATTGTGACCATAGCGGGTTTTAAACCCCTTACCATGATTTATTTCAACTAAGTTACCATAACCATATCTTTCTCCGGCCCAGCTAACTACGCCTGCTGCGGTCGAGATAATTTCAGCATCTTCTTTACCCGCAAAGTCTACACCTTTATGTCGCGCCGGGCGACCGGTAAACGGATCTTTACGAATACCAAAATATGAAGATAACCAACCTTTAGTGATAGGTCGTCCTGATAAATAACTGGTATTTTCTATATGGTGACCTAAAGTGACAGATTCAAGCAATTTTAACTGCTTTTCTTCAATCCCTAATTCAGCTTCTATTGTTTTTATATCCGCTAATAGTTCAGTTAGTGACTTAGCCGTTACCTGTTCGAGTCTTAACGGACCACCACTTGGCGGTAATTGCTGAAAATTAAATTCTTTTTCAGGTATATTCGCTTCGTTCGCTAAACGATCACCTAAGGCATTGAGCCGTAAAACTTGACTTTGTAATTCCGCTAACTTCATCGTTAACGCCGTCACTTGTTGCTGGTTAATATCATGCGCTGAGCTAACGCCAAGCTCACTGCCAGTATTAACCACAGGATACCCCGTATCAGGTTTAGCATCTGATGAAATCAACAAATGAACAACAAAACCAGAAATAATGGCAAAAACAGCTAATGCAGAGAGCCAATGAAATTTATTCAACTTCATTGAAAATCTAACGTTTTTTCCACGATACAGTAATGTTAAACTCATAAGACTCTTTACAGTAAAACTCGCTTCCCGGGTTTTAATTAGTTAACTGGTTGAATTATGGCAAGAAAAACAAAAAATCCTATTGATGCATCTCGCTTGCTAAAATCTTCAACCGGCACTTTGGCACAAATTGCGGCAAAAACCAACTCTTTAACTTTATTAGCAGATATTGTACGACAAACCTGCCCTGACCTGCCAGCAGAAGTGTGGCATATTGCAAATTTTAAACAGAATAGTCTGGTAATCGAGGTTATTTCTGCGATCTGGGGACAAAGACTCCAGTTTGAACGGGTCAAAATAGCCCAACAGCTGGCTCAAGCCACTAATAACGAATTTACTCAGATTGAGATTAAAATTGCCCCTTACAGGAACCAGCAGCAGCCTAAAAAGGAGCAACAAGCAGAAAAAACTCAGTTTATTTCACAAAAGACGGCGAAACAATTGAATGAAGTGGCAGAGCATGCCCCGGAAAGTTTAAAACGCAAATTACAACGATTAGCGAATCTGGCTAAGCGATAGCAATATTTTCTCAGGACGACCTAACCCGATACATTGACGCTCCTGTTCATCCATGAACCCGCACATCCTTGGCTCTGGTTTCCAGCTTCGCTCTACCTCCTGTGTCCATGCAGTCGTGTACATAAAAAAACCAGCATATATTGCTGGTTTTTATTAAATTTTATTACAGACAACGATTAAAAATTTGAGGCGCTAATTTCCTGAAACTCAATCGGAGAAATGGTTTCGTCTTCATAACTGACCCATTCCCAAGCGTCAGTTTGTTTAAATACTTCGCGCAATAATAAATTATTTAAACCATGGCCTGATTTAAACGCATTAAGTTGACCTAAAATGCTATGGCCACACATATATAAATCACCAATGGCATCAAGGATCTTATGTTTAACAAACTCATCGTCATAACGTAAGTCGTCTTTATTTAACATACGGTACTCATCGAGGACAATCGCGTTTTCTAAACTACCGCCTAACGCTAAATTATGTGAGCGTAAAAACTCAATATCACGCATAAAACCAAAAGTACGAGCACGGCTGATCTCTTTAATAAAAGAACAGCTAGACAAATCCATGGTCATCGACTGACAGGTATTGGCGATCACAGGATGATCAAATTCAATGGCAAAATTAACTTTAAAACCTTGGTGTGGCGTTAATTCTGCCCACTTATCACCTTCTTCAACACGAATAGCTTTTTTAATACGAATAAAGCGTTTCGCCGCATTTAAGGTTTCGATACCTACCGATTGAATCAAATAGACAAACGGTAGTGCACTACCATCCATAATTGGAATTTCAGGTGAATCGACATCTATCACTAGATTATCAATACCTAAACCTGCTAACGCAGACAACAAGTGCTCGACGGTGGAAATCTGCACACCTTGTTCATTCACTAAACAGGTACATAAAGTGGTTTCACCAACAGCCGCTGGCGTCGCTTTAATATCAACAACAGGATCTAAATCTACACGACGAAATACAATACCTGTATTTTCCGGCGCAGGACGGAGAGTGATCTGCACCTTTTCGCCTTTGTGTAAACCAACACCTACAGCTGATACTTGCTCTTTAATTGTACGTTGTTTAATCATAAATAGCCTTCTTAAGCCTATATTCTACTATAAAAGCACCACCAGGATTTGGCGGGCGCATAATATAGCAAAAAAGCCTAACAAAATCAAAACCTATGCTTTTACCTATTAGCCGCTAATTAATTATTGCGATTAATCTGCCTGTTTTCTTAAAAATGCCGGAATGTCGAGATAGTTATCTAAGTCTTCCGCTGGCACTCTTTGCGCTTGCGCATTAGCTTCAGGCATCACCACAGATTGTGTACTTGCTTCAGGTTGTGCACTGGCAATAAATTCCTGACCAACCGCAATTGGCTCAACTGCTGGCGCCGGATTCACTAGCGTAATGTCTGGCTTGCGCTCAGCACCAATACCGGTAGCTACAACAGTGACGCGTAACTCTTCTGTCATTTCAGGATCGATAACCGCACCAACAACAACAGTGGCATTTTCTGAAGCAAACGCCTTAACAGCGTTACCAACGGTTTCAAACTCATCAATACTGATATCCATACCAGCAGTAATGTTCACTAAAATACCGCGAGCGCCAGCTAAATCGACATCTTCTAATAACGGGCTAGAAATTGCAGCTTCTGCAGCTTCTTCCGCTCTATCTTCACCTGATGCGATACCTGAGCCCATCATCGCGGTACCCATTTCTGACATCACGGTACGAACATCGGCAAAGTCAACGTTTATGAGTCCAGGACGAGTAATAAGTTCCGCAATCCCCTGAACAGCTCCTAACAAGACATTATTCGCCGCTTTAAACGCATCCAGTAACGAAGTTCCTGGGCCAAGTACTTTTAATAATTTTTCATTCGGAATAGTAATCAGTGAATCAACATTTTTCGCTAAAAAGTCTATCCCTTGCTCGGCATAGTTCATCCGTTTTTTCCCTTCGAACGGGAAAGGCTTAGTCACTACAGCAACGGTTAAAATACCCATTTCTTTCGCAACTTCCGCAACTACCGGTGCAGCACCAGTACCTGTACCACCGCCCATACCAGCAGCGATAAATACCATATCAGCACCTTGTAAGGTTTCTTTAATGGTATCGCGATCTTCTTCAGCACTGCGACGGCCAATTTCCGGGTTAGCACCAGCACCTAAACCTTTAGTAACATCACTACCTAACTGTAAAGTAACGTTAGCAGATGAGTTGCGTAGTGCCTGTGAGTCGGTATTGGCAGTAATAAACTCAACACCTTCTATAGTCTGACTTACCATATGCTCAACAGCATTACCGCCACCGCCGCCAACACCTATGACTTTAATGACCGCTTCTTCGTTGTGATCTTCCATCAATTCAAACATTTTTCTCTCTCCAATTATTACTGTTTTGTTCCACCAAAACTACTTTCTTACTTACTACAAACAAGAGTTCACTCGTCTATAAATTACTAAAATTCACCCTTAAACCAGGCTAAAATTCTTGAGCCTATACCAGCAACGCCTTCGGTATTTTTACTTTCACTACTGCTTTGCTCACTGGCTTGCATGCCATAATGCAGCAGACCAACCACAGTGGCGTAAGTTGGGTCGTTAACATATTCTTTTAAGCCAGCAACGTTTTGCGGCACTGCAACTCGAACTGGCATTTGAAAGACTTCTTCCGCAAATTCCACGACACCTTCCATTTTTGCCGTACCACCAGTAAGCACATAGCCGGCTGCAATCTGATCTTCCAAGCCAGATTCGCGTAACTCTTCTTGAATCAATTCAAATAACTCTTGATACCTTGGCTCTACTACCTCCGCGAGCGTATGACGTGACATCGAACGCGCTGGTCGACCGCCAACACTCGGTACTTCAATATTCTCTTCCATACTCACCATTTGACGCAGTGCACAGGCGTACTGCACTTTAATTTCTTCCGCATGACTTAATGGTGTTCGAAATATTTTCGCGATATCACTGGTGACCTGATTACCTGCCACTGGGATCACAGCGGTATGGCGCAATGCCCCACCGGTAAACACAGCGATATCCATGGTACCGGCACCTATATCAACCACACAGATACCCAGTTCTTTTTCATCATCAGTCACCACGGCATAGCTTGAAGCTAACGCGGAGAAAATCAGTTGATCCGCTTTTAATTCACAACGTTCAACACACTTAACAATGTTTTTTGCCATATCGTTAGCACAAGTGACAATATGGACTTTTGCTTCCATCCGCACCCCTGACATACCGATAGGACTTTTAATACCGTCCTGACAATCGATAGAGTATTCTTGCGGCAAAACATGCAACATTCGACGCTCAGCCGAAATAGGAACAGAACGCGCGGTATGAATAACATTATCGACATCTTCCTGAATCACTTCTTTGTCATTGATCGGCACCATGCCGTTCTCATTTTGACAGCTGATATGTTTACCAGAGATACCTAAGTACACTGAGCTGATATGGCAATCCGCCATTAACTCGGCTTCATTAATAGCCCGTTGTATCGACTGGATCACCAGATTTAGGTCATTAACTCCACCTTTATCCATACCGCGCGCCGGTTGATTGCCAACACCAACAATACTTAATTGATTGTCAGGGGTGATCTCACCAACCGCGACCGAGATCTTGGAAGTTCCAATGTCTAAACCTACGACCAGGTTTCTTTCATTAACTTTTGCCATTAATGTTAAACTCTTTCTTTTTCTATCTGAGGTTTCCAGCCAACGGCTAGCCCCGTTTCATAACGTAAATCAACATAATTCACCTGTTGATCCGCTTTTTTATTTGCTTTTATTTCTGGGTACACATCCATAAAACGCTGCAATCGTTGAACCCGATTTTCACGTCCTAAATTCAGTACTACCCCATCATTTAATGTCAGCTGCCATGAATAACGCTCTGACAGTAACAGTTCATCAATCGCCAGCTCACCGTATTCCAGCAAGCGACTGATGTTAATATAATTTTCCAGTGCAACACTCTCACTGCCTTCCGGACCAAAAAATGCCGGTAAGTTATGATGAATACGACTGATATCTGCCTGAAATGCTACGCCTTGATGGTTTAATAAAAAGTCACCGTTCCAGTAAGCTATTGGTTGTTGATCGACGACATAAATTTTCAACTCATTTGGCCAGTGCTTGCGTACCGAAACCGAGTAAACCCAAGGAAGGCTTGAAACTTTTGCCTGAACCTGATTAACGTCGACATTAAAGAAGTTGCCTAAATCAATACGCTCTATCGCTCGCTCAATATCTGCTTTATCGGTATAGGGCATTTCACCGCTGATCACTATAGAAGTCACTGGCATAGATTCTTGTGCCGACATTTTACTAGTGACGTACCAGCTTAAGGTGATAATAGCGATAATAACTGAAACAAAAAACGCCACACCAAGCCAAAAACTCCAATGTAGTTTTGCTGTTCTTTGCTCGGTAAGCTGCAATTGTTCAGTCTTAGTTGCCATATCTATCCCAGCTCCTCACGGTTTGCGCTCAGCTCGACAATTTTAGTCACTAACTCAACAAAACTCAGCCCGGCAACTTGAGCCGATTTAGGAACTAGTGAAGTTTCTGTCATGCCAGGTACAGTATTTACTTCCAATATCTGCCAGTCATTGTGTTCATTACGCATCACATCAACACGACCCCAACCTTCTGCTCCTGTCGCTTTAAACGCTTTTAATGCCAGCGTTTGTAATGCTTTTTCATCTTGTTCAGATAAATGACACGGACAATGATATTGCGTGGTCGACGATTGATATTTTGCCTGATAATCGTAGAAGGTATTAGGTGTTTCCATATGGATCACCGGCAACGCCCGTTCACCTAATATAGTGACGGTGTATTCCGGACCATTAATCCAGGCTTCTACCAATACTTCGGCATCAAAGTTAAACGCCTGTTCAAGTGCTAGTGTTAATTGCTCTGCTGATTCCGCTATCGCCATGCCGATACTAGAACCTTCATGCGCAGGTTTGACCATGACCTTGCCACCAAGATCATGCAAAATTGCTGTCGACTGAGCAGACTCAAAATGTTGTTTATCAACGACAACAAACGGCGCAGTTGGTAAACCGCAAGCTTGCATTATCTGTTTACTACGGTTTTTATCCATCGATAGCGCAGAACCTAAAACACCTGAACCTGTGTAAGGAATACCCATATATTCAAGCGCTCCTTGGACACAACCATCTTCACCACCCCGGCCATGCAAGGCGATAAAAGCTCTATCGACCTTCAAATCAACTAAATTGGATAAGCAATAGTCTTGCGTATCGATTAACGAAACAGTAAAGCCCGCTTTTTCTAGGGCGTTGGCTATCGCGGCGCCAGAGCGCAGTGACACTTCACGCTCTGCCGAATCACCGCCGTATAACACGGCAATATGCTCTTGCTTTATCTTGTTGAGCAAATCAGTCATTTTGCCCCTCTTTAAACATTTCATCAGAGGCTAGCTGACGAGCAATCATACCGATATTTCCAGCCCCTTGAGTGATCACCATGTCACCATCACGCAACTGATTTTTTAATAGTTGTGGTAACTGTTCGATATCACCAACATAAATTGGCTCAACCTGACCTCGCTGACGAATACTACGAGCCAGACTCTTACTGTCAGCACTCGCTATTGCTGCTTCACCAGCGGCATAAACATCCAATAACAATAAGCAGTCCACTTGTGACAGTACTTCAACAAAATCTTCATATAAATCACGGGTGCGAGAATAACGGTGCGGTTGAAACACCATTACTAGCCGCTTATTCGGCCAGCCATTGCGCATCGCTTTAATCGTTGCGGAAACTTCTCTTGGATGATGACCGTAATCATCGACCAACACCATTTTGCCCTGTTCAGTGGTTACGTCAGCCAACTGTTCAAAGCGACGTCCAATCCCAGCAAATCCGGCAAGCGCATTTGCTATAGCAGTGTCATCAACGCCTTCATCAGTTGCAACCGCAATGCCCGCAAGCGCATTTAATACATTGTGTTGTCCAGGTAAGTTGACACTTAAATCTAAGTCCGGTAATCCTACTCGTTCGACGGTAAAGTAACTAACACCGGCACTTTGCTGATAGTTAGTTGCCACCACATCCGCATCTTGCGAAAAGCCATAGGTGATCACCTGACGGGCAATGCGAGGTAGAATTTCCCGTACTACTGGGTTATCAATACAGACCACAGCTAAACCATAAAATGGTAAATTATGTAAAAACTCTAAGTAAGTTTCTTTAAGTTTTTCAAAATCCCCTTGATAGGTTTCCATATGGTCTTCGTCAATATTAGTGACCACAGCGACCATAGGTTGCAGGTGTAAAAACGAGGCATCACTTTCATCTGCTTCAGCAATCAGATAACGACTAGTGCCCAACCTAGCATTAGTGCCAGCGCTATTTAATAACCCCCCGATAACAAAGGTCGGATCTAAATCCGCTTCGGCAAAAATACTGGCAATCAAGCTGGTAGTGGTGGTTTTACCATGAGTACCGGCAATGGCGACGCCATGGCGAAAGCGCATTAATTCCGCTAACATTTCCGCACGTCTTACCACAGGGATTCTTAACTTAGCCGCTTGTTGAAGTTCCGGGTTTTCAGCATTGATTGCACTGGAAACTACAATAACACTGGCACCTTTAATATTATCCTGATGATGGCCGATAGTAATCATTGCCCCTAACGAGCGCAGGCGATTGACAACAGCATTCTCACCAATATCGGAACCGCTAATTTGATAGCCTTCATTGAGCAATACTTCAGCGATCCCTCCCATACCGGCACCACCGATACCAACAAAATGAATAATTTTCACCCGGCGCATTTCAGGGATCTTAATTGGCGTTTTTAATTCTTTACTCACATTATTACTCATTATTTCACTAGCTCCATACAGGTTTGCGCTACGCGAGCTGTTGCGTCCGCATGAGCTGCATCATGAGCAGCTTTAGACATTGACTGAACGACCTTGTCTGAAACAAACAGGCTATTCAGCATTTGCGCTAGGCTAGTGCCATTAAATTCTTTTTGGGCAATCATTTTTGCCGCATTACGTTGTACCAAATACATGGCGTTCTTCGTTTGATGATCATCAACCGCATGAGGTAATGGCACAAAAATCGCAGGTTTTGCCGCCATCGCCAATTCAGAAACCGTTAAAGCACCCGCACGACAAATCACCACATCTGCCCATTGGTAGGCCTCTGACATATCATCAATAAATTCCGTCACTTTGACCTTATCTTCAGGTAAACCGTAATCCTGATAGCTAGTTAAAACCGCCTGCTGATTACCTTTACCTGTTTGATGCCAAACGTTAATATTTTGCAGTTTAATCTGCTTCATTGCCTGTGGCACGGTATCATTCAATACTTTCGCCCCCAAGCTACCGCCAACCACTAACACTTTTTTACTGGTAGAAGGCTGTGGTGATACGGTTTGCTCTAACGCAACGATATTACTACGTAGCGGATTGCCCACCACTTGATGCTTAACCCGTGCTTTAAACGCCCCTGGGAACGCACTTAAGACCTTGACCGCTAACCTTGCAAGGAATCGATTACTTAATCCCGCAACGGCATTTTGCTCATGCAACACCAAAGGTTTTGCTAATAACCAGGCAGCAAAGCCACCGGGTGCGCTGGCGTAGCCTCCCATACCGAGGACAACATCAGGTTTCACCTGTCGAATTACCGACATTGATTGCCACACCGACTGTATTAATTTAAACGGCAATTTCAGCCAGGCCTGCCAATTTTTATTACGTAAACCGGCAATATTGATAAAGGAAATATCAAAACCATGCTGTGGTACTAACTGGGCTTCCATCCGCTTAGCCGTGCCCAACCAGTGAATATGCCAGCCTTGAGCTTGTAAATACTCAGCCACAGCTATACCTGGAAAGATATGGCCTCCGGTGCCGCCGGCCATCACTAATAAAGTCGGACGTTTTTCAACTGTCATTTTCGCCCTCCTTTTTTCTTATGACTGGCTGTCGCCTGAATCGTTTGTAAACGCATTTCGTGATCGATACGAATTAACACGACTAACGCAATCGTCATAATGATCATCGAACTACCGCCATAACTAATAAGCGGCATTGTTAATCCTTTCGTCGGTACAATACCGGCACTGGCGCCAATATTAACCGCCGCCTGAAAACTAAACCAAATACCGATCGCAAAGGCGAAAAAGCCTTCAAAATACTTTTCTTTTTGTACCGCTTTTCTGCCGAGCATTAACGCCTTAAACACTAAAGTCATACTTAATAACAAGACGATAGTGATGCCGATAAAACCAAACTCTTCCGCCAGTACTGCCATAACAAAGTCAGTATGGGCTTCAGGCAAATACTCAAGTTTTTGAATACTGTTACCTAAGCCTTGCCCTGTTATCTCGCCACGACCATAGGCCATTAATGACTGAGTCAGTTGATAACCACTGCCAAACGGGTCTTTCCACGGATCGAGAAAACTGGTTACCCGTGCCCAGCGATAAGGTGAAAAATACGCGAGTGCGGCAATAGCAGATAACCCCACTGCGGCAATACTAATAAACTGCCACAACTTAGCACCGGCTAAAAATAACAAACCAAACGTGGTGACAAACATCACTATCACTGTACCTAAATCAGGTTGAAACAGTAGTAAACTCGCCAAAGCACCAAATACCACCAGCGGTTTAATAAAACCTTTAACGTTTTCTAATACTTCATCACGTCTTCTCACCAGATAGGCAGCTAAATAGCAAAAGAAAAATAGCTTCGCCGGCTCTGCCGCCTGCACTGTAATAGGGCCAACTACAATCCAACGAGTAGAACCATTAACGGTGCGACCCACCAGTAACACCACCACTAACAACCCCATTCCTAGCAGCAATAAATTACCACTATGCTGATGCCACTTTGCCATAGGTATTTGTAATGTTGCCCCGGCAATGAGCAGGCTAAGGCAAATATAAATCATATGACGGATAACAAAGTGAAATGGATTATCAAACAAGCGTTCGGCAACCGGCATCGAAGAACTAGCCACCATAACAAGTCCAATCATATACATGGCGACCGCTAAGATAATATAACTGCGATCAAAAGTAGCTACTGATTGTGGCTCGATAGTAAACCAGGCAGGTATTTTAAAACTAAATTGAGTAGGTGCTACTATCGACATTAGCTCGCCTCCTGCAGTGCGGTAACGGCATCAATAAACACTTGACCACGTTCGGCAAAATTCTTAAACATATCAATACTGGCGCAGGCTGGAGACAGTAAGACGATATCGCCAGCAACCGCACATTGCCGCGCTAATTTAACTGCCATTGGTAGATCTGCTACCTGCTGGGCTTTAGCAGATAACGCGGCAATTTTTTCACCATCTTTACCTAAAGTGAATAACTGAGCGACACCATTTACTATCGCATCTTGTAACGGCGAAAAATCTGCACCTTTGCCGTCACCACCAGCGAGTAAAATCAACTTATTATTAGCCCCTAACATCGGTGCTAAGCCGTTAATTGCTGCTAACGTAGCGCCAACATTCGTCGCTTTTGAATCATTGATCCAACAGATATCATCCTTACTTGGCACTCGCTGACAACGATGAGGTAAACCGGTAAAACTGACAAAAGCATTGACCATTTCAGTTATTGGCCAGCCAGCACTATGACCCAGTGCCAACACCGCTAGATAATTAAGGGCATTATGCTGACCTGCTAATGGCAATTCAGTGACGTCAATGAGGCGTTGCTCGCCAAAAGCAAGATAGCTTTTGCTATTTTCAGTGATAATGCCAAAATGCCCGCTTTCTGCTGGATCACTACCAAACGAAGTAACCGTCTGCTCGTCTGCAACTTCGCTATGACTAATCGGTTGGTCACGATTAATCACCGCTGTTTTTGCCAAGCGATACACTTTTTGCTTAATTTCGTTGTAACTCTGTAAGGTTTTATGACGATCCAGATGATCATCACTGACATTAAGTACTGCCGCCGCAACGGCCTGCATACTCTCAATAGTTTCTAATTGAAAGCTGGATAATTCCAGAACATAGCAATCAACATCATTTGCCAACTGCTCCAGTACCGGTAAGCCAATGTTGCCGCCTAAACCAATATTGAGCCCAAGTTTTTGGCCAACATGAGCTAACAGTGACACTACCGTCGATTTACCATTAGAACCTGTCACTGCCAGTATCGGCTTATCTGTTAACTGACAAAACAGTTCAACATCACCGATAACTTTTGTGCTATCACTAATGATTTCAGTAAGGCCTTGTGCCGCCAGATCGATTCCCGGACTAGTAATAATCACTTGCGCTAAGCGGATCATTTCCTTATCCCACTGACCTAACACCAGTTGGCATTGCGGATAATTTTGAGCAAACAGTTCAGCATTGGTTACATTGCGACGGCTATCGTTAACCTGACAATTAAGATGATGTTGAGTTAAAAATTTCACACACGACATCCCGGTCAGGCCAGCGCCTAACACTAAGATACGTTTGTTTTTTAATTCAGCGAGCACCCGCGTTAACTCCATCTCTATTCTCTTACCGTAATTTCAAGGTTGCTAAACCTATCAGTACTAACACTAAAGAAATAATCCAAAACCTAACAATCACTCTCGGCTCAGGCCAACCTTTTAATTCATAATGATGGTGAATCGGCGCCATTCGAAAAATACGTTGGCCGCGTAACTTGTACGAACCAACCTGCAAAATAACTGACACGGTTTCCATAACGAACACGCCGCCCATGATAAATAACACCAATTCTTGTCTCACTAGAACGGCAATGACACCTAATGCCGCCCCTAGCGCCAATGAACCAACATCTCCCATAAACACTAACGCCGGGTATGTGTTAAACCATAAAAAGCCGATGCCAGCACCAACAATGGCAGTACAAACCACCACTAACTCACTGGTCATCGCAATATGGGGAATATTTAAATAAGCAGAAAAATTGACGTTACCGGTAACATAAGCAAAAACCGCAAATGCCCCAGCCACCATAATAGTTGGCACAATGGCTAAACCATCTAAACCATCAGTTAAATTAACCGCGTTACTGGTACCAACGATGACAAAATAGGTCATTAAAATATAAAACAAACCAAGCTGTGGCAGTATGTCCTTAACAAAAGGAATAATGAGCGAAGTCTGCTCAGGTGTTTGTGCAAGATAATATAAGAAAAATGCCGTAGCGAAACCGATAATGGTTTGCCAGAAGTACTTCCAACGAGCAATCAAACCGTTCGGATCTTTTCGGATCACTTTGCGGTAATCATCGACAAAGCCAATAATACCAAAGCTGACGATAACAAACAGTACCACCCAAACATAACTGTTAGTCAGGTCCCCCCATAACAATACACTGGAAACAATCGACGCTAAAATCAAAATCCCCCCCATGGTAGGAGTACCGGATTTAGATAAATGACTTTCCGGGCCATCATCACGTACGGTTTGACCGATTTGCATCCGTTGTAATGCCCGGATCAATTTGGGCCCAAAATACAATGAAAGCCCTAATGCCGTTAAGGTCGAAACGATGGCGCGAAATGTCAAATAAGAAAAAACATTAAAGGCACTAAAATATTGTGTCAGGTATTCCCCTAGCCAAAGTAGCATTATACGGCACCCTCTTTTAGGCGGTTTTCTTGCCAACGAATAATATCGTTGACCACGTATTCCATATGAGCACTACGCGAACCTTTAACGAGTATTGAAATCTGTTGCTGCTCATCAGCTAACAAGGTTTGTAAATGAGCCAGGAGCTTATCACGCTCACTGAAATGCTCCCCGCGACCATTGGCCGAAGAAAAGGCATCCGCGGTACTTTGGCTTAACACCCCTATAGTTAATAAGTCATCGATTTCTCTTTGACTGGCATATTCACCCACTTCCTGATGATAACTACGAGCGTCTGAGCCTAACTCCCCCATATCTCCTAAGATCAAAATCTTACGTCCAGGGTAGCTCGCCAGTAAATCGGTCGCCGCTTTGATTGATTCAACATTGGCATTATAGGTGTCATCAATCAGCTTAAAGTTTTCATTCAGTTGATGGAGATTTAAGCGCCCTTTTACCGGGATCATTTCTGCAAGCCCTAAGCGGATATCATCTAATGATGCGCCAAATTCTAGCGCTATCGCCGCTGCTGCAACCGCGTTACAAACATTATGACGCCCCGGCACACTGAGCTCAATAAAACATTCACCGGCATAAGTTTTCAAGGTAAAACTAGCACAGCCATTTTCATCTAAAATAGCATTTTCGCTGTAGCAATCTGTGGCATTAAAACAGGAAAAACGGCGAACATTTTTGTCGGTCAAACGCCATTGCCATTTATTTGCTAGTTTACAGTCCTGATTATAAAGCGCGACACCATCGGCTTTTAAGCCTTCATAAATTTCGCCTTTTGCACGGGCAACACCGCACAAATCACCAAACCCCTCTAAATGGGCCGCAGCGATATTGTTAATTACCGCAACATCAGGTTTTACCAGACTGGAAGTGTACGCAATCTCGCCCATATGATTCGCGCCGAGTTCAACCACAGCAAAATCATGTTGTGGCTCTAACCGTAGCAAAGTTAACGGCACTCCAATATCATTATTAAAATTACCTTGGGTAGCCAAGACATTACCGAGACGCGCTAAAATTGCCGCCACCATTTCTTTCACTGTGGTTTTGCCACTACTACCGGTAATGGCAACGGTTTTTGGCGCCACTTTCTCTTTGACATAAGCCGCAATTTTACCCAATGCTTTATGAGTATCTGCTACCACTATCTGAGGAACAGGTAACTGGCAATCATGGTCAACAATCACAGCCGCACACTGTTTATCAACGACCTGATTTAAAAAACGATGACCATCGAAATTAACGCCTTTTAACGCTAAAAACAGATCATTAGCTAATAAAGAGCGACTATCTGTCACTATCTGTTTAACCTTAGCGTCTTCACCAACTAAAGTGCCATCAATCGCTTGAGCAATTTCAGATAATAATAAAGGGATCATGACAGCGCTCCATGAGCATAAGTAGAACGAACCAGTTCACGCTCGTTATAAGTCAATTGTTGATCGCCGATAATGACATAATCTTCATGGCCTTTACCGGCCAACAGTACGACATCATCGGGTTTAGCTTGTGTTAACGCCGCTAATACCGCTTGCTGACGCTCTAACATCACATTAATTTTCTCCGGTTGCTGGCAGCCAGCCAAAACATCTTTAACAATCTGCTCAGGAGACTCAGTTCTTGGGTTATCATTGGTAATAATGATCTGATCACTATGAATCTCAGCAATTTTCCCCATAAGTGGCCGTTTTCCACGGTCTCGGTCGCCGCCACAACCAAATACCACCCAAAGTTGTCCCTGGCAATGCTGGCGACAAGCCTTTAACGCATTCTCCAAACCATCAGGGGTATGGGCATAATCAACTACCGCTAACGGTGCATTGTGCCGGCTAAAGGCTTCCATTCGCCCAGGTATCGCGGTTAATGACTTCACTGATATTGCAATATCACTTAGCGAGACCTTGGCATGAATCAGCACCGCAATTGCAGCCAGTAAATTATCGACATTAAAATCACCGATTAACTGACTATGAATAGTGACTTCACCTAAATGGCTAGACAGGGTAAAGGTCACACCGCTATGTTGATGGCTGATAGCCCCCGCATAAACAAACTGCTGATACTGTTTAACCGTTTCGCTACGACCATAAACAATTAAGTTTTTCTTATTATGCCAATGGGTTAACCATACTTGTGCCGTTTGATCATCACCATTGACCACAGCGATTTGTTCGCCGTTATCACTGAAAATTTGAAATTTTGCTTCAGCATAATTTTCCATGCTTTGGTGATAATCTAAGTGATCCCGGCTAAGGTTGGTAAACACAGCGACATCAAACAAACTGGCTTGCACCCTGGCCTGCACCAATGCGTGAGAAGAAACTTCCATTGCCACTGCACTTTGCTGCTGCTCTGTAAATTGTTGTAGCCAACGCATCAACTCTGTTGCGCCTGGCGTCGTATTTTTTATCGCGGTAAGTTGATCGATTTGTCCGGCACCATTAGTACCTATCACTGAGCAAGGTTGATTATTTGCGCTTAATAACTTGGCAATTAACTGACTGGTGGTAGTTTTGCCGTTAGTGCCAGTAATACCAATCATCATCAATTGCTGGTGCGGATGAAAATAGAATGCACTTGCCAATGTAAATAACTGCTGATTAAGCTGATAGAACTCAATAATGGCAACTTCAATTCCTGACGTAGACGGCTTAGTAGTAATAGTGCCATGTTGCGCACTGTGCTGACATTCTACTAAGATCAAATGACAATCTGCCGCTAATGCCTGAGCAATAAAATCACGGCCTTTGTTTGCTGTACCATTAACGCCACAAAAAATATCCCCTGCGGATAATTCCCGGCTGTCATTGACTAAATGCCGTACTTGCTCACTTAGTGAAAGTTCAAGATCAATACCAAATGGTGCCAACCACTTACTGATCGTCTTACCGTTAGAGCTAAACATTAGTTAACTCCTTAGTTTGATTAGCATCAGCAACTGTCGTTGACGACTGATCCGGCGCGATATTGAGCAAGCGTAACGCCCCTTTCATTACCCGGGAAAACACTGGCGCAGCCACTTCGCCGCCATGATATAAATCACCACCTGGCTCATTAATCACTACCACAACCGCAAGTTCCGGCTGAGTTAGTGGTGCAATGCCAGCAAATAATCCGACATAATCATTACCATAACCACCAGCGACGGCTTTAATCGCGGTTCCAGTTTTACCTCCGACTCGATAACCGGCCACTTTGGCTAGCGGAGTATGTTCGTTAACTACCGCTTCCAGCATAGGTAACAATTTCGCGGTATTAGCTTTTGAAAAAATTCGCTCAGATGCTAGAGGTAACACTTCATTTTGACGTTCATTATCGTCTTGCTGTTTTAATATGGTTAACGGTTGTTTAATGCCGCCGTTAGCGATGGCGGAATAAAAACGCGCCAATTGCAATGGCGTAGCAGCCACACCATGACCCCAGGATAAAGTGGCCAATTCAAATTTCGACCAGCGACGACGCTCATGCATAATGCCTGAACTTTCACCAATTAAACCAGTGCCGGTATTTTCACCAAAGCCAGCATCAAAAAATTTATCCAACAAATATTCTTTCGGTACCGATAACGCTAGCTTAGTAGTGCCCATATTAGAGGAATGCACTAAGATATCGGTAATACTGAGTTTGCCACGATTAATTGGATCACTTACTCGGCTGCCGCCTAGACGCATCCAGCCTGGAGAGGTATCAATAATACTGTCAGCTTCGACACTGCCAAATTCCATCGCCGTTAATGCCGTTAATGGTTTAAGGGTTGAACCCGGCTCATAAAAATCAGTGATCGCGCGATTTCGAAACCTATGTATTGCTGTATTACTACGGTTATTAGGATTAAACGATGGGCTGTTCACTAATGCTAAAATTTCACCACTATGAACATTAGTGACTACAACAGACCCTGAAGATGCTTTAAACGCTTTTACCGCACCTTTTAATTCCTGATAGGCTAACGCCTGAATTCGTTGATCGATACTTAAGGTTAAATCTTGTGGCGGTTTTGATTCGACATCTTCAAGCACTTCTACCCGATGTCCCTTCGCATCTTTTCTAAAACGCTTTTTACCATTTTTTCCTGTTAATAACTGGTTATAAACCCGTTCAACCCCTTCGATACCTTTATCATCAACATTAGTAAAACCAACGACATGGGCACTGATCTCACCTGCTGGATAAAAACGTTTCGATTCTTTTCTTAAGTGAATACCCGGAATTTTAAGTTGTTTGATATAACTTGCCATCGCTGGTGACACCTGACGCTCAACATAAACAAAGCGTTTGGCTGGATTACGAGTGACACGTTCTTTAATTTTATTAACATCTTTGTCTAAAACATCTGCCAAAGCCTGCCAGTGATCCACCATAGCCAGCGCATTGTTTTCCATGATAATTTTCGGATCTGCCCAAACGGTTTCTACCGGTACGCTAACCGCTAATTCATGGCCATTACGATCAACAATAGAACCACGATGAACCTTGCTTGACGCTGTTCTAAGTGAGCGCATGTCTCCTTGTTTTTTCAGCATATCCGGTTCAATCACCTGAATATATGCGGTACGGGCAGCTAGACCTGCATAAACAAGCGCAATTACAGCTAGCACGAGGTAAAACCGCCATGCTACTGTTGTTGGTTGATATTTTGCTGCCTTTTTATTCACACTTGCCTTCGTTTAATTCCTGACAATCACTTCAGATTGCGCCGTTGGTTTCACCATGTTTAATAATTTTTCAGCCTTGCTTTCAATCGCACTATGTTCTGCCAGGCTATTTTGTTCGAGTAACAAGTTTCGCCACTCAATGTCTAATTCATCCCGTTCCGTCAACAATTGCTCCAGTTCACTGGTGCTCTGACGATTTAAGTGGGTAAAATAAATCACGGCAAAAGCCGAAATTACCACTAAAAACAACAACACATAGGATAATAAGTGTTGCTTAATGTCATGCCAGACCTCAAAAGCCAATACGACCTTTGCACTTGCCATAACTATTCCGCTAATCGCTCCGCAACTCTCATCACGGAGCTGCGAGAACGGACATTTTCTGTCACTTCCTGCTGAGACGGTTTTTGTTTACGTCCGATTAAAGAAAGTTTCTTCCCTTTATTCAGTTCTGCTTCGCTGATCGGCATGCCCCGTGGTACTTGCTTGCCTTGCGACTGCTTTTTCATAAACTGCTTCACCAGGCGATCTTCCAGCGAATGGAAACTGATCACTACTAATCGTCCCCCTGGTTTTAAGACATTTAGTGACGCATTTAGTGCTTTTTCGATCTGTTCTAATTCACTGTTAATATAAATACGGATCGCCTGAAAACTGCGGGTAGCCGGATGTTTCTTAATTTCCCGCTGTGGCGCAGTTTTTTTGATCAGCGCAGCTAACTCACTGGTACGCGTTAATGGTGATTCCTCCCGGGTATCGACTATCGCGTTGGCGATACGCCAGGCATGCTTTTCTTCACCAAAGGTTTTCAACACCCAGCTAATATCTTCAACATCAGCACTTGCTAACCACTCGGCTGCCGTTTGCCCACGCGTAGTATCCATACGCATATCGAGCGGTCCATCTTTCATAAAACTAAAGCCCCGCTCAGCTTCATCAAGCTGTGGCGAGGAAACACCTAAATCAAGCAGAATGCCATCTACTTGACCTAATAACTGGTGTTTTTCTGCGATCTGTTGAAGATCGGCAAAGCCATGATGTTCGATGCCAAAACGAGGATCATCAGCAAATTTCTTCGCTGCTTCAATCGCTGTAGGATCTCGGTCAATGGCTATAAGTCGCCCTCGATTTGAGAGCTTAGATAAAATAAGTCCTGAGTGGCCGCCGCGACCAAAAGTACAATCGATATAAATACCGTCTGCTGTTATCGCGAGTCCTGTAATTGCTTCGTCAAGCAACACAGAAATATGAGACTTATCTGTATGCATTTTTATAAACGCCGTATTGTTATATTTCTATTGGTTATAAAGACAGATCAAGTAATCGTTCTGTTAACTCAATTTCACCTGACTGTATCTTCGCTATACCTTGCTGCATTTGATCTTGCCAAGCCTGTTCACTCCATATTTCGAACTTCTTAAGCTGACCCACTAACATAATATTTTTTTCTAACCCGGCATGATTGCGCAACGGACCATTAATCAATAAGCGACCACTCTTATCAATATCACAGTCGGAAGCATTACCAAGTAGTACTTGCTGTAACAGTCTTTCCTGTGAGTTCATACTAGATAAACTACAGAGTTTTAATTCAATTTCTTCCCATTCAGGAAGCGGATAAAGCAATAAACAAGGGTGTTGGATATCAACAGTACAAACCATTTTTCCCTGGCAATCAGCAAATAGCTCTTCGCGATACCGAGTTGGTATCGTGATCCTATTCTTGCTGTCGAGCGTAATTGCGCTAGTGCCTCTAAACATAACCTTGTTTTTATTTTTGGAATCTACTTAGATCCACATTTTCCCACTTTTCTCCACATTGCTACAGTTTAGTGAGTAAAGTAAAGTTATGTCAAGCAAAGAATTGCTATTTTGATCGCCACGATCACTAATAAAATTAGGGCTTATAAGGAAGTTGATGTTTTTGTGGGGTTTTGTGGATCACTCACCCATATAATAACAATTTTTTATTTTTTTCTTGAAATTTTTGCCATTTTCAACAGGCTAACGGGTAAATATTTGATATTGATGTGGGATAATCGCAAGTGCTAATTCCTGCCCTTGCTGATATTGTTGTTCGCTATAAAAACTCAAATGCTCAAAGACTAGTAATGGATCTTTGTTAATGCTGCTCAACAAATAATGATAACCTTGCCCTGTTATACTGACATAGCTTATTTTCGCATTGGCCTGAGCATCAGGAATAACAACGATAGCTTTAGGTTTTACCAGTAAATAATGCTGGGCATCACTATGACCATTATCGCTATTAAGGCTAACTATGCTGTTGTCATCTATCGGACCGAGCGCACTGCGCCATTGCTGTTGATGATAATCTAATGGTAGCCAGCTACCAATCTGAAGAAAATCTGCCACTTGCCAGCTATCAGGCTGTTGAAAAACGTCACTTGGCGTACCAGCCTGTAACAATTTCCCCTGATCCATTACCGCAATTTTGTCAGCAAAGGTAAAGACTTCATCTTTATTGTGGGTAACAAATATTGCTGTCATCTTTAATTGTTTTAATAAACTGCGTAGCTCTAACATTAACTCATTACGTAGCCGGGCATCTATGTTGGAAAACGGTTCATCAAGCAAGAGTAGCTTAGGTTGTGGTGCCAACGCTCTGGCAATAGCCACACGTTGTTGCTGCCCACCAGATAATTGATAAGGATAACGCTTCGGATATTCAGATAATTGTAATAAGGTCAGCAATTGTTCAATACGTTGTTGCTGCTCTTTTTTCGGTAAATGACTGATACCAAAAGCGATGTTCTGTGCAACAGTAAGGTGGGGAAACAAGGCATAATCTTGAAAAATCATACCAATACGTCGTTGCTCAGCCGGCATCGCATATTGCTCAGAAGCGATTACTTGCTCCGCCAATTGGATTTGACCACAACTATGCTCAACAAAACCTGCGATGGTATTAAGCAAGGTAGTTTTGCCACAGCCACTTGGCCCTACCAGACCTAAAATATCCCCTTGCGCTAATGTTAAATCAATAGCATCTAAAATAGCTTTTTGTTGTAGTTGAACCGAAAGGTTGCTGACAGTGAGCAAGGTCTTCAAACGTTGTTCTCTTTTTTATTCAAATAAATTATCGGTAATAAGCCAAATAATACAATGAGTAAGGCACCTAATGCACCTTGTTCTAATTGTTCATCTGATATTAGCTGGTAAATTTGTGTGCTTAAGGTATCAAAATTAAACGGTCTTAATAGCAACACCGCCGGCAGCTCTTTCATTGCTTCAACGAACACTAATAACCAGGCGACAAATATCGATGATTTTAATAACGGCAAATGAACGGTTAATAAACTGCGTTTTAATCCAACACCTAAGCTTGCTGGTGCGACATCTAAAGACGCCGGAATTTGTTCAATACCACTGGCAATTGTGCCATTGGCTATCGCGGCAAATCGTACGACAAGGGCAAAAATAATAGCAAAAATAGAGCCTGACAGTAGCAGTCCAGGCCGAGCAAGATCCAATAACTTAGCAAGATCGTTGATCCAATGATCTATCGGACCAAAAGTTGCCAGCATTGCCATCGCCAGTACAGTACCCGGAATAGCATAGCCAACACCGGAAAGCTGCAAAGGCACGCTGCGCGCCGACGAATAATGCAAGCGTTTAAACAAAGCTAACAACAACGCAATTAGCGTGGCAAATGTTGCGGTAAAAAGTGACACTTTTAAACTGTTAATACCTGACCATAATAATTGCTGTAGCTGATTAAAGCTGGCGTAATCTATCGCCATTTTTATCAACAGGCACAGTGGCAAGGCAAACCCTGCAATGACTAATAACCAGCAAAATCCCGCACAACACAACTGTTGTGGCCAGGTTAATTGACGTATCTTAATATAATTATTTGGTCGATTAGACTGATGACGATGACCTGCTCTTGCCCTTTGCTCAGCAACTACCGCAAACAAGACAAACAACATTAACACGCTGGCCAACGCATTTGCAGTGGCTAACTCGCCGTATTCTAACCAGGTATCATAAATTGCTGTGGTCAAGGTATTCA
This sequence comes from Thalassotalea insulae, assembly GCF_030161395.1. Taxonomy (NCBI): domain Bacteria; kingdom Pseudomonadati; phylum Pseudomonadota; class Gammaproteobacteria; order Alteromonadales; family Colwelliaceae; genus Thalassotalea; species Thalassotalea insulae. The sequence goes on from NZ_BSST01000001.1 coordinate 1,241,419, forward strand.
CAGCAAAATACTGCACGGTAGCAAAATCAGCCAAGGTTTCCATTAAGACTAAACTGGCTGCAACAGCAATGGCAGGACGCGCCAAAGGCAATGAAACTTTGATAAAACTTTGTCTGAGAGTAAGCCCTAAACTTTGACTGGCGCGGATTAATTGTTGATCCTGACTTTCAAATGCAGTGCGTACTAGCATATAGACATATGGAAACAAGACTAATGCTAACATTACCGCGGCACCGGTCAACGTTCTCATATCAAAGAACCAGTAATCACTCGGCGCTTGCCAGTGAAAACAACCACGTAAAAAACGCTGCACCGGACCGGCGTAATCAAATAAATCGGTGTAAAGGTATGCCACTAGATAAGCTGGCATGGCCAATGGTAGTAATAATAACCACCTCAGGTATTGTCGGCCAATCACTTGTGTTTGGCTAATTATAATCGCGCTTGGAATGCCAAATAACAGGCTAAAACCAACCACTAGCACTGACAAAATTAAGGTGTTACTAATGTAGGTAGGTAAAACACTTTGCCATAAATGGACAAATAATTCACCTGAGGCAAATAGCCCCGATAGCAGCATCACCAGCACAGGTGCAATTAGCACCAGTGCTACTAACCAACTGGTAGACTGCCACGCGTAATGTTTATTGCCCCGGATCAAAATACAATACTGTTAAAGGTCAAACTTTGCCTGATCAATTAATTTAATTGCCGCTTTGCGGTGTTTTGCAATTTGTTCTAACGATAAAGTATCCGCTTTAAACTTGCCCCAAGATGCCACTAATTTTGATACTGCTACGCCTGCACGTACAGGGTATTCCATATTAGTTTCGGCATACATTTTCTGCGCTTTTTCAGAGACTAAAAACTCCATTAACGCTATTGCATTGGCTTTATTAGGCGCATATTTTGCCAAAGCAACCCCTGAAATATTTACGTGCGCACCACGATTTCCTTGGTTAGGAAAATTAATATTGACCGCATCTGCCCACACTTTTTGTTTGTCATCCTTAAGCATCTTGCCAAAGTAGTAACTGTTACCTAAAGACAAATCACATAAATTTTGATGAATGGCCTGAACCTGCCCCCGATCACTACCTTGTGGTTTACGTGCTAAGTTAGCTTTTACACCATTTAACCACTCTAATGTTTTTGCTTCACCGTGCTCAGCAATCATCGACGCCACCAAAGCGACATTATAAGGATGTTTTCCACTGCGGGTACAAATCCGTCCTTTATACTTAGCATCCGCCAAATCTTCATAATTAATACTAATATTACCCAAACGTTTTGCCGAATAGATATTGCGCACCCGTGTTGTTAAACCAAACCAAGTATCATCTGTCGCCTGAAACTGCTGTGGTACTGCTTGTTCTAATACTTGAGAACTCACAGCCTGTAACAACTTTTTATCATGTAGCTCGACTAAACGGCTGATATCTGTAGTGAGCAGTACATCCGCAGGACTGTATTCACCTTCTCGCATTAAGCGCTCTGCCATACCTTTTTTTGCAAACACCACATTAACTTTGATGCCACTTTGCTTGGTGAAAACATCAAACAGAGGTTTTACCAAAAACGGCTGACGGTAAGAATAAACATTCACTTCTTCCGCCTGAACCATAAGGTTTGGCAGTATTACACTAACCAATAATAGGCAACGTCCTAATGCTTTTTTTAACATATCAATTCCAGTTTTATTCATTATTAAACGAAATGTCAGGCATAGCGCCCAAATGTGCTGCAAGCCTAATGAACAAAGCGCAAGCTGTCAACAATTTTGAGAATAGTTCTCATTTAACCCAAAATTAAACACTAACACCGTTAAACCTTAATACCAACAAAGCCTATTACCAATAGCCAGCAGGCAAAAAACAGCTTCAACTTAGTGGCAGATAAATAACTGACCAGAGTTTTTGCTAATATCCCGCCTAATACCGCCCCAGGGCCAGCAAATAACATCACTTGCCAGTAAACATTAAATGCGACTAACGTATGTTGAGCAATCGCTGACCACACGGTAAACGCCGATACTATCACTGCCGCTGCTACAGCCATAGTGACGTCGAAGCGGCGCAAAATCAGGTAAATAGCCAGTAATTCCCCTACACCAACCGACAGCCAAGCGGTAACACCACCACCAACTAAACTGATAACAACCAAGGCAAAATAATCCACCATTTTAATCTGACTGCGCTCTCTTGACGGCTTAACAAAATAAACACTAATGACAATAAACAAGCCAAGCACCAGTGAAAACCAGCTAAAGTTTTGATGTAAGCTCGAAGGAGCCTGAATTTTGTTGCCATAAACCAGCCACAGACCAAGGATAGCGCTAATAGCAGCAACACAAATAATACGTTTAAATCCCAGCCATAACCGTAATTCCGTTTTTTCGCTACGATAATGTCGCCACCAGGTCACAGCGCCAGCTGTCATACCAAAACACTGAATAGCAAAGCTAGTGGCAATAGCCTGAGACTCAGTAAATGCCAATTGATTAAATGCAGGAATAAAAACCACACCACCTCCTGCACCGGTCGAATTAGCAAAAATGGCACCAAGTACGCCAAGCAAACTAAACAAGCTATAGTTTGTTAGCTCTGTAACAGCTAACGAAGAAAAGTAAATTGCCACTAACCACAAGCTAAAAAAGCAAAATAGAAACTTGCGACGACTTAAGCGAACTGGCTCGGAGGAATTAAACATAGCTTAACGGTTAATTTGATAGCTGCTGTGCTTGTTGCTGCAAGTAGTCAATCGCTTCAGCCGATAACACGCTGGCAGAAATATAATTTTTTCCTGCTTGATGCGTAATAATCCAGCCTAGTTCAGTCTGTATTAAGCCATTAATATCTTGCCATAACAGTTGTTGTTGACCATAGAAAGAACGACTTTGAATCCCCTTATCATCTATCGTTAAAGTGATTTCATTATTAGCGGTTTTACCTAACATTTGCCTGACTAACCACCACGGCTTTTGATAGTAAACACTTAGCGCTTCCACCAGACCCAAAACAAAGATAAACCAGGCAACATAAGGATTGAGCGGGGTAAATATCACTAACACGCCGCCAAATAAGCAGAAAAACAATGCTTTGGCATAAGCGCGCCAAGAATAATCTTGGGTAACGGATTGCTCATAGCATTCGCTAAAATAAGCTTTATTTAACAAATAACGAGTAGAGTAATGAAAAGCTGGGGTCATAAATATTGAGCGGCTATCGACAAACAGCGCTTATCTTATATTGGTATAAAAATTCATTTTACCCAGTCACAGGCAAGGAGAAAAGCAATAAATATACTATCGCAAGATTAAAAATTGTAGTTTATGACGGTTTATGACGATGTGGCCTGTTCGCCTCAGCTGAAATTTCACTTTCATTAGTATTATGCGGTGCACTAGCGTTTTGTATTTTTGACCAGTAAGCAACATACTGACTGATTTTATATTTTGCTGCAGCCGTTAATTTTTCGTTGACTTCTTGTTCTTTTAAGATGCTCTCAATTTTATCAAATAACTGATCAACATTAGCAGCTGACGCTTGCTGTTGCTCTGCTACGCTTTGATGGCTAGCACCAGCTTTTCTATGAACACTTCCACCTGACTGTTCTCCAAAAAGATTTAACCAGCGATCACTGTACTGACCCGTTTTCATTAATTGTTCAAAGTAGCTATTTGCTTGTTCCGGTTGCTTGATAATATCGATGAATGTGCAAATAAAAGAAACCGGGCTTAACAATAGATCCCTTAATGCATCACATGCTAATTTTATTTGAAAGATAGCTAAATTTTTAATCATTAACCAACGGCTATAGTGATTTGATGACATTAAGCACACCTATTAAAACGAGAAATATAAACAAATCAATACTATATCAGAATATAGTAATTAAACAGCTCAAAGAAGGGAAATCAATCATTGGGAGTAAAATGCGCCTTAATGGTAACTGCTATTATGCACATTAAGACGCATGCTCATGAAACAAAGAAGTGGAATCTGCTTCGCTATTTAATTGTAGTACAACTTTTTAAATTACGATAAAAAATACCAAAAAAATTAAGTCTCTTTTTGTTAAGTATGTTCAACTAAGGTGAACTGGCTATTTTATTGCCAGTGACTGAACATAAAACACAAGGATAACGCTTACTTTACAAGCAGTTAGCCTTGTATTTACTACATTTTGGTAATATCACAGCGCATTTCCAGCAAACTGGCACTAAAACCAGCTTTTTGGTACGCACGGATGGCGGGTAAATTATCAGCAAAAACATCTAAATGCATCATAGTGACTCCTTGTTCACTCGACCAATCTGCCAGGTGCTTAATGAGCTGTTGATTAACCCCATGACCACGAAACTCAGGGTCAACATACATAAAACCTAAATAACTATAAAAATTATAGCTAACATAAGGTTTTGCCTGCTCAATACGCGCATATCCACTGGCGATAAGCTTGCCGCTCCGATCATTATTTTGTAGCTCTGCTACCACTAAGTAGCATTGTTCCGCACTGATAAGTTGTTCTAAATCATAATACTGAATAGGGTCAGGTTTTAAGCACTGATCAAACGGTCGCTCTGCCTCAATCACTCCTTGCTCAAACTGCTTTAACTGATTTAAGTCCGCATCCGTGGCTGCTCTGATAATCATATTTTTCATTAAGCTGACTGGTTCCTATAATTTTGATAACACAGTAACTTATGGTAGAGATAATCAACAAAAGCAGCAAATAGTATTTAGATAAAGTATTGCCATTTTTGTGATAACCAACAATTCGTTTAAACGCTAATTTGTTCCTTTTAATAATTCCAGTAAATTATTTTTCCTTGAGATAACAATACTAGCTATTGCGCCGGTAAATCACTTAGTATAGAAAGGGCTATAGCATGAAATTATCGCAGAGGAAGATACTTGAGTAGTCATTTGGCATTTAATCGCATCATCCAACAAGATTTCGGTCAGCTAACTAGTGGCGAATTCGCCTCACTTTATACTTTAACCAATGCGAATGGCATGCAGGTAAAAATCACCAATTATGGCGCCATCATCGTTTCAATATTTACGCCAGATAAAACTCAGCGCCTTACCGATATCGTCTTAGGCTATGATAATGTTGCAGACTATGAAGCTGACAACTATTATCTTGGCGCAGTCATCGGCCGCTATGCTGGGCGCATCCATCAAGGCAAAATTTCAATCAATGGCCAACAACATCAACTAACACTCAATGCCCCAGACAGCCAGTTACATGGTGGTAAGCAAGGGTTGAATAAACAATTATGGCGTGCCAAAACCAGCGAAAATGCAGATACTGCCTGTTTAACACTGTCATACACCAGTCCAGATGGTGAGCAAGGTTTTCCTGGCACCGTTAATTTTACCGTCAATTATCACCTTAATGATAATAATGAACTGATTGTTGAATATTTGGCTAAAACCGATCAGCCAACCTTAGTTAATCTCACTCAGCACAGTTATTTTAATCTTGCCGGTCATAACAGTGGCAATGTGCATTCCCATCAAGTCGCCATTAATGCCGACTATTTTTTACCGATGAATGAACGAGCCTATCCAACGGGGGAAATTGCACAGGTAGACCATACACCACATGACTTTAGACAGTTAAAAGCATTGGCTCAGGATATTGATGCTGACAATAAACAAATTGCCATTGGCAAAGGTTATGATAATTATTGGCTGCTCAACGATAACGCGATATCAGTACAAGCATTTGCAGCTCAGGTAGTAGAACCTAATTCAGGCCGGCGGATGACAATCTATACCGATCAGCCAAGCATGGTGCTATATACAGCAAATTACATAGATGGCAGTCATATTGGAAAAAATAATTATTGCTATCAGCGCAGAGCGGCGCTGTGCTTAGAACCTCAGCGTGCTAACAATAAAGAAAAAGGTGTCACTTTGGACAATACCTTGTTAACACCAACACAGCCATTTGCCAGCACCACTCGTTATGTGTTTGATCTGATAGAAAGCTAACAACTCTCGCTTTTAACGACAAAAAAAGGAAGTGACATCCACTTCCTCTTAATGACAAAAATAAGTAAAAACAGTCGATATTAAACATCAAGCAAGCGCTTAATATCATCGGTAATTTGATCGATTTTATTAACATCAACTGGCGCAATAAAAATGGTATCATCGCCAGCGAGTGTACCTAAGATCCCTGCTGACTCCCCCATACTGTCTAACATACGAGAAATTAACGGTGCGCCACCAATGCCTGTTTTAACAATGATCTGCATATTATTATGCTTAACACTGACCACGACAGATTGAATGGCCTGACGGGATTTCGGGATCGCCAATTCATCCGGCAGAATATACACCACCTGATTACTGGCATTACGCATTTTTACCGCGCCCAATTTTGACAGCAAACGGGAAATTTTAGCCTGCGACATATTTTTAAAGCCTTGCTCAGCTAAAGCGTCCGCTAACTGGCTTTGTGAACCGTAACATTGTTCATGCAATAAGGCTTTAAATGCCAAAACCAATTCGGCTTCATTCTTCTTACGTTCTGATGTCATTATTATCCTAAAAGCTAACCTTTACTCACTGATATTTTAGCTAGTTTCCTAAGTAAATCCTACTTTTTTATTCACTTAGTATTTAGTTAAATTTTAGTCCTTACTGACAATTAGCGAAGTGAAGTTTATATTTATTGCTTTTGGTTGAATATTTATGCTATTGCTGCACGCATGGCTAGTTTAAATCACTAACGCCCGTTGCTCAGCAATCCCCATAGACAAAATATAGGGATCTTGCTTTTGTCGTTCAATAAAGTCGGTTTTACAATTTAATCCTTGCCACTGATGTTCAATCAAGCATTGCGCGACAGAACCACCAAGTGTTGCTCCTGGTCCTAAAATAATTAATTTGTCTGGGGCAAATTCTTTAACCGCCACTTCAATTGCCTTACTAAAGTTATATGGCGCTACCACTTGCGTGCCTAAAGTATAATCATATAATGCCTGACAATCCGTTGCATAAGGCTGCCAGATATTTCCTAGACCATCAATCAATGGTACATCAGGACAATGAAACAAAGACGGTGCCAGCATCTGCTGCGCCTTGGAAGATATCTCATTTAACAGTGGGGTATGAAATGCCGCATGGTTAAATAAATTCATCGGGTATCTATCATCGATCACTGGCAAATTTTCCTGCATCGCCTGCAAGCCGTTTTTATCGCCGCCCAGTACAATATAACCGCCAAGATAGATCGAAATATAAACCTGACAATCAGCTCTTTGATTAACCTCTGTCACCAAAGCCAATACCTGCTGTTCTCGTTGTTTATCCCGTTGCCAGTACTGATCAACCACAGGGTAAATCAATTGCCCGCCGATAATCCCATCAGTCATCATCGACCCCATGGTATTAATCAGTTCAATTGCGCCATAAGCTTTTAACGCACCAGCAACTGCTAATGCAATATACCAGCCCATAGAATTCCCAGTGACGGCAACAATGTCATACTTATCGTTATCAATCGACTGATAATCGCCATAAGCGCAGGCATAAATCAGTGCAGAAGCGTTTTCACCGGCGGTATGAGTACGCATACTGTATTTATCCATGCTATCAAGCTTGCTGATCGGCGCCTGATTTTGCAGGGTTCGATACTGATCGATGTGCTCAATAAATGACGATTTATCACTATGAAAACGCGATAAATAACCTAATTCTTCCTTATTATAGGTTCCTCGCCCAGGACAAATCACCACTGCTCTTTGTTTCTTGGTATTGGTCATTTTATTTTCCTAGTTGGTGACTGGCATAGTGATAACGCGTTAGCAACAATGTCATCTTTAGAAGGTAAAACATGATACGCCGCACTGCCTAATGGGATAAAACTGTCTGCACCACATAAACGTTTGATCTGCTGTGCGGCTTTTTCGTGACAATGTTCAGTTAATAACGCCATTAACGCTTCGCTGATCGATCCAGTTTGTCGACATTCATCAACAATTAATACTTTTTGACAATCTTTTACCTGCTCAATAATGCCGGCTTCGTCTAATGGTGCTAACCAGCGTAAATCAACAACTCGGGCATTCACTCCCTGTTGCGCTAATTCTTGTTGCGCCTGACGCGATAAATAATAGCCATTACCATAAGTCAAAATACATAAATCCTGACCTTCGCCAGCCACTTTCACTGTCATTTGCGTGGCAAGATCCTCAGTCGCTTGTTCGGGTGTTTGTTCAAGATAATCAAAGGTCCATAAACCATCACCTTCCTGATGCAAATCTTTAGTCATATAAAGCGCGATGGGTTCTAAAAACACCACCACCCGCTGCTGCTCTTGAGCCAGCCGCACTGAGGTTCTTAGCATCTGCTGCGCATCGCCACCATTGGATGGACAAGCTAAAATTAACCCTGGAATATCACGAAATACCGCAAACGAATTATCATTGTGAAAATGGCCACCAAAGCCTTTTTGGTAAGCCAATCCTGCAATGCGGATCACCATAGGATTGGTATACTGACCTTTACTGAAAAACGATAACGTCGCCGCTTCACCGCGTATTTGATCTTCTGCATTATGAACATAGGCTAAAAACTGAATTTCAGGAATAGGCACAAAACCGTTATGGGCTAAGCCAATGGCACCGCCTAATATTGACTGTTCATCAAGCAGTGTATTCATCACTCGATTTTTACCAAAGCGATCGACCAGCTTAGTAGTGACATTATAGACGCCACCTTTGCGGGCAATATCTTCACCAAGCAACACGACATTGCTGTGCTCTGCCATGACATCGATTAACGTCCAGTTGATAAGCTTAGCCAGGTGCTGTTTCTTTTTAAGATTATGCTTTTCATGGGCAAACAGCTTCATCCGTTGTTCACTATCCACTTGATTCCGATAACGATTATCAGTGATTACTGGCGGATTAAGACTAGCCATCACCTGCTCAGCACTCTCTAGTCTCGACTTATTAATAACCTGTTCGGCCACCGTCACGACTCGCTGAGCAATTCGCTGATAAATATCAACAATTTGCTCAGCGGTTAAAATGTCATTATCCAGTAAAATAGCCGCACTATGTAATAACGGATCATTACGTTCATTATCATCAATTTGTTGCTCTTTACGATAAACAAACTCAGCATCAGAACCGGCATGGCCTAATAAACGGATCAGTCTGAGATGTAAAAATACCGGTTTCTGTTTTTCACGCGCCAGTTTTGCCGCCTGCAACGTGGTTCGGTAAGTATCTAAGACATTCAAACCATCACAGGTTAAATAAATCAACCCTGCCCGATCTTTATAGTTAGCTTCTACCCAGCCATTAGGGGTTGAAGTAGAAATACCAATACCATTGTCTTCACAAACAAACACTATCGGCATAGGTATCGACTGATACGCAGCCCACGCCGCACTGTTAATTGCTCCTTGGGCAGTTGAATGGTTCGATGATGCATCACCAAAACTACAAACGATCACACTATCGTTTGGCATCTCTCCCTGATGACCAAGACGCTTAGCCAAACCAACAGAAAATGCAGCCCCCATCGCTTTTGGCAAATGCGATGCAATCGTACTGGTTTGAGGTGGAATAGCTAATGCTTTACTACCAAGCACCTTATGACGACCACCAGAAATAGGATCATCTTTTGCGGCGGCAAATGACAGCAACATATCATAGATTGAGGTTTGGCCATCCACTTGCTTACCACGCTGAATGGTAAAAGCACCACTTCGGTAATGTAAAAATGCCATATCGGTTGGTCTAAATGCTTTTGCACTAGCGGCATTTCCTTCATGGCCAGAGCTTCCTATAGTATAGAAGCTTTGACCATTTTTTTGCATCACCCGAGAGTGTAAATCTAAATGACGACTGATAACCTGAGTTTCAAACAAGTCAACAACATCATTCGCTGATAGCCCAACCCCTTCTGGTGTCAACGACACACTTAATTGCGGCAGTTGTTGCTGCTTAATACAACGAATAAAATTTTCTTTTAAGCTCTGATTACGATCAGACATGGCATTTCACCTACTACTTTTTATTGTTTTTGCTTTTGTTATTATCAATAAAACAGCATTAGAAAAATGCCTGAATACCGGTTTGTGCTCGACCTAAAATTAACGCGTGAATATCATGAGTGCCCTCATAAGTGTTAACCGCTTCAAGGTTGATCATATGACGTATGACATGAAACTCATCTGCTATACCGTTACCACCATGCATATCACGTGCGATACGCGCAATCTCTAATGCCTTACCACATGAGTTGCGTTTTACTAGTGAAATAGCTTCTGGTGCTAAAGTCCCGGCGTCCATTAATCGGCCCACTTGTAAGCTGGCAAATAACGCAGTGGTAATTTCTGTTTGCATATCCGCCAACTTCTTTTGTACCAACTGCGTCGCTGCTAACGGACGACCAAACTGTTCACGATCTAAGGTGTATTGTCTTGCGGCATGCCAGCAGTATTCTGCCGCCCCTAAAGCTCCCCAGGAAATGCCATAACGCGCCTTATTCAAACAGCCAAACGGACCAGAAAGTCCTTGTACATTTGGCAGTA